>JBBRYN010000001.1:0-182977 GCA_038237645.1 Mycobacteriales bacterium
GTCCGCTATCCGAAAGCTGCGTAACTATGCCAAGAAGATCATCGGTAAGCCGTGTGCGGGAAAACCGCACGCACGGTTTGAAAGGGGGATGGGGAAACAGGGCCGCAACGCGGCTCCTGCGCCCCTGACCACCAATGTCGAAGGTCGTGATTCCCAGGTCCAGCGCGGTCCGCACGCAGGCGATCGCCGCATCCTGCTCGACCTGTGAACCGTGGGTCAGCCAGTTGCCGTACGAGATCTCACTGACCTTGAGCCCGCTCCTGCCGAGATGGCGGAAGTCCACGCGCTCCTCCCCTCAGACCTCGGTGCCGATCTTGACGCCCGGGCGCGGGCTACGCAGCCGGCGGAAGGTCGCTGCCCGCATCACCCCGTAGAAAACGTGCCCGCGCGCCGGGGACTCATCGTCGGGGAACCGGTCGATGACGGCCCGGCGGATGACGCGGCTCAAGACGTACGAGTCGGCGGCGAACGTGAGGATCATCAGCAGCCACAGGTAACTGATGGCGAGCTTGACGCCGGGAGGGACCCCGGGAACGCTTGCCGCCAGCAGGATCACCACGGCTGCGCCGAAGACGTAGGACCCGGCGTTGCGCCGTGCGTCGACGATGTCGCGCACAAGCTTGCGGGCCGGACCGCGGTCACGGGCCAGCACGTAGCGCTCGTCGCCCTCGAGCATGCCCTTGCGGGCCTCGCCGCGGCCATCCCGCGACCTCGCGCGCATCCGCGCATAGGCCTCCTTGCGGGTCGTCGGGGGAGGCGGCGGCGGGACGGCACGCTGGCGCTTCGGGGTGGGCCGGCCCTTCCCGGTGGGCTGGCCGGCCGGCTTCGGCTGCCGTTCGGGTGCAGCGGTCGGCTCGGCCGGGGTCCGGTCCCGGCCCGGCATCCGGAAGGTGGGCAGGCGCACGGCTACGAGAGTAGTCAGACTGAGCCGGTGCGGATCGTCGTGGCACCGGACTCCTTCGGCGGGATCCTGTCGGCCGCGCAGGCGGCGGCGGCGATCGCCGAGGGCTGGCGCCGGGGGGCACCGGCGGACGAGGTGGTGCAGCGCCCGCTCTCCGATGGCGGCCCGGGTTTCGTCGCCGTGTTGCGTTCCGTGCTCGACGGCACGGTGCTGCCGGTACGCACTACCGACCCGCTCGGCCGGGAGGTTGCCGCGGAGGTGTTCGTCTGCGGCCGGACCGCCTACGTCGAGTCGGCGCAGGCGTGCGGCTTGCACCTGCTCGCCGAAGCCGAGCGAGATCCGCTGATGACCACGTCGTGGGGACTCGGCCTGCTGCTGCGCGCCGCGGTGCAGCGTGGGGCGGAGACCGTGGTCGTGGGGCTCGGTGGGTCGGCCTCCAACGACGGCGGCGCGGGGATGTTGGCCGCCCTGGGCGGCCGGCCGGTCGACTCCCGCGGCAGGGCGCTGGCCTCCGGCGGGGCGGCCTTGCTCGACGTCGCCGGCATCGAGGGGTCGCCCCGGTTGGGGGATGCCCGCCTGATCGGCGCCGGCGATGTCGACAACCCGCTGCTCGGACCCGCGGGTGCGAGCGCGGTGTTCGGCCCGCAGAAGGGGGCGACGCCGGCCGATGTCGCGCTGCTCGACCGCGCGCTGTCCACCTGGGCGACCGCGCTTCGCCGCCTCCCGGGGTGTCCGGCGGATGTCTGCGACCTGCCCGGCTCCGGGGCGGCCGGCGGTATCGGTGCCGCCCTGCTGGCCCTGGGTGCGGAGTTCGACTCCGGCGCCGGCCTGGTGAGGCGGCTTGTCGGCCTGGACGCCGCGCTGCAGGGAGCGCGGGTGGTGCTGACCGGGGAAGGCTCCTTCGACACCCAATCGCTGCGCGGCAAGGTGGTGACCGGCGTGGCCGCCTCGGCCGGCACGCGGGGCGTGCCCTGCCTGGTGCTCGCCGGTCAGGTGTCCGTCGGCCAACGGCAGATGGCGGCGCACGGCATCGAGGCGGCCTACTCGGTGGCCGAGCACCTCGGCTCGGTGCGGGAGGCGATGGCGCACCCCGCGGCAGGGGTGCGCTCCCTTGCCGAGCGGGTCGCGAGGCAGTGGAGTCCGGGCGCTCGGCAGGTACGATGACCCTGCCGAAATCCGACCCTGAGGAGATCCGTAGCCGTGACCGCACCCCAGAGCACACCGACCCAGCAGAGCATCGCGCTCAGCGACCAGGCCGCGGCCAAGGTCAAGGCACTGCTCGAGCAAGAAGGTCGCGACGACCTGCGCCTGCGCATCGCGGTGCAGCCCGGCGGCTGCTCCGGACTGCGATACCAGTTGTTCTTCGACGAGCGCTCACTCGACGGTGACGAGGTCAAGGACTTCGGCGGCGTCGAGGTCGTGCTCGACCGGATGAGCGCGCCTTACCTGTCCGGGGCCACCATCGATTTTGTCGACACGATCGAGAAGCAGGGCTTCACCATCGACAACCCGCAGGCCTCCGGGTCCTGCGCCTGCGGCGATTCGTTCCATTAGCCACTATTCGTCAGCTCCGCTCGCTCCTCGCTCCGCTGCTTCGATCAACTATTTCGTCGCTGGAGCGGCCGGTCCTCCATGCATCCTGCCGGACCCGATGGCCGGGCCTGAAGCGGACGACCAGGACAGATAGCGCGACTCGACGGCCACCACCGGGATCGGCTGCTGCTGGCCGGCCGCCGTGAACAGCCATGCCGGCACGAGGAGTGACCCCCGTCCGTCGCTGGTCGCCAGCCAGCCCAGCCGTGCTCCGGTGATGTCCGAGGATCGCGTCGCAGGGCAGCGGTCGAGACAGGCGAACATCGGCCGCGGCTGCGCCTGAAGCCGCCGGAACGCCTGCGCTGCCCCGATCAGCGGGTAGGTCACGCCGGCCCTCGGTCTACCGAGCAAGCCGCTGCCGGAGACCACCCGGTCCCAGCCGTCAACCGTCACGACGGTGTCCAGCCCAGCCGCTTCTGTGCCGGTCACCCGCAGTGGCGTACGTACTTCGACGACGCTGCCGTAGTTGGTGCTCCGCAGGTTGTCCGCGGGCAGGCCGGTCGCGCGTAGCACGCGAGCAGCCGTGCGCTGTGCGCCAATCGCGGACGGAGCGCGCGGGCTGCGCAGCCCGGCTACGGCATCGACCGGAGCGTCCGCCGCCCCGGGACCGGAACACCCGTTCGGCGGGCAGGCCGGATGGGACCGCACCTGGCCGGCCGGACCCACCAACTGCCAGAGCCACCCCGGCCCGTCCTGGACGGTCAGCTCGCGCTCCCCGGAGGCAAGTCGCCAGCCGCTCAGGACGGGGGCCGGCGTCCCGCTCAGGCCCAGGGCACTCGCGAGGCGACCGACGAGGGCCATCGGCGCCCGGCCACCGGCGAACTGGAAGACCGGTGCGCCACGCCGGCCGCCGGCGGGCAGTGTGCCCGTCAACCGGTAGGAACCACCGGTGATCGGGCGCACGCCGGGTCGCAGCGGAGCCTGCTGCGCCGAGCCTGCACCGGATTGCGACAGGTGCAGCACCGGCACCGCAGGACTGCCGGAGCCTGCTTGGGGGTGATTGCCGGCCCGGACGGCCAGCGTCGTGCCGCCGCCGACGACCACCACCAGCACCGCCGTCGCCAGGGGAGCCGGCCAGCGCCTGCCTCCCCGGGGCCGCCGCTTCTCCCCGCTGTCACTGCTCATGTTTTCGTCCCGTCGCGACATGCCGTTGAGACGCACCCCGGGACCCGGAGGTTCCGGTCCGCTCGGCGCGGTCAATCTTCAGGGACCTCCCCGTCTGCCGCCTCCGCTCCCTCGCCGGCCGGCGTCTCTGCCGCGGCCGCTTCCTGCGGGGGAGGCGACCGGCGCGTCCGCGGCTGGAACACGGCCGGCATCTGCCGTGCGTCAGCGATCAGATCGCCTAGTGGGTCGGTGCGTGCCGGCCTCGTCATGTCTCGCACCATAGGTGCGATCGGCCGACCTGGACACCGGTACCCGGCGGTAGGTTTCGTCGCTCTCCGGGCCCGCTGGCCCGGCCGTATTCGATGATCCATCTCTCGGCAGTGACCGGGCGTTCGTCAAGCAAATCGCAGGCGGGGTCGGTCGTGGCCGGCCTTCGGTGGAGCAGGTGGCGGGGCGACGATGACCGCGAGCCTCAACTGTCCGACAGATGCAGGCGCCCGTCCTCGTCAGTGATGAAGTAGACGTCAAACGGCACCGGGGCCTGCGGCTTGAGCGAGAGCGCATCAGGATCCTCGCGCACCTCGCACCAGAATGCTGCCTCGTCGACAGCCGTACCGATCACCGCCCACGGTAGGCCGCGAGCGGCCGCTGCGACCCACACCCGAAGAGGCCGAAGCCCACTCCCGAGCAGTTCTTCGCCGATGGGTATCCCGGCGGCCTGCGCGATGAGGTGGGAGGTGTGCTGCTGCACGCACTCACGCCGCAACGACCATCGTTCCCACCAGCCCCGCAGGTGATCGATCGCCGAATCCGCGAACGCGTCCGCAGCGTCGCAGGCCGTCTGGTCGGCATTCGCCGCGCCGGGTTGACGCGCCCGGACCAGCACGTCGTGCCCGCATGGTGTCGTCGACTCGTAGCGGAACAGTTTGAAGACCTCAGTCTGGACGCCCACGGATTCATTGTGCCAGCGCCATGTCATCCAACGCCGCGTCATCCAGGGCGCCGAAGACGCCGCCTGGCTGTCAGCGATATCTGCTAACCAATCGCCGGGCCACCAACGGCACGAGATGGGCGCGTCGAGCAGGGTGGACGAGCGGCTGGTGTGGGCCGCGGTTGTCAAAATCGGCGTTAGGAAGACGAACCCACGACGGCGGCGAGCACTGCCATCCCGGGCGTCGCCGAACCGCAGCCCGGGGGCCCGTCGGCGGTTGATGATCGCCTCCTGCGAGGGAGTCCGGCCCGAAGACCTCCCACCCGACCCGACCGTTATCAACTCACCGCGCCCGTCTCTCGCCCGGCGCGGACGACTCCGCCTCGGCGGCACTGGGTCGCTCGCTACGATGGTTAGGCTGTCGTCGTCTTGGCTCCTCCGGCTGTCGAACCCAGGAAGTCCACCCCGTGCGCATCGCCGTGACCGGCTCCATCGCCACCGACCACCTGATGCATTTCCCCGGGCGGTTCGCAACCCAGCTGCTCCCCGGAGAGCTCGACCGGGTGTCCCTGTCGTTCCTCGTCGACGAGCTCGTGGTCCGGCGCGGCGGTGTGGCGGCCAACATCGCGTTCGGGATGGGTCAGCTCGGCCTGCACCCGGCGCTGGTCGGCGCGGTCGGTGCCGACTTCGCCGACTACCGGGCCTGGCTCGAGCGGCACAATGTCGACTGCGAGGGGGTCTATGTCAGCGAGCTCGCGCACACCGCGCGATTCGTGTGCACGACCGACGACGACATGTGCCAGATCGCATCGTTCTACGCCGGAGCCATGAGTGAGGCGCGCAACATCGAACTCGCGCCGATCGTGGAGCGCCTCGGTGGTCTGGACATCGTGATCGTGGGCGCCAACGATCCAGCGGCGATGGTCCGGCACACCGCCGAGTGCCGCCAGCGCGGCTACCCCTTCGCGGCCGACCCGTCGCAGCAGTTGGCCAGGATGTCCGGTGAGGACATCACTGCGCTGGTCGAGGGCGCCGACTACCTGCTCACCAACGAGTACGAGAAGAAGCTGCTGGAGTCGAAGACCGGCCTCACCGACGATCAGGTCCTCGACCGGGTGGGCGTGCGTGTCACCACTCTGGGGGGCGACGGGGTGCGGATCGAGGGCCGCGGGGTCGGCGAGGTCATCCACGTGCCGGTGGCGC
Source organism: Mycobacteriales bacterium (assembly GCA_038237645.1). Taxonomy (GTDB): domain Bacteria; phylum Actinomycetota; class Actinomycetes; order Mycobacteriales; family QHCA01; genus QHCA01. The sequence goes on from JBBRYN010000001.1 coordinate 5,733, forward strand.
GCGAGCTGGCGAAGCATGATCCGACCGGCGTCGGTGACGGGTTCCGAGCCGGCTTCTTCGCCGGACTGTCCTGGCAGCTGGGGCTGGAGCGTTCGGCGCAGGTCGGCAGCCTGGTGGCCACCAACGTGATCGAGACGGTGGGTACGCAGGAATACCAGATCAAGCCCGCCGACTTCATCGAACGCTTCTGCGTCTCCTATGGCGAGCAGGCGGCAAACGAGGTGCGTCCCCACCTACCGGTCTGACCCGGCCTGCAGCGCGGTGGCATCCAGGCGACCGTTGAGCATCCCCAGGGCACGCCGCGGCACCCCAGGCAGCCCGGGCCGCCTGGCCCCGGATAGTCTTTCCGGCAGTCCTGCAGCATTGTCTTCAAGCAGTCAACAGCCGGCGAACGCAGCGTGGATCGGGAGGCGGGCAGGTGCTTCGGAGTCGGTCGAGGGTGCGCCGCCCGACGCGCCGGCATGCCGGTGTCGGCATCCTGCTCGTCGCGCTGTCGACGGTGCTGTCCGGCTGCTCGGTGAACAACCTGCCCCGCTTCGGCTTCCCCCGTGGCGTCACGGTACAGGCCGACCGGATCCTCACCCTGTGGTCGTCATCGACGATCGCCGCCCTGGCCGTCGGCGTATTCGTCTGGGGCCTGATCTTCTGGGCCGCGATCCGCTACCGCAGGCGGCCGGACGCCGAGGAGATGCCGCCGCAGGTCAGCTACAGCCTGCCGATCGAGATCCTCTACACGGTGGTGCCGTTCCTCATCATCGCCGTGCTGTTCTTCTACACCGCGGTCGACGAGACCTACGTCAACGCGGAGAGCAAGCGGCCGGACATCCAGATCAGCGTCCTGGCCTTCAAGTGGAACTGGCAGTTCGGCTACGTCGGCCAGCAGGACCGCAACGGCAACTTCGTCCAGACCGTCGGTTCGTCCGACGAGATCCCGGTGCTAGTGCTGCCGGTGAACAAGACCGTGCTGTTCACCGAGACCTCACCGGATGTCGTCCACTCGTTCTGGGTCCCGGAGTTCCTGTTCAAGCGGGACGTCATCCCCGGCCGCACGAACTCCTTCGAGGTGACCGTCACCCGGACGGGCTCCTTCGTCGGCCACTGCGCGGAGTTCTGCGGCGCCTACCACGCATTCATGAACTTCGAGGTCCGCGCCGTGAGTCAGTCCGACTTCACCGCCTTCCTGACCGCCCGCAAGCAGGGGATGACCACTGCGGATGCCCTGCGCGCGATCGGCCAGCCACCCTTCGCGACAACCACCCGGCCCTTCGGTCAGGATCGCGGCCAGCTCGGTACTGCAGCCGGTAGTCAGCGGTGAAGACCGAGGCGCGGATCTTTCTCATCGTCACGGTCTTCCTGTTCCTGTCGGCCGCCGTCTACCTCGCCTGGTCGCGTGACCCGATCGGCGGGACTGCCCTGATCGTCTCCGGCGGCCTGTGCGCGCTGTGCGGCGGGTATTTCGCGTTCGTCGCCCGGCGCATCGCCCCTCGTCCCGAGGACCGCAGCGATGCCGAGATCTCCGAAGGTGCCGGTGAATTGGGCTTCTTCAGTCCCGGCAGCTACTGGCCGGTGGGCATCGCCGGCGCCGCCGCCATCACCGGGCTGGGGCTGGTCTACTGGCCTGCGTACTGGCTGATAGCCGTGGGTGTCATCGCCCTGCTGATCGCCGCCGGCGGCCTGCTCTTCGAGTACTACACCAAGTAGTCCGCCTGCCCTTGGCCGCCGCGCGGCGGTCACAGTGTGCGGTGATCATGCACTTTTGCCGGATCTGCGACGTGTCGGTGTGCAACCGACATGATCACCGACGGGGGCCAGGCGGGGCAGGGTCAGTCGTCTACGCCGGTCAGCTCACGCTGCTCAGCGGCCGGGCCAGGCTGCCCGTCGGGCCGGGTCAACTCGGCCCGAGGCTCCTCGATCGGCGTGAAGAATCCACGGATCGCCCGCCCGGCGAGCCCGATCTTGTTGGGCCGTTTGGGGACCGGCGTCTCCTCGTAGTCGACCTCGACCGGATGGCCGTGTGCGTCGATCTCGCCGAGCGGCTGATGGACTTCGACGAACTCCCCGGAGGGCAGCCGCACGATGATTCCCGTCTCGATGCCGTGCGCCAGCACCTCACGGTCGTGCTGCTGGAGGCCCAGGCAGAGCCGGTGGGTGAGGTAGTAGGCGATCGGCGGCAGGAAAATCAGCCCGACGCGTCCGATCCAGGTCATCGCGTTGAGGCTGATGTCGAACTTGAGGGCGATCAGGTCGTTGCCGCCGGAGATCAGCAGCACCAGGTAGAAGGCGATCGCCATGGCGCCCAATGCGGTGCGCGTGGGCACGTCGCGGGGCCGCTGCAGCAGGTTGTGCCAGGCCCGGTCCTTGGTGAACTTCGCCTCCAGGAAGGGATACAGCGCGAGCAGGGTGAACAGAACGCCCGGCAGCACCACCGTGGGCCAGAAGATCGCGGGAAGGGTATGGCCCCATGCCCGGATCTCCCAGTCCGGCCACAGCCGGGTGGAGCCGTCGAGGAAGCCCACGTACCAGTCGGGCTGCGACCCGGCGCTGACCACCGCCGGGTTGTAGGGCCCGTACAGCCAGATCGGGTTGATCTGGACGATGCCGCCGAGCAGCGCTATCACCGCGAACACCAGCATGAAGAAGCCGCCGCCCTTGAGGGCGAAGGTCGGGAACATGCGCACGCCGACCACGTTGTCCTCGGTGGCGCCGGGCCCGGGGAACTGGGTGTGCTTCTGCCGGACCAGGATCGCCAGGTGGGCGCCGATCAGCGCCAGCAGGATGCCTGGCACGAGCAGCACGTGCGCGATGTAGAACCGGCCGAGGATGAGCTCACCGGGATACTCCCCGCCGAAGACGGCGAAGCTCAGCCAGGAGCCGACGACCGGGATCGACAGGATGATCGAGGAGATGATCCGCAGCCCGGTGCCCGAGAGCAGGTCGTCGGGCAGAGAGTAACCGAAGACGCCCTCCAGGATAGCCAGCAGCAGCAGGGTGACACCGATCAGCCAGTTGACCTCGCGCGGCTTGCGGAACGCGCCGGTGAAGAAGATCCGGAACATGTGCGTCACGATCGAGGCCACGAACAGCAGAGCGGCCCAATGGTGGATCTGCCGCATGATGAGGCCGCCGCGGACGTCGAAGGAGATGTCCAGTGTGGACGCATAGGCCTTGGTCATCGAGATGCCGCGCAGCGGTAGATAGCTGCCCTGGTAGATGACCTCCTGCTGGGAAGGGTTGAAGAACAGCGTGAGGTAAGTGCCGGTGATGAGCAGGACGATGAACGAGTAGAGCGCGATCTCGCCGATCATGAACGACCAGTGATCGGGGAACACCTTGTTGAAGGTCCGGCGCAGCGGGGTCGCAATGGCCAGCCGCTCGTCGGCGTTGTCGGCGGCTTCGCCGGCCCGGGCCGCCGCCTTGCCGACGACCCGGTCGGCTGCCCTCTCGACGATCTTCATGGACGCTCCCAGAATGCCGGCCCGACGGCTTCGGTGTAGTCGCTCTTCGCTACGAAGTATCCCTGCTCGTCGACGCGGATGGGCAGCTGTGGTAAAGACCGGCTAGCCGGGCCGAAGATCGGCCGGCAGGAGTCGAGCACGTCGAACTGGGACTGGTGACACGGGCAGAGCAGCCGGTTGGACTGCTGCTCGAACAGGCTCACCGGGCAACCGGCGTGGGTGCAGATCTTGGAGTAGGCGAAGTAGTCGTCGACGTTGTAGTCCTCTCGGCCCTTACGGATCGCGACGTGCGCGCCCGGCCGCAGCCGGATGAGCATGGTCGCGGCGTCGGCCGCCGTACTCCCGCCCGGAACGTCGGGGAAGACGGTCTGGATGCTGCCCGGCTTCATGTCGGCCGGCTTGATCGGCGTGCCGTCGTCGCGAACCAGCCGCACCCCGTTGCGCCACGGTGTCGTGAACAGCTGGCGTCCGGGCCGCTTGAACAGGCCGATCAGGGGGGCGATCGCCATGCCGGTGAGACCGAGTACGGACATGCCCAGGGCGCCCAGGATGAGCCCGCGGCGGCGCAGACCCGCGCTGGCCCCCGCCTCGCGTACGGTCGCCACGGTGGTCACCCGGTCGAACTCGTCGGACCGCCCGTCGTGGCGGTGCTGGATCACCTCCTCCTCCGGCATCAGCCACTTGCCGAATCCGATGACCGCGATGCCGAGGCCCCCCAGGCCGAGCGCCATGCAGATGCCCAGCAGCGGGGTGAAGAGGAAGTTCGGCCCGTGGTCGCTGACGTAGCGCCACGGCCAGAAGATCGACACCAGGAGGTAGCCGATGCCGCCGAGCGCGGCCACCATGAGCCAGAATGCGACCCTGCGCTCGGCCCGTCGCTCGAGCTTCGTCCCCGGGACGACGAAGCGCGGCCGGTAGTGCACGAACTCCACGCCGTCACGGGCCGCCCCCTCGCGGACGAGCTCCAGCAAGTCCTGTTCGGGCGTGTCGCCCGGCAGGCCACCGCTCGGTGGGCGGTTGGTCATGCCTTCACCCCGATCCATAACGTGGCGATCAGCACGAGGCCGATTCCCAGCAGCCAGACGACCAGGCCCTCCGGCACCGGGCCGATCCGGCCGATGGCAAGCCCCCCGGGATCACGCTCGTGCTTGAGCGACTCGACGTAGGCGATGATGTCCTGCTTCTCCTGCGGCGTGAGCTGGTTGTCACCGAATACCGGCATGCTCTGCGGGCCGGTGAGCATCGCCTCGTAGACCTGTGTACGGGTCGCCTTCCGCAACGGCGGGGCGTACTTGCCGCTGGACAGCGCGCCGCCCTCGCCGACGAAGTTGTGACACGACGCGCAGTTGAGCCGGAACAGCCGGCCGCCACGCGCCAGATCCCCGTCGGAGAGCGAGCCGGTCGGGATCTCGGGACCGCCGCCGATCGACTGGACGTACGCGGCGAGCTGCCTGGCTTGCGCCTCGTCGAACACCGGCGGCTTGCGCGGGATCTGGGCGGCTTGGTAGGGCGCGGGCATCCGGCCGGTGCTCACCTGGAAGTCCACGGCGGCGGCGCCGACGCCGACGAGGCTCGGCCCGCGCGACGGCACACCCTGCAGGTTGCGGCCGTGACAGCTGATGCAGCTCTGGTTGTAGAGCCGCTGGCCCTGTGCGGCGTCGTCGGGCGCGGCTACCGCCGATGTGCCCCCCCGGCCGGGACTGGCCAGTGCGTAGCCGACGCTGATCAGACCGAGCGCGACGCCGACGACGACCAGCCCGGAGGAACGCCGGAATCGGCCACCCTTGCGGCGGACGGGCCTGTCGGTCATGGGCATCCCTCGACTCAGCGGAGCACGTAGATGGTGAGGTAGAGGCCGATCCACACGACGTCGACGAAGTGCCAGTAATACGAGACGACGATGGCGCTGGTGGCCTGTGCCGGAGTGAAGCGGCCGAGACCGGACCGGATCAGCAGGAAGATGAAGGCGATCAGGCCGCCGGAGACGTGCATCGCGTGGAAGCCGGTGGTGATGTAGAACACCGAGCCGTAACCGCCGGAGGAGATCGTGGTGCCTTCGCGGATGAGGTTGGAGTATTCGTAGGTCTGGCCGAGCACGAAGGCGAGGCCCATGAAGAAGGTGAGGGTGAACCACCGGCGCAGCGCGTAGACGTTGCCGCGCTCCGCAGCGAAGACACCCAGCTGGCAGGTGATCGACGACGCCAGCAGCACGGTGGTGTTGGCGGTGGCGAACCAGAAGTTGAGATGGGTGCTCTCGGGCGGCCAGGGTCCCTCGGTGGTCGCCCGGATGTTGAAGTACATCGCGAACAGGCCGGCGAAGAACATCAGCTCCGAGGAGAGCCAGACGATGGTGCCGACACTGACCATGTTGGGCCGGGTCATGGAGTGGATCTGGCTCTTGTCGAACGCCGTGATCCCGGGGGCCGTCGTCACCGGATCATTATGGGCATAGGCAGCTCCGCCGCTGGGGTCGGGTCGGCCTCCCGGGCGCGCCGCCTACGCTGGCGGCGTGACGGGGATGTCGCTCGCCGACGCGATGGGACCGGCCTTTACCCCGGTACGGCTGGTCACCGCGACCTCCCTCGTGCAGTGGCCGGCCCTGATCCTCCTCGCGGCCGCGGCGACGTACCTCTACGGCGTCGGCCGGTTGCGCCGCCGGGGTGCCCGCTGGCCGGCGCTGCGCACGGTGAGCTTCCTGGCCGGCGGGCTCGGTGCCGTCGCGGTCGCCACCCTGTCGGGCCTCGCCGCATACGACCACACGTTGTTCTCCGCGCACATGGTCCAGCACATGATCCTGATCATGGTCGCGCCGATCTTCCTTGCCCTGGGCGCGCCGGTCACCCTCGCCCTCCGCACGCTGTCGCCACGGCCCCGCCGCGTGCTGCTTGCCATGCTGCACAGCCGGGTGGCGGCCGTGCTGACCTTTCCACTGGTCGGCTTCGCGCTGTTCACCCTCAGCTCGTACGCGCTGTATTTCACCGGATGGTACGAGGCGAGCCTGCGCAACGACCTGCTGCACCAACTGATCCACGTGCATTTCCTGACGGTCGGCTGCCTGTTCTTCTGGCCGCTGATCGGCCTCGACCCGGTGCCCGGCAGAGTGGCGTACCCGTTCCGCGCCCTGCTGATGTTCGCCTCCCTGCCCTTCCACGCCATCCTCGGGCTGACCATCATGCAGTCCCGGCAGCTGATCGCCGGCCACTACTACGCGGTGGCGGCCCCGCAGATCGATCACCTGGCCGACCAAGCTGTGGGCGGCGGATTGCTGTGGGCCTCCGGTGACCTGGTGGCTGTGCTGATGCTCGGCGTGCTGGTGGCCCAGTGGATGCGCGCCTCCGAACGCGAAGCGCGGCGGGAGGATCGCCGGCTCGATCGGCTGGAGGCGCAGCAGGCCGCTTCGGTGGACCCGTGAGTCGTCCGCGACCCGTGTCCTTACGCCGCTTCCCGCGTTAGTCCAGATCGGAGGCCCGCGTCCCGGAGGGGGGACGGGGGCCTCCGATTTTCTTGGCCACGATCTGCTGTCCGGCGCGCGGCGATAGCATTCGCCCATCAGTTCCGTTCCCTCATCTGATCCGGAGCCGCCGCGATGAGCAGCTCGACCCAGGGCTGGACCGTGCTCGTCTACAGCCAGGATCACCAGGTCCGCGAGCGTATCAGGACGACCGTCGGGCGGCGTCCGGCCGGAGACGTCGGCCGGATCGAGTACGTCGAAGCCGCCACGCAGGAGAAGGTCGTCGCCCTGGTCGACGCCGGCGGCATAGATCTGTGCATTCTCGACGGTGAGGCCTGGCCGGCCGGCGGGCTCGGCATCTGCCGCCAGCTCAAGCACGAGATCACCGACTGCCCGCTGATGCTGGTGATCGTGGGCCGGCAGGCCGATCGATGGCTCGCCTCGTGGTCACAGTGCGACGCGGTCCTCGTGCATCCGCTCGACCCGGTGGACGCCGCTCAGGCCGTGGCGGTCCTTTTGCGCACGGCCACCCGCCAGCCGGCGGGCCAGTAGTGTCCCGGTGAGCTGGCCGGCGCTGCTCTCGGCGTTGCTCGGCGGCGCCTCGCTCACCGCGGAGGACACCGCCTGGGCGATGAGCGAGATCATGGCGGGTCAGGCGACGTCGGCCCAGATCGCCGGCTTCGCTGTCGCCTTGCGGGCAAAGGGCGAGACTCCCGAAGAGGTGGCCGGTCTGGTTCGCGTGATGCTCGCCAACTGCACCCCGCTGGACGTGCCGATGCGCACTGTGGACACCTGCGGCAGCGGCGGCGACCGGGCGCGCACCGTCAACATCTCGACCATGGCGGCGTTGGTGACCGCAGGTGCGGGCGTGCCCGTGGTCAAGCACGGCAACCGGGCGGCCTCCTCCGCCTGCGGCTCGGCTGACCTGCTCGAGGAGCTCGGCGTCGTGGTCGACCTGCCTGCGGCCGGGGTGTCGCGCTGCGTCGTCGAGGTGGGTATCGGCTTCTGCTTCGCCCCGGTGTTTCATCCCGCTTTCCGGCACACGTCCGTGGCGCGGCGCGAGCTGGGTGTGCCGACGGTGTTCAACTTCCTCGGCCCGCTGGCCAACCCCGCGCGGCCGGCCGCTCAGGCGGTCGGGGTGTCCGACCCGCAGATGGCGCCGGTCGTCGCCGGCGTGCTGGCCGACCGGGGCGCATCCGCACTGGTCTTCCGCGGTGAGGACGGGCTCGACGAGCTGACCACCACGGCCGCCAACCGGGTCTGGGCGGTGCATGCCGGCGGGGTGGCCGAGTCGGTGTTCGACGCGGCTGACCTCGGCCTGGCCCGGTCGTCCGTCGAGGACCTCCGCGGCGGCGATGCGGCCGACAACGCCGCCGCCGCGCGGATGGTGCTCGGCGGCGTCACCGGCCCGGTACGCGATGCGGTGCTGCTCAACGCCGCCGCGGCCATCGCCGCCTTCGACGGCTTGAGCGGGCCGGTGCCGCAGATACTCGCTGTTGCCCTGCCCAGGGCGGTGGAGTCGGTCGACAGCGGAGCGGCTGCCGCGCTCCTCGACCGGTGGGTCGCCACCTCGGCCGCCGCCCGCCCCCCGTCCTGACCACCGCGGACCACCCGGCAGGTTCCGGGGGGCGACCCGACAAGTTCCGGGAAAACGTCGGCTCAACGGCCCTGGAAGCGACGTTTTTCCCCGGACTTGCCACGTGGTGGGGGTGTGCGGGATTCCTGAACTGCCGGTTGGCCGCCGGCCGAGGGCCCGGGCCTTGGTGGTGTCGAGGACCACGCGACGGAGTAGACCTCGCTCACTCCTTCGACGTCGGCGAGTGTCTGGGCAACCTCCGGGATGCTGTCGGTCGCGACATTGATCATCACGATCGCTGTGATCATCTTGGGCTACCCCTGGTCGACGCCGACGGTGTCGATGTTGGCGGCGCCGCCGCCAGCCACTCGTGCAGCCGCGCCGCGCCGCGGGCGGGGGAGCACCAGCAGCCGTCGATCTGGACGATTCGCGTCTCCGGCTGGTCCAGCCAGCGCAGCACGCATTCCGTCTCCTCCGCAGTCGCGCACGGCGCCGGACCGGGCTCGAGGGTCACCGTCTCGGCGGTCGCCCGGAGCGCGTCGACATAGGGCCACGGGCCGGCACCGCGCGGCACGCTCCCGGCGGCGGCCAGCCGGCCGTGCCGCACGAGCGCCAGGTCCCATCCGCCCGTCGCCGACCTGCGGGCGGCGGTGAGCTCGGCGACGCCGGTGAAGGAGCGCAATCGCTGCAACCGGATGCACATGCGCAGGAGGGTGGCCAGCCGGTTGCGCACCGCTATCGCTTCCTCGAACCGCTCGCCCGCCGACAGCCGGGCGATGCGGGCGAGCAGCGGGGTGACCACGGCTGCCGGGTCGCCGTCGACGGCCGCCACGAAGGCCTGCGCGTGGACGGCATACTGCTCGACGGATTCGCTGTGCTCGCACGGCGCCCCGCACCGGCCCATCTCGGCGAGCGCGCAGGCTCGGGACGGCGACCGCACGGACAGCCGCTTCGTGCACTGGCGAAGCGGGACGGCGTCGTGCACGGCCCGCATCGCCTGCTCCGCGGCCGACCGGGACCCGAACGGCCCCAGGTAGCTGGCACCATCGGGTCGAACGGCCCGCACCATCGACAACCGGGGATAGGCCTCGACGGTGAGCTTGAGGTAGACCGTGCGCTCGGGAAACTTCGACCGGCGGTTGTAGCGCGGCTTGTGCTCGGCGATGAGCCGCAACTCGCGGACCTCGGCCTCGAGCACGTGCGCGCACACCAGGGCGTCGACCCGCTCGGCCAGGCCCACCATCTCCCGCATCCGCGAGCGGGTCTCGCCGGAGACGAAGTAGTTGCGCACCCGCGATCGCAGATCCTTGCTCTTGCCGACGTAGAGCGGGCGGCCCTGCGCATCCCGGAAGACGTAGCAGCCCGGGGCGTGCGGGAGCGCATCGGCGAGGTGCCGCTTGCGCCGCTGGGCCGGACTCACCTGGCAGGTGAAGGTCTGCAGCTCGTCGAGCGACTGCACACCGAGATTGCCGACTCGTCCGAGCAGGCCGTGCAGCACGTCGACGGTGGCCCGCGCGTCGGCCAGCGCACGGTGGCAGGGCTGGGTGCCGGCCCGGAAAAGCCGGGCGAGGCTGGCCAGCTTGCAGTCGGGCGACTCGTCCCGGCTCAGCACGCGGCGGGCCAGCACCGCGGTGTCCAGGTGCCGCCAGCCCGGCCACGGCAGGCCCAGTGCCGCGCAGCCGGCGCGGAGGAAGCCCAGGTCGAAGGGCGCGTTGTGGGCGACCAGCACGCTGGCACGGGCGAATTCCAGGAACGCCGGCAGCGCCGCACTGATCGTCGGCGCGGTTGCCACCATGACGTCGGTGATGCCGGTGAGCACGGCGATGAAGGGCGGGATGCCACGGCACGGGTTGACCAGGGTCTGGAATTCCCCGACGACCTCGCCGCCGCGCACCTTGACCGCGCCGATCTCGGTGATCGCGCTGTCGGCCGGCGAACCCCCGGTGGTCTCGAGGTCGACGACCACGAAGGTCACCTCGCGCAGCGGCTCCCCGAGCTCGTCGAAGCTCGCCTGCACATAGCGTGCGACTGGGCGGGGGGCCGGTGGAGCCATGCCGCGGACGCTAGGTGCGCCCTCCGACAAAACCGGGGGAGGTGCTCAAAGCAGGGAGGTGCTCAGTGGCTCTGAAACACTGGGTGGATGGCCGTGCCCACTCCCGACGAGGGCAGCCGCTGGCGATGCGCCCAGTGCGGCAACCTCACCCGCTTCGACGTGGTGCGCACCACCCGGGCCAGGGAATACCTCCACGTCGGACTGTCCGGCGAGCCACGGGTGGAGGAGCGCGAGGTGCTGGTGGACACCGTGGAGCGGGTGACTTGCCGTTGGTGCGACGGGGTCGACACCGTGCAGGTGGTGGCCCGCCCCGACGGGGGAGCGGCTGGTGGCTGAGCCACCGCTGGCCGGCCTCAAGGTGCTCGACCTGTCCCGGCTGTTGCCGGGTGGCTACGCGACCCTGCTGTTGGCCGACCTCGGCGCCGACGTACTGAAGGTGGAGCAACCCGGCCGGGGCGACGGCATCCGCGGATTCCCGCCATTGCGAGCCGACGGCGAGTCGGGCATGCACCTGGCGCTCAATCGGGGGAAGCGGTCGATCACCATCGACCTGAGGGTGCCGGCCGGCCGCGACCTGCTGCTGCAACTGGTCGCCACCGGTGACGTGCTCGTCGAGTCCTTCCGGCCCGGGGTGATGGACCGGCTGGGCGTGGGCTTCGGTGCACTGCGGGAGACCAACCCGCGACTGGTCTACGTCGCGATCTCGGGCTACGGATCGGACGGGCCCTACCGCGCCGTCGCCGGGCATGACATCGACTATCTCGCGTACTCCGGAGCGCTGTCCTTCACCGGGTCCGTAGCCGGTCCGCACCAGCCCGGCCTGCAGATCGCCGACATCGGCGCCGGGGGACTGCTGGCCGTCGTCGCGACCCTCGCCGCTCTGCGGGTACGTGACCGGACCGGGGAGGGGCAGTTCTGCGACGTCGCGATGACCGACGGCGTGCTGTCCTGGCTGTCGATCCATGCCGGCGCCTACGCCGTCTCCGGTCAGCAGCCGAGGCCGGGCGAGGGCCTGCTGGGTGGTGGCTTCGCCTGCTACGGCGTCTACACCTGCGCCGACGGGCGGCACCTGGCGGTCGGGGCGTTGGAGCCGAAGTTCTTCGCCGAGCTGCTCGCCGTCCTCGGGCTGCCTGAGCTGTTCGACGCGCAGCTGGACCCGGCCCGTCAGGGCGAGCTGCGCGCGGCGCTCGAGACCGCCTTCGGTACGAGAGGCCGCGACGCGTGGATGGAGTGCTTCGCCGGGCGGGACGCATGCGTCGCACCCGTACTCGATCTCGGGGAGGCCTTCGCCGACCCCAACGCGCGGGCCCGCGGCATGGTCACCGGCGACGGCCGGATCGGCGTGGTGCCGCGCCTGGCCGCGACACCGGGACGTGTCGGCGGGCCGCCTTCGCCACTCGGCGCCGACACCGACGCCGTCCTGCAGGAATTGGGCCGCACGGCGGAGCAGATCGCCGAGCTGCGGGCGGCGGGAGTGGTGTGAGCGAGCCGGCGGCCCCGCTCACCGCCGAGGTGCGGGCCCGCGTGCTCACCCTCGCCTCGGGCGCTCTGGGCAGGATGGGTGACGAGGCTGTGCCGCGCACCTTGCGGCCCTTTGCCCGCTTCACGCCCGGCAAGCGGGCCCGCGCCGCGGCCGGGGCGCTGGCAGCGGCACTGGAGGACGACCCGGAGTTCCGCGAGCGGGTGGCCGTGACGGTTCGCGACGACCCGCTGTCGCGTTCGGTCGAGGCCGGTGTCCTGCCACCGGCTGCGGATCCTGTGCACGCCGCGGCGCTGGCCTACCTGCTGCGGCCGGTCGGCTGGGTCGAGCTGATCGAACAGGCGCGGGATGTCGCCGGCACCCGAGCGCGCAGCGCCGCCGTCGAGGACGCCGGCCGGCAGGTCAACCTGCTCACCGAGCGACTCGCCGGCCTGCAGGCCGAGATGCGCGAGCAGGGCCGCCGTGCCCGGGCCGAGGTGGCCCGGTCGGCTGCGGACGGCGAGGCGCTGCGCCGGGAGCTGCGGGAGCAGGTGAAGAAGTGCCGGCAAGCGGTGGAGGACTCGTTGCGCGCAACGGCCGAGGTGGCAGCGCAGCGACAGCGATTCGCTACGGCGCAGTCCCGGCTGGAAGCGGACCTGCGCCGGGTGCGACTCCAACTGGCGGGAGCTTCGGCGGCAGCGGAGTCGGCCCGGCGAGGTGCCCGCGAGGGGCGCGCCGGCGATGACGCGCGGCTGTGGCTGCTGCTCGACACCCTCGTGAATGCCGCGCAGGGCTTGCGTCGTGAGCTCGCGCTCAGCCCGACGAGGGAGCGTCCGGCGGACCTCGTGGTCGCGGCCACCGGCGCGGAGGGCGACCTGCCCGGATATCCGCCCCAGGTCGACCAGCTGCTGGCGCTGCCCCACGTCCACCTGATCATCGACGGCTACAACGTGACCAAGGCCGGGTACGGCGACCTGCCCCTCGAGGCGCAGCGCACCCGGCTGGTGTCACGGCTCGGTGCCCTCGCGGCGCAGACCGGGGCCGAGGTGACGGTGGCCTTCGACGGCGCGGAGCGGCTGCCCGTCGCGCCGGCGTCACCGCGCGGGGTGCGGGTGCTGTTCAGCCAGATCGGCGAGACGGCCGACGAGTTGATCGGCCGGCTGGTCGGTGCCGAGCCGCCGGGTCGGGTGCTGGCAGTGGTCTCCAGCGACCGGGAGGTCGCCGATGCTGCTCGCCGCGCCGGTGCCTACGCCGTCGCGTCCCCGGCGCTGCTCGGCCACCTCGAGCGCTCCTGACAGCCGGCCTGGTCGCGTCGGCAGGGCTCGGTGACGGCAAAACTGTCGTACCGCCCTCGTAACGTGCTGCTCGACATGACGCCGGCCCTTCCCCGCGGCCGAGTGGTCGATCCGGAGGAGACGAGATGCTCATCGACTGTGACGCTTGCGCGGTGCGCGGGCTGGCCTGCGGCGACTGTGTGGTGACCGTCCTGCTGGGTGCTCCACCGGAGGGAGTCGAGCTCGACGCCGCGGAGCGCAGCGCACTCGAAGCACTTGCCGAAGGGGGGTTGGTGCCGCGGCTGCGGTTGGTCGCCGGGCGCCCGCCGGGTGGTGATCGGCGGGCGGGCTGATGAGCCCTCCGTCACTTTCGGTAGCCGACTGTGACAACGACGGGATCCGCCGAACGGGTGATGGATAAAGCCGGTCTTCTTTCCACAAATCTGGTGCCGGTCGGCCTTGCGGCGGCGCCCCCGCCTCCTTAGAGTTCGCTTCGGCTGTCACGGTGGGTCACTCGTTCAACCCGAACGAGGCCTGGCAGCTCTGCCTAATCAGTCGCGCGGCTTCATGCCGGGTGACCGAGCCGGGAACCCGAGCACGTGGGGTGAATCGCTCTCGCAGGTGGGGAGCGTAGGGCCAGCTTCCGGTCCGAACCCGTCAGCTAACTCGGTAGGCAGTCGAGGAAGAGGAGCCCGAAGGTCCGTGGCATCCAGACTCGTGTCGGCTCGTCCATCTCGTAGGTGCGCACTTCTCGCCGTGGCCCTCGTCGGGCTGATCGTGCTGCCGGCCACCAACAGTCTCGCCGCGCCGACCACGGCCCAAGGGCGGCACACCGCCGCCGAGTTGCAGACCAGGCTCGAGAAGGCCACAGAGGACTACAACACCGCCAGCGTGCTGCTCGGTCGCAGCCAGGCCCGGGAAAAGGAGTTGCGCACAGAGGCGGCACGTCAGTCGAAGAAGGTCGATACCTACACCGCAGCGGTGTCCAAGTTCGCCGCCTCCGTCTACCGCGGTGCGCGCATCGACGTGATGTCCTCCCTGGTGCAGACCGGCTCCCCGCAGACGTTCCTCGACCAGATGTCGATGCTCGACAACCTCAGCCGGACCCAGCGCCAGGAGATCAACCAGCTCAAGGACGCCCGCAAGCAACTCGCCAAGAGCCAGACCAAGATCAAGGGCGAGCTCGTGGACCAGGCCAAGAACGCGGCGACGCTGAGGGCACGCAAGGCCTCCATCGAGCGCGACCTCGCCAAGCTGAACGCCTCGCTGCCCCGGGCCGCCCGGTCGCGAAGCGGCGGCGGCGTGATCGGCGGCAGCTACACCGGCCCCGCCACCGGCAACGCCCGCATCGCGCTGCGGGTTGCGTACGCCCAACTCGGCAAGCCCTACGTCTGGGGCGCGGCGGGACCCAACAGCTTCGACTGCTCGGGTCTGACGATGTACGCCTGGGGCGCGGCTGGGGTGAAGTTGCCGCACTCCAGCCGCCTGCAGTACAGCAGTGGCCCCCATGTTTCCCGCTCCGCGCTGCAGCCCGGCGACCTGCTGTTTTTCTACAGCCCCATTCACCATGTCGCGATGTATGTCGGCAACAATCAGATGATTCACGCATCCACCTTCGGGCAACCCATCAAGATCGCTCCCATCCAGTCCAACTACGTGGGAGCCGTCCGCCCCTAGCCGTCATCTTGCTGCGCTCCTCGCTTCGCTCGATGCTCGCTCGCCCTAGCCGTCAGCTTGCTGCGCTCCTCGCTTCGCTCGATGCTCGCTCGCCCTAGCCGTCAGCTCGCTGCGCTCCTCGCTTCGCTCGATGCTCGCTCGCCCTAGCCGTCAGCTCGCTGCGCTGCCCGCACACGTTCGTCGCGGCTGGTTCCGTACGATGACGGCGTGACGGCGCAGCGGCAGCGTGGACCAGCGGCTCGCTGGCTGGTCGTCGCGTTGGCCGTCGCGATCGCCACTCAATTCACCGCTGGTGTGGTCGGGGTCGTCTACCTCGCCGGCGGAGGAGGGCTGCGGACTCCGCTGCTGGCGGGGCCGCAGGGCCGTCCCGCGCCGCGCATCTCCGGCGATCTGCCGACCTTTGCCTCGGCGGAGCGGGTCAGGCGGACCGCGGCCGTTCGCGCCCTGCTCGGTGCCCGCAGCAGCGCACTGCTGCACCGCGACCGGGTCGCCTTCCTCGCCGGCATCGACCGGGCAGGCGTCGCCTTCTACGCCCGTCAGGCTCGGCTGTTCGACAACCTGCGGGACGTCCCACTGGGCTCGTGGTCCTACGACGTCGACCCCGACCACGAGCTGATCGTCCCCCCGCAGCGGGTGGCGACGTTCCATGCGCCGGTGTGGGCGCCACAAGTCAGCGTGAACTACCGGCTGGCGGGTTTCGATAGCGCGGACACCTCGGGGGGCCAGCAATTCACCTTCGTCAAGCGGGTCCAGGGGTGGTATATCGGCGCCGACGACGACTTCGACGCCGAGGGCCGTAAGTCCGCACGCGGGTTGTGGGACTTCGGACCCGTACTCGCCTCCCGAACGGCCACCACACTGGTGCTGGGCCATCCCCGTTCGCGACGCTCCCTGAACACGATCCGGCAGGTGGCGGAGGCCGCGATCCCACGGGTCACCGCGGTCTGGGGACGCGACTGGGCCGGCAAGGTCGTCGTGCTGGTGCCGGACACCCAGACCGAGCTCAGTCGCATCATCGAGGACGGCACCAATCTCAGTCAGATCGCCGCCGTCGCCACGGCGGAACTGACCGGCAACTCCGGGATACCGGCGGGTGACCGGGTCATCGTCAACCCGCCCAACTTCGCCAAGCTGGGGTCGTTGGGCCGGCGGGTAGTCCTGCAACACGAGATCACCCACGTTGCCAGCCGGGCCTTCACCACCGGCGTGACGCCCACCTGGCTGGCTGAGGGATTCGCCGACTACGTCGGCTACCTCGGTACGGGAGTGCCGGTGGAGGCCGCAGGTCACGAGCTGGTGGTCGACCTGCGGGCCGGCCGGGCTCCCAGGGCACTCCCGGCTAATGCCGACTTCGGTGGCGGAAACGCCCGGCTCGCCCAGGTCTACGAGATGTCCTGGCTGGCCTGCCGGCTGATCGCGTCCCTGGTCGGGGTGACCGGGCTGGTGCGGTTCTACCGGGCCGTCGGCAGCGCGGCCACGACCGCCGACGGGGTCGATGCCGCGCTGCGCTCCCAGCTTCACCTCACCCGGGCGCAGTTCACCCTCCGGTGGCGCGGTTACCTGGCCAAGCAACTGGCGTGAGCTCTCGCCTGGCGGCCGCGGCGGCGCTCGTGGTGCTCACCGCCGCTCTGACTGCCGTGATCGCGCTCACGACACCGTGGCGTGTCATCGACACCCCACCGGGAGGGCCGACGCGCGCGTCAGCCGAACGCGACTTCAACCCGGCGGAGATCCACCGCGAGGAGGCGTTCCACCGGGCTCTCCGGCCGGCCGCCTACCTGAGCCTCGCCGTCGGCCTGGTCACGGCCGCGCTGCTCGGGCTGACGTCGTCGGGTGCGCGGTTGATCGGCGCGCTGGCCCGGCCCTTCGGTGGCGGCTGGGGATGGCAGGTGGTGCTGGGCTGCCTGGCTCTCGCGGTGATCGGCCGGCTCGTCACGCTGCCGTTCGACGCGTACTCCGAGACCGTCCTGCGCAGATCCGGCCTGTCCACTCAGGACTGGGGTGGTTGGTCCCTCGACCTGCTCAAGGGGCTGGGGCTCGGCGTCGTCCTCACCACCGGTGTGCTGCTCGCCTTGCTGGCCGTCGTACGGGCGGCGCCCCGCACGTGGTGGGCCTGGACCGCCGTGGGGTCGGCGGCACTGGTCTTCGCACTGTCCTTTTTCTACCCGGTGGTGGTCGAGCCGGTCTTCAACAAGTTCACGCCGATGCCCGCGGGGGAGTTGCGCACGTCGTTGCTCGACCTCGCCCGGGCCGACCACGTGCCGGCGCGGGACGTCCTGGTCGCTGATGCGTCACGGCGGACGGCCTCCTTGAATGCCTACGTCTCCGGGTTCGGCTCCACCCGGCGGATCGTCGTCTACGACACGCTGTTGAAGCAGGCGCCACCGGCGGAGGTGCGCCTGGTGGTGGCCCACGAGTTGGGGCATGCCAAGCGGGGTGACGTGCTGCACGGCACACTGGTCGGCGCACTGGGTGCCGCGGTCGCCTGCTGCCTGGGCTATCTGTTGCTCGGCAGCCCGTGGTTGCTGAGGCGGGCCGGAGTGCCGGGCCTGGCCGACGGCCGGTCGATCGCCTTACTACTCGCCCTCGTCGCCATCGGTGGTGTCCTGAGCATGCCACTGCAGAACCTGGTGTCGCGGCGCATCGAGGCGCGCGCCGACGTGCACTCGCTGGACCTGACGGCCGATCCCGCCGCCTTCATCGACGGGGAGAAGCGGTTGGCGATCACCAACCTGTCCGACCTGAGTCCCCATCCGATCGCCTACGCGCTGTTCGCCGGCCACCCGTCCAGCCCGCAGCGCATCGCGCTGGCCAGGGACTGGGAGAAGCTGCACGCCCGGTGACCCGCACCCTCGTCATCACCAACGACTTCCCGCCTCGGCAGGGCGGCATCCAGTCGTTCGTACACGCCCTGGTGACCGGCCGGCCGGCCGGGTCGGTCGTCGTCTATGCCTCGTCGTCTCCCGGGTGTGCGGCCTTCGATGCGGCACAGAGCTTCCCGGTCATCCGCCATCCTGGGTCGGTGCTGCTGCCGACCCGGGCGGTGGCCCGGCGGGCCGCAGCGCTGACCCACGCACACCGGTGCGACGCGGTGCTGTTCGGCGCGGCGGCACCGCTCGGCCTGTTGGCGCCGTCGCTGCGCGCAGCCGGGGTGACCCGCCTGGTGGCTCTGACCCATGGTCACGAGGTCGGCTGGGCCGCGCTGCCGGGCGCCCGGAGGTTGCTTCGGCGGATCGGGTCGGCCGTCGACGTCGTCACCTTTCTGGGCGAATACACCCGGTCGCGGTTGGCCGCCGGGTTCGGGCCGTCGGTGCGACTCGAGCGGCTGGCACCGGGGGTGGACACGTCGGTGTTCGCCCCGTCCGGCGGCGACGGAGCCGCCCTGCGGCAGCGGCTCGGCCTGGCCGGTCGGCCCGTGGTCGTGTGCGTGTCCCGACTGGTGCCGCGCAAGGGCCAGGACGTGCTTATCCGTTCCCTGCCGGTGATCCGGTCGGCCGTGCCTGGTGCGGCCCTGCTGCTCGTCGGCGACGGACCGGACCTGCCGCGGTTGCGCCGGCTGGCGACCCGCTCCGGAGTCGCCGGCGACGTGATATTCACCGGTGCGGTGCGGGGGGCCGAGCTGCCGGCCCACTTCGCGGCCGGCGACGTTTTCGCGATGCCGTGCCGTACCCGCCGGCGCGGGCTGGACGTCGAAGGCCTCGGCATGGTCTACCTGGAAGCCGCCGCGGCCGGGCTCCCGGTGGTGGCCGGCGACTCCGGCGGTGCCCCCGATGCAGTGCTCGATGGTGCGACGGGCCACGTCGTGGACGGCCGGTCGCAGGCAGCGGTGGCCGGTCGGGTCGCGGGGCTGCTGGCCGACGAGGCGACCGCCCGTGCCATGGGGGAGAAGGGCCGGGCCTGGGTGGAACGCGACTGGCGCTGGGACAGCGTCGCCGAGCGGCTGGGCACCCTGCTGACGATCTGATCGAGCGAGCATCGAGCGCAGCGAGATGACAGTCAGCGGGCCGGCGGCACCAGGATGATCGTCTTGCCGTCGGTCCACGCCACGGTCCAACCCAGTTCCCGGCGCAGGCCGTCGATCAGCGGGACGCCGACGTGCAGCCAGGCCGCCTCGACTCGGCTGTCGGCGACGAACCGCTTCCAATCGCCCCGCTTGTCCAGAACGTCGAGGTAGTGGGTGATGTAGCGGCTCCCGTAGATCTCGTACCGCCCGTCGACGGCGGGGGAGGTGTCCTGCGCCGTCCAGAGCATCCAGTTGCCGAGGTCGAACTGATCGAGCACCCTGGCGCGGCCGGGCAGGGCGTCCAGTGTTCGGCTGGCCGAGGCCGGAGCCGGCGGATGGATGGCATCCCCGGACGCCAACACGACGCTGCCGATGCCGGCGGTGCCCAGCACCATTGCCGCGCCGATCGCCGTCAGCCGCCGGGACCACCGGAGTCCGGTCACCGGCTCGGCGAACAGCTCGGCCAGGGCCCTGGCCGCCGGCGGGGCGAGGAGCACGCCGGCCAGTGGTCCGGTGCGGACATAGGCCAGTGCCAGGACGGCCGCGCCCAACACGTAGCAGATCTCGGCAGCTGCGATCGCGCGTACTGATCTCGCCCACGAGATCGCCACGATGACGAGCAGCAGGAGGGCGGCCGCTGTGGGCAGGCTGGTGATGTGCGGTGTCCCCCATTCCGTGACGTACTTCGTCACGCCGTGCACGGCGAACGGCGACAGCAGCAGCCTCGGTCCCACCGGGGTGAGGGCCGCCGCGGCGACCATCCCGACACCCACGGCGGCGAAGCCGGCGAGCGTCCTGATGTTGCGCCGGCCCAGATCCACCGCCAGGCCCAGCACCACGCAGGCGTAGAAGGCGATGGCGACCGTCCACAACCCGTGCAGGTTGGCCCAGAGCCACGCCAGCGCGATGAGCCACACCGGCGGCCGGCGTCGATCCACGGCCCGGAGCAGGCCCGCGCCGAACATCGCCATCAGCAGGAACGAGGCAAGTTGCGGTCGGGCGGCGGCGCCGGGCGCGACCGCGGCCAGCGCCAACAGCGAGGCAATCGTGGCGTGCAGCCAGCCCGCCCGCCGGCGGCATTCCCGGACGACGACGAAGGCGACAGCGCCGAGCACGAGGCTGCGCAGCACCAGCACGCCGGGATATCCGCCGGCCCGGTAGGCGGCGTAGAGCAGCACCTCGGACAGCCATTCGTGCGGGATCCACCGATGCGTCTCGGTGAACGACCAGGGGTCCGCGGTGGGCAGTCGCCGGTGGCCGACGATCCACTCACCGGTGCGCAGGTGCCACCAGGTGTCCTGATCCGTCAGCGGGCGCAGCCCCTGCAGCGCGAAGCCCAGCACGGCGAGCCAGGGGACGACCTCGGCGAGCCGGCCGGTCGCGGGCCGGGTGGGCGAGCCCGACGCCGGCTGATCGCAGTGGGCCGGCAACTTGGTCACGAGAGGACCAGGATCATGCCTGATACGCGGTGCAGATAACAAAGAATCGCACGGTCAGGAGCGATGCGCTCCTGACCGTGCGACTGGGCCATGCTCTGTGCCGGAGGCTGCGAATCGTGCCCCGGCGGGTCCGCGGCCCGCTAGCAGCCGGTGCCACCCTTGTTGGTGATGCACGTGTTCGTGTTGGTGAACACGGTGCTGATGGTCTTGCCGAAGGTGAACAGGATGGCGACGATGACGGCTGCGATCGCGGCGACCAGCAGGCCGTATTCCACCGCCGAGGCACCCTCGTCGTTCTTGCGGTCCAGCCAGTAGTGCGCCTGCATCTGCACAGCGGTGCTGAGGTAGGCGGTGATGCTTGCGTACATGGTGTCCTCCGGTTGATTGACGTCGGGTACTCCCCCTCGAGGGCAGCCATGGAGAGAGTGCACCCGGTGCGGGTGAGCTGGTATCGGCTGCCTGGCCGGACAACTTTGCCTAACCGGCCCATTGACAGGCTGGGCAGCAGCCCGCTCGCGATCGCTCTACGGGCAGGTGCTGCCCTTGCTGGTGACGCAGGTGTTGGTGCTGTTGAAGACACTGCTGATGGTGTTGCCGAAGGTGAAGAGGATGGCGACGATGACGGCCGCGATCGCGGCGACGAGCAGGCCGTATTCCACCGCCGAGGCACCCTCGTCGTTCTTGCGCGACCAGTAGTCCGCCTGCATGTGCAGGGCCACGCTGAGGTAGCCGGTGATGCTTGCGAACATGGGTGTCCTTCCTTCGCAATGGCTGGTGTCCCCCAAGGAGGGCGGCCATGCCGAGGATGCACCCGTGACAGGCATGGCGGGATCGGCTGCACGGCTTTGCAACTGTGGCCGCGCGGCCTATTGACAGATTGGCTCAGGTCCGCATGCCGGGCTGCTAGGTGCAGGTGCCGCCGGTGGTGGTCACGCACGTGTTCGTGCGGCCCAGCACGCCGCTGATGGTGCTGCCGAAGGTGAACAGGATGCCCACGATGACGGCCGCGATCGCGGCGACCAGCAGGCCGTATTCCACCGCCGAGGCACCCTCGTCGTTCTTGCGGTCCAGCCAGTAGTGCGCCTGCATCTGCAGGACGGTGCTGAGGTAGGCGGTGACGCTTGCGAACATGGCGTCCTCTCCGGCCGGAAGGTTGGTGCTGTCCCCCCCTCGAGGCCAGCCCTTAGAGAATGCTCTCGGTAGGAGCGCGGGGGAATCGGCCGCGGGGCCCTACTAGGACGACCGTCCAGCCCATTGACACGGGCGAAGAACCCTACTCCCGGGCCACGGAGTCGGTCCTGAGCAGGCCGAGCCGCAACGCCGTCATCAGGGCCTGGGCGCGGTTGCCGGCCCCGAGCTTGCCGTAAAGCTTCGAGATGTGCGTCTTGGCCGTCGACTCGCTGACATACAGCTTCTTGGATATCCCGGCGACCGACAGGCCGTCCGCGAGCAGGTGCAGGACCTGAGTCTCCCGGGGCGAGAGCTGCGGGCCGGTGGGAGCGAGCCGGCGCTTCATCGCCTCGGCAAGCTCAGCCGCGCTGAAGGCATTGGGCGAGGAGTGGGCGTGCCGGGCGGCGGCGACCACGTCGTCCGCGGGTGAATTCTTCGGTACGAATGCTGAAGCGCCGGCGTCCAGCGCGGCGAAGAGTTGATCGTCGCCCGCGTACATGGTGAGGACCACGATGCCCATGCTGGGATGGGCCGCTCTGAGCTGCCGGGTGATGTCGAGGCCACTCCCGTCCGGCAACCGGATGTCGGTCACCACCACGTCGGGCATCAGGGCGGCGACCGCGGTCAGGGCGTCCGCCACGTTGCCGGCGTCGCCGACGACGACGAAGTCGCCGGCACGTTCGAACGCCCGGCGCAGGCCCTGCCGGATCAGCTCGTGGTCATCGACCAGCAGGACGGTCGGCATCTTCCCCCCTCTGCGCTGGGCCACCGGCGGGGGCCAGCCTACGCCCGCCCTGTTGCGAGTCCAGTTCGACCACGACCTGCGTGCCGCCGCCGGGCCGCGGCCCGACATCCAGGTGGGCTCCGATGCGATCGGCGCGTTCCCGCATGATCGACTGACCATGGCTGTCCTTCAGCCGACCGGCGGACATCCCCGCGCCGTCGTCTGCGACGAGGATGCGGGCCGCCGGTGGGCTGATCGTGACGACCACCCACAGGTTGCCGGCCTGCGCATGCTTGCGAACGTTGGTGATCGCCTCTTGGGTGATCCGGAAGAGCTCTGCCTCCGTCGCGGCCGGCAGCCGGCGCGGGGACTCCTCGAGTGTGATGTGGACGGTCAACGCGGTCGAGGTGCCCACGGTGCGCACATAGGCCGAGATCGCGGCACCCAGACCCCCGTGCGGGTCGATGTGGCTGCGAAGGTCGTAGAGCGACAGCCGGAGTTCGGAGATGACGCGGGTCACCTCGCTGCGCAGCCCGGAGAGCGCGGCCCGCGCGGCCTCGGCGTCGCGCGGCAGCTCGGCCATCGCGTTGTCGACCCCGTAGCCGACGATCACCAGCTCCTGGGCGATGCCGTCATGGATCTCGCGGGCCAGCCGGGCCCGCTCCTCCGTCGTCGCGAGGTCGCGGATGTCGTCGAACACCAGTGAGGTTTCGATGCGCAGCGCCCCGTCGGCGCAGCGCCGGGCCAGGTCGTTGACCACGGTCGCAACCGGACGCGGGTCGGCGCCCTCGACAGCGACGAGGCCGATGGTGCGGGTGCCCACGACGAGCGGCAGCACGCACAGCCACGTCGATCCGGGCCGAGTGTTCCATTGCTGTTCCTGACTGGCCCACGCCTCCGCGAACGGCGAGTCGCCGTTGAGACTGACGTCCCAATCCCCGTCGTCGACCTCGCCGACCAGTGTCACCAGCCGGCCGCCACCGCTACGGGCGAAGACCGCGGACCGCTCGCAGGGCACGGTGGCCGCCAGTTCGGCGAGCAGGTCGGCCGACACGGCGACCGGGTCGAGCGTGCCGGGTAGTTGGCGGGCCACCGTGCGGAGCTGGGTGAGCAGCCGGTATGCCGCGTCGAACAACGGCTGGTCCACCGCCGGCTGCAGCCTGAGCAGCCGCCGCGCCCACGCTGCGACGAGCCCGATGACGATGGACAGGACGACGTATTGGCCGATGGTCGTCGTCAGGCTCGGGTTGCCGATCTCCCCGGCCGCCCCTGCCGCGCTGAGCAGTACGGCTGCCGCCAGCCCGGCCAGGATGACCGCGTCGATCGCCCCGAAGAACAGGCCGGCGGCCAGGCTCGGGACGCAGAGGTAGACGAAGAATGGGCTGTCACCTAAACCGGTCACGAAAATCGCGAAGCAGGCCAGCGCCACCTCCACACCCCGGCTCAGCCGGGCCAGCGGGGATTCCGCCCGCAGCCCGTTGGCGGCGAACGCGGTGGCCAGCAGCACGGCCGCACAGCCCAGCGCGGCGGTCGGGTGTGACCGGATGGCGGCGGTCACCACGCACATCGCGAGCAGCGTCCACCGAAGGATCCACACCACGCCCTGGGGTCGAAGCTGCAACCAGGGCGACACGAGCCGCTTCACGCTCGTCACCGTACGCCGTCGTTCCCATGCGCCGCTGGCAACTCGCGTGTCAGCATGTGCACGTGGACCCCGATCTCAATACCGTCACCGACGTACTCGCCGGGACCGATGCACGGCTGGAGCAGGGCCTGACGGTCGCCGGCCGCGTCTGGCCGACCGGCTTCGACCCGTTGGACGGCTTCCTGGGCGGAGGGCTCCGGGCGGGCGAACTGACCCTGCTGGGCGGCCCGCAGAGCCTCGGCAAGACCACCTTTGCCCTGCAGGTGGCGCGTAACGTCGCCGCTGCGGGCGGACAGGTGGTGTATTTCTCCTACGAGCATGACGCGGGGACACTGCTGGAGCGGTTGTTGGTGATCGAGGCGGGCGAGATCCTGGGCGAGGAGGGGATGACCCTCCGGCATGTCCGTCAGGCTTTGGACGGGACGCGCCCGGAGTCGGCCGGGCTGGCCGGCCGCCTCAGGAACGCCAACGCGGGCGCCGAGGCAGTGGCCGCGATGAAGCAATACTCCGACAACCTCTACCTGCACCGGTCGAACGGCCGGACCACCACAACGGACGTGATCGGCGAGGTGGTCGAGGACCTCAAGCGCGCCGGCGGTCAGCCGGTCGTCATCGTCGACTACCTGCAGAAGGTCCCGGATCCGCACGGCTCGGATCTCGACCAGGAGCGGATGGGCCGGGTGGCCGCCGCCTTCAAGGATCTGGCCCTGCTCGCCGGGTGTCCGGTGCTGGCGATCGCGGCGGCAGAGCGTGAGGGCATCGCCGAAGGCAAGCGGATGCGCATCCACCATCTGCGCGGCACCGCCACCCTGGCCTACGAGGCCGACGTCGTCCTGATCATGAACGAGAAGTTCGACGTCGTCGCGCGGCATCATCTGGTCTACAGCACGACCAGCGCCGAGCGCTTCCGCGAATACGTGGTCGTGTCGCTGGAGAAGAACCGCTCGGGGATCGACCGGGTCGACCTGGAGTTCCGCAAACGGTTCGCCCAGGGGCGGTTCGACCGGTCGGGGCGAGCCGTCGTCGAGCAACTGGTCGACGAGCGGGTGGTCGTCGAGTAGCCGGTCAAGGGAGACAACCGGGCGGAGCGAGAAGACGGCCGGTCGAGCCGGCAGCGCAGCGCAGCGACAACCGGTCGGCTCGGCAAAGGCGGCGAGTCGTCCGGCTTACTTGACGTGTGCGAAGGTGTGGAAGATGTTTATCCCGGCCGGCCCCATGATCACGATCATCAGCGCCGGCAGGATCGTGAAGATCAGCGGGAAGAGGATCTTGACCGGCACCTTCTGTGCCTGCTCCTCTGCGCGCTGACTCCGCTTGAGCCGCATCTCCGCCGCCTGGATCCGCAGCACATTGGCGATCGGGATGCCGAAGGAGTCAGCCTGCACCATGGCCGTCACGAAGCCGCGAAGGTCGGCCAGATCCGTTCGATTTCCCAGCGCCTTCATGGCCTGGGTCCGAGAGACGCCGATCTGCATCTCCTGCAGCACCCGGAAGAATTCCTCGGCGAGCGGCCCGGTCGTGTTGCGGGCCACTTGGGACAGCGCCGAGTCGTAGGCCAGCCCGGCCTCCACCGAGATCGTGAGCAGGTCGAGGGCGTCGGGCAACTCCCGCTGCATCCGCTCGCGCCGGTTGTAGCCGACCTGGTAGAGCCACAGGTCGACGGCGAAGTATCCCACCGCGGTCATCAGCAGGGTGACTCCGACGAAGACCAATGAGCCCAGGCCCAGCAGCGCCGAGACCCCGACGCCGAATACGAGCCCACCGATCAGGCCCAGGATCTTGAACGCCAGCACCCGGTCGGCGTCCCAGCGCGCCGGGCTGCCCGCGACCTCGAGCTTCCGACGGTACTTCTCCGCCTGCCCCGCCGGAGTCAGCCGCCGGCCCAGCCGGGTGAACCGGGTCATCGCCGGGCCGAGCACCCGTTCGTCGAAGCCCTTGTCGGCGTCGCGCCGCATCGACGACGGCATGGTCTCCAGGGCGCGCACCGCCGCGAGCGATTTGCTGACCTGGGCTCGCTCGCTGCTCAGGCCGACGACTGCGACGAGGGCGGCGGCGAGTGCCAGGAAGATGGCGCCGAGCCCGCCGAACAGCAGGATGGCCGGAGTCATCTCAGACCTCCACTCGCACGACTGCGCGCAGCCAGAAGAAGCCGACCGTGAGCTGGACGAACATGACGATGAGCAGGAACCAGCCGATCGGGTCGGTGTAGAGCACCCGGATGTATTCGCCGCGGACCAGCAACAGGTAGAGGGAGAAGACCACCGGCAGGGCGTAGAGGATCACCGCGGAGAGCTTGCCCTCTGCCGACAGCGATGCGACCTGTCGCCGGATCCGTTCCCGATCGCGCAGGGTGGCCGCGACGGTGGTGAGAACCTCGGCGAGGTTTCCGCCGACCTCGCGCTGGATGCGCACCGCCATGATCACCCAGCCGAAGTCCTTGCTCTTCATCCGCGCCGCGATCCCGTCCATCGCATCCTCGATCGGCAAGCCCAGGCGCGCCTCGATCATCGCCTTGTTGAACTCACTCGCCATGGGCTGCGTGCCCTCCTGCACGACGGCGTCAACCGCCTGGGGGAAGGAGTATCCAGCGGAGAGGCTGCCCGCCAGCAGTTGCAGCGTGTTGGGCAGTTGGGCGAGGAAGGCTTTGGTACGCCGGGACTCCTTGAAGCTCAGGTAGCCCAAGGGTGCGACGATGCCGAAGGCCAGACCCACCACGGCCGCGGCGGCGTCACCCCCGCTGAGCAGCAGCATCAGCAGCGGCAGACCGATCGCCACGCCGACGTGGATCAACAGGAACTCCGCAGGCCGCAGCGGCACCCCTCCGGCGGCCAGCCGTCGTGCCAGCCCCGAGCCGACCTCGCTGCGCCGGACGACCCGGTCGGCGAACTCGACCGCCGAGCGGGCGATGGCGTTGTCGCCCAGCACCGTGCTCTCCTGCTGCACCTCCTGAGCTCTCCGCCCGCTCAGCGTGTAGATCGACAGCCGCTGTCCCACCCGGGTTTGCTTTCGCTCATTTCCTCTCGCACCGGCGGCGACCGCCAGCAGGACGAGCAACCCGAGAAACACCGCGCCGACGGAGGTGTACAGCGCGATGCCGCTCGTCAGTGGACCCGCCCAGACCTTTGCCGGCCGCGGGCCGTGCCCCGTCTTGCGCCGGCCGTGGTGCTGCGCGGCGCTACCGACCATCGTGAAGGCGGAGTCGCTCAGGGCGAGGCCTCCCGCAGTTGCCGTCACCGCCACTGTCTGGGATGTCCCGGCCAGGTCACCCGGGACGTCCGCGGTGATCAGCAGCTGATCGGACACCTGCTTGGCGACCCGGGTGAAGGCCCGGGCGATCTCGCTGGCCTGACCGGCCTGGAAGACGGTGCCGTGAGCGCCCGAGGTGACCTGATCGAGCACGGGCCCGACGCTGCCGCTCGTCTTGAAGGCCACCGCGTCGATCGAGGCACTCGTGGACGAGGCCAGCCTGGTGACGGACTCGAGGGTGGCCTGCTTGCTCGCGGTGTCGGCGCCGTCGCTGAGCAGCAGCAGCGAGCGCACGCCGGTCGAGCCGAGTGCGCGCAGCCCCAGCTGGATGCCGTCGTACAGGGCGGTTTCGCCGGCCGCCTGCAGTCCGCTGATGGCGCTCCGGACGCTGTTCCGGTCAGTCGTCGGCGCGACCCGGAGGACAGCGGTGGCGGAGAAGCTGACCACGCCGACACGAACGTCCGGCGGCACCTTGTCGAGGAATGCGTCGGCCGCCGACTTGGCTCCGTTGATCCCTTCACCGCGCATGCTGCCGCTGGTGTCGATCACCAGGACCGCCGTGCGGCTGATCCCCGTGGTCTCCTTCGTCAGCGGGGCCACGGTGACGGGCAGTGCGCGGCCGCCGACGAGTAGCCGGACCGAGTCGGGACCGATCGCCGTACCGTTCGGCAGGTCGTTTCCGCCGAAGACGATCGACAGCTTGCCGGCGGCGCTGCTGATGCTCGCGATGTGCCCGCTCGCGGCCGCTGCCGCGGGGAAGGCGCCGAGCAGCACGGTGCCCACGGCGGCGCACCCGACCAGCAGCACCCGCCGGCCGATCATCTGCCGTCGAACCTGTCGAACGCGAAGGTGGTCGGGTCGACCTGGATGCCCGCGTCCGTCAGCTTGTCGAGGAATTTCGGGCGCAGACCGGTCGACTTCAGCATGCCGCGGTTGCGGCCGAGGTCGTCGAAGCCCATGCCGGTGTCGAAGAGGAAGATGTCCTGCATGGTGACGATGTCACCCTCCATGCCGGCCACCTCGCTGACGTGGGTGATCCGCCGGCTGCCGTCCTTGAAGCGTGACTGGTGGACGACGACGTCGAACGCGCTGGCCATCTGCTCCCGGACCGCGCGGATCGGCAGATCGACCCCCGACATCAGCACCATCGTCTCGACCCGGGCCAGGGCGTCCCGGGGGGAGTTCGCGTGCACGGTGCAGATGGAGCCGTCGTGGCCGGTGTTCATGGCCTGCAGCATGTCCAGGGCAGCGGCGTCACGGACCTCGCCGACGACGATGCGGTCGGGGCGCATGCGCAGCGCGTTGCGGACCAGATCGCGGATCTTGACCTCGCCCTTGCCCTCGATGTTGGGTGGCCGCGACTCCAGGCGGAGCACGTGTACCTGGTTGAGTTGGAGCTCGGCGGCGTCTTCGATCGTGACGATCCGCTCGTCCTCGGGGATGAAGCTGGAGATGACGTTCAGGGTCGTCGTCTTGCCGGCGCCGGTCCCGCCGCTCACCAGGATGTTCAGCCGGCCGCGCACACAGGCGGCGAGGAAGTCCGAAACCGAGCGGCTCATCGTGCCGAATCCGATCAGGTCAGAAACCTGGTATGGCTCGGCGGAGAACTTCCGGATGGTCAGCATCGAGCCGTCCAGCGCGAGCGGCGGCACGATGGCGTTGACCCGGCTCCCGTCCGGCAGCCGCGCGTCGACCATCGGGCTTGCTTCGTCGATCCGCCGGCCGACCCGCGCCACGATCTTCTCGATGGTGCGGCGGACGTGTGCCTCGTCGGTGAAGCCGGCATTGACGTGCACCAGGCGGCCGAACTTCTCGACGTAGATGCTGTCGAAGCCGTTGACCATGACCTCGGTGACCTCACTGTCACGCAGGAACGGCTCGAGCGGGCCGTAGCCCAGAATGTCGTCGGCGACCTCGCTTGCGATGCGCCCCCGATCGGCGTTGCTGAGCGGAGTCTCCTCGAGGGCGAGTACTTCCTGCAGCGTCTGTCGCACCCTGTGCTCAAGGTCGCTCTGCGTCATCTGGGCGTCGTAGAGCTTCGGCCCCAGCGTCTCCAGGAGCTGCTGGTGCACCGTACGCTTGACGTCGGCGAACGGGTCGCTGTTGCGCCGGCGGCGCTGGGGTACGGCCGGACCGGTCAGCAGGTCCTTGGGGGCCTCGGCCACCGAACGGGTCTGCCGGGCGGCTGCGAGGCGGTCGGCAAGTGTCATGTGCGAGCCTTTCTCCGCAACAGGCCGCCTCGGCGGTCGGCCCGCAGGTGACCGGGTATCACGGCGGCCCGGTGCTCCTGGCCGACGACGTGTCTCTCGGCGAATTCGCGGATCGACTCGCTGACCGGATGCTTGGGCGAATCCAGCACGAGCGGGACACCCCGGTTGACCGACGCCGGCACGTCCCGTGACGACGGGATCTGGCAGGTGATCGGGACGCGCAGGGTCTTCTCGACCTCGCTCAACCCCAGCCCCACCTTGGAGTCGGCACGGTTGAGGACGATGCGCCACCGCTCGCGCGGGTAGTTGAGCAGGTCCAGCGTCTCGAGGGTCAGCTTGAGGTTCTTCAGCGCCGGGATGTCGAGGGTAGCCATCAATGCCACCACATCGCTCTGGTCGAAGGCCGCGAGCACGTGGTCGGTGAAGGCCGGTGGGGTGTCGACTACGACATAGGCGAACATCCGCTTGAGGATGTGCAGGATCTTGGCCACGGTCGCTGCCGGTATCGTCTCGGCCAGCCCGGGCTCCATCGGCGCGACCAGCGTGCTCAGTCCGCTGGAATGCGGCGTGATCAACCCTGCCATGGCCGCTTCGTCGAGGGTGTCGGCGAGGGGCACGGCGTCGGCGATGCTGTGGGCCGGGAACAGTTGGAGCGTGATCGCGACATCGCCGAAGGCCAGGTCGAGGTCCACCAGGCAGACCTCGCGGCGGCCCCCGTCAGCAAGTGCCGCGGCCAGGTTGGTGGACAGGGTCGTCTTCCCGCAGCCGCCCTTCGCCGCGAACACCGTGACCAGGCGCCCGGTCTCGGTGCCGGCCTC
This sequence comes from Mycobacteriales bacterium, assembly GCA_038237645.1. Classification (GTDB taxonomy): domain Bacteria; phylum Actinomycetota; class Actinomycetes; order Mycobacteriales; family QHCA01; genus QHCA01. Next base: position 35,933 of record JBBRYN010000001.1, read on the forward strand.
CTCGGTGAGGTCCGCCTGGTCGCGCAGCGCATGGGCGATCTGAGCGGAGCGCTGCACTGCAGCCCGCAACTCGCCCGGGTCGCTGTCGGGAACGACCTCGCGGACACCGGCCCGCAACGCGTCGGTGAGGGTCAAGGTGTCGATGCGGTCGCGGACCAGGATCACGCCCATCTCGGGCCGGGTGACCCGCAGCGCCTGGGCCAGTCGGAAGGCCTCGGTCTGATCTACGCTCGCTCCCACGACCACCACCTGCGCGTCCTGGTCCTCGGCCAGATGCTGGCGCAGCGATTCGATGTCGCCGAACAGCCGCCAGCCTCCGCCCAGGGTCGCGCGGAGCGTCTCGCCCGCTATCCGGTCGTGTTCGAGGATGTAACTCATAGCTTCGGTCGCCGTTTCACTTGAAGAGATTCTGGAGGTTCACTCCCGGGTCACGGGTCACTGTGGACTTCGGCGTCAGCAGTGCGAAGTAGACCTGGCCCTGCTGTGACGCGAAGACCAGCTTCTGGGCATCTCGTTGGGACAGCGCAAGCGTCAGGATCGCCCGGGGTAGCTGCTGCTCCGGGTTGGTGGCCGCGGCAGCCGCGCCCGCTTTGGCTCCGGGTGCGGCGGCCGGGGCTGCCGTCGTCGGGCCTACGGCGACCACCTGGGCCTTGGCGATGAGCAGCCGGGTGAAGGTCGCGGTTCCGCCGGCGGTCGCCCCCCCGCCCGGGGACAAGGTCGCAAACACCGCGACCGAACTGCCCGGCTGTACGAAGCCGGCCACCCGGGCGGGATCGCTGAGCTGGACCGCGACGTCAATCATGCCGTCCGGAGTGCCCAGCGCGGTCGCCTGCGACGGGGAGCCGAACTTGGCCGGCAAAATCTGCTCACCGGGGAAGATCGTGCCCAGCGCCACCTTGCCCACGATGCTCTGCAGGTCTCCGGGCGCCATCGCGTCCGGTGTCGCGGCGTCCCGGGCGATGGTCTTCTTCTCGAAGAGCCCCTTCCGCGCCGCGTCCGCGACCGGGGTCCCGGTCGCTATCTCGCCCTTGGCGACGAGCACGTCCACCGGGTGCTGCCCACGCAGCGCACGCGCGTTGGCGGTGCTGGCGTAGACGAACACCAGGCCGGTGCCGACCGCCGCCACGAGGAACGCAGCAAGCAGGAGGAGGGTCCGTCGGGCCATGAAGCTGCTCCAGTGATAGTCAGTGCGGAAGGTCGAAAGCGTCGTGCACGAGCATCGGCACCCTGGGGCCCGAGCCGAGGTAGGGGATGACGCCGCCCCCGGCGCCCGGACTCGCGATCCAGTCGAGGCTGAATACGTAGGCCTGAATGGCGGTGACCTGCCTGCCCCCGCCATTGGTCTGGAAGGTCTCGATGAAACAGCCCAGGAAACCGGTGATGGGATAGAACCCATTCTGCTGGTTTCCGCTGATGTTCATGGCCGGCACCAGGAAGAACCGCGGGCAGTCGTAGATCTCCTTCTTGATGATACCCGCGGTGGGTGGCGCATTGGTCGCGAGGCTGTTCTCGAAGGTTGCGAGCGGCACTGTGAGAAATGCCTGCAGCGAGTCGTTCTCGATGTTCGGCCGGGTCTTGACGGTGCCTTTGGAGCAGGGCGGGACGGGGGGATTTTCCAGTCGGGGGGGCAGGCTGGGGTTGTTGATGCCGTCGAGGAGTGCCTGTGTCGCAGTCGACACTGTATTTCCGTTCTTGATGTCGACGCAATTGTAGCCGTTGTCGGTGCCGTTGTCCCTGATCGCACCAGGTGGTGAACCATCCGCGGTGCATTCGGTGTTAACCGGGGGAAGCAGCGCGGGCGGAAAAATCCCGGGAGGGTATTGGGCCCCCAAGATGATGTTCTGTTCAACGAGGTTCGCGCCCTTGTAGCCCTTGAAGTCCAGGTAGCCGAAGTTGCCGGTGGACGAGACGCACGGGTCCACGGTGTAGGTGAACTGATCGGCGGCCGAGCTTGCAGACGGGACTCCGTTGACCGTGACGATGACGTCCACGGCTCCGGTGCCGGCCGGTGCGACGGCGGTGAGCTGGGTGCTGCTGGTGACCGTGACCCCTGTCGCGGCGTTGCCGCCGAAGGAGACGAAGACGGTGCCGGGTGCGAAGCCGGTGCCGGTCACGGTGACGGTGTCGCCCGGCTGCCCGCTCGCCGGGCTGACACCGGTGACCGTCGGTGCCGGCCCCGCGGCCGGGTAGGTGTAGCGATCAGCGGCGCTGGTTGCCGACGATTGCGCGCCGACGGTAACCACGACGTCGACGGTGCCGCTGCCGGCCGGAGCGGACGCGGTCAGCCGAGTCGCTGAGTTGTAGACCGCGGACGCCGCCGCCGCTCCGAACCTGACGGTTGCCGCCGGGGTGAATCCTGTCCCGGCGATGGTGACCGAGGTCCCGGCCGGACCGGTGCTGGGGTTGATGCTCGTGACGGTCGGGGCGCCCGGCGCTGGGGTCGCGTAGGTCAGCGTGGCAGGTGCGGTGGTCTCGGTGACGCTTCCGTTCTTGCTCACCACGGTCACCTGGACGGTGCCCGCGGCACGAGCGGGCGCAACGAAGCTGGCGCTCGTTGTGCTGTTGACAGTCACCGCAATCGCGGTCATCAGCACGCCGTTGTAGTAGACGTCACTCGAGTTGTTCTTGAAGCTGGTGGCAGTGCCCGTGACGGTGACCCTGTCCCCGCCCGCGGTGCTGACGGTGGTCGGATTCAGCGTGATCGCCGGGTTGGCCAGCAGTGCCGAGCGCAGCACGGCGTTGTGGCCGTTGGTGTTGTCGTGGATGCAGTACAAGCCGCCCGCACCGGCGGCCACCCCGAAGGGCAGGATCTTGCCCTTTGCGGGGCTGCCGACGCCGGCGGTCGCCGCTGCGTGCACGGTCGAGGACGAGAAGCCCAGCACCCCCGCCAACGCGAAGGTCACCGTCCGCCGGGGAACGATCACCCGAATCCGGTAGCCGTCGGTGGTTCCCGTCGCGATGCCACCGGCATTGTTGGTCACGATGATCTCGCCGTTGGCGAAGTCGGGAGCGTCGTTGTCGCTGTAGCACGCCGGGCAGGCGGCGTAGCTCTCGCCCTCCACCGGGTTTTTCTTCAGGTAGTCGAGTGCGTACTGCTTGGCCTGCGCCACGTTGGGCAGGCCCTGGGCACCGGCCAAGGTGGCGAGGTCGGCGGCGCCCTGGGTCGCCCGCTTGCGGGCCTGCAGGTTGCCGAGGTCGACGGCTAGGGCGCCGAAGGCGAACAGCAGGACGGCGAGCAGCGCGCTTATGACGGCGATCACGCCGTCGTCGCCGGGCCGGCACACGGGTTGACGTGTCATGGCAGGGTCACGTCGCAACCGGTGGTAGCAGTGCCCACGCTCTCGACCCGCGAGGTGCCGGTCTCGGTGGCAGTGCCGCTGATGAACGGCACGAAAGGAAAGCCGAACTTGGTCGGCGAGAAGGTCACCGTCGCCTGGGCGTCCTGACCCGTTGCAGCGACGCCCGACGGGGGGAAGGCGATCTTGACGTTGGTCACCTTCACATCCCGGGCTGCGGTCTGCACGGAGTTGGCCAGGCTGGTGCAACTGTCGACGCCGAGGGCGGCCAGCCGGGCGCCTTCCCGGGCGCCGGCGCTGGCGCCTTGCAACTGGAAGAAGTAGTAGCCGTACTGGATGATGCCGAAAACCAGGGTGAGGAACAGGACCAGGACGAGGGCGAACTCGACGGCTGCCGCGCCTGCGTCGCCGCGGCGCGCCTCCCACGGTTCGGACGTCATTGCACCCCCTCAGGACCCGCTCGATTTGGCCAGCGGGTGCGTCGCGCGACCCCGACTCGAGGGACAGGGTGACACGCCCGGCCTCCTAACGGGTAGTGATGACAGGGGAATAGCCCGTTCGGACATGGCGCGTAGTCCATTCGACTACCCCGTGGCCACCGTTTGGACCACTATGGCACGCACTGTGGGCACCTCGAAGAGACGAACACTACGTACGAGGGATCTTACGGAGAGTAATGCCAGGGGGACGGCGAACACCAGCGACCACTGCCACAAGCCGCTGTAGGCGCCAGTGCTCATGAGCACGCCGATCAGCGTGGTGCCCACCGCGAGCCGGGCACTGTAGACAGCCATCGAGCCCGGTGGCGCCGGCGTGTCCCGGACGCCGCCCAGGTCGGCCCGGTGCGGTCGGGTCGTCGACAGCCGCATGCAGGTGGCAGCGACCCACAGGGTGCAACAGAGCGCCGAGGCGCAGATCGCGGTGACCTGGCCGGCCGTCGGTGCGCTCTCGGCTCGGATGGCCCCGGCGGCTATCACCGAGGCGACGGAAAGGAGGCAGGTCTCGACCAGTACGAGCGCCTTCGACAGTGCCGCCAGCGCCGGCCGGTGCGGCATGGCGGCGAGCCACAGCCCGCCGGAGGCGTCGAGGCAGAAGGCGTTGACCCCGAACAGCAGTCCCGCGCCGGCGGCCACGAGGCCGGGTAGCAGCACCAGCGAGTCCCAGGCGATACCGAGGCCGGCGGTCGCCGCGCCGGGCAGCAGGATGAGGATGAGCGCGCCACGGCGCAGTGCAGGGGTCCGCCACACGCTCGCCCGGTCGGTCGCCACCAGGGCGGCCAGCGCAGAGCGGGCCATCCTTCGGCGGCCGACGGCCCGATCGGCCCGGCGCTTGCCTCGGCTCGGTCGGCGTAACGCCCACCCGCACGCCCGCGTGCCCAGGAGGCCCCCGGCGACGGTCAGCACGAGCAGGACCAGGAATCCCCGGGCCCACTCGAGGTAGGCGCCGTTGCCGCCCTGCAACACCGCGCCCAGGACCCGCTTGGTCGGCAGCCCGTCCAGGACCCTGATCGCATATCCCAGGCGCACCACGGCGACGGCGGCGATGGCCAGGCAGATCGCCAATGACCATACGACCAGCCGGCCGGCCCGCGTCTGACGTGTTCCCACTACCGCCCACGCGAGTGCCTGTCCGACGACCGTGACCAGCAGGACGTATGCGTACGTCGTGAGCAGGGCGAGCGGCAGGCCCGCCACACGGCCGGTCGCCGCGCCGGTCAGCGTGGTCAGCAGGAGGACCTGCGACAGCCAGGCCAGGTTGAGCGGCGCCACGACAAGGGAGCCGAGGAAGGTCGTGGCCGGCCGGACCGGGTAGCTCACGAGTTGCTCGGCGGGAAACAACTCGTTCCCGCCACCGGCGGACAGCGGCGCCACCAGGGCTAGCAACGCAAAGCCCGCGAACCCGGTGGGGCTCAGTAGCACGGCCTGGGCGGCCAGTTCGTGCGGGAGCAGCCGGCCGGTCACCACGGCAGCGACGATCAGCAATAGCACGCCCGCGAGGAGACCGAGCATCCCCTTGCGAACGCGGGACGACCGGACCATCCGCCACCGCATGGCGACCAGCGCGCGCAGTTGATGGACGGCCGTCACGACAGCAGCGCGCGATAGCGGGCCGCACCGGCGGTGCCGGCCAGTTCGGCGGCGGGCGCGGCTGCCACGACGGAGCCGTTGCGCAGCACCACCGCCTCGTCGCAGGCGTCCACGGCCAGCGCCAGCAGGTGGGTGGAGATCAACACAGCAGCCCCGCCCAGCCGGGCCTCGGCGATGACCTGCATCGTGGCGTCGACCCCGAGCGGGTCCACGCCGTCGAACGGTTCGTCGAGCAGCAACACCGCGGGTGAGTGGAAGGCGGCCAGCACCACGGACAGCCGGCGGCTCATGCCGTGGGAGAAGGTGGCGGTCAACCGGTCCGCCGCGCCGCCGAGGTCGAAGCGGTCGAGCAGGTCCTGCGCGCGTGGTTCCCAGCCGGCGGCCATGCGGCGCAGCCGGACGGCGAGCATGAGGTGCTCCCACGGGGTGGCCCGGGGGATGAGGCCGCCGACGTCAGGGCAGTAGCCGACCCTCGCCCGGGCGCCGGCCGGGTCCCGGGCGGCGTCGACACCGGCGACCCGGACTGTCCCCGCCGTCGGGGGTTGCACCCCGGCGAGCACCCGCAGCGTCGTGGACTTGCCGGCGCCGTTGCGGCCGACCAGGGCGACGGACGCGCCAGGCGCCACGGTGAGATCGAAGCCGACCACTGCGTGGACCGCGCCGAAGGTCACGCCAAGCCCGCGGACCTCGATCACAGTCACCTACGCCAGTGTGCGCGGCTTTCGCCCCGCTGGGGCGACTACGAGTAGATCGCCGCCACCTCGTCGGCGTACTGCTTGAGCACCACGGTGCGGCGCAGGCTGAGTTTGGGGGTCAGCTCCCCGCCCTCCAGCGTGAAATCGTGTGGCAGGATGCGGAACTTCTTGATCGCCTCGGCCTGGGATACCGCCTTGTTGGCCTCGTCCACGGCCCGCTGGACCTCGGCCCGCAGGTCGGCATCCTCCCGCAGGTCGGCGACCTTGGCGTCGGCCGGCTTGCCGTTGCGCTGCTTCCAGCCCGGGAACGCCTCCGGGTCGATCGTCACCAGGCACCCGATGAAGGGCTGGGCGTCGCCGACCGCCATGCACTGGCTGACCAGCGGATGGCGGCGCAGCCGGTCCTCGAGCACCGCCGGAGCGACGTTCTTGCCGTTGGCGGTGACGATCAGCTCCTTCTTGCGGCCGGTGATCTTCAGGTAGCCCTCGTCGTCGAGCTCGCCGAGGTCGCCGGTGTGGAACCAGCCGTCCGCGGTGATCGCCTCCGCCGTCGCCTGGGGGTTGTGCCAGTAGCCCCGGAAGACGTTGTCGCCCTTGATCAGGATCTCGCCGTCGTCGGCGATCCGGATGGAGATCCCCGGGACGGGCCGCCCGACCGTGCCGATCTTGACCGACCCTTCGACGTTGAGGCAGCCGCCGGCAGTGGTCTCGGTGAGTCCGTAGCCCTCGTAGACGGTCACGCCGATGCCGCGGTAGAAGTGCCCGAGCCGCTCGCCGAGCGGGGCCCCGCCGGAGATGGCCGAGACGCACCTGCCACCGAGGGCCGCGCGGAGCTTGGAATAGAGCAGCCGGTCGAACAATGCGTGCTGGGCGCGCAGGGCGAGGCCGCCGCCGCCGGTGTCCAGGGCGCGGCTGTAGGACACGGCGACGTCCTCAGCCTTGTCGAAGATGCCGCCCTTGCCGCCTTCGCGAGCCCGCTGCTTCGAGACGTTGTAGACCTTCTCGAACACCCGTGGGACGGCGAGGAGGAACGTCGGCTGGAACTTCGCGAGGTCGGGCAGCAGGTTCTTGATGTCGGCGGTGTGCCCGAGGCGCGCCCGGGTCTGCACTACCCCTGCCTGGATCATCCGCGCGAACACGTGCGCCAACGGCAGGAACAGCAGAGTCGAGCCTTCGGGGTTGAACATCGACCGCAGGCTGTCGACGGTGGTCGCAACCTGAAACAGCACGTTGTGATGCGTCAGCTCGCAGCCCTTGGGCCGGCCGGTGGTCCCGCTGGTGTAGATGATGGTGGCCAGGCTCTCGGTCGTGGCCACCCGGCGGCGTTCCTCGATCTGCTCGTCGGTCACGTCCCGACCCAGCCCGCGCAGGGTGCCCAGCCCGTCGGCCTCCACCTGCCACACGTCCCGGACACCCGGGATCTCATCGCGTACGGACTCGACCACGGCCTCGTGCTCGGCGGTCTCGATGATCACCGCCACCGCACCGGAGTCGCCGAGATTCCAGGCCACCTGCTCGGCGCTGCTGGTCTCGTATACCGGAACGGTGACGCCGCCGGCCGCCCAGATGCCGTAGTCGACGAGTGTCCATTCGTACCGGGTCTTGCTCATCAGGCCGACCCGGTCGCCGGGCTGCACCCCGCTGGCGACCAGGCCCTTGGCCATCGCGATCACCTCGGCGCGGAATTCCGCGGCGGTCACGTCTTCCCAGGCGCTCTCGACCCGCCGGTTGAAGACGACATGCTCGGGCACCTCGGCCGCGTTGGCCCAGACCACGTCCGTGAGATTGGACTCAGGTGCTACCTCGACGGTGGTCGGAACGCTGAACTCGCGCACTTCTGCCCTCTTCCCCGATGTCCTGATCGCTTGGTCAGCCAGACGCTACCGGGCATTCGTGGCATTCTCACCCAGTGCCACAGGTCGACGTCATCAGCGAGCACTTCATTGTCGCCGATCCGGCCGAGGTAGCCGCAGCAGCCCATGAGGAACAGTTCTGGGGCGACCTGTGGCCGGGCGCGCATCTGACCGTCTTCGAGGACCGGGGGCGGCAGGGCCTCAGGTGGAACTGCTCGGGATCCCTCGTCGGCAGTTGTGAGGTATGGCTCGAGGAGCATAGTGATGGTGTGATCGTGCACTGTTATCTGCGAGCCGACCTGCCGCCCGGGCGATCAGCCGGCACTGCCCGCCGCGAGATCCGGCGCCGGGAGGTGCAGGTCAACGAGGCGGTATTCGCGCTCAAGGACCGGATCGAGGGCGATCGGCCGGCTGCCGGCGGCCGGCGCGGCAGGTCAAGTGCCACAAGTGTTATGCCGACTCGGCAGGGGTGACTGACTTGCGGTGCCCGTCGTGCGGAGCCGCAGTACGCCCGGATGCGCCCTGGTGCCTGCTCTGCCATCGCGACCTGCGACCCGCGCAGGCGCCGGCCGAAGTTGCGGCACCGGTTGCCCTGCCGGTTGTCCTGCCCGTTGCCGCACCATCCGTGATGGTCGCGGATGCCCCCGGCTGGCCCTGCCTTGTGTGCGGCGTCGAAAACGCTCTCGAGGCGACGTTTTGCACCACTTGCGGTGCGGCGTTCCTCGAGGGACTGGGCAAGGGCAGTGCTCCGGCCCTACGGCTGCCAGTGGTGGGCGACATCGTGTCGCTGCCCCGGTCGGCGCGCGCGGCGTTGGCGATCGCGAGCGTCCTGGTGGCCACCTTGTTGTTGTTCGGCTGGTTCTCGCTGTTGGCAAAGTGAGCTGAGTCGAGCAACCCATAGGCTCGACCCGTGCTGGTCCATGTCGTCTCCGACGTGCACGGCAGCGTCAGCGCCCTGGCCCGGGCGGGTGACGGCGCCGACGCCCTGGTGGTCCTCGGCGATCTGATCTGCTTCATCGACTATGCCGACCACCGCGCCGGGATCATGGGTGAGCTGTTCGGGGCGGCCGCGGTGAGCACGCTGGTCGAGCTTCGCACGGCTCAGCGTTTCGAGGCGGCCCGGCGCTGGTCAGGTGAGCTGTGGTCCGGGCTCGGCGGCGACCGGGCGGCGATCGTCGACGCGGCCGTCCGCCGGCAGTATGCCGAGATGTTCGCCGTGCTTCCCGTTCCGACCTACATGACCTACGGCAACGTGGACGTGCCGCGGCTGTGGCGGGAGTTCACCCGCCCCGGCGTGCACGTACTGGACGGCGAGACCACGGAGATCGGCGGCCGTCGCTTCGGGTTCGTCGGCGGCGGGTTGCCCACCCCGTACAACACGCCGTACGAGCTCGACGAGGAGACTTACGCCGCCAAGGTGGCCGGGGTCGGCGCGGTCGACGTGCTGTGCGCGCACATCCCGCCCGACCTGCCCGACCTGCTGTACGACGTCACCGCGCGCCGTTTCGAGCGGGGCAGCGTTGCGCTGCTCGACTCCATCCGGGCCACGCAGCCGGGGACGGTGCTGTTCGGCCACGTGCACCAGCCGCTGTACGCCAGGCGCCGGGTCGGCCGCACCGAATGCGTCAACGTGGGCCACTTCCACGGCTCCGGGCAGCCGTACGCACTGACCTGGTGAGCCCGCCGTACGATCCGGCAATGGCGCAGAAGTCCCAGCAGTCCATCACCATCGACGCCTCGGCCGAAGCCGTCATGGCGGTGATCGCCGACTTCGCCTCCTACCCCGACTGGGCGGCTTCGGTGAAGAAGGTGGACATTCTGGTGACCTACGAGGACGGCTACGCCAGCCAGGTGCGCTTCGTGGTGGACGCCGGGGTGGTCAAGGACGACTACACGCTGGCCTACGAGTGGGCAGAGGACGGCTCCTGGGTGTCATGGACGCTGGTCGAGTCCAAGATGATGAAGGACCAAGAGGGCGCCTACGAGCTGGCGGAGAGCGGCGGCGAGACGCTGGTCACCTACAGCCTGGGGGTGGAGACGACCACGCCGATGCTCGGGCTGCTGCGCCGCAAGGGCGAACGGATGATCATGGACATCGCGCTGAAGGAGCTCAAGAAGCGGGTCGAGAGCTGACCGCGGCGTGAGTCTCGCGATCGGCGTCGACATCGGCGGCACCAAGGTGGCCGGCGGTGTCGTGACCGAGGACGGCAACGTGATCGCCTCCGCCCGGCTGCCCACGCCGAGCCACGACGTCGGCCAGACCGCGGATGCCATCGCCGGCGTGGTGGCGATGCTGCGGGCCGACCACGCCGTGACGGCAGTCGGCGTCGGAGCCGCCGGCTGGATCGACGTCGACCGGTCCACGGTGCTCTTCGCGCCCAACCTCGCCTGGCGCGACGAGCCCCTGCGTGACCGGCTGAGCGACCTCATCGGCCTGCCGGTGACCATCGAGAACGACGCCAACGCGGCCGTATGGGCGGAATACCGGTTCGGCACGGCGCGGGGGGAGCGGGTCGCCGTGATGGTCACCCTCGGCACCGGCATCGGCAGCGGCATGGTCGCCGAAGGCCGCATCTACCGCGGCGCCAACGGCATCGCGCCGGAGTTCGGCCACATGTGTGTGGTGCCGGGCGGCCGGCGATGCGGGTGTGGCAACCGCGGTTGCTGGGAGCAGTACGCCAGCGGCAAGGCCCTGGCGCGGGAGGCAAGGGACATCGCCGACGGTGCCCCCTTGGCGGTCGAAGCGCTGCTGGCGGCCACCGGCGGCGACATCACCAAAATCGACGGCTCCACCGTCATGGCGGTGGCGATGAGCGGCGATGCGGCCGCGACGGAGTGCTTCCAGGAGGTCGGACGCTGGCTGGGCCACGGCCTGTCGGGGTTGGCGGCCGCGCTGGACCCCAGCTGTTTCGTCGTGGGTGGCGGGGTTGCCGAGGCCGGCGACCTGCTGCTCGACCCGACCCGGCGGGCGTTCGAGTCGTCCCTCCCCGGCCGTGGCTTCCGGCCGCTGCCCGATGTCCGCCTGGCCATGCTGGGCAGCTCAGCCGGGCTGATCGGTGCCGCGGATCTTGCCCGGGCCGGCTGATGCGCGTGGTCGTCGCGCTGGGCGGCAACGCACTGAGCCCCGCTGGGAGCACTGGCTCGGCCGAGGAGATCCGGGCTGCGCTGGTGCCGACCGGCGCCGTGCTGGCAGAGTTGGTCGACCGAGGTGTCTCGCTGGTGGTCACGCACGGAAACGGGCCGCAGGTGGGCCGGATCCTGCTGCAGCAGGAGGCCGCCGCTCCGGCCGTGCCGCCCATGCCGATGGACGTCTGTGGCGCGCAGAGCCAGGGGCAGATCGGCTACCTGCTGGCGCAGGCGCTCGACGCGGAGCTGCGCTCCCGCGGGCTGTCGCAACGCGCGCTGTGCCTGGTGACCCAGGTGATCGTCGACGGCCGCGATCCGGCCTTCCGCCGGCCCACCAAGCCCGTCGGCCCCTTCTACGACGAGGCGACCGCCCACCGCATCGCCGCCGAGTCGGGGCACGTGTTCATGCCGATCGGTGCGGACAAGTGGCGGCGGGTCGTCGCCTCGCCCCAGCCGTTGGGGTTGGTCGACGGCCCGGTGCTGCCGTCGCTGGTAGATTCCGGGCACGTGGTCGTGGCTGCCGGCGGTGGTGGCGTGCCCGTCGTCGAGGACGGAGCCTCGATCCGCGGCGTGGAGGCGGTCGTCGACAAGGACCTGACGGCTGCCCTGCTTGCGGGCCTGGTTGGTGCGGACGCACTGCTGATCCTCACCGAGGTTCGGCGGGTGCAGGTCGGCTACGGCACCGCGGCTGCCCGGGAGCTCACCTCGCTGACCGTGTCGCAGGCGCGAGAGCTGCTGTCCGCGGGGGAGTTCCCGGCCGGGTCGATGGGGCCCAAGGTGCAGGCCTGCTGCGACTTCGTCGCGGGCGGTGGATCGAGGGCGGTCATCGGGGCGCTGGATGAAGCGGTCGAGGTCGTATTCGACACCGCCGGCACCCAGATCGTCGCGGACCGATAGCGTCGGCAGGTGCCGGTCCTGCGAGTGCTGTCCTACAACATGCGGTCGCTTCGTGACGACGCCGCCGCGGTCGTCCGCGTCGTCCGGGCGGCCGCGCCGGATGTCGTCTGCGTACAGGAGGCACCGAAGTGGTGGCGCTGGCGCAGCCGGTGTGCCGAGCTGGCCCGCAGGTGTGACCTGTTGTACGTGACCGGCGGGCTGCCGGCCGGTAACAACATCCTGTTGAGCACCGTCGCCGTCGAGGTGCAGTCCACAGCGGACTTCCTCTTCACCCGCCGCTTCGGCCTGCACCAGCGCGGCATGGCTACGGCTGTGTGCTCGTTCGGCGGGGCCCGCTTCCGGCTGGTGAGCACCCACCTCGACCGGCAGGCTGCCGACCGGCGGATCCACGTCGAGGAGATCTACGCGGCACTCGGCCGGTTGGCGGACCCGGTCATCCTGGGCGCCGACGTCAACGAACACCCTGGCAAGCCGGCCTGGCAGGCATTGGCCCTCGCGCTGCCCGAGTCCGGCGCCGGCACGCGCAATCGCCGGATCGATGGGATCTTCCTCAGCCCGTCCATCCGGGTGCACTCAGCTGAGGTGATCGACTCGCCGGACGTGCGGACTGCCAGCGACCACCCGCCGCTGCTGGCGGAGATCCGACTGCCGTCGGTCCACCGGCGCTAGCCGCCGGAGCCGGCGAAGTCCGGGACGAGCTCGTAGGCGAGCTGCTCCAGGAACAGCCCGATGTCGGTGACGATCCCGACCGCCTGGGCGGATCCGCGGTCGGCCAGCTTGGTCACCGTCGCGGGATTGATGTCGACGCACACGAGGGGCACAGACGCCGGCAGGATGTTGCCGGTGGCAATCGAGTGCAGCATCGTGGCGACCATGATCGCGAAGCCCACTCCGGGCAGCTCCGCCCGCATCGCCCGCTGGCCCTCGACCACGTCGGTGAAGACATCGGGCAGCGGGCCGTCGTCGCGGACCGACCCCACCAGCACGAACGGCTTGCCCACCCGGACCATCGCGTGCATCACGCCGCCGGTGAGCACGGTCTGTTCGACCGCTGCCGCGATCGACCCGCACCGGCGAATCGTGTTGATGGCCCGGATGTGGTGCTCGTGGCCGTGTGGCACCCCGGAGCCCTTTCTCAGGTCGACACCGAGGGAGGTGCCGAACAGCGCCGACTCGATGTCGTGGGTGGCCAGAGCGTTGCCGGCGAACAGCACATCGACATAGCCCGCCTCCACCAGCGCCACCATCGCGGGCGCGGCCCCGGTGTGCACGACCGCCGGCCCCCCGACCCAGAGCACCTTGAGCCCGCTGGCCCGCACGTCGCGCATCTGCTGCGCGATCTGCCGGACGAGCAGGGCCTGTGGCTTCTCGCTGGAGACCGCCGACGACATGAAACCGAAGGTGCCCTCGGGCGCGTCCGCCGGGGCCGGCAGCCTGACCTTGACCCCGGCGGCGCCGCAGACGATCTGGTCGCCCTCGGTCACGTCGGAGACCGGCACGGTCTCGACCCGCCCGGCCACGACACGCAGCCCGCAGTCCATCTCCGGGCTGCTGACCGGCAGCCAGCCGCCGTCGAACCGGACGAACGTGTCCAGGTTGGTGGTGGAGTAGAAGTCGTCGGGAAAGACGCCGTCGCGCGGAGCCGGCCGCACGGTCGCCGTGCCTGGGTCGACCTGGTTGACCCCGTGGACCTGCACGCGCATGAGCAGCCGCTGGAGCAACTCTTCCTCAGGGGCGCCGAGGGTCAGTCGTGCGTACGACTCGTCCTGGTGCTCCCGGCCCAGGTCCAGCCGGTCGACGCGGTAGTCGCCGCCGTACTCCAACACGTCGTCGAGCACCCGCGCCAAGACGCCGGAGTCGAGCAGGTGACCACGGGTCTCGACGGTCTCGGAGAACAGCACGGAGAAAGCGTATGGGGTCAGACGACCGCCCCGTCGTCGGGCCCGTCGTCAACGCGATCGTCCCGCATGCGCCAGATGAGGTAGCCCACGCCGGCGACGATGGCCGCGATGCCGAATCGGAATGCGAGGACGGAGTCCAGCCCGAGCAGCCCGGAACCGAACGCGAGCAGGAAGATGCCGAGGGTGATGGCGAGCAGGCCACCTAGCGTCTGCCTGGAGATCCGGGGGAGCGGCGGGGGCGGCGGCGGGACGTAGCCCTCCTCCTCCGCTTCCGCTGCTTCCGGCTCGGTCGGCGCCAGCCAGGCGCTCGGCTCCGCCTCGGATTTCGCCGCACCCTCCAGCTCGGCTTGTGTGGCGGTCTCGGCGGTTGCATCCACCGCCTCCGTTGCGGCTGCTTTGGGATCTGCGGCGGGCAACTCCAAGGAGGCCACCAGCTCTGCCCAGATCGCGTCGTCGTCCGGCCCGGACTGGGCGGCGGCGACCACCGCACGGGCGTCGGCCGCGCGGTGGCGGTCGACGTAGAGCCGGTCGGTCGGCCGCGAGGGGAGCGAAACGGCCCTCGTCAGGGCGTCGTGGTCGGCCGTGGGCTGCAGGTAGGCGGCGATGCCGTCGAGGCCGAGCAGGTCCAGCAGGTGCTCACCTAGCCGCGGATCGACGTCGCCGACCGACGAGAACGAGCTGGCGGTCAGGCCGTTGTCGCGGCGGCCGCGGGCGCGCCCGCTCGGGTCGGGAATCACCGGGCCGTCACTCGACAGGTGCGTTGGCGTGGACGAAGTCGACGCTGCCGGTGAAGATGAGCGGCGCGTCGTTGTCGAGCGTCGCGACGTGATAGCTGTCGGCGAGGATGACCTCCTTCACCTGCGTCGACGAGGCGCCTTCGATCAGCAACCGCCCGGACACCGCCTCGACCACGTGGTCGAGGCTGCTGCGAAAGGTAAGAACTGGCTGGGTCAGCTTGGCCAGGTCGGCCCGGGTCTGGGCCCACAGCTGCGACAGGGAGTAGGCGGCTCGCAGGGGCGTGCGGTCGTAGGCCACCTCGGTGGTGCCCGGCTTCTTGATGTCGCTGGCGATGCCGGGGATCGACGGCAGCACTCGGGAGAGCATGGCGAGAAGCTTGGCGTCACGGCGCACGGTGGCCAGCGACGGGTTGACCAGCACCAACCCGGCCAGCTCGGCGCCGCGCTGTTCGCCGAGCCGGAGGCACAGGGTGCCACCCATCGACAGGCCCATCGCGAAGACCGTCGGCACCCGGGCCAGCATCTTGTCGAACGCCCCTTCGAGTTCGGCGTACCAATCCGGCCAGCCGGTGGAGTTCATGTCCTGCCAGCGGGTGCCGTGTCCGGGCAGCAGTGGACACCGGACGGGGATGCCGGCCGCGGCGAGATGCTCGCCCCAGGGGCGCATGCTGTGCGGCGTACCGGTGAAGCCGTGGCAGAGCACCGCCCCCACCGCGGCGCCCGGCGCACCGTCAATCGCAAACGGCTCTGCGCCTGGCATGACGGGCACGGCAATGTCCTCAATGGCTCGGAATTGGGAACGGCTGGGGCTCGTGCCGTCATGGTGACACGTCGCGCCGACGTTGTACGAGGTTGGCCGGGTCCGTAGGCTGGGCGCCACGATGGGTGACCGGGGGAGGAGGGGATGGACCGGTGTTCTACTGGTTCCTCAAGAGGGTCTCCCTGGGCCCTCTGCTGCGGCTGCTGTTCCGCCCGCGCGTGGAGGGCCGGGAAAACATCCCTGAGTACGGCGCCGCCATCCTGGCGAGCAACCACCTGTCCTTCTGCGACTCGGTCTTCCTGCCTGCCCTCGTCCCGCGACGGGTGACCTTCCTGGCCAAATCGGAATATTTCACCGGGACCGGCGTGAAGGGCACGCTCGTGCGATGGTTCATGGCCGGGATCGGCCAACTGCCCATCGACCGGACCGACGCTTCGGCGGCCCGCGCGGCGCTCGACACGGGCAAGCGGGTGCTGGCCGGTGGCAACCTGCTCGGCATCTATCCGGAGGGCACCCGCTCGCCGGATGGTCGGCTCTATCGGGGCAAGACCGGCGTTGCCCGGATGGCGCTGGAGGCCGCCGTCCCCGTCATCCCCTGCGCCATGATCGACACCGACAAGGTGCAGCCGATCGGCCGCAAGATCCCGCATCTGGTCCGGCCGACCATCCGCATCGGCAAGCCGCTGGACTTCTCTCGCTACGAAGGGATGTCCGGAGACCGGTTCATCGAGCGGTCGATGACCGACGAGATCATGTACGAGCTGATGGAACTGTCAGGTCAGGAGTACGTCGACGTCTACGCCGCCAAGGTCAAGGCGGAAAAGAGCCGGTCCTCGGCCCAGCCGGCACCGCAGGAGCCTGCCGCCGCGTGACCGTGCCGCGGGCGGTGAGCGTCGAGGTGAGCGGCGATCCGCCCTGGTGGAGGGCAATCGCGGCCTTCCGCTGGCTGACCCTTGCCTACGTGACCACGGTGAATCTCGCCGACCTGCCCAACGTCCAGCACCCGCTGGTGGCGGTGCTGCTGATGGTCGTGATGGCGGTCTGGACAGTCGTTGCCACGGTCGCCTATTCCCGGGCGGACCTTCGGCAGTGGCCGCTGTTCGTGGTCGACCTGGCCGTTGCGGTGAGCACGGTGCTGGCCAGTCGGCTTGTCGAGGCCAGCGCGCGGATTGCGGCGGGTGAGCCGACATTTCCGCAGATGTGGGTGGTGGGTGCCATCCTGGCCTGGGCGGTCTGCTGGCAGCGGCGGGGCGGTCTGGCGGCCGCCGGCGCACTGGCGGCCGCCGACGTGGTCGAAGGAGGCGCGCTGTCGGCGAACACCGTCAAAGGCATTGTGACCCTGCTGCTGGTCGGGCTGGTCGTAGGTTACGTGGTCGGCCTGGTCCGGCGGGCACAGGACGCCCTCGCCGAAGCCATCCGGATCCAGGGCGCGACCCGGGAGCGGGAACGCCTGTCCCGCGACATCCACGACAGCGTGCTGCAGGTGCTCGCGTTCGTCCAGCGCCGCGGTGCCGAGATCGGGGGAGACGCGGCGGAGCTCGGCCACCTGGCCGGCGAGCAGGAGCAGGCATTGCGCGGGCTGGTGTCGGTGTCGAGGGAGAGCATTTCCGGCGACGCCGACAGCAAGGTGGATCTCCGTGAGCTGTTCAACGCCGGCCAGGCCGGTCCGCATGTGCACCTGGCCACTCCCGCGACACCGGTGCTGGTCACCGGCCACCAGGCGCGCGAGCTGGCCGCGGCGGTCGCGGCAGCCGTGCACAATGTGCGGCGCCACGTCGCCGAGGATGCCGATGTCTGGGTGTTGCTCGAGGACACCGGCGACGAAGTCGTCGTCACCGTGCGCGACGACGGCCAGGGCATCCCCGCGGGGCGTCTCGAAGAGGCCGCGGCGGAGGGCCGCCTGGGTGTGGCACAGTCGCTGCGCGGCCGGCTGCACGAGCTCGGCGGCAGGGCCGCGATCACCAGCGCTCCGGGTGACGGTACGGAGGTGGAGCTGCGTGTGCCCCGATGAACCGGCCGGATCCCCGATCACGGTGCTCGTGGTCGACGATCACCCGATGTGGCGGGATGCCGTCGAGCGTGACCTGGCTGCCGCTGGCTTTCGCGTGGTCGGCACGGCCGCCGACGGTGCCAAGGCTGTGCGGGTCGCCGCCGCAGTCCGCCCAGATGTCGTCGTCATGGACCTGCAGTTGCCGGAGAAGTCGGGCGTGGTGGCGACGGGGGACATCACCGCTGCCCGGCCGGAGACCCGCGTTCTTGTGCTCTCGGCAAGCGGCGAGCAGCGTGACGTGCTGGAGGCGGTGAAGGCGGGCGCCACCGGCTACCTGGTGAAGTCGGCCAGTGCGGCGGAATTGACCGATGCCGTCCGCCGGACCGCCGCCGGTGAGGCGACCTTCACGGCAGGCCTGGCGGGGCTGCTCCTCGGGGAGTACCGCCGGCTGGCGGCAACGCCGACGGGTGACCCGCTGCCGCAGTTGAGCGAGCGCGAGACCGAGGTCCTGCGGCTCGTCGCCAAGGGCATGACCGCCAAGCAGGTTGCGGCGCGACTCGTGCTGAGTCACCGGACCGTGCAGAACCACGTCCAGAACGCCATGCAGAAGCTGCAACTGCACAACCGGGCAGGCCTGGTCCGATACGCGATCGAGGCCGGCTTGGACGAGGAGTGACCCGGCCTCATAGCTCCGCAAGCAGCCGGACGGCGCCGTTGCGTGCGGCGAAGCCGGTGACAGAGGCGACCCACGGCCGCGCCGATTCCGCCGATCCCGCCGATCGGAAACACCGAGCGGCCGCGGCCGCGGACAGCGCGCTGTCGCTGATACTGCCGATG
This sequence comes from Mycobacteriales bacterium, assembly GCA_038237645.1. Lineage (GTDB taxonomy): Bacteria > Actinomycetota > Actinomycetes > Mycobacteriales > QHCA01 > QHCA01. The sequence continues at coordinate 54,112 of JBBRYN010000001.1, forward strand.
CGGTCATAGACCTCGGCCGATTCTGCGTACGCCGCCGCCGCCTCGGCCTGCCTGCCCCGGCGGGCCAGCAACCCGCCTCGGGCGCAGGCGGCGGCGCCCTGCACCCAGAGGGTGGGCCGCGGCAGGTCGACCAGCCACTCATGGAGGGGTCGCAGGGATTCGTTGCCGGCGAGGGTCGCGGCTGATACGGCCGCACCTATCCAGTCCCGGGAGGCAACCGAGGAGTCCCCCCGCCACTCGCCGGCCAGCTCGTCCAGCATGGCGGCGGCCTCCTCCGTGCGCCCTTGCAGTGCTCGGGCCAGCGCCCCGTGGGCCAGGGCGGCCCGGCGGATGGGGGTGAAGCCCGCCTCGGCGGCCAGCCGTACGGCCAACTCCACGTCGTCGCCCGGATCTTCGTCGCGCAGCACCCGCAACCAGGCGCTCAGCGCTCGCAGCTGGGCCTCCCACGGCTCACTGCCGGCCCCGGCCGAGCCGAAGAACTCGTCGGCGGCCGCCAGGGTCGCCACCCAGTCACCATCGAAGTAGGCGCGCATGGATGCATCGGAGAAGTCGGTGGCCAGTCCCAGCCCCGCGCTGCGGCCAACCTCCCGCAGCTCGTCGAGCAGCGCGTAGCTGCGCCGGAGATCTCCCTCCTCCTGCAGGGCTGTGGCGAGGTTGTTCAGTCCTCGGCGTAGCGCTCGGAGTTGGCTGTCGCGGCAGAACTGCACTGCCTGGGTCAGTTCCTCGATGCCGGCGGGGTCGCCGGAGAGGTAGCGGGCCGTGGCAGCGGTCACCCGCGCGTTGCCCTGCACCTCCGCCAGTCCGAGACCGACGGCGATCTCCTCGGTGCGCTGCGCGCTGGCGATCGCTTCGGCGTGCTGGTAGCTGACCATCTCCAACCGAGCCAGCTCGGCAAAGGCTTGCGCCTTGTCGGCCGAATCCGGCTGGTCGGCGAACAGCAGCAGCGCGCGTTGCAGGTAGTCGTACGCGGGATCGCGGCGCGCCCGGAACCATTCGATCTGGGCGAGCAGTGTGTAGGCACGGCCGGCATCGGCCGGTCGCCAGAGCCGGGCGAACTGCTCCGCGAGCCGCTCGAGTTCGGCCACGCCACCGCCCGCGTGAAAGGCGGCCGCATCGTCGAGGAAGCGCAGCTCCGCCGCCAGTGCCTCCACCTGCAGGCATTCGGCCTCGTCCATGCCTGGCGGGAGGACTCGAATCGCCTTCTCCGCGTAGGCCAGGGCAGGTTTGTACTCGTGCAGGGCGAAGGCCTGTCGGGCGGCGGCACCGAGGGCGCGCCAGGCCGGCTCGGCGTAGGGCCGCAGATCCAGCCGAAGTCTGGTGGCGAGTTCCAAGGCGACCACCCGATGGTGGGCCAGCGCCTCGGCGACGTCGGCCCGGCCGGTCGTGGTCAGGCCCTCCAGCCAGTCCGCTGCCCGCCGGTGCTGGTCGGCGCGGCGCTCGCGGGACAGCCGGCGGTAGGCCAGGTCACGCACCAGCACGTGCCGGAAGGAGCACTCGGTTTCGTTGGCGACCGTGCTGTCCTGACCCACCCGCATGAAGTCGCGCCGCTGCAGCTCGAGCAGGCCATCCTCCACCGCCGAGCGGGGCAGGCGTGCGGTCGCCGTCACCGCGCTCGGCCAGAACGTCCGGCCGATCACCGACGCGGCCGAGACGACTGCCTGCTCGACGGCACCCAGCAGGTCGAGACGGCTGGCGATGATGCCCTGGACCGTGTCCGGCAACGGTGGGTTGTCGCCCAGGTCGCTCCCCAGGTCGCCGCTGTCAGCCAGCATCCGGACGTATTCCCCGGCGTAGAGCGGATTGCCCCCGGCCAACTCCGTCAGCCGATCGAGGCTTGCCTCGTTGACCGTCGTGGCGCCAAGGAGGGCGCCGAAGAGCCGGAGCACGTCGGAGTCTCCCAGCGGTCGCAAGAACAGGGCATCGGCGGTCGCGTCACCGCACCAGTCAGGCAGCTTGTCGAACAGCTCCGGACGTGCCGTGGCAACGACGCAGAGCGGCAGCGCGATTGCCTCTGCGACCAGGGACTCCAGGAAGTGCAAGAGCGGCAGGTCCGCCCAGTGCAGGTCCTCCACGACGAGCACCGTCGGCCCGTTGGCGGCCATCGCCAGCAGCACCGCCCGCCACACGGAGAGCATCTGCGCCTGCTCCACCGCTGCGGCCGGCAGTCCGACCAGGGGCGCCAGGGCAGCCACCGCGATGGGTCGGTCGTCTGTGGCGACCAGCGGTGCAAGCATCCGGCGCAGCCGATTTCCGGCCTCGTCCGCCTGGTCGGTCTCCCGGATCCCTGCTTCCGCCTTGAAGATCTCGCCGAGGGAAGAGAAGCTCGTCCATGCGCCGTAGGCCGGGCAGTGACCGACCCGCCACCGAACCAGCTGCTGCGGTTGCGCGGTGACCCGTCGATGCAGCTCGCGAACCAGACGGCTCTTGCCGATGCCGGGCGGCCCGACAACAGCCAGCAGGTGCGGACGGCGTTCGCACAGCGCTGACCAGAGAATGTCCCAGGCGCGATCGAGGTCCTTGCCCCGCCCGACCAGCGGCGACAGGTCCGGCTCGTCCCGGGTCGGCCTGGAGACCAGCTCCCGGGCGAGCCAGACCTCGACCGGTGCCGCCTTGCCCGGCACGTCCAGATCCGGTACGGCGTCGTACTCGATCAGATAGCTGGTCATCCGGTAGGTGCTCGCATCGACGAGAACCTCGTCGGGGGGCGCCACGGACTGTAGCCGCGACGCCAGGTTGACGACGTCGCCGGCCAGCAGCGCGTGCCCTTGGGTGCGCAGCGCGCTCAGGTCGGCAGCGGCCTCGCCGCTGGCCACGCCGACCCGCAACCGCATGAGGGTGTCGCCGACGAGCGGAGTACCGCCGAGTGTCCGTTGCAACTCCAGCCCGGTGCGCACGGCGCGGTACGGGTCGTTCTCGTGGGCGGTCGGTGCGCCGAAGACGACCATCACCGCGTCCCCGATGTATTTCTCGACTATGCCCCCGTACTGCTCGGCAATGCCCTTCACGGCGGCGAAGTACGCCGACTGGACCGCGCGGAGATCCTCCGGGTCGAGCCGCTCGGCCAATGCGGTGAAGCCCACCAGGTCGGCGAAGAGCACACTGACCTCGCGCCGTTGCACGTCGGTGACCGGCTCGTCGGGACCGCCGGTCGCCGACAGGTCGCCCAGCCGGGATCCGCAACTGGTGCAGAAGGGGAGCCCGGCGTCGACCAGGGCCGCGCAGCTCGGACAGCGGGGGTGCATCCGTGCGCCACACCACCCGCAGTAGCGGGCCGCGGACGAGCTGTCCCACGAGCAGGACGGGCAGCGGGTGATCAGCGCGGCGACCTCCGCCTCTGGTCGGAGATCACATCCTTTCAGTGGTGTCGGAAAGGCGACAGCGGTCTGGGCAGATCCCGGCTAGCGTCGGTCAGAACGATGACCGAGCAGTGTCCGAGGGAGGATCACGATGCCGCAGGTGAAGCTGGCCAAGGACTGGGTGCGCTCGCCGACGAGGACCGAGGCTGCGGGCACCACCGTCACGGTCGACGACGACACCGCACGGTGGCTCGTCACCAACGGGTACGTCAAGTTCCCCGCGGGGGGGACGCCGAGCTGGGTGCATATGACCCATCCAGGCGGCGGTTGACTGCCTGACGATCAGGCCGGCGCGCCGGCCCGCCGGCGCAATGCGGTGAGGTCGTCGACGGCGACCCGGCGCCCTTCCACGTGCAGCCAGCCTCGGTCGGCGAAAGTGCCGAGGGCCTGATTCACGCTCTGCCGGGAGCCGCCGACCATCTCGGCGAGCTGGGTCTGGCTGAGGTCGATGACGACGGGTTCCCGGCTGGCTGCGCCGGCGAGGCGCACCAGGGTCTTGGCCACCCGCCCGGCGAGGTCAAGAAACACGTAGTCCGCAGTCTGGTCGGTAAGGCGGCGCACCAGCCCGCCCAGCGAGCGCAGGACCGCCTCGAGCAACGCCGGCTGGTGGTGCACCAATTCGAGGAATGCCGGCCGGGACAGCGACAACGCCGTGGTGTCCTCAAGCGCCTCGGCGCAGGCCGAGCGGGCCGCCCCGTCGAGGAGGGCGACCTCACCGAGGACGTCGGGGGGGCGGATGACGGTGAGCAGTGCTCGTTCGCCCGATGGTGCGGAGAGGAAGACCGAGACAGCGCCGGTGAGCATCACCAGGAGTGAGTCGCCGGGGTCGCCCTCGACGAAGAGCAGCTGACCACGCCGATAAGAACGGGGGACGGTCGCGGCGGCGACCCGCCCCCGCAACTGGCGGTCGAGGCCGGCGAAGACGTCGACGCCTGCAAGAAGGTCGGCGGGATCGATCTGCGGCGAGGCCATATTGCCCACGCTCCTGTCAGGTGTCCAACACTGTCTGCAACATCCTCCTCTCGTCTGTGGTCCGGCGGAGGTGGTTCCCCCTGGATCTCAGCTGATGGCCGGCGTCTCGGCCCATCCCTTCGTGCGCTCCACCGCAACTCGCCATCGCTGGTGCTGGCCGTCGTCGCGAGCCCCCTGGCGAGGATCGAAGCGGCGGTCCAGCCGCCAGGTCTCCTTCAGCTCGTCGGTGGACGACCACACACCGGTGGCCAGGCCGGCCAGGAAAGCCGCCCCGAGCGCGGTCGTCTCGGTGACCTGCGGGCGGCGGACGGGCACGCCCAGCTGATCGGACTGCAGTTGGCAGAGCAGGTCGTTGGTGCTGGCCCCCCCGTCGACCGAGAGCTCACCGAGCGGCAGCCGAGCGTCTCCGGTCATCACGTCGACCACATCGCGCACCTCGAAGGCGATCGCCTCGAGCGTGGCCCGAGCGACATGGGCTCTCGTGGTGCCGCGGGTGATACCGAAGACGGCTCCGCGCGCCTGTGGGTCCCAGTCGGGCGCCCCCAGCCCGGTCAGCGCCGGGACGAACACCAGACCACCGGAGTCTGGCACGCTGCAAGCCAGCGCTTCCACCTCAGCTGCCTGGCCGATGATGCCCAACCCGTCGCGCAACCATTGCACCGCGGCGCCGGTGACGAAGATGGCGCCTTCCAGCGCGTATTTCGGCCCCGAGCCGAGGTCCCACGCCACCGTGGTCAGCAGCCCGTGCTGCGACCGGACGGCCCGATCCCCGGTGTTGACCAGCACGAACGACCCGGTGCCGTAGGTGCATTTCGACTGACCTTCGGCGAAGCATGCCTGGCCGAACAACGCGGCCTGCTGGTCGCCCGCGAGGCCGGCCAACGGGAGGTCGAGGCCGAGGAAGGCGGCCGGATCGGTGCGGCCGATTTCACCGGAGCTGGGCACCACCTTGGGGAGGGCCGCCATCGGCACGTCGAACAGCTCGCACAGCTCCGCCGACCAACCACCGGCGAAGGTGTCGTAGAGCAGGGTCCGACTGGCGTTCGACGGGTCGGTGACGTGCCGCACACCGCCGGTGAGCCGCGCCACGACATAAGAGTCGACGGTGCCGAGGCAGGTGTTGCCCGCGTGCACGCCTGCCCACGCCTGCTCGTCGTGCTGGGCCAACCAGGACAGCTTCGTGGCGGTGAAGTAGGGATCCAGGCGTAGCCCGGTGAGTTCGGTCACCCGCTCCTCATGACCCGCCGCCCGCCACTGCTGACAGAGCGCGGCAGTGCGCCGGTCCTGCCACACGACGGCTCGCCGCGGTGCGGCCAGCGTTATGCGATCCCAGAGCACAGCTGTCTCACGTTGGTTGGTCACTCCCACGCAGGTCGGTGCCTCTGCGCCGGCTTCGACCGCCTGCCGGCACGCCGAGAGCACCGCCTGCCAGATCTGCTCGGGCTCGTGCTCGACCCATCCGGGCCGTGGGAAATGCTGGGGAAACTCCTCGTAGCCCCGGGCGTGGACCGTGCCGTCCACGGCGACGAGAATCGCTGTCACGCCGGTGGTCCCGGCGTCGATCGCCAGCACAGTCATCCGCCGACCGCCTCGCGCAACTTGTCGAGCACCAGCGGGTCGATGGCCCCGGGGAGTGCCCGCTCCTCATAGTTCTCCACTCCCATCCAGGTCTCCAGGTCCGGTTGGCCGAGGGCGTCGAGATGGCGGCGCACCTCGTCGGCGACCTCGCCTTGCAGGGGAAGGCTGCTGGCCGGGTCAGGTCTGCCGAAGTGCAACTCGTGCAGCGCCAGCAGCCGCACCAATTCGGTCACCGGCGCCGCGTGGTCGTCGACGCGGAGGTCCACCAGGACATCGCTGCCGCCGCCGTAGCCGCTACCCGGAGACACCACATAGACCGCCGCGCTCTGCCGCCCCCGGGCGTCACCACCGGCCTTGTCTCCGGCGGCGAGGGCCTCGATCAGCCGCGTTGCCAGCGGTGCGCCAGGATTGGCGGCCAGCCAGGTCTGCTCCATCTCCTGCGCGACCTCGGCACCGGTCAGGATGTTGCCCTGGCAGGCATAGCCGGGCCCGCCGCATCCACCGGCCCAGGCGTTGCAGTCGGCACCGGTGAAGGTGGCGCCGTCGCCGTCCGGCCCGACCACGCCGATCTGCCGGGTCTGGCGGCCTGGGTCGGCAGCGATCAGTCCGGCGATGACGTGTTCGGCGGGAACGCCGGTCCGCAACAGCGCAAGCGCCTGAGGCCGAAAGGCGAGGTTGGCCAAGGCCTGGGTCGCGACCGCCCCGACGCCCACTTCGGCGGCCGGGACGGCACTGCCGACGGCGAGGAACTTGCTGGCGACCGCCACGCCGTACGACTGCCCGTCCAGGCCGCGTGCCACGATGGAAAACGTCATGGCCGGACGATAGTGCGCTACCGGCCGGGCTCGAACCAGAATGGCCTGGCGGCGAACCGCAGCTCCTCGTGGTAGGGCGGATGGCGGCGCCCCCGGTCGTCGCGGTCGGCGGACTCGAGGACAGCCCGTATCGCGTGGCGGTCGCCGATCGCGGCGGGCCCAGCCTCCGCCCGGGCCACCGGAAGCGCCCGCTCAGGCCGGTCGGGTCGCCAGCGGACGAGCACGACCGAGGGCGCCGGTGCCGGCCACAGTCGCAAGGTGAGCCCGCGCCAGTCGAACCTGTCGGGCTCAGGCAGCGGTGTTGCGCCCATCCTGGTGAGGGAAGCCGCCGTGCCCCGGCCACGGAGGGGAGCGAGATGGAGGTCGATGGAGGAAGGGCGAACCCTCCCGGGCGACCAGACCGCCCGGGCCGACGAGCCGGTCAAGGCGACCTTCGGGTAAGGCCAGTCGTGCGAGAGTTCCTCGAGCAGGGCTCGGAGAGCGTCGGGGGCAGGGCCGGCCAGCTGGACCGGCAGCCGATCGGCAAGCGGCACCCGCAGTCGAGCGAGCCGTCGGGCCAGCAACCGATTGCTCGCCTGCCGGTCGGCCGCCAGCCAGGCCCGGATGGCCTGGTCGTCGGACGCAATCAGCTGCTCGTGCTGGGCCTGCTGCTTGGCGCGCTCCGCGCGCCGCGTCGCCCGCACCTCGCTCCGGCGTTCTCGCGCCGTGATCGGGGACCTGGACAGCCGCTCGGCGGCCTCCCGGGCCGCGGCATTCTCGCGTACCCGACGTGCGCCGTCTGCCGAGTCGGCCCGCCGACGTGCAGACTTCCGACCGGCCAGCTCGCACGCCGCTGCGCGGCCCGGTGTCGCGCCGCATGTTGTCAACCGCAGCTCCCAGCGCAGGCCACAGAACCCCAGCAGCCGCTGGAGGAGGCCGACAGGCGGGTCGACCCGACGTGCTTCGATCCGGGCGATCAGCGACTGTGACACAGTCGCGCGTCTGGCCAGGTCGCGTTGACTGAGTCGAGCCAGCCGGCGGCCGTGGCGTAACGCCGCTACGGCGTCGAGCCCGTCGACCTCCCGAGCGGCAGCCGATCGATGCAGCCCGTTCGCCACGTACCGACCCTCCCGCTAGCCCGAATCGTCTGGATGAACCTATGGGGTGAGTCGCCGAGCGACTCACCCCATAGGTTCATCTGTGGAAGGCGGCCCTGCTGTGGACGGCAAGCGAATCGTCCGCAGTCGCACGACTCGGCCGTGCATCTGGTCCGGTACGGTCGGTCGGTGGTGCGACGGGTCTTCTATGACTGCGAGTTCATCGAGGACGGACGAACCATCGACCTCGTGTCGATCGGCGCGGTCGATGAAGAGGGCCGAGAGTTCTACGCAGTCTCCACCGAATTCGACCCGAACAAGGCGATCCCCTGGGTACGGGACAACGTCCTGGAAAAGCTGCCACCGCCGGCTGATGCCAGGTGGCGATCCCTGGAGACCCTCTGCGCCGACTTGCTTTCCTTTCTCACCGAACCGGGCGAGGCTCTGGAGCTGTGGGCGTGGTACGCCGCCTACGACCATGTCGCGCTTTGCCAACTGTGGGGTGCGATGCCCGCATTGCCACGGGTGGTACCGAGATTCACCAAAGACCTCCGGCAGCGATGGGACGACCTCGGCCGGCCCGCGCTGCCGCCCGCGCCGTCGGATCAGCACGACTCGCTCGCCGACGCCCGGCACAACCTCGAGCGATGGCTGACAATGGAGGAGCATCGGGGGAGGCACGGTTGGGGCAACGGCGAGTGACTCGCTACCGTTTGCCCATGCGCATCGGAGTTCTCACTGGCGGCGGAGACTGCCCCGGCCTCAATGCTGTCATCCGGGCAGTCGTCCGCAAGGGTGTCGCTGTCCATGGTCACGAGTTCGTCGGGTTCCGCGACGGGTGGCGCGGCCCCATCGACGCCGACGTCACGCCGTTGGGCGTGGAGCAGGTCCGCGGCATCCTGCCCCGCGGCGGCACGATCCTGGGCTCCTCGCGGACCAACCCGTACAAGATCGACGAAGGCCCTGAGCGGATCAAGAAGACGGTGTCGGAGTTGCGCATCGACGGGCTGATCGCGATCGGTGGTGAGGACACCCTCGGAGTGGCCAGGCGGTTGACGGACGACGGGGTGCCCGTGGTCGGGGTGCCTAAGACCATCGACAACGACCTCGGCGCCACTGACTACACCTTCGGGTTCGACACCGCGGTGACCATCGCCATGGAGGCCATCGACCGGCTGCACACCACCGCCGAGAGCCACCATCGGGCGCTGGTGGTCGAGGTGATGGGCCGGCACGCGGGCTGGATCGCCCTTCACGCGGGCATGGCCGGCGGGGCCAACATCATCCTGATCCCCGAGCGGCCATTCGACATCGAGCAGGTTTGCGCCTATGTCGAACGCCGCTTCGAGACCCACTACTCGCCGATCATCGTGGTTGCCGAGGGGGCAACGCCCAAGGAGGGCACGATGGCGGTCCGGGAGGGGGAGTTGGACGCGTTCGGGCACGTCCGCCTGTCGGGAATCGGGGCGATCCTGGAGGAGGAGATTCGCGGCCGCACCGGCCGCGAGTGTCGGGCGACGGTGCTGGGTCACGTGCAGCGGGGTGGTACGCCGACGGCGTTCGACCGGGTGCTCGCCACGCGGTTCGGCCTGCACGCCATCGACGCCGCGCACGAGGGTGCGTGGGGCAATATGGTCGCGTTGCGTGGCACGGACATCGTCCACGTGCCGTTGGAAGATGCCACGCGGGAGCTAAAGCTCGTGCCGCTTGAGCGATACGCCGAGGCCGAGGTCTTCTTCGGCTGACCGGCTGTCGACGGCTGACGGGCGGGATACGTGCGCGGTCGGGGGCAACGGTGCCGACTACCCTTGGCTGATGCCCTCCGACATCGACGCGTGGCGTGATCTTCCAGCCGCGCAACAGCCGGCCTGGCCAGACCTTGACGAGCTGCAAGCTGTCGGCGCGACCCTGGCCGGCATGCCACCGCTCGTGGTGTCCAGCGAAGTCGACATCCTGCGGGAGCGGCTCGCCTCAGTGGCGCGCGGTGAGGCATTCCTGTTGCAGGGCGGGGACTGCGCCGAGGTTTTCGGTGCCACGGAAGCCGTGCTGCGGGCGACGACCAAGACACTTCTGCAGATGGCGGTCGTGCTGACCTACGGTGCCAGTGTCCCGGTGATCAAGGTCGCTCGGATGGCAGGGCAGTACGCCAAGCCGCGGTCGGCCGATCTCGACGCCGCGGGGTTGCCGTCCTACCGCGGCGACATGGTCAACTCATTCGCGCCTGACCCCGCGTCTCGGGTGCCCGATCCGAAGCGCATGCTGCGCGCCTACTCCGCGGCGTCGGCCACCTTGAACCTCTTGCGCGCCTTCGCCACCGGCGGTTTGGCCGACCTGCACGCAGTGCACGACTGGAACAAGGACTTCGTTCGCACCTCGCCTGCCGGGCAACGCTACGAGACGATGGCAGCCGAGATCGACCGTGCGCTGTCCTTCATGCGTGCCTGCGGCATCCGCGACGAGTCGTTGCGCAGCGTCGAGCTGTACGTCAGCCACGAGGCGCTGATCCTCGACTACGAGCACGCGCTGACACGCTTCACCGACGACCGGGTCTACGACCTATCGGCACACACTGTGTGGGTGGGTGAGCGCACCAGGCAGGCCGGCGGTGCACACCTGGCCTTCGTTTCGCGGATCGCCAACCCGCTCGGGGTGAAGCTGGGTCCGACCGTAACGCCGGAGGAGGTGGCCGCCATCGTCGAGCGACTCGACCCGGAGGCGGTACCGGGCCGGCTCACCCTCGTCTGCCGGATGGGTGCGAGCAACGTCCGCGACCGGCTGCCATCGATCGTGGAGAAGGTGGAAGCCACGGGCCGGCTCGTTGTCTGGGCCTGCGACCCGATGCACGGCAATACGGTCGAGTCGGCGAGCGGATACAAGACGAGGCATTTCGACCGGATCGTCGACGAGGTGAGCGGCTTCTTCGAGGTTCACCGTTCCCTGGGTAGCCGCCCCGGTGGCATCCACGTCGAGTTGACCGGCGAGGACGTCACCGAGTGCCTCGGCGGCGGCCAGCAGATCTCCGACGACGATCTCGCCGGCCGCTACGAGACGGCTTGCGATCCGCGGCTCAACACCCAGCAGGCGCTGGAGTTGTCCTTCCTCGTCGCCGAGATGCTCCAGTGATCGACTTTCGATCCGACACCCTGACCAAGCCCACCGAGGGCATGCGCGCCGCCATGGCCGCTGCCGAGGTCGGCGACGACGTCTACGGCGAGGACCCGTCGGTCAACGCGCTGGAGGAGTACGTCGCCGGACTGTTCGGACACGAGGCCGCGCTCTTCGTACCGACGGGCACGATGGGCAACCAGTTGAGCCTGCGCCTGCTGGTGCAGCCGGGCGAAGAGCTGATCTGTGACAGTGACGCCCACGTGGTCACCTATGAGCACGGCGCGGCGGCCGCTCACGGGGGCATCACCACCCGCACCTGGCGGACGCCGGACGGACGGCTCGACGTCGCCGAGGTACGCACCATGATCCGCCCGGCGGGTTACCACGCCGTGCCGACCCGGGCTGTGGCCGTCGAGAACACTCACAACCGCGGCGGCGGAACGGTGCAGCCGCTGAGCGTGCTGCGCGAGTTGCGGGCGCTTGCCGACGACAGCGGCATTGCCCTGCACTGCGACGGAGCCCGCATCTGGAACGCTCACGTCGCCACGGGTGTCGCACTGGTGGACTACGGCGTGCTGTTCGACACGCTGTCGGTTTGCCTGTCCAAGGGCCTGGGGGCGCCCGTCGGGTCCGTGCTGGTCTCAACCGCTGACCGGGTCGCCTGGGCGCGGGAGATGCGGGCGCGCCTCGGAGGCGCGATGCGCCAAGCCGGCGTCCTCGCGGCAGCGGGCAGCTACGCCTTGGAGCACCATCTCGAGCGGCTCGCCGAGGACCATGCTCGGGCCCGCCGCCTGGCCGTCGCAGTAGGGATCGACCCGCGTACGGTCGAGACCAACCTCGTCTACATCGACGCTGCCGACGCCGGAGCCCTGGCCGAGAAGGCTCGGGCCGACGGCGTCCTGGTTTCGGTTGTCGCACCGTCTCGGTTGCGCATGGTCACTCACCTCGGCGTCGGCGACGAAGACATCGAGCAGGCGGCCGCAGTCCTCCGTCGCCTGGCGATCGGTTAGCTGTCCGGGTCTCCCCGGCCCAACAGCGGCGGGAGCTGTCGGACCGCGGTCGCCAGCTCGGCCAGCGTCTCGCCGTGCAGGGCCTGCGGGCCATCGCAGCGCGCCTGCTCCGGGTGGGCATGCACGTCGACCATGACACCGTCGGCCCCCGCCGCGATGGCGGCCCGGGCCAGAGGCACGACCAGGTCGAGCCGGCCGGCGGCATGCGACGGGTCGACGATCACCGGCAGATGGGATAAGCCATGCACCATCGGAACGGCCGAGATGTCGAGCATGTTGCGGATGCTGGTCTCGAACCCGCGCACCCCCCGCTCGCACAGCACGATGTCGAGGTTGCCGCGCTGGGCGACGTATTCCGCCGCCATTAACCACTCTTCGTAGGTCGCGGTGAGCCCTCGCTTCAGCAGGACCGGTTTGCCTACCGAGCCGACAGCTTGCAGCAGCCCGAAGTTCTGCATGTTGCGGGTGCCGATCTGCAACATGTCGGCGTACTCGGCGACCGCGGTGACGTCGGTGGCGTCGACGATCTCGGTCACCACGGGTAGGCCGGTCGCCTGGCTCACCTCCGCCAGGATCTTCAGTCCTTCGACGCCCAGGCCCTGAAAGGCGTAGGGCGAGGTCCGAGGCTTGAAGGCTCCGCCGCGCAGCAGCCGGGCTCCAGCGCCCTTTGCCAGCTCGGCCGCCTCGTGGGTCTGCTCAAGGGACTCCACGGCGCAGGGACCGGCGATCAACGTGAAGGTGTCGGGGCCGATGGGAACTCCGCCGACATGCACCGTGCTTGTGTGCGGGTGGTTCTCGCGGCTCACCAGCTTGTACGGGGCGGTGATCCGGACGATGTCGGCCACGCCGGGCATCGTCAGCCCGTCGAGTGCCTCAAGCACTTCCTCGCCGGCGACGACGCCGATGATCGTGCGGCTCACCCCGCGGGAGACGAAGGCACTCCCGCCCGCCTTACGCACCGCGAGGACGACCTCGTCGAGGGCGCCTTCGCCGGCGCCGGGCTGCATGATGATGACCATTGCGACGATCCTCGCACGGAGGCGATGCCGGCTAGCCGACGAGCCTGACGGTGCTGCCCTTCGGTGCTTGTTCCCCGCCGCCCGGTGTCTGTGACTGCACCCGGTCGCCGAAGAGGATCGGGAAAACCTGCACGTCGAATCCGGCGTGCTTCAACACGCGCCGGGCGGCAGGGATCTTCATCCCGACCACATCTGGGACGTCGACGAGCGGGGGGCCGTCGGACACCGTGAGCGTCACGATCGAGCCTGGTGCCGCCTCCCCGCGGGACGGGTTCTGGGAGATCACGGCGTCCTTGGGAACCGTCTCGTTGTAGGTGCGTTTGATCTGAACCTCGAAGCCGAGCGTGACCAGCTGGGCCTCGGCATCTCCCACGTCATCGCCGATCAGGTTGGGCACGATAACCGGTGGCGGACCTGTGCTGACCGTGAGGATCACGGTTGTGGCAGGGCGGACCAGCTGTCCCGCCCGGAGGGACTGGGAGATGACCTGCCCCGTGGGCACCGTGTCGTCGTGGCGTGTCGTGACTTGTGGAGTCAGCTTGGCGGCCCGCAGCTTGGCCTCTGCTGCCCGCCGCTCCTCGCCGCGGACGTCCGGCACCGCATGGCGTTCCTTGCCGCGCGACAGGACGAGGGTGATCGTGCCGCCCTTGCGGATCCGGTGGGAGCTGGCGGGACTCTGGGAGATCACCGATCCGGTCGGCACAATCTCGCTGTAGGCCCTCGATCCGACGGCGGTCCGCAGCCCGGACTTCACGGCCGTAGCCTGCGCCTGGGCGCTGGTCAATCCGACCAGCAGAGGTGCGACCGTATAGCGCCCGGTGCCGAGCCACCATCCGGTGCCCGCCATCAACGCTCCCAGCAATATGATCGCCACGACGGCGATCGGCATCCGCCGCGAGCGAGGTGGCCAGTCGTCCACCGGCACGTGCTGGGCGGGTCCCTGCAGGGGCACGGCGACAGTGGCGCTGGCTGGCGCTCCCGTGCGAGCTCCGGCCGGTAGGGCGACCGTGTGCAGCCCGAGGTCGTCGCGCACGTCACGCAACTCGGCGAGGAACGCTCCCGCGTCGACCGGCCGCGCGCCGGGGTCGCGTCGGGTCGCGCGCACCACGAGAGCGTCGAGGGCGGGCGGGACGGCGACCCGCGTGGAGGGTGGCGGGACATCCTCGTGCACATGCCGGTAGGCCACGGAGACAGCGCTCTCGCCGGTGTACGGAACGCTGCCGGTCAGCATCTCGAAGAGCAGGACCCCGGCGGCGTAGACGTCCGTCCGCTCGTCGGCGGCGCCGCGGGCGACCTGCTCCGGAGCTACGTAAGCGGCCGTCCCGATGAGAACCCCGGCGGTGGAGGTGTGGGTGGCAGCTTCCACGGCCCGGGCAAGGCCGAAATCTGCGACCTTGACCGAGCCGTCGTCGCCGAGCAGCACGTTTTCCGGTTTGACGTCGCGGTGCACCAGCCCCGCCCGGTGAGCGGCGGCGAGCGCCACGAGCACCGGCCCGAGCACGGAGACGGCCTGTGCGGGGGAGAGCCTGCCCCGCTCGTGCAGCAGGTCACGCAGGTTGCGACCCGGCACGAGCTCCATCACGAGGAATGCCAGGCCGTCATGCGAGCCCTGGTCGAAGACACTGACGACGTGCCCGGAGCTCAGCCGCGCCGCCGCCTTGGCCTCTGCGGTGAAGCGAGCCAGGAACTGCGTGTCCTCGGCCAGTCCGGGGTGCATGACCTTGACAGCGACCACCCGGTCGAGGCGCTTGTCAAGGGCGCGGTAGACCGTCGCCATCCCGCCCCGGGCGATCCGCGCGTCGATCCGGTATCGCCCCTCGAGTAGCTTGCCGACGAGGGGGTCGGCCAGCGTCGTGTCCACGGCGAACAGTCTACGTACGGCCGGCCCTGCATACGCTGTGCCAATGACCCGAGTCGCGCTGGTGTCCGATCTGCCCGCGGCGAGCGCGGTGGCCGATTACCTCCGCCGATGCGGATTGGCTGTCGACGACCGGGTGGCCGGAGCCGACGCCCTCGTCGTGTTGGCCGAGCACCCCGATCCTGCCCTGCTCGACCTGGCGGGAGCCGGCCTGCCCACGATGCTGGCCGGGCCGACCGTCCACTCCTGGCGGCTGTCGACCGGGATCGACCAAGCGCTCGGACTGCTGCCCGGGCGCCTGACGCCGGCACACGAGGTCCGGCTGCGGCCGGGGATGGCCGCGGGCACGCTCGCCGACCGCCTGGACGACGGCGCCGTGCTGCTCAACGACCGGGTGCTCACCGTCGACAAGGTCAGCGACGACACGGCGGTGCTCCTGACGGCCAGCGTGGGCTTTGCCGAGCAGCCGATCGCAACTCTGCGTGGCTCGATAGTCACGCTGACGCTGGGCTGGACGCCGCAGACCCTCACCGACCCGACCTACTGCCGGCTGGTGCACCGGCTCCTGCGCTTGGTGCTCGGCCATACCGACCGGTCTCCGGTGGGCGTCGGGCTGTTGGGCTACGGGGCCATCGGGACCGAACACACCACTGCCGTCACGGCCGTCGCCGGGCTGGAGCTTGCCGCGGTCTGCGACGGTAACCCACTGCGGTTGGACGCGGCACGGACGGCGAGCCCGCAGGCTCGCGCCTATTCCGCTGCCGAGGACCTGCTCGCTGACCCTGGCGTCGGCCTGGTGGTCGTGTCGACACCGCCCAACACCCACGCCGACTGGGCGTTGCGCGCCCTCGACGCGGGCAAGTCCGTCGTCGTGGAGAAACCCTTCTGCCTGACCGTCGCCGAGGCCGACGCTCTGATCGGGGCTGCCGCCGAAGCGAACCTGACGCTGGCGGTCTACCAGAACCGGCGGTGGGACGCTGACTTCCTGGCCCTCAAGCGGGCCTGGCGCTCCGGAATGCTCGGCGAAGTATTCCACTACGAGTCCTTCGTCGGCGGCTACGGCCATCCCTGCAACTTCTGGCACTCCCACGAGCCCGTCTCCGGCGGCGCGATCTACGACTGGGGCTCGCACTACCTCGACTGGGCGCTCGACCTGCTGCCGCAAGCGGTCGAGTGGGTGTCCGCCACGGCGCACAAGCGGGTGTGGCACGACGTCACCAACGCCGACCACACCCGATTGCTCATCCACTTCGCCGACGGGGTCGAAGCCGAATTCACCCATTCCGACCTCGCGGCAGCGGCCAAGCCGAAGTGGTATGTGCTCGGCACCCGCGGGGCACTCGTCGGCTCCTGGCGCAGCGATCAGGCGGTGCCGGCCGACCACCCCGCGGTGCTCGACGCATATGCCGCCGACGGGTCGGTCACCCGGCTAGCGGTGCCACCGAGCCCGCGGCATGCCTTCCACCGCGAGCTCGCCGACCACCTGCTCGCCGGAGCGCCGATGTCGGTGACGCCGCTCGGATCGCGGCGCAACGTGGCGGTCATGGAGGCCGCCACCAGATCGGTTCGGCACGGCGGTCGACCCGAGTCGCTGCCCGGCTCATGATCCGCTGGGGTTTCCTCGGCGCCGGCAACATCGCCCGGACGGCGCTGGCCCCCGCCGTCCACGCTGCCTCAGGCGCCGTGCTGCAGGCTGCCGCAGCGCGGGATCCCGATCGGGCCGCGGCACTCGAGCCGGCCGGTGCGGCATATTCCTCGTACGACGACCTGCTGGCCGACCAGGACGTCGATGCCGTCTACATCTCCCTTTCCAACGATGCCCACCTGCCCTGGACGCTGCGGGCGGTGGCCGCGGGCAAGGCGGTGCTCTGCGAGAAGCCACTTGGCCTGTCCGCGGCGGAGGTCGACGAGATCGCGGCCGCGGGCGGCACCGTGGTCGAGGCGTCGTGGTATCGCTGGCATCCGCGGGTCCGGCTGGCCCAGCAACTGCTGGCCGAGGCAGCGATCGGGTCTGTTCGCCATGTCTGCGCCGGGTTCACCTTCAGCGGGGTGGCGGCAGACAACTACCGGCTCGACCCACGGCGGGGGGGTGGCGCGGCATACGACGTCGGCTGCTACGCGGTCTCGGCGGCACTGTGGGCCTTCGCTGGCCGGCCGCCGCAGGAGGTCGTGGCCAGCGCCCGCTGGTCGCAGACCCGTGTCGACCTGTCGATGGAACTGGCGGTGAGCTGGCCCGACGGAGGCACCGCCGAGATCCGCGCCGCAATCGAGGAGCCCGAACGTCAGTGGCTCGCGTTTGCCGGCGACGACGGCGAGATCGAGCTTCCCGGTCAGCCGTACACCAGCATGGCGGGCCAGGACACCGAGCTGAGCGTCTCCGATGGCCGTGACACCCGGCGGCTGACCGTGGCAGGAGCCAATGCCTATCAGTTGATGGTCGAGGAGGTGTCGTCGGTGCTCGAAGGTGGCCCCGGTTGGCTGCTGCCGCTGGCCGAGTCGCGGGGCTGCGCCGCCGTGCTCGACGCCGGCTTCACCAGCGCCCGGGCGGGCGGCGCGCCGACCGCCGTCGTCAGCCCTTGACGACAGTAGCCGGCGCAGGCGTGCCCTGCCCGTTTGCCAGCGCCTTGGTGTTCTTCAGCGCGTCCAGGATCGCCATGCCCTGGGCCACAAGGCCGGCGGCCACCTGATTCACCCCGTCCGTCCCGTTGAGGATGGTCAGGTTGGACTTGGCGATGCCGGCGGCCGCGGCTTCGACGAGTTGCGGCAGGACCTCGACCAGGTGTGCCGCGGCGATCAACTCCTGGTTGCCGTCCTCGAGCGACTTCGCCCGGGCGGAGTTCGCCTGCGCCTCGGCCTCGGCCATGACCCGCTCGGCGTAGGCGCTGCCGTCCGCTCGGGCCTTCTCGGCCTCGGCCTCCGCGGTGGCAACCGTGGTCTTGTGGTAGGCCTCGGCCTCCGCCTCGAACTTCGCCTGGTCGCGCTGCGACTCGGCCAGGGTCCGCTGCTTGTAGGCCTGGGCGTCGGCCGGCCGGCGAACGTCGGCTTCCAGGCGCTGTGCTGCCAGGTCGGCCTGCAGCCGGGCCAGCGCCGTCTGCTGCTCGATCACCTCTTGGGAGGCCCGTGCCTCCGCCAGCGGACCGGCCTGGCTCGCTCTCGCCTTGGCCTGCTCCGTCTCGGCGTGGAAACCGGCCCGCTTGATCTCCGTGTCCCGCTCGTACTCGGCCTTGAGCGCGTATGCCTGCATCTCCTTCTGTGCGGCCTCCTGGTCGGCCCTTGCCGCCGCGATCCGAGCCTGACTTGCCACGGCGGCGGCGTGCGGCGCTGCCAGGTTGTTTATGTAGCCGGACGCGTCCTCGATCTCCTGGATCTGCAAGGCGTCGACCACCATGCCCAGCTTCTCCATCTCTGCGTGGCTGCCGTCCTTGACCTCCTGGGCAACCCGATCGCGTTCCCGGATGAGCTGTTCGACCGTGAGCGCACCCACGATGGAGCGGAGGTGGCCGGCGAAGACCCGGCCCACCAGTTCTTCGATCCGATCCTGTTCGGAGAGGAACCGGCGGGCCGCGTTGGCGATGGACACCGGATCGTCACCGACCTTGAACACCGTCACTGCCCGGACCCTGAGCCGGATGCCCTGCTGGGTGACGCAGTCCTCCACGATCTCCGCCTCGCGCAGCGCCAGCGACAGCACCCGGGCCTTCTGCTTGACCGGCAGCACGAAGCTGCCGTGGCCGGTGACGATCCGGAACTGGGTGTCGAGGGACCGGCCCTTGGACCCGGAGATGAGCAGTGCCTCGTTGGGCGCGGGAACGTGCCAGAAGAACATCGAAGACTCCAGTCGCGGCGGACGGCTCACGGGAAGGGTGCGACGATAACGGATCGGGGGGAGGGGCATTCGACGACGATGACGACGGTGTGCTTGCGGATGGGCGCTTCGGCCCAGGCGGCGAACGATTCGGTGGCGCCGCGCACCGGAAGGAGCACCTCGCCCAGGCCGCCGGCCGGGATCGGGACCGTCACGCGCCCGATCGCCCCGATCAGGCTCTGCCCGGCACTGCTTGTCACCTTCGGAGTCTAGGCCCCGCCGTACGACGCCCCGGAGCGTGGCAGGCTGGGTGGGTGACGGACAACCAGAACGAGTGGCTGCCGCTGCCGGTCGTCGCGGAGCGCCTCGGCATCGAAGTGAACAGGGTCCACCAACTGCTGCGCGACGGCTGGCTGCTCGCCCATCGGGTCGACGGGGTGCTGCGGATCCCGGCCGACTTCATCAGGGGCGGGGCAGTGGTCAAGGGCCTGCCGGGCACCATCACCGTGCTGCGTGACGCCGGCTACGACGACGAGGACGCCCTGAGCTGGCTGCTTCGCGCCGATGACTCGCTGCCCGGCACGCCGGCGCAGGCGCTGGCGGAGAATCGCGGCACCGAGGTCAAGCGGCGGGCGCAGGCGGCAGCGTTCTAGCCGTGCCGGCTCGGTCGGTCTACCTGTTGGTCCTGCTCGGCTGCATCGTGGTCACGCTCCCGCTCGAGGTCTTTCTCGGCGTGCGCGTCTACCGGCGCTGGCGCCGGCTGCTGCTCGCCGTGCTGCCCACCGTCGCGGTGTTCCTGGCCTGGGACATCACAGCGGTCGCCGTCGGGCACTGGCACTACGACCGTGACCAGCTGACCGGCCTGACCTTGCCCGGTCGGCTTCCGGTGGAGGAGTTGCTGTTTTTCGTCGTCGTGCCGACCTGCGCGATTCTCGGCTTCGAGGCGGTCCGCGCCGTCCGCCGGTGGCCGGCCGGAGACGAGTGAGCTACACCACCGCCGCGGTGCTCGGGGTCCTCGGCGCGGCGGCCGTCGACCTCGTGATGCTGCGGACCAGGCTGCTGACCCGCAGGCTGTTCTGGACCGCGTACGCGATCATCGTGTCCTGCCAACTGCCGGTGAACGGCATCCTCACCGGCCGAGGGATCGTGCGCTACGACCGGCACGCGATCCTCGGCCTGCGGATCGCCAACGCCCCGGTGGAGGATTTGCTGTTCGGCTTCGCGATGGTGCTGCTGACCCTGTCGACCTGGGTGTGGCTGGGCCGACGCGGGATCAGTGCGACCCCTGCCGGACCGCGAACGCCGAGATGAGGCGGGGGAGCACCACCTGCGCGCGCTGCCGGCGCCCAACCGAGACCCGGCGGTCCAGCACCTGGTAACCGCAGTCCTCGACCCGGTCGAGGATGCTGCCATAGAGGGCGAACGCGGTCGCGATGCAGTCGCGGGAGGCAGGATGCAGCAGCCGGATTCCCGGCTGGGCGCTGCGGTAGATCTCGCGGGCGCGGGCGATCTGATGGGCCAGCAGCCGGCGGACCCGCCCGTCGACCACGCCGCGGGCGAGATGCTGCCGGTCGACGCCGAAGAGCCGGAGGTCTTCCGTCGGCAGGTAGACCCGACCCCGGCGCAGATCCTCGCCGACGTCGCGGATGAAGTTGGTCAACTGGAAGGCGATCCCCAGGTCGGCGGCGTAGGGCTCGACGACCGAGCGCGGCAGGCCCGGGTGCTCCAACACCGGCAGCATCTGCAGGCCGATGACGGCGGCCGAGCCGTATACGTAGGTCATCAGGTCCGGGAACGTGTCGTAGTCGCTGACGGTCAGGTCGAGCCGCATCGAGGTGAGGAACGCC
The DNA here is from genome assembly GCA_038237645.1 of Mycobacteriales bacterium. GTDB lineage: Bacteria > Actinomycetota > Actinomycetes > Mycobacteriales > QHCA01 > QHCA01. The sequence continues at coordinate 74,556 of JBBRYN010000001.1, forward strand.
TCGAAGTACGGCAGCGGGATGTCCCACCGGCCGATCGTGTCGAAGACCGCGGGCAGGACGCCGTCGTCGCCGCGGCCGGACAGGAACCGCTGGCTCCAGCGGCCCAGGTGCTCCGCCTTCTGTTCGTCGGTCAGCGTCGACGCCAGGTCGTCGACGATCTCGTCGGCGTATCGCGCGAAGCCGTACAGCGCGTGCACGTAGGGACGCTTGTGCGCCGGCAGCAGCAGCGTCGCCAGGTAGTAGGTCTTGCCGTGCGAGGCGTTGAGTCGCCGGCACGTTTCGTACGACGCCCGCAGGCTGGGCGCGCTGATGCCGGCAGCGTCGAGTTCGCGGCCGCTCACCCCGGGACCTGTGCTGCCGGCCGCTCGCGGCGCAGCCTGCGCACCCCGACGACGGCCAAGTAATAGACGAGGCCGACCAGCACGATCACGTCGACAGCCACGCCCGCCGGCTGGGTGGCCCGCGCCAGGTTGTAGCCGTCCGGCAGCACCAGGAAGCAGAGGGCAGCACTGGTCGTCACTATCATCGTTCGCGCTCGACCCGTGATGCCGGCCGCCGCGAGCACCGCGACTGCCCAGGTCACGTACCACGGGTGCACCGCCGGACCGAGCGCCACGACCGCGAGCAGCGCCCAGCCACAGCCCTCGACGGCCGGCCGGATCCCACCCAGCCGGGCGGCCCGGATCCACAGCCACCCGCAGATGACGGCCATCACCGCGAATCCGATCCCCCGGGTGACCGCCAGCGCGGTGGGCGAGCCGCCCAGCAGGAGGCCGAGACCGGTCGGCAGAGACGTCCACTGCTTGCTGATCCCGACGGTGTGGACCGTGCCCACCCAGCCGTAGCCCAGCCCGCTCACCGCCGTGACGACGACGAAGGTCGCGCCGGCGACGAGAATGGTGGCGGCGACTGCCTGGGCCAAGGGCTGCCGGCGGCCCGGCAGCCGCTGCATCCACAGCAGCGCGACGAACGGCAGCGCCACCGCCGCGGTGGCCTTGACCGCCACTGCCAGGGCGCAGCGGACAGCGCCGGCCGCCGGTCGCCGGCCGGCGGCCATGGCGAGGCCCGCCACCATCAGCCCGACCATCAGTGCGTCGGCGTGGGCGCCCCCGACGAAGTGCGTGAGCACGAGTGGGTTGACCAGCCCCAGCCACAGGGCGTCCCGCTCGTCGGCGCCGCAGGCCCGGGCCGCCCGTGGCAGCGCCCAGGCCAGCAGCACCGTGCCGGCGATGGCGAGCACCCGCATCCCGGCCACCGCCAGGGCAAGGGAGTCACCGGAGCCGGCCACGACGAGGCGGGCCAGCCCCAGGAAGAGCGGTCCGTAGGCGAACGGCACGTGCAGCCAGGAGGTCGACGTCGACGGGACCCAAGGAGAGGCGAGGTCGGCGGCGCCGTGGGAGTAGGGATTGAGCCCGGCCCGCAGCATCTGCCCGGCCACGGCGTAGCCGTACACGTCACGGCTCAGGACGGGCGGGACGAAGATCAGCGGCAGTGCCCACAGCGCGGCCGTCGTGCACAGCCAGCGGGGGGTCAGCCGGTCGAGCAGGCGGCGGAGCAGCAGCCAGGCGACCACCAGCAGTGCCATGCCGACGATCGACACGGCGATGCACAGGATCCGGCCCACGCCGCCGCGCAGCGTGGCGAGGATGACCGTGTCGCGCAGGGGATCCGGTCGCGGGAGGACACCGGCGCCCAGCGCCCCGAGCGCCAGCAGGACGGCGCCTCCGGTCCCCAGCAGCCGTACGCGGGTCGGGCTGCCCTGAATGCGCACCGGCTCATGCTGCCACGCCGGTCTCCGGCGGGCGGCGATCACACCCATGCGGGCCGGCGGTCAGCGCCGGGCACGAGAACGGTAGGCCGGGTCCGGGCCGGTGATCCGCTCCGCGGCCAGCCGGCCGGAGATCAGCACCATAGGCACGCCGACGCCGGGCTGGGTGCCCGAGCCGGCGAACACCACGTTGTCCAGCCTGGGTGCCAGGTTGGCCGGCCGGAAGGGGCCGGTCTGCCGGAAGGTGTGGGCGGCGGCGAAGGGCGTGCCCATCGCCAGCCCGGCGGCCTGCCAGTCGGCCGGCGTCACCGCGTGCTCGACCTCGACGGCGTCGCCGAAGCCGACATATCCTCTGGCCTCCAGGACGGCCACCACCTCGTCGCGGTACCTCGGCCCGACGGCCTCCCAGTCGATGCCCGCACCGGTGTGGGGTGTCGGCACGAGCACGGAGTAGGTCTGCCTGCCGGCCGGTGCCAGCGACGGATCGCTGCACGACGGGTTGGTGACCAGCAGCGAGGGATCGCTCATCAACTGCTGACGTCCGATCAGCTCGCCGAAGGCGCCACGCCAGGAGCGTCCGAAGTGGATGGTGTGGTGGGCGGTCTGCCGATATACCGCCGAGGAGCCGGCGTGCAGCAGGAAACACGACGGCGAGTAGCGCAGCCGCGCGACGCGCCTCGGCGCGGCCCGCGGTGGCAACAGTGCGCCGTAAGCGACCGGGAGGTCAGCATTGAGCACGACCACGTCGGCCGGTATCCGCTCACCCGTAGCCGTCAGGACGGCCACCGCCCGGCCGCCGATGACCTCCACCTGGACCACCTCGTTGTCGTAGCGGAAGGTGACACCGTGCTTTTCCGCGGCGCCGGCCAGGGCGAGCGGCACACTGTGCATGCCACCACGCGGGAAGTAGACGCCGGCCACCGAGTCCATGTAGGCGATGACCGCGTAGCTGGCCAATGCGTCGTACGGCGAGAGCCCGGCGTACATCGCCTGGAAGGAAAAGACCCGTTGCAGGCGGGGATCGGGCAGGTATGACGCGACCTTCGGCGCCAGCCGCCGGAAGCCACCCAGCATGAGCAGGTGGAGCAGCCGCCGGCTGACGAGGTCGATCGGGGAATCGAGATTGCGGTCGATGAAATCCTGAAACTGCACCCGGTAGAGCCGGGACACGAAGGCGACGAATCGCAGGTAGCCGGCCGCGGCGGCCGGGCCGCAGACCCGTTCGACCTCGGCGGCCATCTCGCCGGGGTCGGCCAGCACGTCGAGCCGCGAGCCGTCGGGGTAGCAGGCCCGGTAGATCGGGGAGATCGGCTCCAGGTCGAGCCAGTCCGACAGCCGCTCGCCTACGCAGTCCAGCGCGTCGGCGATCAGGTCGGGCATGGTGAGCACCGTCGGGCCGGTGTCGAAGGTGTATCCACCGACCGTCAGCCGGCCGGCCCGCCCACCAGGCACCGCCGCGCGCTCCAGCACGGTGACGGCGCGGCCGGCGCCGGCCAGCCGCAGGGCCGCCGACAGCCCGCCCAGCCCGGCGCCGACCACGACGACGTGATCGGTCCGGCCGGCTACCGTCCGCACGCGGCAGGCCCTAGCCCTGCCGCGCGGTCGCGGCGACGGCGAGGTCGCGCAGCACGCCACGCGCCTCCTCGTCGATGTCGGCCAGTGCCAGCGCGGTCAACGACTGCTCGGCCCGTTCGCTGATCAGCCGCTCGCTCTGCGCCAGCGCCCCGGTCTCGGTGATGACCTCGCGCAGCGCGGCGACCCCGCCGGCGGACAGGTGCGGGTCGCCGAGATGGCCGCGGACGAGTGCCGACTGGCGGGGGTCGGCCCGCTCGAGGGTGAGCGAGATCAGCACGGTGCGCTTGCCCTCGCGCAGGTCGTCGCCGGCCGGCTTGCCGGTGGCGGACGGGTCGCCGAACACCCCCAGTACGTCGTCGCGAAGCTGGAATGCCTCGCCCAGCGGCAGCCCGTAGGCCGTGTAGGAGGCGAGGACATGCGGCGGGGCGCCGGCCAACGCGGCCCCGAGGTGCAGCGGCCGCTCGATCGTGTATTTGGCGCTCTTGTACGTTGCCACCCGCATCGAGCGTTCCGTGGCGGAGCCACCAATGACATCCGTGGCGGAGCCACCAATGACATCCGTGGATGCCCCCCCCACGGCCTGCTCGAGCACGTCGAGGTACTGGCCGGCCATCAACTCCGTCCGCATCACGTCGTAGACCGGTTGCCCGCGCTGCAGGACTTCGGCGGGCAGCCCCGAGGTGTTGTAGGTCTCGTCGGCCCAGATGAGGCACAGGTCGCCGAGCAGGATGGCCGCGGACTGCCCGAACGCCTCCGGGTCGCCGCGCCAGCTCTCGGTGCGGTGCAGGGAAGCGAAGCGGCGGTGCACGGCGGGCGCCCCACGCCTGGTCTCCGACCCGTCCATCACGTCGTCGTGGATCAGGGCGCAGGCGTGCAGCAATTCCAGCGCGGCAACCGCCGCGACGATCTGGTCGTTGTCGCCGCCGCCTGCCCCGCGCCAGCCCCAGTAGCCGAAGGCCGGCCGCAGGCGCTTGCCGCTGTCGAGCAGAAAGTCCGAGAGCGCGTCGGCGACCGGGCCCAGGTCCACGCTGATCGCGTCGAGCCGGTGGCGTTGCCGGGTCAGGATGGCGTCGATCGCCTTGGTGACGCGGGCACGGAGGTCGACTCTGTCGACCGGACTCTCTGCTGTCACGGGCCATCCTGACTCGAAGCGTGCACCCGAGTATCGGTCATGCCCATCCTCGGCCCGGCACTACGCTTCGGATCCATGGCACTCGGATCGGCATCGACGCTGCCCAGGACCGCCGCGATCAGCGACCTGCTGGCCGCCGGCGGGCGCTCGGTGTCCTTCGAGTTCTTTCCCCCCAAGACCGACCAGGGGGAGCGGCAGCTCTGGCAGACGCTGCGCGACCTCGAACGCCTGCAGCCGACCTTCGTCTCCGTGACGTACGGCGCCGGTGGCGGCACCCGGGACCGTACGGTCGGCATCACCGAGCGCATCGCGACGGACACGACGCTGACCCCGGTGGCGCACCTTACGGCCGTCAACCACTCGGTGGCGGAGCTCCGCCGGATCATCGGCCTCTACGCGTCCGTGGGCGTGCGCAACGTGCTCGCCCTGCGCGGCGACCCGCCGGGCGACCCGCAGGCCGAGTGGCTGGCACACCCGGAGGGGCTCGCCTACGCCGAGGATCTCGTCCGGCTGATCCGCCACTCCGGCGACTTCTGCGTCGGGGTGGCGGCCTTCCCGGAGAAGCACCCGCGCTCGCCCGACCTCGACTCCGACATCCGCTACTTCGTGCAGAAGTGCCGTGCCGGCGCCGACTACGCGATCACCCAGATGTTCTTCCGGGCCGACGACTACCTGCGGCTGCGCGACCGGGTGGCGGCCGCCGGCTGCGACATCGCGATCCTGCCCGGCATCATGCCGGTCACCAACGTGCAGCAGATCGAGCGCTTTGCCGTCCTCACCGGGGCCGAGTTCCCCGCCGATCTCGCGCAGCGACTGCACGCGGTGGAGGACGACCCGGAGGCGGTGCGGGCGATCGGTGTCGAGGTGGCCACCGACCTGTGCCGGACACTGCTGGAGGAGGGCGCGCCGGGCCTGCACTTCATCACCCTCAACCGGTCGACGGCCACTCGCGAGATCTGGGCGCGGCTCGCACTGTCCGACCGCGACTAGCGGCATGCGCGTGCTGCCCGACCGGGACGGCTACTTCACGCTGTGGTCCGGGCTGCACGGCGGGTACGACCCCCGCGCGGCGTTCTGGCCGCGGACCTGGCTGACAGTTTCCTACTACTGTGCCCGGCCGCTGGCCCGGCTCGGTGTCGCGCCCCACGTGTTGACCGCGGCCGGCGGGCTGACCAGCGGGGCGGTGGCCGGGGTGGCCTGGCTCGGCGGCCGCTGGGCGCTGCTCGCTGTCATTGTCGTGCTTGCCTCGGGGCTGACCGACAGTCTCGACGGCGCCGTAGCGGCGCTGACCGGCCGGGCTACGGCGTTCGGCTACGTCCTGGACTCCCTCGTCGACCGGCTCTCCGACGGCTCCTACCTGCTCGCGCTGTGGCTGGTCGGCGCGCCGGCCTGGCTCTGCGTGCTCGGCGGGGTGGTCACCATGTTGCAGGAGTATCTGCGTGCGCGGGCCGGCAACGCGGGCATGGCCGAGATCGGCGTCGTGACCGTTGCCGAGCGGCCCACCCGGGTGATCATCACCGCCGTCACCCTGTGCGCGGCCGGGTTGCTCCCGCGCCACGCCGGTGCAGCCGCTGCTGCCGGTGCGGCCGCCTGGCTGGTCGCCGGCACGATGGGCTTCGGCCAGCTGGCCGTGGCGGTGCGGCGTAGCCTCACCGGCGGGTGAGGGGTGCCTATCGCTGACGAGTCTGGGTCGGCTGACCTGCGGACCTGCTGAAGGGTGGCTCACTGGTGCCGGTCCTCGATGACCAGCAGCCGGGCGCCAGCCTCGTTTTCGATGATGGTGCGGCGGGCGCGGTAGCTGCCGGGATGACGCGACAGGTGTTCTGGACTGGGAATGGCGACGGCCCGGACCTCTTGGCGGCGCAAAGCATCCATCAGCGCGCAGAAGGCCGACCGTTCTGGATGGTCGTGAGACGGGTCGTACAGATCCGTGAAGACGTGCCCCAGCGTCAGGCCTTCCCGCTCGGCGTACGAGTGGATTTCGGCTGCGAGCAGAGCACGCGTGTCCGGTGGATCGGCTGCCCATACCCGGAAGTAGCCGAGGATCAGCGGCCGTAGCCGACCGAAACCAGCGTCGTCGATTACGAAATCGGGCACCGTCATGGCGATGACGATCCGGTGACGTCCCGTGACCGGTCGAGGGCCGTTCGTGGGCGGCTTGCGGACCCATCCGGGACCGGCCCCGGTCCCCAGTAGGACCAATGCTCGAGGCGCTTGCTCTTTGGATCCTGGGAGGTCAGCGTCAGACTGGACGTGTCGAAAGGAGTTGCGCACCATGGCAGGTCGGGCTGCGACACCTCGCACGGTCCTGGAGCAGATGCTCTGGAAGCAGGACAGGACCTACGAGGAGTTGGCCTGCGACTTCGACGGGTTGGCACGCCAGATGGGCGAGCGGGCAACGATGAGCGCTCGGCACCTTCGGCGGCTGGCGTCGGGGCAGCGGTCGGGCACGACGCCCGTGACCCGCCGAGTCCTTCAACAGATGTTCGGCCTGCCCACCGGTGAGCTTCTTCAGTCGTTAGCCGATGGGCACGGCACTGTCACCTCAACGCCGGCCGAGGGGATCCTGGCCGACCCGAGCGAGCGAGAGTTGGTTGCCATGGCGGCGCAGCGCGCCCGCAAATTCACCCTGTCCACCAAGGCGACCGCGAGTGCTGAGTCCGTGGAGCAGGTCTATGACGATGTTCGGCGGCTGGCTGTCGCCTACCCTCGACACCCGCTGTCGGAAGTCCTCGCCACTCTCGTCCAGGTGCAGGACAGCACGTATGAACTGCTCGAACATCGGCAACGGCCGCAGCAGGCGCGCGATCTGTACCTTCTTGCCGGGGTGGTGGGAGGCATGCTCGCCAAGGCCTCCCACGACCTGGCCGATCCATATGCCGCTATGACCCAGGCCCGCGCAGCATTCCTGTGTGCGGACAACGCTGATCATGATGGTCTCCGCGCATGGTTGCGAGGCCTCCAGGCTCTCATCGCTTACTGGGCCGGTCGTCCAGCCGAGTCGGTCCGGTATGCCCAGTCGGGCGCCGAATACGTGGCCGAAGGGTATGGATCGGCCGGGGTGTGGTTGTCCTTGAGCCAAGCCCGTGGACTCGCCTCGCTCGGCGACCGGGAGGGCACCATGCATGCGATCCGTCAGGCGGAGGACGGCTGGGAAATGTTCCAGCCAGATCAACTTGATGAGTTCGGTGGTATCTGCACATTCACTCGGTCGCGTCAGATCTACTACGCCGCGGACGCGCTCAGCTGGCTTCCCGATGAAGCCGTCCGTGCGGAGAACTACTCGGTCGAGGCCGTGCAGGCGTACAGCGACACTGACTCATCCGAGTGGGCGTTTGGCGATCAAGCCGGCTCGCACACGAACCTGGCCATCGCCCAGATTGCTCGCGGGGAGCTGGACGGTGCCTATGAAGCCCTCGACCCGGTGCTTGGTCTCCCGCCGGGGCGACGGATCAATGGGATCATCCACTCCCTGCGGCGGGTGAACGACGCGCTGCGGCGATCGACGTCCGACGCGGACCGGGTTGTTGAGTTGCAGGAGGGAATCGAGGCATTCACTCGCACCCCGGTCGCGGCTCACCTGCGGTGAGCAGATGGGTTCGCACCCCGGTTCAAGTCCCCGGCCACCACGTCGTCCTGCGCGACTTCCGGCCCGACGATGTGGACGCTGCCCTTGCCGTGGTGGGCGACGACCGGGTAACACGATCGCTGTCCTTCGACAGCCGTGATCGAGATCAGGCAGCGGCCATGATCACCGGCGTGATTGACCGCGCGAGCCGGGACCCTCGTATCGAGTACTACCTGGCAATCACGCTCACTCAGACGGACGAGGCCATCGGTTTCGCCCGGCTGGGCCTCGACGGAGTTCAAGCGGCAAAGCTCGGCTACGCGATAGCCGCTGATCTCTGGGGCCGTGGGTACGCCACCGATGCCGCACGCACTATCGTCAGCTTCGGATTCCACGACCTCGGCCTGCATCGGATCAGCGCCGCAATCGGCCCCGACAACGCGCACTCGATCGCCTTGATTGAGCGGCTCGGTTTTGCGTACGAGGGCCGCATCCGGCACCACGTCTTGACCAATGGAGTGTGGCGCGACAGCTTGCTGTACTCCGTTCTCGCCGAAGAGTGGGTCGTCGCCCAGTCGGGTCCGGCCGCCCCGGCCGGACCGGTGCTCAGCGCAGTGCCTCCGGCTGCCTCTGAGGGGTGATCGTCGCCGGCGAGTTGTCCGCTGCCGGCGTGGCCGGTGAGCCGCTGGCGATCGTCGTCGTGCCGGGTGTCGGCCTGGCACTGGCCTGGGCCGGCGGCGAGCTGCAGGTGCCGACGCCCGAGCCGGCAACCGTCGTGCGCGATCTGGCGTCCCTGGATCCCCGGTGGACGTGGTGGTCGGCGCGGGCGACGGCGGCCACGCTGGTCGAGGCCGGAGTACGCCCGCGGATCTGCTGGGACCTCGGCGCGGTCGGACGGCTGCTGCACGGGCTGCGCCGCGACGACCCAGCGGCCGTGTGGGCCGCCGAGCACGGCCTGCCCGAGCCGCCGCTGCCCGCTGCGGCCCCCGACCTCTTCGACCTGGACGCTGGATCGGGTGGGCCGGTACGCGGCGACGGTCAGCTCAGCCGGGAGTGGCTGGCCGGAAGCTGGGCGAGCGGCCTCGACTCGGCGCAGCGCTGGGCCAGGCTGGCGATGGCGGTCCAGGGTCGCCAGGAGGCGGCACTGCACGCCTTGCCTGATTTCCGGCCGGGGCCCCGGCAGCCGCCACTGGCCTGGTTGACCGCGTGCGCTGAATCGGCAGTGGCACTGTTGGCGGTGGAGCTCTCCCACGACGGGCTGCCGCTCGACCGGACGGTTTTCGCCGGGCTGCTGCGAGCCGCCATCGGCGAGCGGCCGGCGGATGCCGCTGAGCGGGCTGCCGGTCAGAGCGCCCGCGACGCGCTGGTGCTGCGGCACTTCGCCGGGCCGCCGGTCGACCTGCGCAACCCGCTGCAGGTGCGGGAGATGCTCGGCCGGGCCGGCTTCGACGTTCCGGACACCCGGTCCTGGCGCCTGCAGCCGCACGCCGCCACCAACCCGGGGATCGCGGCCCTGCTCGCCTGGCGCAAGGCCGAGCGAATTGCCACGACGTACGGCTGGCGCTGGCTGTCCCGGCACGTCGGCGAGGACGGGCGGCTGCGCGGGGGGTGGAACGCGGCCGACGGGGGATCCGGCCGGATGACGGCGGCGGCCGGGCTGCACAATCTGCCGGCGGTGCTGAGGACGGCCGTCCGTGCCGAGCCCGGCAAGATCCTGGTACGCGCCGACCTGGGCCAGGTGGAGCCGCGGGTGCTCGCGGCCGTCTCCGGCGACGCCGGGCTGGCACAGGCCGCCGGCGCGGACGACATGTACGCACCGGTGGCAGCAGCGCTCGGCTGCGACCGGCCGACGGCCAAGGTCGCCGTGCTCGCCGCGATGTACGGCCAGACCTCGGGGGTCGCCGGCGCGGCGCTGCGCGACATGGACCGCGCCTACCCGCGGGCCATGGCCTACCTGCGAGCGGCAGAGGAGTCCGGGCGGCGGGGCCGGGACGTGCGCACCTACGGTGGCCGGCTGATCCCCCTGGCGCTGCCCGGGCCGGACGCCGCACCCGGCTACGGCCGCTACGCCCGCAACGCCGTCGTGCAGGGGGCGGCGGCTGAGCTGTTCAAGGCCTGGACGGCGACCGTCCGGGACGGTCTGCGAGTGATCGGCGGGGAGATCGTGCTGTGCCTGCATGACGAACTGCTGCTGCAGGTGCCACGGCGACAGGCCGGCGCCACCAGGGAACTGCTCTCCGCAAGTCTGGACAGCACGACTCGCTGGTGGGCCGCCGGCAGCCCGGTGCGTTTCGTCGTCGAGGTGAGCTTCGGCGCCAGTTGGGCCGACGCCCACTGATTGTTATTTCACTACCTTGCCAGTGCCGGACGACAGTATTCCGGCACAGGTTTCCGGCACACTGGCCTCCGGCAGAAAGGTCAGCCGGTTCACGCGGGGCCGATCAGGCCCGCGGTGATCTGCGCCGAGAGCAGCACCAGCGGCAGCCCGCCGCCGGGATGCGCCGAGCCGCCGACCAGGAACAGCCCCGGCAGCGGGGCGCGGTTGGCCGGCCGCAGGAAGGCGGCCCGCGGGCCGTTGGACGACGTCCCGTAGATCGCCCCGCCCACCGACCGGGTCTCGCGCTGCAGGTCGGCGGGAGTGCGGACCTCGGTGAACATCAGCCGGTCGCGCACGTCGTGACCGCGGTCGGCCAGCACCTCCAACAGCCGCGCGGCGTAGGACTCCGCCCGGCCCGGCGCCGTCCAGTCGATCGCGCCGACGATCCCGTGAGCCCCCGAGTCGGTGCCGGCGTAGTGCCGTGCTGCATTGACCAGCACGAACCATGCCTCGTGCCCGTCCGGCGCAGCGGCCGGATCGTCCGGCACGCTGACGTACAGGGTCGGGTCGTCCACCGGTCGCGCAGCTGCGCCGAAAACGGCGTCGAACTCGGCGTCGTAGTCGACCGGAAAGAAGACGTTGTGGTGCGCCAGCCCGCGCGTACGTCCCCGTACCCCCAACAGCAGGACGAACGCCGACAGCGAGGGAGTGGCCCGGCGCAGCCGTCGCGCTGCACGGGGCAGGTCCACCAGGCTGCCGTAGACATGTGCCGCGTCGACGTCTGTGACGACGACGTCGGCCGGCAGCCGGCCGCCGCCGGCGAGCACCACGGCACTGGGCCGCCCGGCGGCGTGCTCGATAGCGGTGACATCTGCCGACGTGCGCAGCGTCGCCCCCGCCTCGATGCAGCGGGCCTGCAGCGCGCCGACGATCCGGCGCAGGCCGCCGCGGACATACCAGCCGCCGAAGGCCAGCTCGGCATAAGGGACGGCGGCCAGTGCCGCCGGCGCGCGCCGCGGGTCGGAACCGGTGTAGGTGGCGTAGCGCTCCAACAGCATCCGCAGCCGCGGATCGCGCAGGTGGGACCGCCCGAGACTGCGCAGCGTCCGCCATGGCGCGATCGCCAGCAGGTCGCGCACGTGCCGGCTCTGGCGGAGCAGCGCCGGCAGGCCGGCCACCGGTGCGGACAGGAACGGCCCCGACGCCGCGGCCCAGATCCGCTCAGCCCGGCGCCAGAGCCGGTCCCAGTCCGCGCCGGCCGAGCCGCCGAGGGTGGCCTCGATCCGTTGGCAGAACATCTCGTGGTCGGAGCAGGAGTCCAGCATCGTGCCGTCAGCGAAGCGATATCTGGCCACCGGATCCAGCGGTACGAGGTCGAGCACCGACTCCAGCGGGTCACCAGTGACATTGAACAGGTCGCCCAGCACCTGCGGGAGGGTCAGCAGCGACGGGCCGGTGTCGAAGCGGAACTGCCCGGCCGGCGTCCCGGTGACGAACTCGCCGAGCTTTCCGCCGAGCGCCGTCGACTGCTCGCACACGGTCACGGTATGGCCCAGCGCCGCCAGCCGAGCCGCCGCCGCCAGGCCGCCCACGCCGCCACCCACGACGACGATCCGGCTCATGGCACGGGCCGTCCCTTCCAGACCAGCTCACCCCGTCGCCGGGCCAGGACCGACCGCGCGGTCAGCCAGCCGAACAACAACACCGACACCGGATGGGCGCAGGCGTCGGGCCACACCCGTCCGCCGGTGCGCCGGGCGGTGATAGCTCGGCCAGCCACACCGGCGAGGTAACCGACCAGGCCGGCCCGCGACCCGCGCAGGGCGGCCAGCGGCGGCAGCACGTACACCGCGGTGAGAGCCGCGGCGACCGTGACCGCGCCGCCGCGCGAACCGAATGCCGCCCACAGCGACTTGGCGTAGCCGGCCGACAGATCGGCCCAGTTCTCATACATCGTGCAGCTCGCCAGCCACGTGCCGTCGACGACACCGCCCACGCCACCGGTGGCCTTGACCGCCCGGAGCAGCGCCACGTCCTCGACCACCGCCGCCCGGACGGCGGCATGGCCGCCGGCCCGGTCGTAGGCCGTCCGCCGGACGGCGAGGAACTGGCCGTTGGCCGCGGCCAACGACGGTCGCGGCGACCGCTCGGCCAGCCGGAGCGGGAGGAAGGACAGCCACGACCATTGCAGCAGCGGCTGCACCAGTAGCGGGGCCGGCCCGGAGGCGACCTGCCGGGGGTACGGGGAGATCAGATCGAGGCCGGTGCGCTGCAGCAGGTCGACGGCGGCCGAGACCGCGTGCGGTGAGAGCACCACGTCGGCATCGACGAACACCAGGACGGCGGCGGCCGGATCCGCGGCATCGGCAAGCTGCTGGCAGGCGTGCGGCTTGCCCAGCCAGCCGACCGGCGGCTCCCGCCCGGTGAGCAGTCTGGCGTCGCGGGTGATCGATCCGCGGGTCAGGGCGCCGCGGATCGCATCCGTGGTCCCGTCGGTGGAGCCGTCGTCGAGCACGACGATCTCCATCCGGTCGCCGGCCGTCTGCTGCAGCAGGGCGGCCAGGCACGGGCCCACCCGGTGCGCCTCGTCACGTACCGGCAACAGCACCGAGACCTTGACCCCGGGCGGCGGTGGCCGTGCCGACGGGCGGCGGAGCAAGGCGGCGTTGACCGCGGCATGCGCGGCGGCGCCTGCCGCAACGACGGCACACCACCGGACCGGCCTCACCGGCGCTGCCCGGCGATCAACGTCACGGCCAGCGGGACGGCGACCACCCCCATCGCCGCGGCACCCCACACCGCCGAGCCCGGCAGCCCGAAGAAGCACGCGTGCCCGGCGACCGAGGACGCGTAGGTCCACAGGTACAGCGTGATCGGCACCGCGTCCGACGGCGAACGTCGAGCGGGCAGCAGGAGTACGAGGAGTAGGCCCATCGTGCCGGCGACGGCCAGCCAGCCGGCGTAGTTGGACACCGGCACATGCGGCACGCCGGGCAGCGCGGGCTGCGGGTCCACCCATCGCCAGTGGCCCGCACCGACCATCTGCGGGTCGAGAAACAGGTCCCAGGTGGCCAGTGCCAGGCCGGACAGCAGCCCGTGCGCGAGCCGGCGCGAGGTCAGCCGGCCGGCCACCACGTACGCCGGGTAGGCCATCATCGTCCAGGCCAGCGGGACCACCAGCGGCACGCCGGCGACCCCGGCTCCCAGGCCGCCGGTGTAGGAGTAGCGCCCGAACGGGATCCCGGTGGCCACCCCGATCGCCTCGGCAAGCAGTCCTCCGGCGGCGGTGACTGCGACGAAGACGGCCGTCCAGCGGGCTCCCCGCGTCGCCGCGGCATGGGTAACTGAGGCAAGAAAGAAGCAGCAGACCGTGGTGACCGTCAACGGGGAGCGCAGCGGCTCCCTGACGAGCGGGTAGGCGATCTCGGTGAGCACGGTGAGCGCCGCCGAGCCGGCGGCGGCCCGGCGACCCACCACGGCGACCCGGCTCAGCGACCCGCCCTGGGCAAGCCGTCGAGGGGGAGGGTGCGGGCCAGCACCCCGAAGCGCCTGGTGTCCCCGGCGAACCGGTGGTGCCGCCGGAGGTCGACGAAGTCGAGCCGGCGATACAGCCGCCAGGCCCGCGACTCGCCCTCGGGGGTCGACAGCACGACCGTGGCATGCGGGCACCCGTCGAGGAGGCGGGCGAGCAGCCGCTGGCCGATTCCGTGTCCCTGCTGGTCGGGCCGCACGTGCAGTTCGCAGACCTCGAATGGGTCGGTCAGCCACCGCGCCGCGACCTCCTCGTCGAGGTCGCGGCGCACCTCGTCGTGCCACCACTGGCCGGGTGCGCCTCGATAGCCGTACGCGAAGCCGATCACCTCCCCCGATTCGTCCAGCGCGCCGGTGGCCCGGAAGCCGTTGCGCTGGGTGTGCACGACGACGTACCCCTTACGTTGCCGTCCGGTTTCCGCCGAATAGCCCATGGCCGCGCAGTAGATGTCGAGCGCGGTGTCGAGATGGTGCCGCAGATCGGCGCCCGACCAAGTGACGATCATCGGGTGACGATCATCGGGTGACGATCATCGGGCCAGCGGGTCGCGGCCGAAGAGGGTGCCGGAGCTGCTGACCACAGCGAAGCGGGCGAACAACTCCTCGGCGTACCACCGTTCCTGCGTCGTTCGCCGGACGACCTCGGTGTGAACCGGTCGACGGTAGGCGAAGTCGTGCAGCGAGTCGGCGTCGTCCCAGACGCTGAACGTCCCCTGCAGCCCGATCGGCAGCTCACCGATGCCCATGCTGACCAGCAATCCCGGACAGCGACGCAGGTCGGCGGACACCGGTGGCACGGCCCGCCAGAAGGCCAGCGCCCGCTGCGGGGCGAGGCGGGCCCTGGTCAGGGCCGCCACCGGGCCCTGCCATCGTGCGGGATAGGGCCGGCCGAACGGTTCCCGGCCGGACCACCGGCCGCGGGATGCCAGCGGCACCAGGTCGCCGCGCCACCGCTCCGTGGCGATCCGCCGCCATCGGGCGGCGCTCACGGAGCGTTCGAAGGCATCCGCGGCGTCCCGGCTGGCCCAGGTGCTCAACAGGGCCCACCGGGTCGGGTCGCTGTCGCGGACGGTGAACGTACGGCCGCTGCCGGTGCCCAGGAGCTTGGCAAACCGCAGGCCTGACATCCGGCGCAGCGGCCGGCGGCCCGCAGCCATCCGCAGCAGCGCGGCCGGCATGCGCCGCAGCGGCACCCGCCACACGTGCAGTGTGACCAGCGCCGGCACGGGCTCCATCATGGTGGCTGAGCCTACGGCCGGTCAGATCACCTCGATCGACCTGCCGCCGGTGGGCCGCAGCAATTCGTCGTAGCTGGTGTCGAAGACGGCGTCGGGTGTGCCGGCGCCGCACCACACGACCGGATAATTGGCAAGGGTGACGTCGACCGCGGTCCGCAGCGGATGCGGATGGCCGACCGGCGCCACGCCGCCGATCGGCTGGCCGGTCGCCTCGCGCACGTATTCCGCGTCGGCCTGCTCGAGCGGGGGCAGGTCGAGCAGCACCGAGACCTTGGCGGTATCCACCCGGTGGGCTCCGCTGGCCAGGACCAGGATCGGCTCGGTCGACCGGAAGATCAGGCTGTTGGCGATGGCGCCGATCTCGACGCCGAGCGCGTCGGCGGCCAGTGCCGCGGTCAGCGCCGCGATCGGCAGTTCACGTACGGCACCGGTGGCTCCCAGCGCTCGTAGCGCCGCCGCCACTCCCTCGGCATTGGGGTGCATGTCAACAGTTGAGCAGAACTACTCAGCTCCGTCGAGCAGCAGTCCGCAGGACCGGCCGCCGGGCGGCCGCAAGGGTTGTAGCCATGACCTCGAGCGCCCTCACCGCCCGTTCCCTTGCCACCGCCACCCCCGTCTCCCGTGATCGCTACGCGGACTTCCTGCGCGTGTTCTCCATCGGCGTCGTCGTCGCCGGGCACTGGCTGATGGCGGCGCCCACCGTGGATGCAGTTGGCCGGGTCGCTGCCGGCAACGCGCTGGCCGCTGTCCCGGTGCTGCAGTATGCGACGTGGCTGCTGCAGGTGATGCCGTTGTTTTTCTTCGTGGGTGGATTCGCCCACTACACCGCGCTGCAGGGGCTGCACCGTCGCGGTGGGTCCTATCCGGACTTCGTGCGCAGCCGGGTCACCCGGCTGCTGCGTCCGACCGCGGTGTTCGTCACCACCTGGCTGGTGGCCGCCCTCGCACTGGAGGTGACCGGCCGGCAGGCGGGTCTGCTGGCTCTCGCCGTGCGTACCGTTGCCCAGCCGCTGTGGTTCCTCGGCGTCTATTTGGGCGTCATGGCGCTGGCTCCCACCATGCTGCGGTGGCACCGTCGCAGCGGAGCGGCCGTCCCCGTGCTCCTCGCCGCCGTCGCCGTGGGGGTGGACGTGGCTTCCTTCGGACTGGACGTGCCCGGCCTGCGCGCGATCAACATCGCCGTGGTCTGGCTGGCCGTGCACCAGTTGGGTTACCTCTACGCCGATGGCACGCTCCTGCGCACCCGCCGGATCGGCCTGGGCATGGTCCTCGGCGGCCTAGGCACCGTGGTGGCTCTGACCACCAGCGGCGGGTATCCGGTGTCGATGGTGGGGATGCCGGGTGAGGCAGTGACCAACATGAACCCGCCCACGGTCGCCCTGCTCGCGCATGCCGTCTGGTTGATCGGTCTGGCGCTGCTGGTTCGCGAACCGGTCACGCGCTGGCTCGACAACGTCCGCGTATGGACGGCCGTCGTCGCCGCGAACGGCGTCGTGATGACGGTGTTCCTATGGCACCTGACGGCGCTGTTCGCCGGTTACGGGGTCTGGCTGTGGCTGGGCGGGCACGTCGCGCCGGCCGGCAGTTCGCTGTGGTGGCAGACCCGGCCGGCGTGGCTGGCCGGCTTCGCCGTGCTCTGCCTCGTGCTGGTCACGGCTTTCCGCCGGGTGGAGCGGCCCCGCCCGGCACCGTCCGGAGGTCCGGCGCCCCGGCTCGATCCGGCCCGGTCGCGGGTCGCGGCGGCCGGCGCCGCAGCCTGCTGCCTGGGGATCCTGGGCCTGTCGGCAACCGGATTCGGCCGGATCCTCGCAGGTCACTCCGTCACGATGGTCGTACTGCCGATGTCGGTACCGGTTGCCGTGCTGCTGGTGTTCGCCGGTTGGCTGGCGCTGTCACTGCCTCCGTCTGCGTCGCGCCCCTCCTGACCGGCAAGTTCCGCCTCCAGCAGCCCTGCCCCTCCCGGGGTTGCGGTCTTGTCGGAGGAGAGGTTTACTGTTCCATGTGTTCGAACATACGTTCGAACACCTCGTGCCGGTCGCTCGATCGGCGCGGGCGGATCTCTCGCCGCGGCGCGGTCCTCGACCCACCGCGTCCCGGTTGGGAGCCACCGGCCGGGGCGACGTGGGGAAGCGTTGCCTCGGTCCGGTGACCGCTGCTGCCCGTCTTCCCCGGCAGCACATCTGACGACGGCTGTGCGGGAAGGGTGTGTGCATTGACAAGGTTGTACGGCGATGCCGTTGACGACGCCGCCGAGGTGCGGCGGCGAGCCGACGAGCCTGAACAGTTCCTCTGGCGTGACCGGTTGTATCTCGTCCGGGCCGTGTTGGAGCACTGGATGGAGTCAGGAGGATGGTGGCGCACCGGTATGACGCGGGCGGCGCGCTCCGGTGCGCCTGCCGCTGGTGTGGACGGTGCGACAGGCGGTGCACTCGACGACGGGGAGCGGGAGTTCTGGCGGGTCGAAGCCGGTGCCGGCCGGCTCGACGACACCGGGGTGTTCGACCTGTGCTTCGACTGGTCGCACGGCCAGTGGACCGTCGTCCGGGTGCAGGACTAGTTCGATGTCCCGGATCCCGCCTCCGGCCCGTCAGTCTGCCCTGAGCCTGCTCTCTCAGGCCCGGCGGGCGATGGACGAAGCGATGGCGCTGGAGCGGCCGGCCGAGCGTTACTCCGCCACGCACCTCGCGGCACTGCGGGCGGCTGCGGCGGTGCTCGCCGCACGGGCCCGGCCGACGGCACCCGTGCCCCGACGGTTGTCGCGCCCGACCAGTGCCTGGACGCTGCTGTGCCGGGTTGCTCCGGAGCTCACGGAGTGGGCCGGATTCTTCGCCGCTGGCGCGGCCAAGCGTGCCGCTGCCGAGGCGGGCCTGCCCCGTTCGGTTACCGCGCGGGAGGCCGACGACCTGGTACGTGACGCCCAAACCTTCCTTACCGTCGTCGAGACCTTGCTCGGTTTGCTGACCGAGCCGATGCTCACCACCGCAAGGCGCGGGTGAGAAGTGCCTTGGCAGATCCATTCGTGCACTTACACGTCGCGTCGGGCTACTCGCTGCGGCACGGCGCGAGCTCACCGCGGGTCCTGGCCGAGCGGGCCGCCGAGCACGGCATGGACTCCCTGGCGCTGACCGACCGGGACGGCGTCTACGGCGCAGTGAAGTTCGTCATCGCCTGCCGGAGTGTCGGAGTGCGGCCCTTGCTCGGGGTCGATCTCGCCGTCGCACCGGGAAGCACCGCAGCACCGGGAAGCACCGCAGCACCGGGAAGCACCGCAGCACCGGGAAGCACCGCCCGGCGCACCCCCGCACGGGGCGGAGCGGAGGTTGATCCCCGATTGCCGCGGGTGACCCTGCTGGCCCAAGACGGGCGTGGGTGGGCTTCGTTGTGCCGGCTGATCAGTGCCACGCATTTGGCGGGGGAGCGAAGTCGCCCGGTCACCTCGCTCGACCTGATCGCGTCGCATGCGGCCGGGTTGTTCGTGTTGCTAGGGCCGGCCTCGGAGTTGGGTCGCGCGGTGGCCGCCCACCGCCCCGACCTGGCCCGGGCCGTCCTTGCTCGCTGGCGAGCGGTGCTCCCCGCGGAGGATCTGCTCGTCGAGATCGTCTCCCACCGAGGACGCGGAGACACCGGGCGGGCGGCGGCACTGCTCGGGTTTGCCGCAGCGACCAGCCTGCCAGCGATGCTGACCAACGCGGTGCGCTTCGCCGATCGGGCCAACGCGCCGATTGCGGATGTTCTCGACTCCGCCCGCCGGCTGGTCCCCCTCGGTGCCCGCTCGGTCGACCGTGTCAACGCCGAGGGCTATCTGAAGTCGGGCAAGGAGATGGCCGTGGCGGCCTACGAGGTGTGCGGCCCCGACCGCGACGCGGCTGATCGCCTGCTTGCCCGCACCAGGCACGTTGCCGATCGGTGCGCGGTCGACCCCCGCACCGATATGGGCATCGGCGAAGTGCACTTCCCCGAGCTCGGGGGAGCCGGGGCCAACGGTGCGGCGGGTGCGGCGAGGGCCGTGCTGCGGGCCAGGTGCGAGGCGGGTTTGGGTCGGCGAGTCATGGCACCCACCGCAGAAGTCCAAGAGCGGCTCGATCACGAACTCGGCATCATCGACGGGCTCGGCTATCCGTCGTACTTCCTGACCGTGGCCGACATCGCCGACCTCATTCGCTCGCTGGGCGTGCGCTGTGCTGCCCGGGGATCGGGCGCCGGCAGCCTCGTCACCTACCTGCTGGGAATCTCCGATGTCGATCCGATCCGTTACCGGCTGCTGATGGAGCGCTTTCTGTCGCCGCTGCGCCAAGCGTTGCCCGACATCGACATCGACGTGGAGTCGGCTCGCCGGACAGAGGTCTACGAGGCGGTGCTTGCGCGATTCGGTGCGCAGCGGTGCACGTGCGTATCGATGATGGACACCTACCGCGCCCGGCATGCGATCCGCGATGTCGGGGCGGCGCTCGGGCTGCCGCCAGGTGAGATCGACGCGGTGGCCAAGGCGTTTCCGCACATTCGGGCAAACCAGCTCCATCAGGCGTTGCACGACCTGCCCGAGCTACGGGCCAGCGGGTTGGGGGAGGCGCGCCTGTCGCTGCTGTTCACCCTGGCCGAACGGCTGGACGGGCTTCCTCGGCACATTGCCCTGCACCCCTGCGGTGTGTTGCTCTCCGATAAGACGCTGCTCGACCGCACGCCGGTCGAGGCGAGCTACCTGGGCTTCCCGATGAGCCAGTTCGACAAGGACGACGTCGAGGAACTCGGATTTCTCAAGCTCGACCTGCTCGGCATCCGGATGCAGTCGGCGATGGCCCACGCGATCGACGAGGTGCAGCGGGTCGACGGGGAGCGGATCGACATCGACGCGGTGCCGCGCGACGACCCGACGACCTTTGCGCTTGTGCGCTCCACCCGGCTGCTCGGTTGCTTCCAGATCGAGTCTCCCGGCCAGCGCGAATTGATCGGCAAGTTCGGGCCCGAGACGTTCGATGACCTCATCGTCGACATCTCGCTGTTCCGTCCCGGGCCGGTCAAGAGCGACATGGTGACACCGTTCCTCGAGGCCCGGCAGGGCTGGCGGCCGCCCAGCTACTTCCACGACGACGTACGCCCGGCGCTCGAGCAGACCTGCGGCGTGGTCGTCTTCCACGAGCAGGTGCTCGAGATCGTCGCTGTGTTGACCGGCTGCTCGCTTGCCGAGGCCGACGAGGTGCGTCGCGCGCTCGGCGACAAGGACGGCCAGGAGGAGGTGCGGGTCTGGTTCCGCCCATTGGTGCTGGCTCGTGGCTACGACCTGGCCACCGTCGATCGGGCGTGGGAGATTCTGCGCGCCTTCGGTTCGTTCGGTTTCTGCAAGGCTCATGCGGCGGCGTTTGCCCTGCCGACCTACCAGTCGGCGTGGCTCAAGGCGCACCATCCGGCCGCATTCCTCGCCGGAGTCCTCACCCATGACCCGGGCATGTATCCCAAGCGGCTGATTCTCGACGACGCCCGGCAGTTCGGCATCGCCGTGCTCGGGCTCGACGTCAACGTTTCCGAGTCGACCTATCGGATGGAGCGGGTAGGAGACTTCGACGAGCCGCCATCGGGGATCCCCGCCCGGCCTCCGCGGGCGAGTTCCGAGGACCCCGGCCGGTCGTCGCGGGCGAGTTCCGAGGACCCCGGCTGGCCGAACAGTCGTTGTCATGGGATCCGGTTGTCGCTGGCCGACGTCAGGGGCATCTCCGCAGCCGAGATCGCCCGGATCGTGGCCGGCCGGCCCTACCATTGCCTGGCCGACTTCTGGCACCGTGCGGCGGTGTCCCGCCCGATCGCGGAGCGACTGGTGGTGGCAGGCGGCTTCGACACCCTCTACGGCATCGGGACGTCGCTGACGGTGCGCCGACAAGGTCAGGTGACCCGGCGTGACCTGCTGTTGCAGGTCGCCGAGCTCGACCAGTGGTCCCGGGGCGTGCGGCGGTCTGCTCGGGCGACGGCACCGCGTCTGGCAGGCAAGGGCCGCCGCAAGGCCGGCGGCAGCGGCGAGCGGAGCGGCTCACCCACAGACGATCCGATCCGCAGCCAGGCAGCCGGTCAGTCTCAGGCCGCGGCCGTGCCGGAGCCGGTTGACGTCCAGCTGATCCTCGACCTCGGTGACGACCCGGGGCACACCAGCCTGTCCGGGCTACCTGAGATGACCGGTGCCGAGCGGGTACGCGCCGAGCTCGACGTGCTCGGCCTCGACGCGAGCCAGCACATCGTGGATTTCTACGAGCCGTTCTTCGCCGCGGTCGGAATTACCCGGTCGCGGGATCTGCTCGGCTGTCGCAGCAAGGCCGAAGTGCTGGTCGCGGGAGTCAAGGTCGCCACCCAGACGCCACCGGTCAGGTCTGGCCGGCGGGTCGTTTTCGTCACCCTCGACGACGCCACCGGGCCGGTCGACGCGACGTTCTTCGAGGATGCCCAAGTCGGCTATGCCAGCACTCTTTTTCACTGCTGGCTGCTGGTCATCCGCGGTGAGGTTCGGCGGACGGGCCGGCGCGGGGTGTCGATCCGGGCGACCGGCTGCTGGGAACTCCCCGCGTTGCGGGACGCATGGGAGTGCGGCGGCCTGGCGGCGGTCGCCGCGGCGATGCGGGCCCCTGCCGTGCTCACCGAGGAAGCGGTCCACGGCGCCGCCGAGAGCAGATCGGGCCGCCCCGTGACGACCCGGCCGCCGGGAGCCGGCCATGACGGTCCGGCCGGCCGCGCCGTGCTGGTCTCGGCCACCGGTTTCCGGCTCTCGCCATATGCCGACATCAAGCCACCTGGTGAAGCATCCCAGGGGGCGCCGCGCAAGCTGTGGCATTCCAGCCCGGGGAGTTCCGGTGGATGACCCTGCGCCGCCGATACGCTCGCGGGACGGGTTCGCCGACGACGGCGGCACGGGTCCAGCGCGAGGAGACACTCAGTGGCAGATCCCGGCAGGGCGCATACCGCTCCGCGCACTGCTGTTGTATGGACGGTGCTGCGAGCCGAGCTCGACCGCCATCCTGACGCCTCGCTGCGGGTGCTCGACGTCGGTGGCGGAAGCGGACAGTTCGCGGTGCCATTGGCCGAGCTCGGCCACCAGGTCACCGTTGTCGACGCCAGCCCCGACGCGCTCGCTGCCCTGGAGCGCCGGGCCGCCGAGCGGGGGGTGGCTGCGCGCATCACCGGTGTCCAGGGTGATGCCGACACGGTCCTGCAGGTCGTCGGGGCGTTCAGTCAAGACCTCGTGCTGTGCCACAGCCTGCTCGAGGTCGTCGACGAGCCGGCCGCCGCACTCGACCCGATCGCCCAAACGATGCGCCCAGGCGGGTGTGCCAGCGTGCTCGTGGCCAACCGCAACGCCGTGGTGTTGTCGCGGGCGCTCGGCGGCCATCTTGCCGACGCGGTCCGGGCCATGCACGACCCGGCCGGGCGGTGGGGTGACGGCGATGCGGCACTTCGTCGCTACGACCTGCCTGAGGCAACCGCGCTGCTGGCTGCGGCCGGCCTGGTCATCGAGGCGGTGCATGGTGTGCGTGTCGTCGCCGACCTGGTGCCAGGCGTCCTCGCCGACGCGGAGACCGGTGGCCTCAAGGCCCTTCTCGAGCTGGAGCTGGCGGCCGCCGGCCGGTCGCCCTTCCGCGACATCGCCACCCAACTTCACCTGCTCGCCCGCCGGGGCTGATGTGACGGCGGCCGGAGAGGTCTGGTGAGTCGCTCCGCCCCCCCGCCGGTCGGTCCGGCCCCGGGCCCGGCCGCAGATGACACGGCCTGCACGATCCTGCACGTCGACATGGACGCGTTTTATGCCAGCGTCGAGCTGCGCCGCCGTCCCGATCTGCGAGGCAGGCCGGTGATCGTGGGTGGCAACGGTTCGCGGGGAGTTGTCCTGTCCGCGACCTACGAGGCGCGGGCGTTCGGCGTGCGTAGTGCCATGCCGGTGATGCGAGCCCGCCGGCTGTGCCCGCAAGCCACGATGGTGCGCCCGGACTTCGCCGCCTATACCCAGGCCTCCCGCGGGGTGATGGAGGTGTTCCGATCGATCACGCCGTTGTTCGAACCGCTGTCCCTGGACGAGGCGTTCCTCGATGTGAGCGGCACCCGGCGGCGGCTCGGCCGGCCGGTGGCTATTGCGGAGTTGATCCGCGGCCGCATCGCCGATGAGCAGGACATCACCTGCTCGGTGGGCGTAGCGACGACGAAGTTCGTCGCCAAGCTCGCCTCGGCCCGCTGCAAACCGGATGGCCTGCTCGTCGTGCCCGCGGGCGGCGTGGTGGGCTTCCTGCATCCCTTACCCGTGGGTGCCTTGTGGGGGGTGGGGGAGCGGACGGAGGAATTACTGCTGCGGCTGGGGCTCAAGACCGTCGGCGATATCGCCAACGCTGCGGTGGCCACCCTGCGCCGGGCGCTCGGCGACGCAGCCGGAGCGCACCTGCATGCACTGGCCTGGGGCCGCGACGAGCGCACTGTCGTGCCGCACGAGCCCGACAAGAGCATCGGTGCCGAAGAAACTTTCAGCACCGATGTCGATGATCCTGAGGTCATCCGGCGGGAGCTGCTGCGCCTGGCCGAGCGCACCGCTGCCCGACTACGTCTTAGTGACCAGGTCGGGCGAACGGTGAGCATCAAGGTGCGTTTCGCCGATTTCACCACGATCACCCGCTCCCGGACCCTTGACGTCCCGACCGACGTCGGGCGGGAGATCTATGGCACGGCACGGTCGTTGTTCGACGCGTTGGGATTGCAACGCGCCCGGTTGCGCCTGGTCGGGGTGCGGGTTGAGGGGATCCTGCCGGGGTCGACCACCGCTCAGCAGCTGTTGCTGGGGGCTCCTGAGCACGGCTGGCGGGAGGCGGAGCAGGCGGTCGACCGGGCAGCCCGGCGATTCGGCGACGGCGCGGTCCAGCCGGCCGCCCTGGTCGATCCGACCGACCATCGGGCCGGGCAACCCGCTGCCCGGGCTGGTGCGCCCGTGAGAATGCGGGCGCTCGACCACGATTCCGGGCCGATCGGTTGAGCAAATTCTGAGCCTTCACTTTCCGACGTGCGAATGCACTCGTAGACTCGGTAGGTACGACTGCGCACTGGGCGCCGCCGACCGTCCGGCAGGGGAGGAGTCCGTGCCTCTCTCAGAGCACGAGCAGCGCCTGCTCGATCAAATCGAGCGCGCGCTGTACGCCGAAGACCCCAAATTCGCCTCGGCCGTGCGCGCCTCCGATCCCCGCAACCGGGCGCGCCGGCGCTTGTGGCAATCCGGGGTGCTTTTCGTCGTGGGCGTCTCGTTGCTCTTCGCCGGCGTGATCAACAGCCACCTCATCGGTGCTGCCGTCGGCCTGGCCGGCTTCCTCATCATGTTCGCGGCCGCTGTTTTCGCCGCCACGAGCTGGAAGCGGATGAACGGTCGCGAGCCACTGCGCGTCGTCGGCAGCGACCGCCCCGGCCGGACGCGGGCGCGCAAGCCCTCGCTGCTCGACCGGATGGAGCAGCGCTGGCGGGGCCGCGACGAGAATCGCGGTCGCTGACCACTCGTCGTCGCTCCGCCCGGCACGTCAGCCAAGCCACGCGGATCAACCAGGAGGGTGCGGACGGAGGCGGCGCAGCACTCCCCGGCGCCCGCGTGTCAGGGCCGCGTCCACCTGGTCGAGCACATCGGCGATCCCCTTCCCGCTGCGCTGGCCGGCGAAGCGGATCGCCGAAGGGGGGAGCGCCCGTGCCCGCAGGCCCGCCCGCCGGGTGGCGCCGTGGCGCATCGCCCGGCGCAGTTGACCGACCGTGCCGGCCAGGCCGTCGGCTGACGGCGGCCGGGTCGAGTAGCGAGCCTGTTCCTCTGCCCTGGCCAGCCGGCGAAGCGCCGCGGCGGAAGCGTCGTCAAGGCCGGTGTCACGCGACAAACATTCGGCCGTAATCCGCGGGGTCTGCGCCTCGTCCGTGACATGGCCCAGGTCGTAGGCGCTGGCCAGCACCTCGTCCCAGGCGGCGTTGACCGCCAGCCGCGGGTCACTGCCGGACACCTCGCGCAGCCGCCTGCGCCGGCCCACCACCCGGAGGGCCGCTGGCGCGATGCACAGGAGTGCGCCCAGCAGGCCAGCAGATGCCCATTGTCCGGTGCGGTCCGGCGGGACCGCCGGCGTGATCGGCGCCGGCAGCGGTAGCGCGGTGTCCGACCGCCCTTCCCGGTCCTCGTGTGCCCCGACCTGGTGCGTCTTGTTGGTCTCGCCCGCCCCGGCCCCGCTCGGGTGATCCGGGGAGTCTCCGTCCGTCGCCGCGCTCGGCGCCGTGTAGGGCAGGATCGTGGCCCGGCCGGCGCCGCCCAGCGGGGTCGGATCCCAGGCGATCCAGCCAACGTTGGAGAAGTAGATCTCCACCCATGCGTGCGCATCGCTCGTCGTGACCGACCAGTAGCCCTTCTTTCGCTGACCCTTCGTGTAGCCGATCGCGACCCTTGCCGGCAGCTCCGCGTATCGGGCCATCGCCGCCATCGCGGACGCGTACTGCTCGCAGTAACCGGCCTTGCTGTCGAGGAACTCCAGCAGGGCGCCGCCGCCGTTGCCGGGCGCAGTGCTGGTGGTGTATCGGAAGGGCTGCTTGCCGTCACGGAAGTAGTTGTAGAGCGCGAGCGCCCTTTCGTAGGGCGTGTTCCGCTGAGCGACGATGGCTTCGACCCGTTTCTTGATCTCCGGCCCGTCCGCGATGTCCGGCGTACTTCGATAGGCGGCCTGAGGGTCGGCGCTCCCCATCTCGTCACTGGCCTGCTTGAGCAGATCCGTCAACCGTGGGCTGAATCGATCGGGCGTGACGGACTGGAAGGAGTACTGCAGGTCCCTGGTGTTGGTCCGGCCGCTGAAGACGGTGCCACTGCGGGGGTCATAGCGCCAGTCGCCGTGGACGCTGACCCTCGTCGGAGTCGAATACACCGGCAGGTATTGCGACGTGCCCAGGCCGCGCACCTGCACCGACGTCTTGAACCTGACCTGCGGGACGGCACGGCCGATGCCCGCAACGGGCAGCCCGCCGCTCACCGGGCGGGTCGGCGAGGAGGTCAGCGGCGTCTGCTTCCACCCGCCGCCGGTGAACCGGTCGAGCGTCGTCACGCGCAGGTAAAAGGGCTGCGGATCGTCGGTGCGGACGCGGAGCAGCTCGATCGGGGTCAGGCGGGTCAACTGCCCACGCAGCGCAGTGATCGGATTCAGGGCGGCGGAGTAGCCGCCCGGCCCCGAGCCGACGCCCTGGCCGCTGGCCAATCCGGCCAGGCCGCCGGTGTGCACAAAGGGAATGACCACCGGCACCACGACGGCGATTCCGATCGCGGCCACCCCGATACGCCGGCCGACGGCAGTGATCGGGGAGGGTTCGAACGGGTCCGGCCGCCAGCCGTCGCCTTCGGTGGAGTGTTCGGTGAACGGGCGCCCCCATCGGGTGACGCGATCCCTGCCCTCGGCCAGCAGGAGGACGACGTATCCGGTGGCGCCCACGGCGAAGGGCAGCCAGCCGATGCCGTCGCGGGCCACGGCGACCGGCACCGCGAACATGGCGAGCAGCGGGAGACCGGCCAATGCCGCCCGTCGCATGCTCACCGTCAGGGCATCGATGACGATGGCTGCCGAACCCACGCCCAGCACGGTCAACAGCAGCAGGCCGCGATGTGGTGGGACAGGCACAGCGAGCTGGACGACGTCACTGGCGGCGGCATTGATCAATTGGCGCAGGGCGCCGAACGTGCCGGCTGTCGGTACGGCGCCGAGGATCTCCGAGCCGTTGCCGAAGAGGGCACAAATCAGCAGCCCGAGTGCACCCAGGTTGACCAGCGGCACCAGGCCGTCCGGGGCTGACAGCCGGCGGACGGCCAGGCTGGTTCCGGTGATCGTGACCACGGTGAGGATCGCGTAACCGAGCCACGCCCAGGTGTCGAACAACGGCGCAAGGGGGGCGGTGCCCAGCAGGGTGGCGACGCCGCACGTAGCGGCGAGCTGGAGCCGGCTGCTCACCGGGCACCCGCCCCGGCCGGCACCTGACCGGACATCGCCACCAGTGGCCAGAGGGTCGACAACGACGAGCCATGGCGGGCGACGAGCACCCGCCAGCCGCCCTGTTGCAGGCGGCGTACGACCGCGTCGTAGGCAGCCTTGGACTCGGCCGCCTCGCTCGGGGGCAGGCCGACCCAGGTGTCGCCGTCGAGCAGCAGCGCGATGCCGAGGGTCGAGTGAGCGAGCGTGCCACCGATCTGCGCCGCGGCGGCGACGTCGAGCCGGCCGAGGACCGCCACCACGAGTCCCTCGCTGCTGCTGCGGCGGAGTACGTCGACCACCGGCGCCGCGCTGCTGTGGGCGGACAGGCGCACCTCGGAGAGCTGATCGAGCAGCAGTCCAGCGGTATTGGCCCCGCGCGGTGCGTTGAGGTCGGCGTCGGCTTCGGTGAGGAGTCGCAGCGAGTAGCCCTCCCCGGCCAGGTGCACGGCGACGCTGGCCGCCGCACTGACCGCCCACTCGAAGCTCGACCCCGGGCCGTCGCCCCGGTGCGCCGCCGCGCGGGTGTCGAGAACCACCGCCGCGCGGCTCTGCCACGGCTGCTCTTCGCGCCGCACCATCAATTCGCCCACCCTGGCCGTCGATCGCCAGTGCACCTTGCGGAGGTCGTCGCCCTGGCGGTATTCGCGGGTGGCAGTGTCGTCCTCGCCCTGGATGGAAACCGACCGGGCGTTGCTTTCGCCGCCACCGGCCCAGTCGCCGCCGAGCCGGACGCGCGGCAACGGGTGGACGACGGGTGAGACGGTGAGGGAGTCGACGCTACTGAACGATCGGGTCAGCTCGACCATGCCGAGCGGATCGGTCAGTTGCACCGACAGCGGGCCGATGACATACCTGCCCCGGACGTCGGCGCGAACCGGGTAGGTCACGGAACGCTTGCCCCGAGGGCGCACCCGATCGAGCACGAAGCGCGGCCGCCCCCCCAGCGAGTAGGGCAGGGTGTCTTCCATCAGCAGGACGCCGGTCGGCAGCCGCGAGACGTTTTCCAGGCGCAGCACCACCGTCGCGCGCTGCCCGACAGGCACCTGCGCCGGTTCGAGCAGGCGGGAGCAGGCCAACCGGTAGCGGGTGCGGGTGACCACGGCGGCGGCGACGAGCGGCAACGCCGCCAAGAACACCGCCACCCGCATCAGGTCGCGCTCGTGCAACACCAGCGCACATATCGCCGCAGCCGCACCCGCCGCGAGGAAGCAGCGCCCGCGGGTGGTCAGGCCGGACAGCGCTTCCCGCACTAGGACTCCCGGCGGCCGTCTGGCACGGCGACCCGCGCGATGATGTCGCGGACCACGGACGCAGGCGTCCGGTGGGCGATCTGGGCGTCGGCCGTGGGCAACAGCCGGTGGGCGAGCACGGGACCGGCGAGGTCCTGCAGGTCGTCGGGCAACACGTAGTCCCGGCCGTCGAGGGCGGCGACGGCGCGCGCGGTGCGAACCAGGTGCAGCGTGGAGCGGGGGGAGGCGCCGAGCCGGAGGTCGCTGGAGCGCCGGGTCGCGCTCACCAGCTCGATGGCATAACGGCGCAGCGCGTCGGAGATGTGCACGGCCTGGGCGGTGCGGATCAAGTGGCGCACCTCGCGGGCGTCGGAGACCGGACGAAGGTCGTCGAGGGGGTCGGTCCGGCCGTGCGCGTCGATCATCTCCAGCTCGGCGGCCGCATCGGGATAGCCCATGGCGAGGCGGGCCGTGAATCGGTCGCGCTGCGCCTCCGGCAGTGGATAGGTGCCCTCCATCTCGATGGGGTTCTGCGTGGCGATCACCATGAAGGGCGACTGCAGCTCGTAGGTGATGCCGTCGACGGTGACCTGTCGCTCCTCCATGCACTCCAGCAGGGCAGATTGCGTCTTGGGCGACGCCCGGTTGATCTCGTCACCGACGACGAGGTTGGCAAAGACCGCGCCCGGTTTGAACTCGAAGTCGCGGGTCTCCTGGTTGTAGACCGATACGCCGGTCACGTCGCTCGGCAACAGGTCAGGGGTGAACTGGATCCGGCGAACCGAGCAGTCGATCGACCGGGCCAAGGCCTTGGCCAACTTGGTCTTGCCGACTCCGGGGACGTCTTCGATGAGCAGGTGGCCCTCGGCGAGCATCACCGCGAGGGCGAGCCGGACGGCTTCTGACTTGCCCTCGATGACGTGCTCGATGTTCGTCATGATGCGGCCCGCGACCTCGAGCAGCCCGTCGAGGGAGCCCGGGGTCTCGTCGATACCCTCCAGCGCGCGGTGCGTCACCAAACGACTCCTCCTCGACGGCGCAGGCCCGGGCCCGACTCCCACATCGTGCCGCATCTTCGGCGGCACCGCCCCTGCTGGCCGGCAGTCGGCGATGCGCGGGCCCGGTGACGGGCAGTGTCGGCGGCCACCCGGTGGGAGCCGGGCTCTGAGCCGCGCTTGCACTCGGGTCGTGCGCCGGTCCGACCGTACGACCGCTGGGGAGCAGCCACGCACCCAACATGGCGTATCTGCAGTTCAGTGGAGCAAAGTGGAGTACGGTGGCGTCCAGTGGAGGAAATGATGGCCCGGCCCGGCGGCCGGCGCAGAAACGGAAGCGGGTGGAAGGGATGTTTCTCGGCACCCATTCACCCCGCCTGGATGACAAGGGCCGGCTGTTCCTGCCGGCGAAGTTCCGCGACGAGCTGGCGCCTGGTGTCGTCATCACCAAGGGCCAGGAGCGTTGCCTCTACGTCTTCCCCCTCGAGGAGTTCAACCGGATTACGGAGCGGTTGCGGGAGGCACCGGTCACTGCCAAGGCTGTCCGTGACTACACAAGGGTGTTCTTCGCCAGCGCCTCGGACGAGACGCCGGACCGGCAGGGGCGGATCACGGTGCCGACGGCGCTGCGCGGCTACGCCGGGTTGACCAAGGATTGTGTCGTCATCGGTCAGAACACCCGGCTGGAGATCTGGGACACCGCCGCCTGGCAGGCCTACGAGTCGGAGCAGGAGCAGGCGTTCTCCGACCTGTCGGAGGAGGTGCTGCCCGGAGTCCTCTGACGGTCGAGTGAGCATCGAGCGAAGCGAGGAGCGGAGCGAGATGACAACTGGGTCGAGTGAGCATCGAGCGAAGCGAGGAGCGGAGCGAGATGACAACTGGGTCGAGTGAGCATCACCGAAGCGAGATGCGGAATCGGTCGTGCTGCGAGCTCTCGGTCCGCTCCCGCCCCTGACGCACCTTCCCCGGTGTCAGGCGCGGCAGCGGAGCGGGACCTGGCAGCACGCGGAGCGAGATGACAGTTGGGTCGGGTGAGCATCGAGCGAAGCGAGGCGCGGAGCGAGATGACAGTTGGGTCGGGTGAGCATCGAGCGAAGCGAGGCGCGGAGCGAGATGACAGTTGGGGTCGGGTGAGCATCGAGCGAAGCGAGGCGCGGAGCGAGATGACGATCAGTCGAAGGGTCGAGATGTCACAGCAGGGCGGCGATGACGGGTTGCGTGGCAGTGGCCACGTCCCGGTCCTGGTCGATCGCGTGCTGGCGCTGCTGGGGCCGGCTCTCGACGGTCACCCGGCGGTGCTGGTCGACGCGACGGTCGGCATGGGTGGGCACGCCGAGGCCCTGGTTTCCGCGCATCCCGAGCTCACGCTGGTCGGGCTGGACAAGGACCCCGAGGCGCTGCGTCGCTCTGCCGATCGCCTGCGGCCCTACGCCGACCGGGTCGGGCTGGTGCACGCCGCCTACGACCGTCTCCCTGCGGTGCTGGCAGACCTGGAATTGCCGGCGGTCGACGGGGTGCTCTTCGACCTCGGGGTGTCCTCCCTGCAGCTCGACGACGCCGGCCGTGGCTTCTCCTACGCCAAGGACGCGCCCCTCGACATGCGGATGGACCCCACGAACCGGCTGAGTGCCGCGGACGTCGTCAACGACTATCCGATGGACGAGCTGGTCAGGATTTTGCGGGAATACGGCGAGGAGCGGTTCGCACATCGGGTCGCCGCGGCGATCGTGCGCGAGCGCGAGCACGGCCCGCTGAACTCCAGCGTCCGGCTGGCCGAGCTCGTCCGCGAGTCGATCCCCGCCGCCACCCGGCGGACCGGTGGCCACCCTGCCAAGCGCGCCTTCCAGGCACTGCGCATCGAGGTCAACGGTGAGCTGGAGTCGCTGCGGGCAGCCTTGCCGGCCGCCATCGAGCAGCTGCGCATCGGAGGGCGGATCGTTGTGCTGTCGTATCACTCGCTGGAGGACCGGATGGTCAAGCGGGTGCTGGCCAGCGGGGCCGCGAGCCGCACGCCGCCCGGGCTGCCGGTGCTCCTTCCGGGCACCGAACCGACGCTGCGGCTGCTCACCCGCGGTGCCGAACGGCCGACCGACGAAGAGGTCGCGGCCAACCCGCGGTCGGCTTCGGCCCGCCTGCGGGGCGCCGAGCGCGTCGGAGTCGCAGCATGACCGCCGCGGCACGGCTCCCGGCCAGTCGCGCGCCCCAGCATCCGGCGGCCGGCCGGCAGGTCCGCGCCCTGCATCTGGTGCCCCGGCACAACCTGCAGCCACCCACGGCGCCTTTCGTCGCGCTGATCGTGGGTCTGCTCGCCGCCGGCCTGCTCGGCTTGCTGCTGCTCAACACCGTCATCGCCGAGGAGTCATTCCGGGTGCACGCCCTGCAGCAGCGCGGTGCGGCGCTGGAGTTGCGCCAGCAGCAGTTGCAGCGCGATATCGACGGGTTGGAGTCGCCGAACTCGCTGGCCGCCCGCGCGCAGGCCATCGGCATGGTTCCCGCCGTCAGTCCAGCTTTCATCAGGCTCAGTGACGGTCAGGTGCTCGGGGTGCCGGTGGCGGCCAGGTCGCGGCCGGCCGTCGCAGTGCCTGCGCACAGCCTGGCGCCGCGGGCTGCCGCGCGCACCCCGACACCTCCGGCGCCGCCGGCCGCCACGGCGCCGTTCCCCGCTCCGAGCCCCGTACCCAGTCCACGGCGGTGAGGGCGTGACTCAGCGGGGCCGGCCGCCCCGGCCGGCGTCCACCCGGTCCGGGGCCAAGCCCACCCGGTCCGCAGCGAAGCCCAGCCGGTCCGCATCCAGCAGGTCGGGTGCCAAGCTCACCAAGGCCGCCGATCCCACCAGATCCGGGGCCAAGCCCACCCGGTCGGCAACCATTCGTCCGGCAGCAAAGTCCACCCGATCGGCCGGCCACCGTCGCCGGGCCCCCGCCCGGCGGTCGCCACCCGCCCGGCCGAAACAACGGCGCGGCATCCGGCTGGGCAGCCCGGCCCGGCGGCTGCAGTTCGGCCTGGTGACGGTCCTGGTGCTCTTTGCCGTGATCGGTGGCCGGCTGGTGCAACTCCAGGGCCTCGACGGCACCGCGTATGCCGCCCAGGCCGAGCGGCTGCGGCTGCGCAGCGTGGTCCTGCCGGCCCAGCGCGGCGACATCCTCGACCGGGACGGCAACATCCTGGTCCGCACGATCGAGTCCCGTACGGTCTTCGCAGATCCGACGCTGGTGGTCAACCCGGCTGGCACCGCTGCTCGGCTGGCCGGCCCCTTGGGCGCCGCCCAGCCCGCTTTGGTCGGCCAGCTGACCAAGCGGGGGCGATACGTGATCCTCAAGCGTGGCCTGCGCCCGGAGGTGGCGAAGTCCATCACCGACCTCCACCTGCCGGGGATCGGGAGTCAGCCGGAAAACCAGCGGGAAGTCCCCGGCCACGACCTGGCCGCCAACCTGATCGGCTTCGTCGGACGCGACGGCAACGGGATGGCCGGCATCGAGAGCCGCTACGACGAGGTGCTGCGTGGCCGACCGGGCATGCACGAGTATCAGACCGCGCCGGGTGGCCAGGCGATGCCCGGTGATCTCGAGCGAACGGTGCCGGCGGTGCCGGGCCGGTCGGTGCAGCTGACCCTCGACCGGGACGTGCAGTACGTCGCCCAGCAGTCGCTGTCCGAGCGGATGCGGCAGACCGGCGCCTACACCGGTTCCGCCGTCGTCCTGGACGCCCGGACGTTCCAGGTCGTGGCGATGGCCAGCTACCCCACCTACGACGCCGCCGATCCCGCAGCGGCACCCGCCACCGCCCTCGGCAACGCGGCAGTGTCCAACGTGGTCGAGCCCGGCTCGATCCACAAGGTCGTGACCATCGCGGGTGCGCTGCAGGCAGGAGTCATCTCGCCGGACACCGCGATGATCGTGCCACCCACCATCACCAAGGGTGGCAAGACGTTTCGGGACACCCACATGCACGGAACTGTCCCGATCACCCTGATGGGCATCCTGGCCCAGTCGAGCAACGTGGGGACGATCGAGATCGCGGACAAGCTGGGCGCGCAGGGGGTCTACGACGCCCAGCGGCGGTTCGGGCTGGGCGCGAAGACCGGACTCGACTTCCCGGGCGAGAGCCCCGGCATCGTGCAGCCGCCGGCGAACTGGTCCGGTCCCTCCGCCGGCGGTATCCCCATCGGCCTGGGGGTGGCGGTGACACCGCTGCAGATGGCGGTCGTCTATGCCACGATCGCCAACGACGGGTTGCGGCTCGAACCCAGCCTGGTACGCGGCTTCCGCAACGCCGACGGCACGTTCGCCCCGGCGCACCGCCCGAAGGCCACCCGGGTGATATCACCGGCGGTCGCGGCGGTCATGCGTACCGACCTGTCGGCGATCACCAGCAAGCACGCGACCGGCAAGAAGGCCGCCATCGGCGGCTATGTGATCGCCGGCAAGACCGGCACGGGGCAGCGGGTCGAGAACGGTCGTTACACGCAGGGCAACGTGACCTCCTTCATCGGCATGGCGCCGGCGGCTGACCCGAAATACGTGGTCGCCGTGTTCGTGCACGCCCCCAACGGCGTCGGCGGCGCAGTCTCGGCCCCGGTGTTCCGCGACCTGATGGGATATGTCCTGCGACACTTCCGGGTGCCACCGCAGGGCCAGGCCCCGCCCGAGCTGTTCCTCGGCGCCAGGCAGCCGGCCGCCCGACCGGGTGGGTAGGCTCGCTGGCCGTGTCGGCAAACCCTGCGCTGCGCCCCGAGCGCGGGCCGCGTCACCGCCTGGCGGAGCTGACTTCCCGGCTCGGCCGGGCCGCTCCGACTGCCGACGTCGAGATCACCGGCATCACCCATGCCAGCGCGGCCGTCCGGCCGGGTGACCTCTACGTCGCGCTGCCGGGAGTGCGGACCCACGGCGCACGTTTCGCCGTCGAGGCGGTCCGGTCGGGCGCCGTCGCCGTCCTCACCGATCCGGCCGGCCGGCAGCTCACCGGCGAGCTGGACGTGCCTTTTGTCGTGGTCGACGAGCCTCGTGCCCTGCTGGGCGACGTGGCGGCATGGACGTATGACGATCCGTCGTCGGCCCTGATCGTGCTGGGAGTGACCGGCACGAACGGCAAGACCACCACGGCATACCTGCTGGACGCCGGCCTGCGGGCCGCCGGCCACACCACCGGACTGGTCGGCACGATCGACACCAGGGTGGCGGGGGAGAGTGTGTCCAGTGTGCGGACGACTCCGGAGGCCACCGATCTGCAGGCGCTCTTCGCGGTGATGCGCGAGCGGGGGGTCGGTGCCGTCGCCATGGAGGTCTCGAGCCACGCCCTTGCGCTGCACCGGGTGGACGGCACGCGGTTCGCCGCCGGTCTCTTCACCAACCTCTCGCAGGACCACCTGGATTTCCACGGTGACATGTGCAGCTATTTCAGTGCCAAGGCGCGGCTCTTCGACGGCAGGTGCGCCCACGAGATCGTCAACGTCGACGATCCCTACGGGCGCCGGCTCGTCCGCCCGGCGACGGTCACGGTGTCGGCCGAGGGCGCGCCGGCGGCCTGGCGGGCGAGCGGGATCGCGAGCGACCCCACCGGCCCGTCGACCTTCGCCGTCGACGGTCCCGGCGGTGCGCACGCGGTGACGGCCGTACGCAGCCCCGGTGCCTTCAACGTGGCCAACGCACTGCTCGCGATCGCCACCCTGGTCACCATCGGCGTTTCGCTGGAGGATGCGGTGCGGGGGACGGCGGAGCTCACCGTGCCGGGCCGGATGGAGCAGGTCGATCGGGGCCAGGATTTCCTTGCCGTGGTCGACTACGCCCACACGCCGGAGGCCGTCGGCCGCGCCCTGGAGGCGCTGCGCCCGCTGACCCGGGGACGGCTGATCGTGGTGCTGGGCGGTGGCGGCGACCGTGACCGGGCCAAGCGGCCGCTGATGGGCGCGGCCGCGGCGCGGGGCGCCGACCTGGTCGTCGTCACCGACGACAATCCGCGTTCGGAGGATCCCGCCGCGATCCGGGCCGGAATCGTCGCGGGCGTTCGGCGAGTGGCCGGCATCGAGTCGCTGGACATCGGTGACCGCCGCGAGGCGATGGCTGAAGCAGTGCACCGGGCCGGACCGGGGGATACCGTGCTGGTCGCCGGCCGCGGGCACGAGCCGGGTCAGGAGATCGCCGGGGTGATGCATCCGTTCGACGACCGGTCGGTGCTCGCCGAGTTGCTCGACGAGCCGGCGCCGTGATCCCGCTCAGCCTGCAGGAGACGGCCACACTCACTGGTGGCCGGCTCGCCGATGCCCCGGATCCCGGTGTGCTCGTCACCGGCGGTGTGGTCTTCGACTCCCGGCAGGCGCGGCCGGGTGATCTGTTCCTGGCGCTGTCGGGTGAGCGGTCCGATGGTCACGATCATGCCGCCGCCGCCGCCGCGGCGGGCGCGGTGGCGGTGCTGGCCACCCGTCCGGTCGGGCTGCCGGCAATCGTCGTCGACGACGTGCTCGCCGCCCTGTCCGTGCTGGCGCGGGCCGTCCTCGAGCGGCTCCGCGACGTCACCGTCGTCGGCGTCACCGGCTCCAGCGGCAAGACGTCCACAAAGGATCTCCTTGCCCAACTGCTGTCGCGGCTCGGCCCCACGGTGGCGCCGCCGAACTCCTTCAACAACGCCCTCGGTCACCCGTACACGGTCCTGCTGGCGACGCCGGAAACCCGGTACCTGGTGCTGGAGTACAGCGCCCGAGCCCTCGGCCACATCGCCGCGCTCTGTGCCGTCGCCCGGCCGCACATCGCCGTGGAGCTCAATGTGGGCACCGCGCACATCGGGGAGTTCGGCTCGGCCGAGGTCGTTGCCCTGGCCAAGGCGGAGCTGGTGACCTGCCTGGGTCCGGACAGCGTTGCCGTGCTCAACGCCGACGATGCGGCGGTGCGGGCCATGGCGCGCTCGACCACCGCGCGGATCGTGCTCACCGGTCGCGACGCGGCGGCCGACGTGCGGGCCGAGGACGTCCGGCTGGACGAACGCGGCCGGGCCTCTTACACCCTGCACGCGGCCGGCCGCCAGGCGCCGGTGCGACTGGCGGTGTTCGGCGAACACGCCGTGGCCAACAGCCTGGCCGCAGCCGCGGTGGCGATCGAGTTGGGCCTGCCGGTGGCGGATACGGCGGCTGCGCTCGGGCAGGCACGGGCGGTGAGCCGCTGGCGGATGGAGGTCGCCGAGCGGGCCGACGGCGTGACGGTGGTCAACGACGCCTACAACGCCAATCCGGAGTCGATGGCCGCGGCGCTGCAGGCGCTGGCCGCGATGGGC
Source organism: Mycobacteriales bacterium (assembly GCA_038237645.1). Lineage (GTDB taxonomy): Bacteria > Actinomycetota > Actinomycetes > Mycobacteriales > QHCA01 > QHCA01. The sequence continues at coordinate 111,150 of JBBRYN010000001.1, forward strand.
CGTGGCCGGCGCACGTGGGCCGTGCTGGGTGACATGGCTGAGCTGGGCGACCGGTCGACCCAGGAACACGAACTGCTCGGCCGGCTGGTCAACGACCGGGGCATCACCCGGCTCGTGGCGGTCGGTCCCCTGGCATCGGCCGTGCATGCTGGTGCCCTGCAGGCAGGACGGGAAGAAGGGATGTCCGCGCACGTGCCCGATATCGACGCGGCGTTGCGGCTGCTGCACAGCGAAGTCCGACGAGGTGACGTGGTCCTGGTCAAGGCTTCCCGAGCGGCGGGTCTGGAGCGGATCGCGCTGGAGTTGCTGCGGGAGGAGGCGTGAGGTTCATCCTCGCTGCGGGATTCCTCAGCTTTCTGATCTCGATCTTCGGTACGCCGTGGGCGATCCGGCTGCTGACCCGTCGCGGGATCGGCCAGGAGATCCGGGCCGACGGCCCGACCAGTCATCAGACGAAGCGGGGCACGCCGACCATGGGCGGGCTGGTCATCATCGCCGCCACGGTGCTGGGGTACGTGCTGTCCCACCTGGCACTGGGATTCGGCCCGACCGCCAGCGCCGTGCTGCTGCTGGGGCTATTCGTCAGCCTGGGCGCCGTGGGTTTCGTCGACGACTACATCAAGGTGCGCAAGCGGCGCAGCCTCGGCCTCGACACCAAGGCCAAGCTGATCGCCCAACTCGTGATCGCCGTGCTCTTCGCCCTGCTGGCCCTGCAGTTCAGGGATGCCCGCGGTGTCGCGCCCGCCTCCACCCACCTGTCCTTCGCCCGGGACATCTCGTGGCTCCCGCTGGGCGCGGTCGGCTTCGTCATCCTCGCGTACGTCATCGTCACTGCCGCGTCCAACGCCGTGAACCTCACCGACGGGCTGGATGGCCTGGCGACCGGCACGGCGGTGATGGTGTTCATCGCCTACACGCTGATCGCGTTCTGGCAGTTCCGGCACCAGTGCACGCCGCTCAATCACGAATTGCCGCCCCACTGCTACGCGATCCGCGACGGTGTCGACCTCGGCATGGTCGCCTTCTCGGCCGCCGGCGCCTGTTTCGGGTTCCTCTGGTGGAACGGCTCGCCGGCGCGCATCTTCATGGGCGACACCGGTTCGCTGTCCCTCGGTGGGCTGCTCGCCGGTCTGGCCATCCTCACCCGCACCGAGACGCTGTTGATCGTCGTCGGCGCCCTGTTCGTGATCATCACGACGTCGGTCATCGTCCAGGTCGCGGTGTTCAAGCTGACCGGGCGCCGGGTCTTCCGGATGGCGCCGTTGCAGCACCACTTCGAGCTGGCGGGGTGGGGCGAGGTGACGATCGTGATCCGGTTCTGGATCCTCGCCGGGATCGGGGTCGCCGCGGGACTCGGCCTGTTCTACGCCGACTTCGTCACCGGTCAGCGGTGACGACCACCGACTACGCCGACCGCCCGATCCTGGTCACGGGAGCGGGGATCGCCGGGGGAGCGGTGGCCGAGGTCCTTCTGCGGCTCGGCGCCCGGGTCACCGTGGCCGACCGGATGCAATCGGCGCGCACGGAGGCCCTGCAGGCACTCGGTGCCCGGATCGCCATCGGCCTCACCGAGCTGCCGCCGGGATCCCAGCAGGTGGTGACCTCGCCCGGCTGGCGTCCCGGCCATCCGCTGTTGGTCGACGCGGCAGCACACGGCGTCGAGGTGATCGGCGACGTGGAGTTTGCCTGGCGCCTGCGGCCCCCGGCTGCCGGCGGCAAGCCCGCGCCCTGGCTGGCCATCACCGGCACCAACGGCAAGACCACGACCGTGGAGATGCTGGCCGCCATCCTGCGCGCAGCCGGGCTGCGGGCGATCGCCGCAGGCAACGTGGGGCTGCCGTTGGTGCAGGCGGTGCTCGACCGGGAGCCCTACGACGTGCTGGCCGTCGAGCTGTCCTCGTTCGAGCTGCACTGGTGCTCGACCATCGTGCCTGCGGCGGCGGCCATCCTCAACATCGCGCCGGACCACCTGGACTGGCACGGCTCGATGGAGGGTTATGCGGCGGCCAAGCGCAGGATCCTGACACCCAGCACCTTCTACGTCCACAACGACGACGACGGCTGGTCGGCGGAGCTGGCCGGTGGCGGCGCGGATGCCGGCTTCACGCTGCACGAACCCGGCCCCGGCCAGCTCGGTGTGGTCGACGGTGTGCTGGTCGACCAGGCGTTCGGCCACGGGGAGTTCGCCACCGTCGCCGCCCTGCAGGTCACCGGCCGGCACAACGTCGCCAACGCCCTGGCCGCCGCCGCACTGGCATTCGCCCACGGTGTGCCCGCGAGCGCGGCGTCGGCCGGCCTGGCCGCCTTCCGGGCCGGGCCGCACCGCAACACCCGCGTGGGATCGGTGGCCGGCGTCGACTACGTCGACGACAGCAAGGCGACCAACCCGCATGCGGCGGCCGCCTCGCTGGCCGCGTACGACCGGGTGGTGTGGATCGCGGGTGGTCTGCTCAAGGGAGCCGCCGTCGACGACCTGGTGGCGTGGCACGCCGGCCGGCTGGCCGGAGTCGTGCTGATGGGCGCCGACCGGGCGGCGTTCGCCCGGGCGATGGCGCGACACGCGCCGGACGTCCCCGTGGTCGAGGTCGACAGGACCGACCATGGAGCCATGGCAGACGTCGTAGGTGCGGCAACCCGGCTCGCCCGGGTCGGCGATGTCGTGCTGCTCGCTCCGGCGGCCGCGTCGATGGACATGTTCGCCGACTACGCGGCCCGTGGCGCCGCCTTCGCCGAGGCCGTCGGCGCCCTGGAGGTGGCGTGAGCGCCCCGACGGCCACCCGCCGGCCCACCGCACCGACCCGCGACCGCCGCACCGGAGACTCGGCTGCGGGCGGCCGCTGGCTCGATCGACCGCTCGCTTCCTACTACCTGCTGCTGGGCAGCGCCGGCCTGCTTCTGCTGCTCGGCCTGGTCATGGTCCTGTCCGCGTCGAGCGTCAAGTCCTATGTCTCGACCGGCACGCCGTACGACATCTTCCGCCGGCAACTGGTGTGGGTCGCCCTGGGCCTGCCGGCGCTCTGGCTGGGGCTGCGACTGCGACTGCACACCTATCGGATGCTGGCCTACCCGACGCTGCTGGTCTCCGTCATCCTGATGGTGCTGGTCCTGGTCCCCGGAGTCGGCGTGTCCGTCCCCGGCTCGACCCGGTGGCTCGACCTCGGCCCGTTGTGGTTGCAGCCATCGGAGCTGGCCAAGCTGGGTCTGGTCCTCTGGGGAGCTGACCTGCTGGTGCGCAAGCGGTCATTGCTCACCCAGTGGAAGCACCTGATGATCCCGCTGCTCCCGGTCGCGACGCTGGACTTCGTCCTGGTGATGCTCGAGCCCGACCTCGGCACCACGTTGTGCATGATCCTGGTGGTGCTGTCGTTGTTGTTCTTCGTCGGTGCCCCGCTGCGGATGTTCGGCCTGCTGTGCTCGGCCGTGGTGGGGCTCGTCGTCGTCGTCATCGTCGTCGAGCCCTACCGGATGGCCCGGGTGACCTCCTTCCTGCACCCCTTCGACGACCCGCAGCACACCGGCTTCCAGGCGGTGCAGGGCATCTACTCCCTGTCCTCAGGCGGCTGGTGGGGGGTCGGCCTGGGTGGGAGCAGCGGCAAGTGGAACGTGCCCAATGCCTACACCGACTACATCTTCGCGATCATCGGCGAGGAGCTCGGGCTGATGGGCGCGCTGCTCGTGCTCGTGCTCTTCGGGGTGTTCGCCTACGCCGGGCTGCGAATCGCCCGTCGCAGCACCGACCAGTTCGCCCGGCTGGTCGCCGGATCGGTGACTGCGTGGCTCACCGGGCAGGCGATCATCAACGTCGGGTACGTCGTGGGCCTGCTGCCGGTGACCGGCATCCCGCTGCCGCTCATCTCCTTCGGCGGCACTTCGCTGGTGTTGACGATGTTCGTGGTCGGGATGCTCGCCTCGTTCGCCCGGGCCGAGCCGCAGGCGGCGGCCGCCATTGCCGAACGCGGCCCGACCCGGTGGTCGCGGCTGTTGCGGCTGCCCGCGCCGGAGGTTGCCCTGCGCCGCGTGCCCTCGCCCCGGCGCGCGCGCCGGTGAGCCCGCTGCGCTCCGTCGTGGTGGCTGGCGGCGGGTCGGCCGGCGACATCGAGCCGGCTCTGGCCCTCGCCGACGCCCTGCGGCGCAGCGACCCCGAGATACGCATCACCGCACTCGGGACGAGGCGGGGGCTCGAGACGCGGCTGGTGCCGGCGCGCGGATATGACCTGCGGCTGGTGCCGGCGGTGCCCCTGCCGCGCCGGCCCACGCCGGCCCTGTTGCGGCTGCCGGACCGGGTGGCGGCCGCGGTCCAGGCGGTCCGGGCGGTGCTGGACGAGGTGGCCGCCGACGTCGTGGTGGGCTTCGGTGGCTACGTCGCCCTGCCGGCCTACCTGGCGGCGCGCCGCCGGCGGACCCCGATCGTTGTCAACGAGATCAACCGGCGACCCGGGCTGGCCAACCGCATCGGCGCCCGCCTCACCCGGTTCGTCGGTCTCGGCACGGAGTCGATCCCGCTGCCGCACGGCCGGGTCGTCGGCGTTCCGCTGCGCGCGGCACTCGCCGGCCTCGACCGTGCGGCTGCCAGGGATGCGGCCCGAGCGCACTTCGGCCTGGCCCTTGACGTCCCGTGCCTGCTCGTCAGCGGAGGGTCGCAAGGGGCGCGGTCGCTCAACCGGGCCGCCACTGCCGCGGCGGCGGACCTCGCGCGCGCCGACGTGCAGGTGCTGCACGTCACCGGGCCGAAGAACACCGTAGAGGTGCCCACCACCGGCGGGCAGCCGCCGTACGTCGTCGTGCCCTATGTCGACCGGATGGAGCTGGCCTATGCCGCGGCTGACCTGGCGCTGTGCCGGGCGGGTGCGATGACGGTCGCCGAGCTGACCGCGGTGGGCCTGCCCGGCGCCTACGTACCCCTGCCGCACGGCAACGGCGAGCAGCGGCTCAACGCGCTGCCGGTCGTCGCGGCGGGCGGCGGCCTGCTGGTCGACAACGCCGACCTCGACCCGGTCTGGATCCGTGACAGGCTGCTGCCCGTGCTGACCGATCCAGCCGAGCTGTCCCGGATGAGCACTGCTGCCGCCGGGGTGGGCCGGCGCGACGGGGATGTGGCGCTGGCCGAGCTCGTCCGCGAAGCGGCCGGCCCATGACCGCGCCGCAATCGGCCGCGCCGGTCCTGCGCGCCGAAGATCTCGGCCGGGTGCACCTCGTCGGCGTCGGCGGCGCGGGGATGAGCGGCATCGCCCGGATCATGCTCGCCCGCGGCATCGGGGTCTCCGGCAGCGACGCCCGTGATTCCACCGCCTTGAGCGCGCTGCGGGCGGTGGGCGCCACCGTATGGGTGGGGCACGCCGCCGAGCACGTGGAGTCGGCGGACACGGTCGTCTTCTCCTCCGCGATCCGCGCGGACAACACCGAGTTGGCCGAAGGGCGCCGGCGCGGGCTCCGGGTGCTGCCGAGAGCTGCCGCCCTGGCAGCGCTGATGGCCGGCCGGCAGGGGATCGCCGTGGCCGGAACGCACGGCAAGACCACCACGACGTCGATGCTGACCGTGGCACTGCAGCACTGTGGCACCGATCCCTCCTTCGCCATCGGCGGCGACCTCAACGAGGCCGGGTCGAATGCCCACCACGGCACCGGCTCGCTGTTCGTCGCCGAGGCCGACGAGAGCGACGGGTCGTTCCTTCTGCTGTCGCCCCAGGCGGCCATCGTGACCAATGTCGAGGCGGATCACCTGGACTTCCACCGGACGGTCGAGGCCTACGTCGCGGCGTTCGAGGAATTCGCCGCACGGCTGGCCCCGGACGGCTTCCTGGTCGCCTGTGCCGACGACGCCGGGTCCGCCGCGCTGGTCGCACATGCACGGGCACAGGGTATTCGGGCCTACACCTACGGTTCGGCGGGTGACGCCGACCTGCGACTGGAGGAGGTGCGGACCCGGCCGAGCGGCACGTCCTACACCGCCGTGGCGGACCAGAAGCCGTTGGGCCAGGTGCGGTTGGTCGTGCCCGGCCGCCACTTGGCGCTGAACTCCGCCGCGGCCCTGTTGACCGGCGTCCGGCTGGGCCAGCCGGCCGGCCTGCTGCGTGAGGGGCTCGCTTCTTACACCGGCGTGCGCCGCCGCTTCGAGTTCAAGGGCACCGCCGGGGGAGTGCGGGTGTTCGACGACTACGCGCACCACCCCACCGAGGTCGCCGCCCAGTTGCGGACCGCCCGGGAGGTGGTCGGCGACGGGCGGCTGATCGTGGCGTTCCAGCCGCATCTGTACAGCCGCACGCAAACCTTCGCCCGGGAGTTCGGGGTCGCCCTGGGGCTTGCCGACGAGGTGGTCGTGATGGACGTGTACGGCGCCCGCGAAGACCCGGTGCCAGGTGTCACCGGATCGCTGGTCGCCGTCCACGTGCCCCTGCCCCCGGCCCGCGTGCAGGTGCAGCCCTCGTGGTCCGCGGTTGCCGGCGACGTCGTCGGTCGCACCCGGCCGGGTGACCTCGTGGTGACGATGGGTGCCGGCGACGTGACCATGATCGGCCCGGAGGTGCTCGACCTGCTCGAGCAGCGGTCGTCGTGACGGCGACCCTGTCGCAGGTCTCGGCCCGTCGCTTCCGGTCCGCGGCGTGGAAGCGACGTTGGCGCAGTGGCCGGCTCCTGCTCATCGTGCTGGCGGTGGTGACGTGCCTCGGCGGCTTGGGCTACCTGGCGCTCGGCACCGATCTGCTGGTCGTCAAGACCGTCCGGGTGAGCGGCAACCAGCAGGACTCGACCCAGGCGATCCTGAGGGCGGCGCAGGTGCCCGTCGGGACGCCGCTGCTGCTGCTGGACGGGGCAGCGATCCGGCAGCGGGTGCTCGCAGCGGAGCCCGACGTCGCCTCGGTCGACGTGATGCGGTCCTGGCCGTCGTCGGTGCGCCTCGACGTCCGCGAGCGGGTCGCCTTCGCCGCCGCTCCCAGCGTGGGCGGGTTCGTGCTGATCGATCGCTCCGGACTGCCGTTCCGGCACGTGACGGTGCCGCCCGCCGGTGTGGCGGTAGTCGAGGTCGCGCATCCTGGTGCGGCAGACGCCGCGACTCGCGCCGCGCTGGCGGTGTTACGGCGGCTGCCTGCCGACCTCCGTGCGCTCCTGGTTGCGGCAGCGGCGCCGACGGCCGAGCAGGTGACGCTGCGGCTGCGCGGTGGCCGGGACGTGCTGTGGGGAGGCGCCGACGACGGTGCCGTCAAGGTGGCGGTCGTCCGGGTCCTGCTGAAACGGCCCGGCCGGCACCTCGACGTCAGCTCGCCCGGCCTGGTGACGATCCGCTGATGCCGGCACAGTTTGATCCGGGGCAAGCCCATGACGTCGAGTCGGCGGACGGGCCGGAGTGGGATCGGCTGACGATCGCCGAACCGGGGCCGCAGCATTGCGCGTGCTCGCCGCCTGCGATCTCGTTGCGGCACTGCAATACATGCGCCGGACGGTGCGGTCCGCACCCCCGGCGATCGTCGAACGCGATGATCGAAGTCCTTGCTGTGGACCATCCGATTTCCCCGAAGGTGGAAGCCGAGCTTCTCGCCGATCTCCGTGCTCGGGTGTGGCCGCCGGGTGAATCGTACGAATACCGCCTCGCCGACCTGTTGTTCCGGCAATACCCGACCCTGCGGCCGGACGCCACCCCCACCTCATGTCGGCGAAGAACTCCGCTGCGGCAAGGGGATCGGCAGCCGTCGCACGCGCCCGGCGGCGGGCCACAACTTCTCGGTTCGTCCGACACGCCGCGGACGTGATTGACCTCGGTGCCAGCCGCACATAGCGTCCAGCCATCGGCCAGGTTGACATAACTATAAGCCTCTACCTGAGGGTAAGGGTAGCCGAGCCCCATCCACCACCACACGGAAGGCCCATTCCGAAATGACTCCTCCGCACAACTACCTCGCGGTGATCAAGGTCGTCGGAATCGGCGGCGGCGGCGTCAACGCCGTCAACCGGATGATCGAGGTCGGGCTCAAGGGCGTCGAGTTCATCGCGATCAACACCGACGCCCAGGCCCTGCTCATGAGCGACGCCGACGTGAAGCTCGACATCGGCCGTGAGCTCACCCGTGGGCTCGGCGCCGGTGCGAATCCCGACGTCGGCAAGCAGGCGGCCGAGGACCATCGCGACGAGATCGAGGAGGTGCTCAAGGGCGCCGACATGGTCTTCGTGACCGCCGGCGAGGGTGGCGGCACCGGCACCGGAGGCGCCCCGATCGTGGCCAGCATGGCCCGCAAGTTGGGGGCCCTGACCATCGGTGTGGTCACCCGGCCGTTCTCCTTCGAGGGCAAGCGCCGGGCCACCCAGGCCGAGTTGGGCATCGAGCACCTGCGTGACGAATGCGACACGCTGATCGTCATCCCCAACGACCGGCTGCTGCAGATCGGTGACAAGCACGTCAGCGTCATGGACGCCTTCAAGACCGCCGATCAGGTGCTGCTCTCCGGTGTCCAGGGGATCACCGACCTGATCACCACGCCAGGCCTGATCAACCTCGACTTCGCCGACGTCAAGTCGGTGATGGCCGGGGCCGGGTCGGCCCTGATGGGCATCGGTAGTGCCCGAGGTGCCGACCGTGCCGTCTCGGCGGCAGAGACCGCGATCGCGAGCCCGTTGCTCGAGGCATCCATGGAGGGTGCGCACGGTGTCCTGCTGTCCATCTCCGGTGGATCCGATCTCGGGCTGTTCGAGATCAACGAGGCAGCCTCGCTCGTCGCCGACGCGGCACATCCCGATGCCAACATCATCTTCGGTGCCGTGATCGACGACGCGCTGGGCGACGAGGTGCGGGTCACCGTCATCGCGGCAGGTTTCGACGGCGGCGCACCGGCGTACAAGAAGTCGGAGCCACGCCGCACACACGCACCCGTCGAAGCCGTGCGGCCGGCGAACAACGGCACGCGTCCTCCACCGGTCGAGGTGAGCCAGGGCGCCTCTTCGGTGGCCCGGCCACCCGACCGGCCCCGGCGCACCGTCGTCTTCGACGACGACCTCGATGTGCCGGACTTCCTGAAGTAGGCGGATGCACAGGGTTCGCCGGGTCGTCACAACACGCGCAGGCGGGGTCAGCGCACCACCGTACGCGTCGTTCAATCTCGGTCGCAGCGTCGGAGACGATCCCGCCGCCGTGTCCGCCAACCGGGCGAGGCTGGCCGACTCTCTCGGGCTGCCCGAGGAGCGGCTGATGTGGATGCGACAGGTGCACGGCGCGGCGGTGCACACCGTCAACCGGCCGCGCCCGGGTGGACTGCCGGACGGTGACGCGCTCGTCACTCGGGAACGGGAGCTGGCGCTGGTCGCCCTCGCCGCCGACTGCGTGCCGGTGCTGCTGGCCGATGCCGGCGCCGGCGTGGTCGGGGCGGCGCATGCGGGCCGGCCGGGCGCCGCGAGCGGAGTCGCCGTCGCAGCGGTGCGCGCCATGATCGCATTGGGGGCCGATCCCGCCAACATCGACGTGCTGCTGGGACCAGCCGTGTGTGGCCGCTGCTACGAGGTACCGCCCGCCATGCGGGACGAGGTCGCGGCTGCGCTGCCCGGCAGTGCGACGACCACCCGGGGCGGCACGCCCGGTCTCGACATCCGGGCCGGCCTCGTGCGGCAACTCGAGGCGGCCGGGGTCGGCACCATCGTCGTCGATGCCGTCTGCACCATGGAGGACCGCCGATTCTTCAGCCATCGCCGGGAGGGCGTCACCGGACGGTTCGCCGGCGTGGTCTGGCTGTCATGAGCGGCGGCCGGGTGCAGCAGTTGGCGGCCAACCTCGAAGGCTTCCAACGGCGCCTGCTCGCCGCCTGCGAAGCGGCCGGCCGTGACCGGTCGGAGATCACCGTCGTCGCGGTGACCAAGACCTTTCCTGCTTCCGACGTGCGCGCACTGGCCGCTCTCGGACTCGGCGACTTCGGGGAAAACCGCGACGCCGAGGCCCGGGTCAAGGCGGCCGAAGTGCCGGACGTCCGGTGGCACTTCGTCGGCCGGCTGCAGCGCAACAAGTGCCGGTCGGTGGCGACGTACGCCGACGCCGTCCACAGCATTGACCGGGTCGAATTGGCCGACGCGCTCGGCAACGCCGCGGCTCGCGCCGCCCGGGTTATCGACGTGCTGGTCCAGGTGAGCCTGGACGGCGACACCACTCGCGGTGGCGCGCTGCCTGCCGATGTCCCGGCCGTGGCCGAGGCCTGCGCCCGGGCCGAGTGCCTCCGGCTGTCCGGGGCGATGGCTGTCGCTCCGATCGGCACCCGCCCCGACGACGCGTTCGCGCGGCTGGCCGAGGTGGCTGCCGCGTTGGTTGCCGTCCATCCCCGGGCAGACGCCATTTCGGCCGGAATGAGCACTGACCTGGAATCTGCGGTGCGATGTGGCGCGACACACGTGCGTGTCGGTACGGCGTTGCTCGGCGGCCGAATGCCTCTGAGCAGGTAGTGTCGCTCACCAGGTGAGACAGCTTTCCCTCGACGAGGAAGGACGCCCGATGGCCGGCGCTATGCGCAAGATGGGGGTCTACCTCGGCCTTGTCGAGGACGACGACCGCCTGCACGCGGACGACTTCGACGACCCCGACGACTACGACGCCGACGTCCCCAGCCACCCGGCGGCCCGGTCCACCGACCGGACCCAGTCGATGACCCGCGGTGGCCTCGCCCTGGACACCCGCCCGACGACGCACACCCGGCAGGAGTCGCCGAGCGTCGCGGCATACCGGATCACCACGCTGCATCCGCGCACCTACAACGAAGCCCGCACCATCGGCGAGCACTTCCGCGAGGGGGTGCCGGTGATCATGAACCTGACCGAGATGGACGACTCCGACGCCAAGCGGTTGGTCGACTTCGCCGCGGGCCTGTCCTTCGGTCTCCGAGGACGCATCGAGCGCATCACCAACAAGGTCTTCCTGCTGTCGCCGGCCAACGTCGACGTCACCGCTGAGGACAAGGCGCGCATCGCCGAGGGTGGGTTCTTCAACCAGAGCTGAGATACTCGCGCCGGTGAAGATCTTCTACGCGGTTCTCTACGACCTCCTGTTCCTGTTCCAGATCCTCCTGATCGCGCGCATCGTCGTCGTATACGTCATGATGTTTGCTCGGTCGTGGCGGCCCGGGCGGCTGCTGGCGATTATTCTGGAGGTAATCTTCTCGGTCACGGATCCGCCACTGAAGGCGCTAGCCAGAGTGATACCGCCCCTCCGTGTGGGTGGAATCACCCTGGATCTATCGTTCCTGGTGTTGTTCATCATCGTCCAAATCCTCATCATCGTCGTCCGGAGGCTGGCAGCATGACCGAGATGCGGTGCGCCACTGAGCCGACCAGTCCCGAGGAGCACAGATGCCGCTGACGCCCGCCGACGTTCACAACGTTGCCTTCAAGAAGCCGCCAATCGGCAAGCGGGGGTACGACGAGGACGAGGTCGACGCGTTCCTCGACGAGGTCGAGCGTGAACTCGCCCGCCTGATCGAGGAGAACAACGACCTGCGAGCCCAGCTGGAGCGGGCCCATCGTTCGCGGCCGAACACCCCACCCGCCAACCAGCCGGTGGTGCCGGCGCAGGCGACGGGCCCGTCTGAGAACGAGCAGCGGCTGGCCCGGGAAAACTCCGAGCTCAAGTCCCAGTTGCAGCAGCTCGAGCAGCGGCTGCGCCAGGCGGCGGCCCAGTCCGTCGCCCAGCCGACCGAGTCGCTTCCCGTGCCGATGCCGATCCCGGCGCCGATGCCGGCCCAGCAGTCGCCCGGGGCCGACGGCGAGCAGGCATTGTCGGTGCTGATGACAGCTCAGCGCACCGCCAACGAGCATGTCGCCGACGCCCGGCGGGAGGCCGACAAGCTGCTGCTCGACGCCCGGGCCAAGGCCGACGAGGTGACCAGGGAGGCCCGGGTAAAGGCCGATGCGCTCGAGCGAGAGGCTCGCCAGCGCCACCAGGAGGCCATGGGTGGGCTGGAGATGAAGCGCCAGGCATTGCAGAAGCACATCGAGGAGCTCAAGGCCTTCGAGCGCGAATACCGCACCCGGCTCAAGGCCTACCTCGAAAGCCAGTTGCGCGATCTCGACGGCCGCGGCGCTGCGATCGAGAGCGACTCCGGCCGGGCTGCCGGCGGCGGTGCCTTCGTCACCTCGGGAAATTCTGCCCTGGGCCAATCCGATCCCAGCCCGCCCGGCCGCCGATGATGTCCGGCGGGGCCGCGGCGGCACCCTCCTGAGGATGCTGGTGTGATCGTCGTCTCGTTGCTGCTGTTCCTCGCCGGTGTCGGGCTGCTGGCCGCCGGGCTGGTGAGCGAGAGCATCACCATGGAGGTCGGCTCGATCGGGGCCGCGCTACTTGCCGCGATGGTGCTGTATCTCGGGGTACGACGTCGCGGCACTCCGGCGGAGCCCGACGAGTCGCCGGGGCCGCAAAACTTCACCCCGCTGCCGTCGGCGTCGGCGTCCGACTGGTCAGATCCGCAGCGAGAGGGTCCGGCCGGATCGTCCGAGCGGGCCGACTGGCACCCCGATCCGGCCGACGGGGCGGTCCCGGCGGCTGACTCCAGTCATGAGTGGGCCGACTTCGAGGCCCTCGAGGCCGCTGAGGCCATGGCGGGATCCGATGAGCCCGACGAGGAGGTCGTCTCTCCAGCGGATGCGCAGCGAGTGGCCGGGCGCGACGACGACGTGCTGGTCGTCGACGGCCGGCCTCGCTACCACCTCGAGCTGTGCGCGGCACTCGGCGACGACGAGACGGTGCCGCTCCCGGTCAGCGAGGCGCGGGAGGCGGGCTTCACCCCGTGTGCTCGGTGCCGGCCCGATTCGCACATCCTGGATGGGGCCTGGCGCTCCGGCTCGACCCGTTGAACACCTGCTGAGCAAGTCTGGCGTCGGGCGCACCGGCAAGCCGGTCCCAGGCGGCCTACCGTGGTGGCGACAGCGGGCGCCGTCCAGCGAGCGCTGCGGCGGCCGCGACTGCATTCTGCTGCTCGGCGAAGGACAGGTCGGGTCGGGGGCGCGGCGGTGCCGGGGGGTCCTGCAAGGCGCGCCAGGTGGACTGGTCGACGACGACGGCGGGCGGTTGGTCCGGTGCCCGCTCCTGCACCAACCCGTGCTCGTACTGGAACCGGTTGACGCCCGCCTGGGTGAACTCGTCGTACGTGCCGGTGCGGGGCACGTCGATCCCGTGCGCGTGCAGCCGGTCCTGCAGCATGAACACGTCATGGTTGCTGGTGCCCAGCGCGACGATGGGGGCAGGGGTGGGCGCCTGCGACGGCACCGTGACCGGCTCTCCCTGCGGTGGCGGCGGTTGGAACCGCGGCTGGTCGAACGGGGTCCCTTGGTCGACGGAGAAGTGGCCGGGCGGCTGGGTCACCGATGAGGGGCTGGCCGCCGCGATCGAGACGTCGGCCGGCAGGGTCATCGTCATCCGGCTGAGCTCCGACCAGCTGAAACCGGCAACACTGCCCGTCGCCGGATTGCCGACTGCGGCGACGATCGCCTGCCCCGCCCGGGTCCGCTCGATCGCTCCGCCGACCGCCGGCCCGATGACGGGCGACACGCTCCCGGCCGTGATGCCCAGCGCGGCGGTGACGCCCATGCTCTGCCAGAACGCCGGATCGGTCACAGACACCCCGTTGAACATGAGCGCACCGGCCCCCGCGACCGTGACGTTGAGGCCGCCGCCCCATGCGCCGCGCGCCGCGAAGGACTGCCAACTGCGCAGCGGCAAAGCGTTGATGCCCAACCACTGCGGGATGCCAACGATGCCGGGTGTCGTCGCCATGCCGAAGAGCTGGTTGGCCCAGTCGTCCCCGGTGTAGTTGAGCGGGTTGGCGGCGAAGCCCAGCCCCTGCAGCCAGGCGCCGCCCTGCCACCACTTGGTCGCGAACCGGCCGATGCCGAGGACACCGCCGACCACCGCGGTCCCCTGGAGGATGTCGAGCGATGCGTTGTAGGAGTGCAGCCAGGTCCACAGCTTCGTCAGGCCGGTCGCCCGCTGCATGGCCGCCGCGTCCGCGGCCACCCAACTCGCGGTGAGACCGCTGGCGGCCGCCTCCGCCTCCGCGCCTTCGAGCCCGGCGACGACGTCGGCCAGCCGCGCTCCGTAGGCGAGTGCCGTGAGCGGCCCGCCGAGCAGGAACGAAACTGCGAAGAGCGCCAAACTGATCTTGAAGTGGGTGCTCGCCTTCTGCTGCTCCTCCTTCGCTGCGGCCTGGTCGTCGAGCAGGATGGCGGCGCCCTCGTTGGCGGTCGCGAGCCCGGGTGAAGTGGCCCTCCAGCGCGGTGAGGTCGTGGTCGAGGTTGTCCTTCCAGGCACCCTTCGCGGTCTGCAGTGCAGGGTCCTGCCGGGCTGTGCTGAGTTCGTGACCGCCGGTGGCGAAGGCCTTCGCCAGCGTCCGGTGCTCCCCCGCCCGGTGGCGCAGCGCCTCGGGGTTGCCGCCTGGATCAAACAGCTCCATCACCTTGTCGGTGACGGCGTTCACGATCCCGTCGAGATCCATCGCCTACTCCTGCCCCCGTTGCCAAACCCTGTCGAGGAAGGGTCTTGCCGAGTCTCTCGCTAGCCAGCGTCGTGGCCCCGGGCGCTATTTCACAATCTGTCGCAGCACTGCCTCATTGGCCGCGTCACAGCCGGCGAAGTCCTTGGCGCACTCCGTCAGGTGCTGGCCGGCGGCCTCCGCATGGTTGTGGTTGACGGTGCCGACATCCTCCGTCACGTCGGTGAACTGCAGAAGGCTCCGGAACATCTCCAGGTCGCCCTTGAGGTTGCCGAAGTCGAGGGGGAAGGGGTGCGGGCTGTGGCGGAATTGCCGGATCGCGTCCCCCAAGGTGGCCATCGACTGCTGGACCCGGTTGGCGAGGGCCCCCACGGGCGCCGGGTCGATCGCGACCTCGCTGCTCGCGGTGCCAGTCGCAGTGATACCCATTTCGGCTCCTCTGGGCGCGGACGACAAAACTGGTCGGGGGACCGACGGTGCCGGCCGGGGATCGCTCGGACCGTCGCTCCGGCAAACGTCTTGATCATGCTAGAGCCTGACCGGCCAGCGGATTCCGGCCCGGCAGCAACCTGCCGCGTGGCCGCGCCGATCTTTCCGCCGACTGCGCCCGATGTGTCGCAATGTCGGGTCCGGAAACATGCTGAAACAATTTCGGCAGGGTCCTGCCGCGCGCCGGGGCGATCCTCGGGCGGCAGTGCAGGGACGCCGATTGTCTCGCTGCGCCTGGCTTCGCTTCGAAGTTCGCTGGTCTAGCGTCCGGCGGCCCGCAGCCAGAACGTCAGGCCCAACTCGGCGTCGGCATGCGGGGTGATGTCGGCTGCCGGCCGACCGCGCTGCACCGATACCGCCAGCACCTCGGCCCCGATGAGTGGCCCATGCTCGGTCATCGCCTGCGCGACTTCGCCCTCGGCCCCCCACCACAGCTCGATCCGGTCGGCGATGTCCAGCCCGCTGGTCTTGCGGGCATCCTGGATCAACCGGACGACCTCGCGGGCGAAGCCGGCTCGTCGCAGCTCCGGTGTCATCCGCACGTCGAGGGCCACGGTCAGCCCGGTCTCGCCGGCCACTGTCCAGCCCTCGCGCGGTGCCTCGGTAACCACGAAGTCGCCCGGCTCGACGGCAACGTCCTCGACACCGACCTGCACGGTCGGCAGGTCGCCGGACAGGGTGGCGACATCCGCGGCGGCGATGGCCGCGGCGACGGCCTTCGTCCTCGGTCCGAACCGCCGGCCGAGGGCGCGGAAATTCGGCTTGGCGACCCGGTCGATCACGCTGGTCAATTGTTCGAGCTCGAGTTCCTCGACGACGTTGAGCTCCTCGGTGGCCAGTGCCCGGAGGTCGGCGGGCAGCCCGGCCCAGTCCGCGCCGAACACCGCCATGGCCGAAAGCGGCTGGCGGGTCCGGATGCGCGCCTCGGCCCGGGCCGACCGGCCGAGGTCCACCACCCGGCGGAGCAGCGCCATCTGCGCCGAGAGCAACGGATCGACGCGCGTGCCGTCCACCTGGGGCCAGGCCGCCAGGTGGACGGAGTCCGGCTGGTCCGGCCGGACGGGGTGGATCAGTGCCGCCCAGACCCGGTCGGTGACGAAGGGCGTGAACGGCGCCATGAGCAGCGTCAACACGTACAGGGTCTCGTGCAGGGTCGCCAGTGCGGCGGCGTCGCCCTCCCAGAACCGGCGGCGCGACCGGCGGACGTACCAGTTGGAGAGGTCGTCGACGAACCGCGTCAGCCGGCGCCCGGCGAGCTGCGAATCGAATTCCTCCAGGGCGGCGTCGACCTCTGCCGCGACCGCATGCAGCTCGGAGATCAGCCAGCGGTCCAGCACCGGCCGGTCGGCGAGGTCCGGCCACGGCCCCTGCTCGGGCGACCAGCCGTTGACCCGCGCGTACAGCGACTGGAACGCGGCGGTGTTCCAGTAGGTGAGCAGCACCTTGCGCACGATCTCCTCGAGCACCTGGTGCCCGATCCGCCGCGGGCTCCAGGGTGACCCGCTGGCCAGCATGAACCACCGCACCGCGTCGGCGCCGTGCCGGTCCATCAGCGGCACCGGCTCGAGGATGTTGCCGAGGTGCTTGCTCATCTTGCGGCCGTCGGAGGCCATCAGATGTCCCAGGCACAGCACGGTCTCGTACGGTGACCGCTGGAACACCATCGTGCCGATCACCATGAGGGTGTAGAACCAGCCGCGGGTCTGGTCGATCGCCTCGCAGATGAACTGCCCGGGGTAGGCGCGCTCGAACTCGGAGTTGTCGTGGTAGGGCGCACCCCACTGGGCGAACGGCATCGAGCCGGAGTCATACCATCCGTCGATAACTGGCCGGACCCGGCTCGCGGGCTTGTCGCATTGCGGGCAGTCGAACCCGACCGCGTCGATGTAGGGCCGGTGCGGGTCCATGCCGGTGAGGTCGCGCCCGGCCAGCTCGCTCAGCTCGGCGAGCGACCCGACGCAGGTCACGTGGTCGTCGAGGCAGCGCCACAGGGGCAGCGGAGTGCCCCAGTAACGGTCGCGCGAAAGCGCCCAGTCGACGTTGCCCCGCAGCCAGTCGCCGTAGCGGCCGTGCTTGATGCCGGGCGGGTGCCAGTCGGTCTTCTCGTTTTCCTCGAGCAGCCGATCCTTGACGCTGGTCGTCTTGATGTACCACGACGGCAGCGCGTAGTAGAGCAGCGGGGTGTCGCACCGCCAGCAGTGCGGGTAGCTGTGCTCGTAGGGCTCGTAACGGTAGAGCAGTCCGCGGGCCCGCAGGTCGGAGACGAGCACGGCGTCGGCATCCTTGAAGAACATCCCGCCGACGACCGGCAATGCCTCGTCGAAGCAGCCGTCCGGGCGGACCGGGTTGATCACCGGCAGGTCGTAGGTCTTGGCGACGGCCAGGTCCTCGGCGCCGAAGGCCGGCGCCTGGTGCACCAGCCCGGTGCCGTCCTGGACGGTGACGTAGGTTGCCAGCCCGACGTAGTGCGCCGCACCGGACCCGTCCGGGAAGTCGAGGAACTCGAACGGCCGTGCATAGGGCGTGTGCTCGAGTTCGCTGCCGGACAGGCGCTGCAGGACCTCCACCGGCGCGTTGCCGGCCACAGCGCTCAGCAATGGCTCGGCCACCACCAGCACCTCGTCACCGATCCGCGCGACGGCATAGGTCACGTCGGGGTGCACGGCGACGGCCGTGTTGGACACCAGCGTCCACGGTGTCGTGGTCCAGACCAGCAGCGCGGCGCCCAGGTCGGCCAGCGTGCCGCCGGTCACCGGGAGGCGTACGAAGACCGACGGGTCGGTCACCGTGAGGTAGCCCTGCGCGACCTCGTGGTCGGACAGTCCCGTGCCGCAGCGCGGGCAGTAGGGCGCGACCCGGTGGTCGGAGACCAGGAGGCCCTTGTCCCAGATCTGCTTGAGCGACCACCAGACCGACTCGATGTAGGTCGTGTCCATGGTGCGGTAGGCCTGGGACATGTCGACCCAGTACCCCATCCGCACGGTCATCTCCTCGAACGCGTCCACGTGCCGCTCGACCGACTCGCGGCATCTGGCGTTGAACTCCGCGATCCCGTAGGCCTCGATGTCCAACTTGGCGGTGAATCCCAACTCCTTCTCCACCGCCAGTTCGACCGGCAGGCCATGACAGTCCCAGCCCGCCCGGCGGGGGACGTGGTAGCCCTTCATCGTCTTGAACCGCGGGAAGAGGTCCTTGAAGACGCGGGCCTCGACGTGGTGGGTGCCCGGCTTGCCGTTGGCGGTCGGGGGGCCTTCGTAGAACACCCAGAGCGGCCCGTCCCGCGTCTGCTCCAGGGATCGCTCGAAGACCTTGCTCGCCCGCCAGCGGGCGAGCAAGGCGTGCTCCATCGCGGGCAGGTCGACCTGGGTGGGAAGCGGCTCGTACAACTCGGGTCCTCTCCAACGCTCGATGCAGTGCCGTTGGAAGGACGACCGTCGCAGGACGGCCGCGGTACCACCCTCCTTGAACACCCGGGCCCGGGTGTTCCGCTCTGGTGCCACGGTGCCGGATCTAATGAGGTAGCTGGACTGCTGCCCGTTCTCCCGGCCGGCTCAGGGTGATCCTCACGCCGGCCAGGCCCCCCGGGCTCACACCGTCCCCGGGTCGCTGCGGGCTGCGTCCGGCGCTGACTGTCCCGTCAACGCCGGGTTCATCCTAGCGCCGGGCGTGGCTGACGCGCCGTCCGCATCGCCCGGTCGCTGTCACCAAATTCGCCTCCGGCTGCACCGCAATAACCCGGCAAACGAGCAGCATTGCGGCAAAGCAGGCCGGGCAGCTCTACGATCCCGGCCTGTCTCCGTGGTCGCTGCCCGCGGAAGCACGTACGCTGTGTCGCTATGCGTGTCGCCCTGCACTAGCGGGGTAGCTGAGATTGGGGGCGGGATGGCCGAGCGAAGGCGGATTGCCGAGCGGCTCAAGCGCGCCCTCACGACATCTCGCGGGGCGCAGCGGGGTGATGCCAAGGGCGGTGGCGTCGCGGCCGGCAAGGCGAACACGGCCGTGACCAGGACAGCCGCCAGCACGGCCCCCAAGAGCGCTGCCAAGCCCGCGTCCCGCGCCGCGAAGCCGGCCACGAAAGCAGCGGGCCGGCCCGTCGCCGCGCCGGCGGCCAAGCCGTCGGCCAGGTTGGCTGCGAAGGCAACCGGCAAGAGTGGCCCCAAGGCGGGCGCCAAGACGGCCAAGAGCACCTCTGCGAAGGCTGGCGCCGTCAAGGCGACCGCCGTCAAGACCACCAAAGAATCGGCGCAGCCGGCCGGTCGGGCGGCTGCGGTCAAGAAGGCGCCGGCCAAGGGCACCAGCGCGAAGGCTCGCGCCGCTGCGCTCACTACACCGGTCAAGCGTGACCCGGCGGCGAAGAAGCCTGCCGCCAGGCGGGCCCCGGCCGGCGCGTCCGCCGGCAAGGCTGCGGTCAAGAGCGCTCCGGCCAAGACAGTTCCGGCCAAGACAGTTCCGGCCAAGACAGTGGCGAAGAACACGCCGGCCACCTCGACGCCGGCCAAACCTGCGGGCAGGGCTTCTGCGGGCAAGGTTGCTGCAGGCAAAGCGGCGGCGGCAGCCAAGTCCGGCGCCAAGAAGGCAACCACGAAGGCTGCTTCTCCGGTGAGTTCGTCCCAGAAGTCGGCGACGGCAGCGTCGGCTGCTGACATGTCGGCTCCGGCGGAGCCGGTCCGGGCGATGCCACGCAGCTCCGCGAAGGAGTTCGCCGGCATCCGGCGGTCGCTGTTGGAGCGCGGCGCCGAGTTGCGCGAGGAATACGACCGCGCGATGGCCGACATCAACGACCTGCAACGCGATCGGGTCGGCGATATGGCAGGCGACGACCAGGCGGACACCGGCACCAAGACCTTCGAACGCGAGCAGGAGATCTCGCTCGCAAACGGAATGCTGGATCGGCTGGCGCAGGTCGAGCACGCTCTCGACCGCCTCGACTCCGGCACATACGGCCGGTGTGAGCGGTGCGGCAACCCGATTCCCAAGGCGCGGCTCGAGGCGTTCCCGAGCGTGACGCTGTGTGTGAGCTGCAAGCAGCACGAGGAACGTCGCTGAACGATCCGGCAGCCAGTCCGACCGATCGCGGTGAAGGGCCTGCGGCGCGCCCGTTCCTGTGGCTGTCCCGGCGGGTCCAACTGCTCGCCGGCACCGCCCTGCTCGTCGTCGTACTCGACGCTTCGACAAAGGCGGCCGTGGTCGCCTACTTGTCCGACCGCACGCCGGTGCGACTGCTCGGCGGCCTGGTCTATATCGTGCACGCCCGCAACACCGGCGCGGCGTTCAGCATCGCCCAGGGGCAGACGTTGCTGCTGTCCCTCGTCGCGGTCGCGGTGATCATCGCGATCGCTCGCAGCGCACGCCGGTTGGGCTCGAATGCCTGGGCGGGCTGCCTCGGGCTCATCCTCGGCGGCGCGCTGGGCAACCTCGCCGACCGGGTCTTCCGGGCCCCCGGGCCGTTACGCGGCGCGGTGGTCGACTGGATCGATTTTCAGGTGTGGCCGGTGTTCAACCTGGCCGACTCCGCCCTAGTGCTCGGCGTCTGCCTCGCGGTGCTGTTCGAGATCCAGGGCCGGCGCTTCGACGGTAGCCGGGTCGAAAAGCGTCGTGGTTGACCGCCGGTCCCTACCGGTTCCGGACGGACTCGACGGGATGCGGCTGGACGCCGCCCTGGCCCGGATGTTCGGGTTGTCCCGAACCGCAGCGGTGGAGATCGTCGAACGCGGTGACGCGACCGTCGACGGGCAGGTGCGGGGCAAATCCGAGCGGCTACATGCCGGTGCCTGGCTCGAGGTCGCGCTGCCGCCCCCGCCGCACGCACCAGCACCGGACCTGCGCCCGGTCGACGGGCTGACGGTGGTCTACGCCGACGACGACGTGGTCGTCGTCGACAAGCCAGTGGGCGTGGCGGCGCACCCCAGCCCCGGCTGGGACGGCCCCACCGTGGTCGGCGGGCTGACGGCCATGGGTCACCGGCTGTCGACCAGCGGGGCGGCCGAGCGGCAGGGCGTCGTACACCGGCTCGACGTCGGCACGAGCGGCCTGATGGCGGTCGCCAAGAGCGAGCCGGCCTACACCGCGCTCAAGGCGGCCTTCAGGGAGCGCACCGTGGCCAAGGGCTACAGCGCTCTGGTCCAGGGGCACCCGGACCCGCTACGAGGCACAGTCGATGCTCCGATAGACCGGCATCCCACCGCCGATTACCGCTGGGCGGTCGTGGCGGACGGACGGCCGAGCATCACCCACTACGACACGATCGAGGCGTTCCGGGCGGCGACGTTGCTGGACATCACCCTGGAGACCGGCCGCACGCACCAGATCCGGGTGCACCTGGCGGCCCTGCGGCATCCCTGCGTCGGTGACCTCACATACGGCGCCGACCCGACCCTGGCTGCGCGGCTGCAGCTGCGCCGGCAGTGGCTGCACGCCCGGCGGCTCGGCTTTGCCCACCCGGGCGACGGCAGGTGGCTGGAGTTCGAGTCCGCGTATCCCGAAGATCTGGCGCGGGCGCTGGAGCAGGTCGCGTCGGAGTCCTGACCCAGCGGGCGGATCGGTTCCGGCCGGTGCGGGTCGCACCGGCGGATTGTCGGCACCGGATGGCAGACTTGGGCGCCATGGGGTGCCGTCGATGACTAGCTCGTTCGTGCACCTCCACGTTCACACCGAATACTCCATGCTCGACGGTGCGGCTCGCCTCGGCGACCTGTTCGAGGGCTGCCAGCAGATGGGCATGTCGGCACTGGCGATGACCGACCACGGCAACCTCTACGGCGCCTACGACTTCGCCACGAAGGCCACTGCGGCCGGCGTCACGCCGATCCTGGGCATCGAGGCCTACCTTGCTCCGGGCAGCCGCTACGACAAGCGCATGCCCAGCGACGGGCCGAAGCGGCGGACGCCCTACTCCCATCTCACCCTGCTGTCCACCGGCCCCGCGGGCTACCGCAACCTGTCGCGGCTGGCCAGTCGGGCCAGCCTGGAAGGGCACTACCTCAAGCCGCGGATGGATCGCGAGCTTCTCGCCGAGCACGCGGTCGGCCTGATCGGCACGACCGGCTGCCCTGGTGGCGAGGTGTGCCAGGCGCTCGAGGCGGGCGACTACGACCGGGCCAAGCGGATCACCGGCGAGATGGCAGAGATCTTCGGGCCGGGCAACTACTACGTCGAGGTCATGCAGCACGGCATCGACATCGAGCGGCGCACCACGGCCAGCCTGGTCCGGATCGCCGGGGAGCTCGGCCTGCCGCTGCTGGCGACCAACGACCTGCACTACACCCGGCAGGAGGACTCCGTCGCGCACGAGGTGCTGCTGTGTGTGCAGACCGGGGCCACGCTGGCCGACCCGCAGCGGTTCAAGCTCGATGGCAACGAGTTCTTTCTCAAGTCGCCGGAGGAGATGCGGCGGCTCTTCCGCGAGCTGCCCGCTGCCTGCGACAACACCCTCGCAGTAGCCGAGCGCATCGACAAGTACGACTTCGCCTTCCGCGACCTGATGCCGCGGTTCCCGTTGCCCGCGGGCGAGACGGAGGCGTCCTGGCTGCGCTCCGAGGTGGATCGCGGCCTGACCGGCCGATTCCCCGGCGGGGTGCCCGAGGCGCATCGGGCCCAGGCCGACTACGAGATCGGCGTCATCACCCAGATGGGCTTTCCCGGCTACTTCCTCGTGGTGGCCGACCTGGTCCGCCATGCCAAGGACAACGGCATCCGGGTCGGCCCCGGCCGCGGGTCGGCCGCCGGCGCCGTGATCGCTTATGCGCTGGGGATCACCGAGCTCGACCCGCTCCAGCACGGGCTGCTCTTCGAGCGCTTCCTCAACCCGGAGCGGGTGTCGATGCCCGACATCGACCTCGACTTCGACGAGCGCCGCCGCGGCGACATGATCCGCTACGCAACGCAGACCTACGGCGAGGAGCGGGTCGCGCAGATCATCACCTATGGCACCATCAAGGCCAAGCAGGCGGTCAAGGACTCCGCCCGGGTGCTGGGCTATCCGTTCGGGATGGGGGAGCGCCTCACCAAGGCCATGCCGCCACCGGTCATGGGCAAGGACCTGTCGCTGTCGGGGATGTTCGACAGCAAGAATTCCCGTTACGCCGAAGCCGGCGAGTTCCGCGAGGTCTACGCCGGCGACCCCGATGCCACGCGGGTCGTCGACACCGCGCGCGGGCTCGAGGGCCTAAAGCGGCAGTGGGGGGTGCACGCGGCGGGCGTGATCCTGTCGCGCGAGCCGCTGATGGATGTCATCCCGATCATGCGACGCGAGCAGGACGGCGCCATCATCACGCAGTTCGACATGGGTGCCTGCGAAGCCCTCGGCCTGCTCAAGATGGATTTCCTGGGCCTGCGCAATCTCACCGTCCTCGACGACTGCCTGCTCAACATCGAGGCCAACAGGGGCCGGACGCTGGTGCTCGAGGACCTGCCGCTGGACAACAAGCCGGCCTACGAGTTGCTGGCCCGGGGCGAGACGCTCGGCGTCTTCCAGCTCGACGGTGGCCCGATGCGCTCGCTGCTGCGATCGATGGCGCCGGACAACTTCGAGGACATCTCGGCGGTGATCGCCCTCTACCGCCCCGGGCCGATGGGCGCCAACGCGCACAACGACTACGCCGACCGCAAGAACGGCCGCAAGCCGATCACCGCGATCCACCCGGAGTTGGCCGCTCCGCTGGCCGAGATCCTCGGTGACACCTACGGCCTGATCGTCTATCAGGAACAGGTCATGGCGATCGCCCAGCAACTCGCCGGCTACTCACTCGGTCAGGCCGACCTCCTGCGCCGCGCGATGGGCAAGAAGAAGAAGGCGATCCTCGACAAGGAATACGTCCCGTTCTGCGACGGCATGCGCTCGCGCGGCTACAGCGCCGGGGCCACCAAGACGCTCTGGGACATCCTGGTCCCCTTCTCCGACTACGCCTTCAACAAGGCACACACGGCCGGTTACGGGTTGGTCTCCTACTGGACGGCCTACCTCAAGGCCAACTTCCCGGCCGAGTACATGGCCGCCCTGCTCACCAGCGTGCGCGACGACAAGGACAAGTCGGCGCTCTATCTCAACGAGTGCCGGCGCATGGGCATCAAGGTTCTGCCGCCCGACGTCAACGAGTCCGACGCCGACTACACCCCGCGTGGCACCGACATCCGGTTCGGCCTCGGCGCGATCCGCAACGTGGGGGCCAACGTCGTCGCCTCGATCGTGCGCAGCCGGCAGGGCAGGGGTCGCTTCGCCGACTTCGGTGACTTCCTGCGCAAGGTCGAGCCGGTTGTCTGCAACAAGAAGACGATCGAGTCACTGATCAAGGCAGGGGCGTTCGACTCACTGGGTCACAGCCGGCGGGGCCTGGTGCATGTGCACGCGGAGGCGGTCGACGCCTGCATGGGTGTCAAGCGAGCGGAGTCGATCGGTCAGTTCGACCTGTTCAGCCTCGACGACGGCGAGCCGGGCAGCGAGGCAGGCCCGACCTTCGACCTGGTCATCCCGATGGGCGAGTGGCCCAAGGCCGACCTGCTGCGCCTGGAGCGGGACATGCTCGGCCTGTACGTCTCCGATCATCCGCTGCTCGGCATCGAACACCTGCTGGCGCCGCTCACCGACTCTTCCGTCGCGGCGCTGACGGCCGAGACGGTGGCCGACGGCCGGATCGTCACGGTGGCCGGGATCCTGTCCACCCTGACCCGCAAGGTCACCAAGAAGGGCGACGCCTACGCGCTGGCGACGCTCGAGGACCTCGAGGGCGCCATCGAGGTGATGTTCTTTCCGGCGGCATACCAGCAGGTCGGGACGCTGCTCGCCGAGGATGCGGTGGTCGTCGTCCGCGGCCGGCTCGACAAGCGGGACGACGTGCCGAAGCTGATCGGCATGGAGTTGTCGCTCCCGGACGTGTCCACCGTCGCGCGCGGCCCGGTGACGGTCTCCCTGCCGGCGACCCGGTGCACGGCACCCCTGGTCGAGCGGCTAAAGGAGGTGCTGGCCACCCACCCCGGCACCACCGAGGTGCACCTGGAGTTGCTCAACGGGGAGCGCCGCACGGTGCTGCGCCTCGACGACGGGTTGCGGGTCGCGGCCACGCCGGCGCTCTACGGCGATCTGAAGGCATTGCTCGGCCCGGCCAGCGTCGGTTAGTCGAGCGAGCATCGAGCGAAGCGAGGAGCGGAGCGAGATGACAATGCTGTCGAGCGAGCATCGAGCGAAGCGAGGAGCGCAGCGAGATGACAATGCTGTCGCGAGCGGCGCGTCCCGCTGTCGAGCCAGTCGCTCAGCCTGCCGCGAGCGCTTCCGCTGGTGGCAGCCTGCTGGCGCGCACGGCCGGATAGAGACCGGCGAGCATGCCGATGCCCAAAGTGGCGGCGAGCCCGCCGGTCGTCGCCCAGACCGGGACGACCGTCGCCCACCCCTGGGTGAGGGCATAGCCGCTGGTCACCGCGACACCGAGCAGGATCCCGCCGGCGCCGCCCAGCATCGACAGCAGCAGTGACTCGGCGAGGAACTGGATGCGGATGTGCCCGCGGGTGGCACCGAGGGAGCGGCGCAGGCCGATCTCGGCACGACGCTCGAGCACCGAGATGACCATGGTGTTAGCCACGCCGACTCCACCGACCAGCAGTGCCACAGCCCCGAGACCGAGCAGCAGCCCGGTGAGCGCGGCGTCCGTCGCCTGCCGGGCCGCCAGCGCGTCGGACGGGCGCGAGATCGCCACCTCGTTCGGATTCTGCGGGTTGGCGGTCTGCGCCAGCACTGCTCGCACCGCCAGCACCTGACTGTCCGTCGCCCGCAGGTAGATGACGGTCGGCCGGCCCGCGAAGTCCAGATAGGACACTGCGGCCGGCCAGCCCACCAAGACGGCGCTGTCAAGTGCCGGCGCGAGCGTCACCGGCTCGAGGACGCCGACCACGGCGAACCACTGCCCGCGCATCCAGAGGCGCACGCCGGAGGCGTGCACGTCCAGCCGGTCGGCCGCGCGTGATCCGAGGACGACCGCCGGATAGCGGGCCGTGGCGGGGGTGAGCCAGGCGCCGCTGCGCAGCGTCGCTGCCACCGTCCGGGGCAGGTCGCCCTCGACGGCGACCACGGCGACGCTGCTGGTTTCGCTGGATGGCACGTGGTCGTTGCGGTAGACGTAGGTGTTGATCGTGCCGGCGGCCACGGCTGACCGGACCGGTCCGATCCGGCGGATCATCTTCGCCGATACGGCCGGCAGTGGGGCGGCAGTGCCGGCCATGCCGCCGGCCACGTTGCTGCCGGGCGTGACCGTCAGCAGGTTGGTGCCCAGCTGGTCCAGTGTCCGGTTGAGTTCGGCCCGGCTGGAGGCGGAGATACCAACCACCGCGAGCATCGCACCGATGCCGATGGCGATACCCAGCGCGGACAGAAAGGCCCGCAGCGGTCGGGCCCGCAGGCCGGCCGAGCCCAGCCGGGTGACGTCTGACGGGCTGAGGCGGACGGGTCGCGGCAACGGCTTCATCCGTCGCGCCGCTGCCCGGTGTCATGGACGACCCGGCCGTCGAGCAGTTCGATGCGGCGCGGAAGCTGACAAGCGACATCCCGGTCGTGGGTGATGATCGCGACGCCGGTGCCGGCGGCGGACAGGCCGGTCAGCAGCGACAGGACCGCCTTGCCCGCGGCGGAGTCCAGGTTGCCGGTCGGCTCGTCCGCGAGCAGCACCGCCGGCTCACCGACCAGCGCCCGGGCGATGGCCACCCGCTGCCGCTCGCCGCCGGACAGCTCGCCGCGGAGGTGATCGAGACGGTGCGCCAGGCCGACCCGGCACAAGGCGGCTTCAGCCCGCAGCCGGCGCTGGCGCCGCGGCACGCCGGTGTAGAGCAGCCCGTCGGCGACGTTGTCCAGGGCCGGCACCCCCCCGGCCAGGTGGAACTGTTGGAAGACGAACCCGATTGTGCTGGCGCGCAGCGACGACAATGCCCGGTCGGGCATTCGCGCGATGTCGTGGCCGCCGACCCGCACGGTGCCTCTGGACGGCCGATCCAGGGTGCCTAGCAGGTGCAACATGGTCGACTTCCCCGATCCCGACGGGCCCACGATGCCGACCCGCTCGGCCGGGCCGATGGCCAGGTCGACCCCGGTCAGGGCTGCTACACCTCCCGGATAGACCTTCGACACGCCGTCGAGTTCGATGAGCGCGGTCACGCCGGCACCCGCACCCGCATGCCGTTGCTGATCCCCGCGCCGCTCACCTCGACCAAGCCGCCGGCGAACATGCCGGTCCGGACCGCGATGACATGGCCACCGCTCTGCTCGCCCTGGCCGACTGTCTCCAACCCGTAGCCGCCCTCGGCCAGGGCGAGCAGGGCCGCCACCGGCACGGTCAGGACGCGTTTGCGTTCCCTTACCGCGTGCCGGACCTGGAGCGGACCGGCATCAGCAATGGCCCCGGCACCGGCCAGCGCCCGCTGGTCCGGCACCATGATCGTGAGTTGCAGGCTCGATCCTCTCGATCCCCCCGAGCCGCCCGCGGAGCCGTCCCCAGGCCCGTTGGCTGACCCACCATCGGCCGGCCCTGCACCGGCTGCGCCGTCGCCGGCCGGCGAGCCGCTGGCGACCGTGTCCACGACGCCGTCCACGGTGGTCCCGTCGGGCAGGGCGATCGTCACCATGGCACCGGCCACGGCCCAGGTGGACCTGGCCGCGTCGACGGTGGCGGTGACGACCCGGGTGGTGCCGCTTGCCGCCAGCACGTCCGCGGGGGTCGGGCTCCCTACCCGTACCAGCTGGCCGGACACTCGCAGTGCCCCCGGGGCGTACTCCACCTGACCCAGCCCGACGCTGCCGGTCTCCGGCCGGCCGAGGTCGTGCTGCCAACGCCGCACCGCCGCAGCGGTGTGGTCGTCGAAAGCCCGGTCGACGGCGAAGCCGCGATAGCCCAGCGCCCGCAGGTTCGCCTCGAACTGATGGACGTCGTTGCCGATGGCCGGCTTGGCGAGTGGCCGGTACATCGGCAGCGCGCCGTACAGCAGCACCACCGGCTGGTCGTCCACGCGCAGCAGCGTGCCGCCGCGGCGGACGGTCGCCCCGACCGGTGGCAGCCAGGTCACCGTGCCGGGTGCGCGGGACGAGACGGGTGCCAGGGCGGGATAGCTGACCTGGCCGTCCGCCGTGGCGTAGTCGACCAGCGTCTGCCGGACGACCGGCACGGTAGCCGCTGCCGGGGCGGTCCTTGCCGGAGCGGGGTGGGTGCGGCCGCCCAGGCCGACGGCCGAGGCCGCGCCGACGGTGAGCACCGTGACGACGCCGGCTGCTGTCAGCGCGGTCCGCAGCCGCCGCTGCCGCCGCCAGCGTGCCATGCCGTTGGCCGGTGTGCCGGCCGCCGCAGCGCCGGTTGCAGTCGCACCGGTCTCCGCCGGGGCACCGGACTCAGCCGGGGCCGTCATCCCACGCCCGGACCTGGGCTGGCCGGCGCTCCGACGATCGGTTCGCAGATCCGGCTGGCGTGCTGCGCACCCGCGCTCTCCTGGTTCCACGGCTTGTCCGGGAAGTAGCCGTCCGGACCCGGATCGGGGAAGTCGGGCGCGCCATGGGCCCGCATGCACTTCGCGTAACGGCGGGCCGCGTCGATCTGCTTGGCCGACTGCGGGGGGCCGTTGTCCTGCAGTTCGGCCGGAATCGGGGGCAGCAGGGAGGCGCACTTCTGCTGTGCCGCGCTGAACTTCGGATCGGACTTGAGCGCCCGCACGTCCCCGCGGAAGGTGAACCTTCCCTTCGAGTCGGGATCGCTGACGTCCATCCCGTGGGCGCGGGCGCACTTGACGAACTTGCGGACGCCGTCGACGTAGGTGCCCTGGAGGTCTGCCCGAACGCTCGCGGCTGGCACCGGCTTGCGGCCCGCACTGGCGACCCGGGGCTGTTGCCCGGCTCCGCAGCCGGCCACCGCCAGCGCGATCACCGATCCGAAAACCAGTGATATCTGCCATCTCGACACTGCCGACCTCCTCCTGTCCGGTGTGGCAACCTGCCACTGGCCCGGGACCACCGCTGCCTGGGGACCCGGGCACCGTAGGGCCGCGGGTTTGAAGATCCGATGAAGAATCCGTGGGTTCGCCGTGGCGAACGCGGCGCCGGCCGATCTCGCCGCGTCAGCCGCCTGCGTGGACCGCCGGACGGCACTACCGTGTCGCCTGTCAGCTTGGGCGCGGTTTCGCGGAGCGGAGAGGAAGCCTGTGGGTGCGCGGGTGCTGGTCGCCGAGGACGATCCGAAGCAGGCCAACCTGCTACGCGTCTACCTGGAGCGGGAGGGCCACAGCGTCGCGGTCGTCGGCGACGGCCGGGCGGCGATGGAGCGCTGCCGCGCCTACCAGCCGGACCTCGTCGTGCTGGACGTCATGATGCCGGTCGTCGACGGTCTGGACGTCTGCCGGATCCTGCGGGTGGAGTCGGCGGTGCCCATCCTGCTCGTCACAGCCCGGAGCACCGAAAACGACATCCTGCTCGGGCTCGATCTCGGTGCCGACGACTACGTGACCAAGCCGTACAGCCCGCGCGAGCTTGCCGCGCGAGTCCGTGCACTGCTGCGGCGGTCCGGGCGGCTGGACACCGGCGATTCCGACGTTCTGACGGTGGGCGACCTGCATGTCGACAACGGCCGATTCGAGGTGCGGCTGGCCGGCCGGGTGGTGCCGCTGACGGCGAAGGAGTTCGGCATCCTGGCGGCTCTTGCCGCGCAGCCCGGCCGGGCGCTGACCCGGGCGCAGATCATCGACCGGGCCTTCGGCTTCGACACCTACGTCGAGGAACGCACGGTTGACGCCCATGTGATGAACCTGCGGCGCAAGATCGAGCAGGATCCGTCCCAGCCACGCTACGTGCAGACCGTCTACGGCCGCGGCTACCGGATGGCGGAGCCGCCAGGGTGAGCTTCCGGCTGCGGGTGGTGCTGCTCGTGACGTTCATCGCGGTGACCGACACCGCGATGACAGCCTGGCTGACGCTGCACCAGGCGTCCCAGGAGCTGACCAGGTCCATCGCGGCCAACCGGGAACAGGTCGCCGCCATCACCGGGGGGCTGGCCGACTACGGGCGGGTGCACGGCACCTGGCACGGGGTGCCGGCAGCTGTGCGCAGCCTGAACGCGCGCACCGGCCAGCGGGTCCGGGTGACCACCGACGCCGGTGACCTCCTGGCCGACTCCGACATCCTCGCCGGCCGGGCCGCCCGCCCGACGGCCGGGCCGCCGGTGCAGGTCGAGGCCCGGCTGCCGACGCTACGTATCCCGCCCGAATACGATGCGGGCGCCAGGATCCAGGTCGCCGCCGCGCTGGTCGTTCAGTACCACAGCGGATGGACCTTCGCGGCTTGCCTCACCCGGGCGGGCGCCCGGGTGCAGACGCGGACCGTACCCGGGAAGTACGGCCCGCTGCCGGAGTTTCTTGCCGACGGCGCCGCCAGGCCGTTGGTCGCCCGCTGCCGGACCGAGGCGGACAGGGTCTACGAGCATCCCCCGGATCTGGCGTCGGCGGACAGAGTCTGCGGGACAGTACGAGACCTCGCCCGGTCGAGCGCCTGCTTGGAACGCAAGATGGCAGAGCAGATCAGGGAGTTCGCGCCGTCGCGCCTGGAGGTCTTCATCGGCGCCAAGAACGCAGCGCCCCCACGGCTCTCCGGCGGCTCGGTCGGGCTGGCCGCGCTCATCGTCGCCCTGGTGGCGGCGGCCGCGGCGCTTCTGCTCAGCCGGCGGGTGCTGCGGCCGATCGGTGCCCTGACACTGGCTTCGCGCCGGGTGGCCGCCGGCGACCTGACCGGCCGGGTCGCAGTGGACGGCCGCGACGAGCTCGCCGACCTGGGCCGCACGTTCAACCGGATGGCGGACTTTCTGCAGCAGAGCGAGGACCGGCAGCGGCGGATGGTCGCCGACGTGGCGCACGAGCTGCGCAGCCCGCTGGCCAACCTCCGCGGTTACCTCGAGGCGCTCAAGGACGGCGTTCTGCCACCCAGCCCGCAGCTGTTCACCTCCCTGCACGAGGAGGCGTTGCTGCAGCAACGGATCGTCGAGGACCTGCAGGACCTGGCCCAGGCCGAGGCCGGGGTCCTCGCCTACCACAAGACCCGGCTCGACCTGGTCGAGCTGGCCGGCACCTGCCGGATCGCCCATGCCGCGCTCGCCGAGTCGGCCGGAGTGCGGCTCGTGGTCAACGGGAAGGGCCGGGTGTGCGTCGACGCGGATCCGGATCGGCTCCGGCAGGTGCTGGGCAACCTGCTGCGCAATGCCGTCGCTGCCACTGAGCCGGGCGGATCCGTCACGGTCGACGTCGCCGGAACCGCCGGGTCGTCGACGGTCACCGTGACCGACACCGGTGCCGGGATGGCGGCGGAGGATCTCGAGCATGTCTTCGACCGGTTCTGGCGCGCTGACCGGGCGAGGGCGCGCACCACCGGTGGCAGCGGGCTCGGACTGGCCATCGCGCGGCAGATCGTGGCCGACCACGGCGGGTCCATCGCGGTGGCCAGTGAACTGCGGGCCGGCACGACCTTCGCCATCGTCCTGCCGGCCTGCGGCGCCCACCGCGCCGGCCCCGCCGACATCCGGTGACCCTGCCGCCGGGTCGGCATGGCTGCCGCGTCAGGGAAAGACGACGGTGCGCGGCCCGTTGACGAAGACGCGGCGCTCGGCGTGCCAGCGTACGGCTCGGGCCAGCACCGCGCACTCGACGTCGCGACCGACCGCGGCGAGTTCGGCCGGCCCGAGCGAGTGTCCGACCCGCACCGTGTCCTGCTCGATGATCGGGCCCTGGTCGAGATCGACCGTCACGTAGTGGGCGGTGGCGCCGATCAGCTTGACTCCGCGCTCGTGCGCCTGTCGGTATGGCCCGGCGCCGCTGAAGCTGGGCAGGAACGAGTGATGGATGTTGATCAGGCGGCCGGCCATCGCATCGCAGACCCGGGCCGACACGACCTGCATATAGCGGGCGAGAATCACCGTGTCGGCGTGGTAGCCGTCAACCAGGTCCAGCAGCCGGCTCTCGCCCTGCTCCCGCGTCCCGGCGGTCACCGGCACCTGGTGGAAGGGCACCCGATAGCGCTCGACCAGCGGCCCCAGGAGCTCGTGGTTGGAGACGACCGCGACGACGTCGACCGGCAGCCATCCGGTGCTCCAGCGGTAGAGCAGGTCGTTGAGGCAGTGACCTTCGCGTGAAGCCATCAGCAGGACCGTGGGACGCTCTGCGGTGTCGGTCAGCGTCCAGGTCATGCCGAAGCGGGCGGCCACCGGCTCGAGGTGGGTCCGTAGGCTCTCGAGCGCTCCGCCGGCAGGCATCGGGGTGGTGCAGCCGGCAGGCATCGGGGTGGTGCCGCCGGCCGGCACCTGGGCGTGTACCCGCATGAAGAACCGGCCGGTCGTGTCGTCGCCGAACTGCTGGCTGTCCCGGATGTCGCAGCCCCGCTGGGCAAGCGCCTGGGCGACCGCGGCGACGATGCCCGGCCGGTCCGGACAGGACAGGGTCAGGATGGCGGCCGTGGGCATCTGTCCACCATAGGACCGTCCAGCGCAGGAGCAGTGCAACGATCGGGGCGTGCAGGTCGAGTCGATCGCTTCCCGTGGCACCGCCTTCCGGGGAACCGTGTGGGAGGGCGGTAGCGCCCGGCCGTACGACGGACTTGTCGTGGTCGACGGCCGCGGGGACGTGGCCCGGCTGGGCCGGCCGGAGCTCCTGCCGGAGGGGATGCGGGTGCTCGGCGAGGCGGGATGCTGGGTGGGTCCCGGCCTGGTCGACGCCCACGTGCACCTGGCCTTCGGCGGGGCTGCTGCCGCATTGTCCGGCGGCGTCGTCGCGGTGCGCGATCTCGGCGCGCCGTTGGCCCGCGCCCTCGAGTGGCGCACCGCGGGTCAACCGACGGGCGACGGTGCCCGGGTCGCCGTCGCCGGACCCATGGTCACGGCCCCGGACGGCTATCCGTCGAGGTCGTGGGGCGCCGACGGGTTCGCCGCATTCGTCGAAACGGTCGAAGGGGCGGCCGACCTGGTCGACCACCTGGCGACCGCCGGCGTCGACCTGGTCAAAGTGGCCCTCGAGCCGGCGGGTGGCGCCGTGCTCGCGCCGGCCGTGCTCCGCTCCCTCGTCGAGGCCGCGCACGCCCACGGCCTCCCGGTCACGGCGCACGCGCTGACCGTGGCAATGGTGCGGCGGGCACTGGACGCCGGGATCGACGAACTGGCGCACACCCCGGTCGAGCCGCTGTCCGAGGATCTTGTCGGCCGGATCGCCGGGGCCGGCATCCCGCTGGTATCGACACTGCAGTGCCTGTCCTCGGGCGACACCGGCGCGACGGCCGCCGCCAATGCGGCAGCGCTGCACCGGGCCGGGGTGCCGCTCATCTACGGGACCGACCTGGGCAACGCGGGCACCCGGCCGGGCGCCGAGCCGCGGGAGCTCGACCGGCTGGCGGCGACCGGGTTGGGCCGGCTGGGGGCGCTGCGGGCCGCGACCGAAGGCTCCGCGCAGGCGCCCGGAATGCGGGCGGGCAGCGGGCGGCTGGTGCTCGGTGAGCCGGCAGCACTCGTGCTGCTCGGTGGCGACCCGCTGGTCGAGCCGGGGGTGTGGCGGGCACCGTGGGCCGTCTGCGCCGACCGGCGCCTGCTGGTGCGGTAACCCCCCTGCCGCCACAGCGTCCTGCGGCTCGGTACACGGGCTGCCGTACCGTCGAGCGGGTGGATGCCTGGACCCGATATGGCCAGCCGCCCTCGACGTCGCCGGATCGCTTCCGGCTGCGCGTCACCCGGCGCGAGGCGCGAGACGCAGTCGCGACGACCGCCCTGCTGGCCGCCTTCGGCATCAGCCTGGGCGCGCTGTGGTCGAAGGTGAGCCCGCGGGTGCAGGTTGTCGTCACCGCGGCGGGCCCGGACCTGGCGCACTATGACAGCGACGAGTTCTTCGCCGGCGACGGCACCTTCGTGCTTCTCGGAGCGGTGGCCGGGCTGCTGGCCGCCCTGGCCCTGTGGTGGCTCGGCCGGCGGTGGCGCGGGCCGGTGCAGATCCTCGTCCTCGCCCTGGGGTGCGCGGCCTGTGCGGTGGTGGTCTGGCAGGTGGGCCGGCGGATAGGACTCGACCATTTCCATGACCTGCTGCGCAGCGCCGAGCCCGGCCGGCGGTTCAGCAAACCCGTGGACCTGCGCGGCAAGATCGGGCTGGTCGCGCAACCCTTCGTCGCGGTCGCCACCTATATGGCGCTGGCCTCCTGGGTGGCCCGGCCGGATCTCGGGGTGCGGCGCGACTCAGTTGGGGTGTACGCGGACCGAGAGGTCGGACCGGGCGACTGGCACGGCCCGCAGCCGCCGGAGCATGGCCACCTCCCGGCTCAGCAGCCCTAGTCGAGCGAGAATCGAGCGCAGCGTGATGAGGGCCCAGCTCTGGCCTGGTGTCGCGCGCCGGGCCGGGGGCGTCGGGCCCGGCCAGCAGCGCCTGCCGGTCGGCGAAGTCCGGGCGCAATCTCGCGGCTCGAAGATCCGCAGGGGCAGGACCATCCCCGGGAACAAGGCGGTCCCGAGCGGAAACAGCGGGATGGTCTCCATCACCCGAGCGTAGGGCGGCCGGAAACGGGATCCCTAGACTCGCAGGCGTGCTGACCCGGATCGACCTGCGCGGCCGAACGGCCGAGGCGGGTCCGCTGCTGCCCCGCGCCACGTTCGACGTCGAGGCGGCCGAAGAGGTGGTGCGTCCCATCTGTGCCGCGGTCCGTGATGCCGGCAGGGCCGGGGTGGTCGAGTGGACCGAGCGGCTCGACGGCGTGCGTCTCGACCGGCTGCGCGTGCCCGAGGCGGCCCTCGGAGCGGCCCTGACGGCCCTCGACGATGCCGTCCGTGCCGCTCTCACCGAGGCGGTGCGCCGCACCCGCGCGGTGCACGAGGCGCAGCGACGCAGCGATGTCACCGTCGAGGTGGCCGCCGGGCTGACCGTCACCGAGCGCTGGCTGCCGGTCCGCCGGGTCGGCCTCTACGTCCCGGGTGGCCGGGTCGCCTACCCTTCGTCGGTCGTGATGAACGTGGTGCCGGCGCAGGTGGCCGGTGTCGACTCCATCGCGGTCGCCAGCCCACCGCAGTCGTGGAACGCCGGCCTGCCGCACCCGGCGATCCTGGCCGCGTGCCGCCTCCTCGGCGTGCACGAGGTCTACCGGGTGGGTGGCGCGCAGGCCGTCGCCATGCTCGCCTACGGCACCGACGAATGCTCCCCGGTCGACCTGGTCACCGGGCCGGGCAATGTCTACGTGACTGCCGCCAAGCGGGTGCTCCGCGGCGTGGTCGGCATCGACTCCGAAAACGGGGCCACCGAGATCGCCATCCTGGCCGACGACACCGCCGATCCGGAGTGTCTCGCCGCCGATCTGGTGGCGCAGGCCGAGCACGACCCCTTGGCGGCCTGCCTGCTCGTCACGCCGTCCCGCGATCTGCTCGACGCGGTCGACGTCGAATTGGGCAAGCAGGTGCCGCGCACCCTGCACCGCGAGCGGGTGGAGGCGGCGTTGGCCGGTCAGTCGGCCCACGTCCTGGTCGACGATCTCGACGCCGGGCTGCGGGTGGTCGACGAGTGGGCCGCAGAGCACGTCGAGGTGGTGTGCCGCGACGCCCGGGCGGTCGCCGATCGGGTGCGCAACGCCGGCGCCGTCTTCGTCGGCCCCTACTCACCGGTGTCCCTGGGTGACTACCTCGCCGGCTCCAACCACGTGCTCCCGACCGGGGGGACGGCGCGGCACACCGGTGGTCTGTCCGTCGGGTCGTTCCTCCGTGGCGTGCATGTGGTCGAGGCCAACCGTTCGGCGCTGGCGGCCGCTGCGCCACACATCCAGGCGCTCGGCGGTGCCGAGGACCTCGCCGCTCACGTCGACGCCGTGATGCTGCGGGTGCAGGAGTGAGGCTGCCCCT
Source organism: Mycobacteriales bacterium (assembly GCA_038237645.1). Lineage (GTDB taxonomy): Bacteria > Actinomycetota > Actinomycetes > Mycobacteriales > QHCA01 > QHCA01. The sequence continues at coordinate 146,929 of JBBRYN010000001.1, forward strand.
GCGCAGCGACCTGCGCGACCGGACGCCGTACGGCGCGCCGCAGCTCGACGTCCCGGTCCGGCTCAACACCAACGAGAACCCGTACCCACCGCCGGCAGCGCTGGTCGACGACCTGGTCGCCGCGGTGCGCGCGGCCGGACCGGCACTGAACCGCTACCCCGACCGCGAGGCGACCGCATTGCGGGCGGACCTGGCCGACTACCTCGGCCACGGGCTCGGCGTCGAGCAGGTCTGGGCGGCCAACGGGTCCAACGAGGTGCTCCAGCAATTGCTGCAGGCCTTCGGCGGCCCGGGGCGAACGGCGCTGGGCTTCGAGCCGTCCTACTCCATGCACCGCAACATCGCCGCGGTGACCGCCACCGAGTGGGTGAGCGGCCACCGCGACGGCGACTTCGCGCTGCCGATCGACAGGGCCGTGCTGCAGGTGCGCGCGACCGACCCCGACGTGGTGTTCCTCACCTCGCCGAACAACCCGACCGGTGGTGCGCTGCCGCTGGAGGTCGTGCGCGCCATCTGCGAGACGGCACCGGGCATGGTGGTGGTCGACGAGGCGTACGCGGAGTTCGCCCGGGCCGGCACACCGTCCGCCCTGACGTTGCTGCCGGACTACGAGCGGCTGGTGGTGACCCGTACGATGTCCAAGGCGTTCGCGCTGGCCGGCACCCGGCTGGGCTACCTCGCAGCCGCACCACTCGTCGTGGCGGCAATGCGACTTGTCCGGTTGCCCTACCACCTGTCCGCACTCACCCAGGCGGCCGCCGTGGTGGCGCTGCGGCACACCGCGGCGTTGCTGTCCACTGTGGATGAGGTTCGGGCCGAGCGCGACCACCTCGTGGCGGCGCTGGGCGAGCTGGGCTGTGCGGTGGTGCCGTCGGACGCCAACTTCGTCCTCTTCGGACGGTTCGACGACTCGTCGGCGGTCTGGCAGGCCCTGCTCGACCGCGGGGTGCTGGTCCGTGACGTCGGGGTGCCCGGCTGGCTGCGGGTGACGGCCGGACTGCCGGCGGAGGTGGCCACGTTCCTGTCGGTCTTCGAGGAGGTGAAGCCGTGAGCCGGTCGGCGCTGGTCCAGCGGGACACGAAGGAGTCCCAGGTCGTCGTGCGCCTGGAGATCGACGGCTCCGGAAACGCCTCCTCGGCCACCGGCGTGCCGTTCTTCGACCACATGCTCTGCCAGCTCGGCAAGCACGCCGGCTTCGACCTGTCGGTGACCACCACCGGTGACCTCGACGTCGATGCCCACCACACGGTCGAGGACACGTCGCTGGCGCTCGGGCATGCAGTACGCGAGGCGCTGGGGGACAAGGCCGCCATCCGGCGATTCGGCGACGCGCTGGTGCCCCTCGACGAATGCCTCGTGCAGGCCGCGGTCGACCTGTCCGGCCGGCCCTACCTGGTGCACGGCGAGCCCGACCTGGTCGAGCTGATCGGCACATACGACACCACCCTGACCCGGCACATCTGGGAGTCCTTCGTCGCGGAGGCCCGGATCGCCCTGCACGTCCGGGTGCTGTCCGGCCGCAACGCCCACCACGTCGTCGAGGCGCAGTTCAAGGCCGTGGCCCGCGCGTTGCGCGACGCGGTGACCCTGGACGGCCGAGTGGCCGGCGTGCCCAGCACGAAGGGGACGCTCTAGTGCCGGCCTCGGTGGTCGTGCTGGACTACGGCTCGGGCAACCTGCGCTCGGCCGAGCGGGCGCTGGTCCGGGCCGGGGCCGGCGTGACGGTCACCGCCGATCCGGCGGCCGCGCTGGCCGCCGACGGCCTCGTGGTGCCCGGGGTCGGCGCGTTCACCGCCTGCATGGCCGGCATCGACGGCGTCGGCGCGCGGGCGGTGATCCGGCAGCGGGTGGATCTGGGGCGACCGGTCCTCGGCATCTGTGTCGGCATGCAGGTGCTCTTCGACCGGGGGGTCGAGCACGGCGTGGAGACGGCGGGCCTGGGTGTGCTGCCCGGCACGGTCACCCGGCTGCACGCCATCCGGGTGCCGCACATGGGCTGGAACACCGTGACACCACCACCGGGATCTCCGCTGTTCGCCGGGGTGGCGGCCGAGCGCTTCTACTTCGTCCACTCCTACGCCGCGGAGTCGACCTCGGGTGCCGTGACTACGGCCGAGCACGGAGGGTCGTTCGTCGCCGCCGTCGAGGCCGGCGCCACATCGGCAACTCAGTTCCACCCCGAGAAGTCGGGGGATGCCGGCGCCCGGCTGCTGGCCAACTGGGTGGGGACGCTGGCGGGCGCGGCATGAGACCGCCGACGCACTCGTCTCCGCGGAGGCGAAATGAGTAAGCAGCGGGCCCGGCGGCGGGCGGAGCGGCAGGCCCAACTCGACCGGCAGCGGGCGGCGCGAGCGCGCCGGCGGCAGCGGCAGGCAACCCTCGAGCGGCTGCGACCGAAGCTCCCGCGGCAACTCGTGCGGCGGCGGCGGGTCGCCCGGATGTGGTCGCGGCGCAGTCGCGCGCAGCGGGGCGCGCTGCTTGCGGCGGCGGGCGCCGTCGTGGTGCTCACCTTCCTGCTGACCGACTCCTGGCGGGTGCGCCTTGCCGTACTGGCCCTGCTGGCCATCGCCGGGCCGGCCGTGGCAACCCTGGCGCTGGGGCGTGACCGCGGATGACGCTGCAACTGCTGCCTGCGGTCGACGTCGCCGAAGGCCGGGCGGTGCGCCTGGTCAGAGGTGAGGCGGGCACCGAGACGGCCTACGGCGACCCGGTCGACGCGGCCCTGCAATGGCAGCGCGACGGCGCCGACTGGATCCACCTGGTCGACCTCGACGCGGCATTCGGCCGTGGTGACAACCGCGACCTGTTGGCCCGGGTGATCGGCTCACTCGAGGTGCAGGTCGAACTCTCCGGTGGGATCCGCGACGACGGGTCCCTGGACGCTGCGCTGGCCACGGGGGCGCGCCGGGTCAATCTCGGCACGGCCGCCCTGGAGGACCCCGACTGGGTCCGCCGGGCGATCGCGCGGGTCGGCGACCGGATAGCGGTCGGCCTCGACGTCCGCGGCACGACCCTGTCGGCCCGCGGCTGGACCCGCGACGGTGGCGAGTTGTACGACGTGCTGGCCCGGCTCGACGCGCACGGGTGCGCTCGCTACGTGGTCACCGACGTCAACCGCGACGGTACGCTGACCGGGCCGAATCTCGACCTGCTCCGCGGTGTCTGCGCGGCTACCGACCGGCCCGTCGTGGCCAGCGGGGGAGTGTCCAGTTTGGACGACCTACGGGCGATCGGCACCGTCCGCGGCGTGGAGGGAGCCATCGTGGGCAAGGCGTTGTACGCCGGTGCGTTCACCCTGCCCGAGGCGCTCGCGGCGGTGGCCGGGTGATCCGGCGGATCTCCTCGGGCGGCCCGTACGAGGACATCATCGGCTACTCCCGCGCAGTGGTTGCCGGCCCGCTGGTCTTCGTCAGCGGGTGCACGTCCCTGGCCGAGGGCGCCTTTGCCCAGGCGATCGAGGCGTTCGGCGTGGCGCTGGCGGCACTCGACGAGGCCGGGGCGGCGGTCGGTGACGTGGTCCGTACCCGGATGTTCCTCACCGACATCGCCTTCGCGCACGACGTCGGCCGGGCCCACCAGGAGCTCTTCGGTGCCGTGCGCCCGGCTGCCACGATGGTGGCCGTCTCGGCAATCGTCGACCCCCGGATGCTGGTCGAGGTCGAGCTGGTGGCCTACCGCGAGCCGCCACCGTGACGGTCGCCCTCCGGGTGATCCCGTGCCTCGACGTGGACGCCGGACGGGTCGTCAAGGGAGTCAACTTCGGCAACCTCCGCGATGCCGGCGACCCGGTCGAGATGGCCGAGCTCTACGACCGCGAGGGAGCCGACGAGCTAACCTTCCTCGACATCACCGCATCCAGCGGGGGCCGGGAGACGACCTACGACGTCGTACGCCGCACCGCCGAGCGGGTCTTCATCCCGCTCACCGTAGGCGGTGGCGTGCGGTCGGTGGGCGACGTGGACGCGTTGCTCCGCGCCGGTGCCGACAAGGTGTCGGTGAACACCGCCGCGATCGAGCGCCCGGCGTTGTTGCGCGAGGCCGCCGACCGGTTCGGGTCGCAGTGCGTGGTGCTCTCGGTGGACGCCCGGCGCGCTGCCGGGCAGCCGAGCGGCTTCGAGGTCACCACGCACGGCGGCCGGCGCAGCGCCGGGTTGGACACCGTCGAGTGGGCCGCCCGCGGCCAGGAGCTGGGCATCGGCGAGGTGCTGTTGAACTCGATGGACGCCGACGGCACCCAGGCCGGCTACGACGTCGAGCTGATCGCCGCCGTCCGGCGGGTGGTCGACGTGCCGGTCATCGCCAGCGGGGGCGCGGGCGCCCTCGGCGACTTCGCGCCGGCTGTCGCCGCCGGCGCCGATGCGGTGCTGGTCGCCAGCGTCCTGCACTTCGCAGCGCTGCGCATCGGCGACATCAAGGCGGAGCTGGCCCGGCACGGCTACCCGGTGCGCTGAGGCAGCGACGCCGGCAGCTGGGCCACCTGGGCCGCCGCCCACGGGCTGACCGCCCACGGTGCCGCGGTGACCAGCCGGCGGAAGTCCGGCCACTCGACCCAGCGCCACTCCGCCACCTCGGCGGGGGCCGGGGCGGGGTCGCCGATCACCCGCGCGACGAAGACCGGGCACACCTCGTTTTCCACGGTCCCTTCGGTGCTGGTGGCCCGGTAGGCGAAGTCGGGCAGCACGAGCTCGACGGTCTCGGCCTGCAGGCACAGCTCAGCGGCCAGGCGGCGGCGTACGGCGTCGCCGAGCGCCTCACCGGGGCCGGGATGCCCGCAGCACGAGTTGGTCCACACGCCGGCCCAGGTGCGCTTCGACAACGCCCGGCGGGTGACCAGGAATCGCGACCGGTGGTCGAAGACGTAGGCGGAGAAGGCCAGGTGCAATGGCGTATCGGCTGAATGGACTGCCGACTTCGGCATGCTGCCCACCGGCCGATGTGCCGCGTCGAGCAGCACGACGAGCTCATCGTCGGCGGCCGACCGCGACGGCACTGTTACCTGCCCAGCGACGCGGCATTGAGCCGGGCCACGTGCTCCGGCTCACCGTAGGCCTGCACCCGCGCCACCTGCTGCCGCCCGAAGCCGAAGAGCAGCAGCTCGCCGGGCAGGCCCACCAGCGTCACCGTGGAGCCCCCGGCGCGGGCCCGGCGCAGCTCGCCGGTGTCCGAGCGCTGCAGCAGCACGCCCACCGGCGCCGTGCTGTTCAAGGGCGTCAGCCGGCTGCCGGCGCGCGCCCACAGTGCGTCCTCCTCGGCCGGATCCAGCACCCGGGGCTCCCATCGCGGCTGCACCCGGCGTATGTCCTCGTGATGGACGAAGAACTCGGCGAGATTGAGCTGGGAGTCCAGCAGCCGGAACGGCGACCACCTGGGTGCGCCGCCGCGCAGGATCTCGACCATCGCCGCGAAGGTGTGCCGTGCCTCGGCCGCCGCGCCGCTGCGCTCCGCGAGATCGGCCAGGGGTGAGATCAGGATGCCCGGCGCCGCGAGCGGCCGGCGCTCGCGGATGAACAGGTGGGTGGCGAGCTGACCGGTGGTCCAGTCACCGCAGAGGGTCGGGGCGTCGGGTCCGAGGTCGTCGAGCAGGTCGCACAGGGCCGCGCGCTCCACCCGGGAATAAGAGGTCACCCCGGGATGGTAGGCACATGTAGTGACCACTTCGACCGCCGTGCTCCGGCGAGGGCTGCGCGTGCTCGGCGTGGCGGTCCGCGAGGAGCCGTGGATCTTCGCCCTCTCGGTGGTCGGGAGCGCGCTGTTCGCCGCTGCCACGGTGGGCAGCGCCTTCGTGATCGGCCAGGTGACCGGCCGGGTCATCGTGCCGTCGTTCCGCGAGGGGCGGACCACCGCGGGCACCCTGGCGCTGGCCGCCGCGGCGATCATCGGCGTGTCGGTGCTCAAGGTGGTCGGCATGATCGGCCGGCGATTGGGCGCCGGCGTGATGCAGTTCCGGCTGCAGGCGAGCTACCGCCGCCGGGTGACCCGCCAATACCTCCGGCTGCCGCTGTCCTGGCACCACCGGCACTCGACCGGGGAGTTGCTGTCCAACGCCAACAGCGACGTCGAGGCGACCTGGTATCCGATCGCGCCGTTCCCGTTCGCGGTCGGCACGATCGTGATGATCTTCATCGCGGGGGCCGCCCTCGTGGCGACCGATCCCGTCCTCGCCCTGGTGGGTTTCTGCGTCTTCCCTGCCGTGTTCGCGGTCAACGTCGTCTACTCCCGGCGGATGTCGCCGCGGATGACCCGCGCCCAGCAGTTGCGGGGTGAGGTGAGCGCCGTGGCGCACGAGAGCTTCGACGGCGCCCTGGTGGTCAAGACCATGGGCCGCGAAGCGGAGGAGACCGCCCGGTTCCGCGTGGTCGCCGAGGAGTTGCGAGACGCGCTGGTCGCCGTCGGGCGGGTCCGTGGCCTGTTCGACCCGGTCATGGAGGCACTACCCAACCTCGGCACGCTGCTGGTGCTGCTGGTCGGCTCCGTCCGGCTCTCCTCGGGGGCGGTCAGCGTCGCGGACGTCGTGTCGGTGGCCTACCTGTTCACCGTCCTTGCCTTTCCGGTGCGGGCAATCGGCTGGGTGCTGGGCGAGTTGCCGCGCAGCGTGGTCGGCTGGGACCGGGTGCAACGCGTGCTGACCGCCGGCGGCTCGATGCCCTACGGCAGCGCCGCGTTGCCCGGTGGCGGCGCGGCGGCGGCGCTCGCCGTCGAGGGCGCTTCGTTCGCCTATGCCGAGGCACCGGTATTGCACGACGTCAGCTTCGACGTGGCACCCGGCCGCACGCTGGCCCTGGTCGGGCCGACCGGCAGCGGCAAGTCGACGCTGGCCGGCCTCCTCGTGCGGCTGGTCGATCCGACTGGCGGCCGGGTGCTGGTCGACGATGTCGACGTCCGCTTGCTGCCGGCCGGCGCTTTGGCCGATTCGGTCGCACTGGTCCCGCAGACGACCTTCGTCTTCGACGACACGGTTCGCGGCAACGTCACCCTGGGCGCGGACATCGACGACGCCGAGGTCTGGCGGGGTTTGCGGCTGGCCCAGGCCGAGCGGTTCGTGGCTGCTCTGCCGCAGGGGCTGGACACCCGCGTCGGCGAGCGCGGCACGACGCTGTCCGGTGGCCAGCGGCAGCGGCTTGCCCTGGCCCGGGCGCTCGTCCGCTCGCCTCGGCTGCTGGTGCTCGACGACGCGACCAGTTCGGTCGACGCCTCCGTCGAGGGCGCCATCCTGCGCGGTGTTCGTGACGCCCCCTTTCCGAGCACCGTGGTGGTGATCGCCTACCGACGGGCCACGATCTCGCTGGCCGACGAGGTCATCTACCTGGAGCAGGGCCGGGTCGTCGCCCGCGGCCGGCACGAGGTGTTGCTGACCACCACGCCTGGCTACCGGCACCTGGTGACCGCCTACGAGCAGGCCGAACGTGACCGGGTGCTGGCTGCCGAGGGAGAGGTCGTGGCATGACGATGACCGATCGTGCCCGGGCCGACCGCGCGTCGGCCGACACGGGCCCCGGCGACGCAACGACCGCCAACGAGCCGGACAGCACCTGGCGCACCTTGGTCCGCGGTCTGCAGCTCACCCCCGAGCTGCGCACCGGCATCGGCCGGACCCTGCTGCTCGCGCTGGTCGCGACGGCCGGCCGCGTCGTCGTCCCGGTCGCGGTGCAGCAGACCATCGACCGCGGCCTACGGGCCGGCGCCGGACCGCGGATCAGTGTGGTCGCGTCCCTCATCGCGGCAGCCGGCGTGGTGGTCGTGATCACCGCCGCGGCGGCCTATGCGATGAACGTCCGCCTCTACCGCACCTCGGAGACGGCCCTGGCCGCACTGCGGACCCGGGCTTTCCGCCACGTGCACGACCTGTCGATGCTGCACCAGCAGGCCGAGCGGCGCGGGTCACTGGTGTCGCGGGTGACCAGCGACGTCGACCAGATCAGCAACTTCGTGCAGTTCGGCGGCATCCTCGTCGTGGTCAGCCTCGGCCAGTTCGTCCTGGCCAGCGTGCTCATGTTCGTCTACTCGTGGCAGCTCGCGCTGCTGGTCTATGCCTGCTTTCTCCCCCTGGCCTTCGCGATCAGGCACTTCCAGAGGCGCCTCGCCGCCGCCTATTCCGTGGTTCGCCGGCGGGTCGGCGACATGCTCGGCGGCATCTCGGAGAGCGTGGTCGGTGCCCAGGTGATCCGGGCGCATGCGATCGAGGCGCGCACCGGCGAGCGGGTCGATCGCGCGATAGCGGCCAACTTCCGGGCCCAGGTCCGCGCGCAGCGGATATCGGTGCTGACCTTCTCCGCCGGCGAGATCGTCGCGGGCCTGGCCAACGCCGCCGTCGTGGTCGTGGGCGTGCTGCTCGGCATCGGCGGCCACCTCAGCGCCGGCCGGCTCACCGCCTTCCTGTTCCTGGTGACGTTGTTCGTCCAGCCGGTGCAGATCGCCACCGAGGTGCTCAACGAGGCGCAGAACGCCATCGCCGGCTGGCGCCGCGTGCTCGGCGTCCTCGACACCCCGCCCGACGTCGCCGATCCCGCTGCGGGCGGCCGCGAGCTACCGCAGGGCCGCGAGCTACCGCAGGGCCGCGAGCTACTGCAGGGCCGCGAGCTACCGCAGGGCCCGCTCGCCGCCCGCTTCGACCACGTCTCGTTCAGCTATCCGGGCGGGCCCGAGGTGTTGCACGACGTCGACCTGGAGATCGCGCCGCGGGCTCGGGTGGCCGTGGTCGGGGAGACCGGCTCGGGCAAGACGACGTTCGCGAAGCTGCTCACCCGGCTGATGGATCCGACCACCGGCATGGTGCTGATCTCCGGGGTGCCGCTGACCGAGGTGCGCTTCGACTCGCTGCGCCGGCGGGTGGTCATGGTGCCGCAGGACGGCTTCCTGTTCGACAGCACGGTGGGCGACAACGTCCGCTACGGCCGGCCGGAGGCCAGTGACGACGACGTGCGGTTGGCCTTCATCGAGTTAGGGCTGCTCGACTGGGTCGAGAGCCTGTCCGAGGGGTTGGCGACGCCGGTCGGGGAGCGTGGGGAGTCCCTGTCGGTCGGCGAGCGCCAGCTCGTCGCCGTCGCCCGGGCCTACCTCGCAGATCCCGACCTGCTGGTGCTCGACGAGGCGACCAGTGCGGTCGACCCGGCCACCGAGGTGCGGCTGCAGCGTGCCCTGGACTCCCTCACCCGCGGGCGCACGACCCTCGCCATTGCCCACCGGCTGTCCACGGCCGAGTCGGCCGACGAGGTGATCGTGGTCGACGCGGGCCGGGTCGTGCAGCGCGGCCCGCACCGCGAGCTGGTCGCCGTCCCCGGCGTCTATGCCGCCCTGCACGCGAGCTGGATGAGTCAGACCCGCTCCGGCTAGCCCCGGCGATCGTGCTCCCTTGTGCCCGGTGGGGCACAATCAGTGAGATGGCGCAGCAGGATCGTCGCGTGACTTACACCGACATATTCGCCGTTCGCGAATACCGAGCGCTGTGGTTCGCGCAGACCCTGTCCGTGGCCGGCGACCAGTTGTCCCGGGTCGCCCTGTCGGTTCTCGTCTTCAACCGGACCGGGTCCGCGCTTCTGACCGGCGCCGCCTATGCCATGACGTTCCTGCCGTGGGCGATCGGCGGCCCGCTCACCGCCGGCCTGGCGGATCGGCTTCCCCGACGCACCTTGATGATCGTCTGCGATGTGGTCCGGGCCCTGATGGTGGCTATCGTCGCGCTGCCCGGGATTCCGTTGTGGCTCATGCTGCTGCTGCTCTTCATCGGCGGCATGTGCGCCCCGCCGTTTTCCTCGGCTCGTGCGGCGCTGATCCCAGACGTCTTCCCTGACGAGGATCGGTTCGTAGCGGCGTCGGCTATCGGCACCACCACGATGGAGGCGGCACAGATCCTCGGATTTGCGGCCGGCGGTGCGGTGGTGGCGTCGCTAGGTCCGCGCACCTCGCTTGTGGTCGACTCCGCCACCTTCCTTTTTTCTGCTGTACTGGTGGCCCTGGGAGTTCGCAGCCGCCCTGCTGCCCGGGTCGGGGAGAGGTCGCGCGGAGCGGGGCTGTCTGATGTTCGGTCCGGTGCCCGCCTTGTCTTCGACGATCCGCGGCTGCGGGCGCTGATCTTCTTGGCCTGGCTTTGCGGGCTCTACATCGCTCCGGAGGCTTTGGCCGCTCCGTACGCGGCCAGCCAGCATGCCGGACCGATCGCAGTCGGGTTGCTGTTGGCGGCAAATCCAATCGGCACTACAGTCGGCGCCTTGCTGGTCGGGCGCTTCCTGAGCAGTTCGAGACGTCGACGACTGATGATCCCGATGGCAGTCTTCACCGGATTGCCGCTCATTATCTGCGCGCTTCAGCCGGGAGTGGTTGTTACCTGGTTGCTGTGGGCCGCCTCAGGGTTCTTCTCCGCCTACAACTTGGCGGCGAGTGCGGAGTTTGCCTTGGCAGTGCCCGATGAGAGTCGTGGTCAGGCCTTCGGCATCGTCATGTCGGGGATGATGGTCGGCCAGGGGATCGGCCTTGTTGTGGCCGGGTTCCTCGCCGAGCACATCTCTCCGTTGTCCGTGGTGGCTATTGCCGGCTTTGCCACGGTGGTTTGCGCCGGAATTCTCGGCGGTTTAACGCGCTCATCAAGTAGCAAGACGTAGTCAGGTAATCACTGAACGTCAATTATGGGGCATTTGACCTCAATCCATCCACAAAACGGAGCGATTCGGATACCCTACGTAATAGGAGACGGCTAATGCCACCTCCTTTGGCCATCCAGGGAAGGCAGCGATATGGCGAAGAACTGGTAATCGCGAACGGCAACTGCTCATCATTCAGATCCTGACGGGCTGTAACCCCGCAGGCGTTTCCGAGACTGGTGCCGCCCATGAAGGGTGGTGCCAGTTTCGTGTGTTAACAACCTCGGCGTTTGGCCTACAGGACTGACTAGGCCGTCCAGGTGAACCACCAACCGGCCCGCAACCACCCTAGGTGAGCCCGGTCAAGTGACCGACCTTTCTGTCGATCAACAGGAGCATGGGCGGGCCGATCGGCGTGGGGGACAGGTAGTGCGCGACAAGAACCGGCGACTCGACCTGCTGATCGCCCTGGTCTTGGCCACCGCCGGTGCACTCGCGGCGCTTGCCTTCGTCAGCGTCAATCATCAGGCGCTTCCCGCCTGGTGGCGGATCGGCTTGGCCGGTGCGCTTGTCGCGGTCAGCAGACTGGCCGTCCTACGGCTGCGGTTTCGGGGCAATCTCCTGCATTTCGACTGGGGAGAGGGGGCGCTCCTTCTTGGTCTCGTGCTGCTGCCGGCGCCCTGGCTCACTCTCGTCACCCCATTCTGTGCTGCCGCAGCAAGCCTGTTGCTGAAGAAAGGGACAATCAGAACGCTTTACAACGCGGGGGCAGCGACCATCGCCACGGCTGCCGCGGGTTCGCTCGCAACCGCGGTTAGCCAGATCGACACCGGCATCCTGTCTTGGCGGTTGGTGGCCGCACTCGGGTTGGCTGGCTTGACATACACAATCGCAGCGGATATCACGGCTTCGGCTGCCATCGCGTTGTCCCAGAATCAGCGCTTTTTCCGCACCCTGCGTGTGGGCTGGGGATTGGAGCTGTTGACCGGAGCGGGCAACGTCGGAGCGGCCCTGATCATCGTTGCCGCGACCGGATTCGACGCCTGGTTGCTGACTACATTGCCGATGCTCGTGGTCGCACTGCAAATTACCTACCACAGCCGCCTGCGTGGCCAGCAGGAGCGTGAGACGTGGACGCAGTTGGAACACACTACGCGGGCTTTCACGCAACTCGATCCGGCAGCCGTTGCCGAGGCGGCCATTCACGGCATCCTCGACTTGTTCCAGGCGGATCGCGTAGACGTGCTGTTCCACCGCCCGGACGGCACGGACGCGCGCTACACCGGCGGCCTGGCCGCGTCCGAGAGCCCACCCGAGCATCGGCCGGAGGGCAGTCCCACCCTCACAGTGCCCCTTGGGCAGCACGAGGACGACCTGGGTACGATCACGCTGCACTTCAGCGACAAGGTCACGCTCAACGGCCGGGAGCGCCACGCACTGGCCACCCTGGCCACGGCGCTGGCGGTCGCCCTCGCCAATGCCGAGCGCTACGAGACCACTCGCGGGCTCGGTGAGCAGAAGGCGCTGGAGGCGGTGACCGATCCGCTGACCGGGCTGGGCAATCGCACCCGGCTGCGGGAGACCGGCGCGGAGTTGCTGGCCGAGGCGGCCCGGCGCGGGAAGTCCAGTGCCCTGCTGCTGATCGACCTCGACCACGTCAAGGACGTCAACGACACGCTCGGCTACGACGCCGGCGACCGGCTGGTGATCGAGGTGGCCCGGCGGCTGACCAGTGTGGTGTCCGAAGAGGACCTCGTCGTCCGGCTGGGCGGTCACGTGTTCGCCATCGTGCTGGCCGACGTGGCCCGGCAGTCGGCCGAGCTGTCGGCCGACCGGCTCATCGGCTGCCTAGACGAGCGGATGGTCCTCGACGGGTTGCACCTGCGGGCGCCGGCCACCGTGGGAATCGCCGGCTGTCCCGGTGACGCCGGCACCATCCGGGACCTGCTGCGGCTGGCCGACGCGGCATTGCTGCGGGCGAAGACCACGTCGGTGCGGTGGGCCCGGTTCGCCGTCGAGCAGGACCACGGCCACGCCGACCGGTTGGTGACCATCGAGGAGACTCGGGCCGGCCTGACCAACGGCGAGTTCCTGCTGCACTACCAGCCGAAGGTCGAGGTGAGCACCGGTCGGGTCAAGGGGGTGGAGGCGCTCGTACGCTGGCAGCATCCGACCCGGGGCTTCCTGTCGCCGGTGACGTTCATGCCGGCGATCGAGCACTCGGCCCTGGTGCACGAGTTCACGCTCAATATCCTGCGGATGGGTTTGCGCGACTGTGCCGGATGGCTGGCCGAGGATTCGACCCGCAGTCTCGCGGTGAACCTCTCCGCGCGCAACCTGCTCAACCCCAACCTGCCGGCCGCCGTCCTCGAGCTCCTGGGGACCTACCGGGTCCCCAGCCGGCAGCTGGTGCTCGAGGTCACCGAGACAGCGATCATGAGTGACCTGGACACCGTCGATCTCGTGCTGGCCCGGCTCCGGGCCAACGGCGTGCAGATGTCCCTCGACGACTTCGGCACCGGCTACTCCTCGCTGACGTTCCTGTCCCGGATCCCGGTCGACGAGGTCAAGATCGATCGATCCTTCATCTCCCGGATGCTGTCCTCGATCCGCGACGACGTCGTGGTCCTCGGCACGATCAGCCTGGCCCGCGGGCTGGCCCTGCGGGTCGTCGCCGAGGGCGTCGAGACCATCGAGGAGCACCGCCGCCTCGTCGCCCTCGGCTGTGAGCGCGCCCAGGGCTACTACTACAGCCGCCCGGTGCCGATCGACCGGCTCATCGAGCTGCCGGACTGGCTGCCGGAGGGAACCGCGCCGGTCGAAAGCGTCGCAAGCGGCGCATCAGCGCGACAGGCCACGGTGAGCGGCGAGTCCGCAGCGTGAGCCGGTGCCGTCCTGTTCCCGACAAAGTGGCAATCGGGCCACGACGACCAACCGCGTGGGGTAGGAAGGCGCCGTGACGATCGAACGCGACCGGGCTCAGCAGCATCCCGGTGAGACGCGGCTGCCGGCAGCGGCTGCCGTGCTGGTGGCCATCGCGCTGTATTCACTGCTGCCCAGCGAGCTGCTCGTCGGCCCCCGATTCGTCGTACCGGCCCTGGAGCTGCTGTTGTTCGTCCCGTTGATCGCCGCCAACCCGCGCCGGATGACCCGGCAGAGCCGCCGGCTGCGGCGCCTGGCGATCGCCCTGGTGCTCCTGATCGCGGCGACCAACGCGGTGGCCCTGGCCCTGCTCGTCCACCAACTCGTGGGCGGCCGGGCGAGTGCTGGTGCGTCGCTGTTGCTCGCCGCCGGGCAGGTCTGGGCGACCAACATCATCATGTTCGCACTGGCCTACTGGGAGATCGACCGTGGCGGACCCGTCATGCGCACCCAGGCCGACCGGCACGAGCTGCCCACTGCCGACTTCAGGTTTCCCCAGGACGAGGATCACGACGCCATCGCCGAGGTTGCCGAGCGATCCTCGGCCAAGTCTGGCTGGACACCGGGTTTCATCGACTATTTGTACGTCTCCGTCACGAACTCGTCGGCCTTCAGCCCGACCGACAGCATGCCGCTGTCGGTGCGGGCCAAGCTGCTCATGGGTACGGAGTCGGTGTCCGCACTGATGCTCTCGGTGCTGGTCATCGCCAAAGGGGTCAGCCTGCTCAAGTGAGCGACCCGGCGAGATACCGCTGGATCGTCGGCGCGACGGCGGCAACCACGGTTTCCGGGTCCGCTGCGGCCAGCGGCTCGATCCGGATGACGTAGCGCGCCATGGCCAGCCCGACCAGCTGTGAGCCGACCAGGGTGGCGCGCAGCTCCGGCTGTGACTCGTTGACCGCGGCCGCGACCCGGCCGAGCACCTCCCGGGTGACGAACTCGCGGAGCAGGGCTGCGGACTCTTCGTGAGTGACCGCCCCGCGGATGAGCCCGAGGAAGGCACCACGGTCCCCTGGCGCCTCCATGATCGACAGGAAGAATCTCACGAGTCGCTCGCCGAGCCCGTCCACGCCAGGGGCGAGCAGTCCGGGCAGCAGCGCGGCCGGGTCGACCGGGAACTCCATGGCGGCGACGAACAGGCCCTGCTTGGAGCCGAAGAAGTGTGGCACCATCGCCGGATCCAGCCCGGCCTGGCCGGCGATGCCGCGGATGGTCGCCCCGTCGTAACCGTGCGCTGCGAAGGCGCGCCGCGCGGCCGCCAGGATCGCCGCCCGGCTGCCGGATGCACCCGGGCGGCGGCCTGTGCGAGCCATCAGGCCGTACGCCGGCGCAAGGTGGCCGCGCCCAGCGCGAGCGCGACCACGGTGCAGCCGGCGACGACGGCGAGGTCGATCGCCACGTGCCCGGTGAAACGGCCGTCGATGCGCAGCCGGGTCATCCCGTCGACGGCGTAGGACAGCGGCAGCACGTTGCTGATCCAGCGGAGCAGGTCGAGCATCTGGTCGCGTGGGGCGAGCAGCCCGCACAGCAGGAACTGCGGGAGCACGATGGCCGGCAGGAATTGCACGGCCTGGAACTCCGTCGCCGCGAAGGCGCTGACGAACAACCCCAGCGCCATCCCCAAGAGCGCGTCGGCCAGGGCGATCAGCACCACGGGGACCACCCCGCCGGGCGCGTCCAGGCCGAGCCAGGCGAACGCCACGGTGCTCGCCACCGCCACCTGCGCCAGGGTGGTCAGGGCGAAGGCGAGCGCATAGCCGATCAGCAGGTCCAGCTTGCCCATCGGGGTGGTGAGCAGCCGCTCCAGAGTGCCGCTGGTCCGCTCCCGCAACATGGCGACCGAGGTGACGAGGAACATCGTGACGAACGGGAAGATCGCCAGCAGCGGCTGCCCGATCCGGTCGAAGGTGGCGGGGGAGCCGTCGAAGACGTAGCGCAGCAGCACCATCAGCAGGGTCGGCACGACCAGCAGCAGCGCCATCGTGCGGTGGTCGGCCCGCAACTGTCTCAGCACCCGGGCCGCGGTCGCCAGTGTCGTCCGCGTGCTCATGCCGCTGCTTCCGATCGCTCGGCGAGGCGCAGGAATGCCTCCTCAAGGTCGGGGGTCCCGGTGAGCTTGCGAAGGCTCTCCGGGGTGTCGTCGGCGACCAACCGGCCCTCCCGCAGCAACAACAACCGGTCGCACCGAGCGGCCTCGTCCATCACGTGGCTGGAGACGATGAGGGTGGCGCCGGCGTCGGCAAGGCGGTGGAACATCAGCCACAGATCGCGGCGCAGCACCGGATCGAGGCCGACCGTCGGTTCGTCGAGCACGAGCAGCGCCGGCGACCCGACGAGGGCACAGGCGAGGGACACCCGGGTTTGCTGGCCGCCGGAGAGGTTGCCGACCAGATCAGTGGCCCGGTCGGCCAGCCCGACCTGCTCCAGCGCACGGGCGGCATCGGCGGTCCGCGCTCGGACTACGGCGGCGAAATAGCGCAGGTTGTCGCCCACCGAGAGATCGCGGTAGACCGACGGCGACTGCGTCACGTATCCGACCTGCCGGCGCAGGCCTGGGGAGCCGGCCGGCTTGTCGAGGACGGTCACCTCACCGCTGCGGATGCGCTGGACGCCGACGAGGCAGCGCAGCAGCGTGGACTTCCCGCTGCCGCTCGGCCCCAGCAGGCCGGTGATCTGGCCGGGCGGGATCTCGAAGGTCAGATCGTCGAGCGCCCGTCGCCCGAGCCGATCCACCCGGAGGTCCTGCACCACGACCGCCGCTTGTGTCATAGCCGCTCCTCTTCGTCGTATGATTAATTCAACGATAGATGAATTAGTTCGAATGCGTCAAGGGCCTCCGCCGACCCGAGCGGACAACCCGGTCGCGCCCCTCGGCACAATGAGCGGATGCCCCTCGACCCGCACATCGCCGGCCGGCTCAAGCGAGACGACAGCGGCCTCGTCCCGGCCGTCGCCCAGCAGCACGACACCGGCGAGGTGCTCATGGTCGGGTGGATGGACGACGAGGCGCTGCACCGCACGCTGACAACCGGGCGGTGCACCTACTGGAGCCGCAGCCGGCGGGAATACTGGGTCAAGGGCGAGACGTCCGGTCACCAGCAGTGGGTGCGCTCGGTGGCGCTCGACTGCGACGGCGACACGGTGCTGGTCCGGGTCGATCAGGTCGGGCCCGCATGCCATTCCGGCGACCGCACCTGCTTCGACGCCGGGTCGCTGGATCCGGTCGTGGCCGAGTGCCCGCGCTGAAGGACGGGGCGGTCCACCCGTCCCGGCCAGAGTTCTCCGACCTGTGCCGGCGGCAACCGGTCGTCGCGGTCACCCGCCGGCTGCTCGCCGACGGCGAGACTCCGGTGGGGGTCTACCGCAAGCTGGCCGGGGGAGCGGGGTCGTTCCTGCTCGAATCGGCCGAGCACGGCGGCGTCTGGTCGAGGTATTCCTTCATCGGGGTGCGCTGCCCCTCCACCCTCACGGCCCGGGACGGTCGCGGGGAATGGCTGGGGGACGACCCGTTCCCCGGCCAGCGGTGGGCCGAGGACCCCCTCGAGATGCTGCGGGACACCCTCGAGCGGCTGCGCTCACCGCGGCAGCCGGATCTGCCGCCCCTGACCGGCGGCCTGGTCGGCTACGTCAGCTACGACGCGGTCCGGCGGCTCGAACGCCTGCCCTCGCTGGCCGAGGACGACCTGGGGCTGCCCGAGTTGGCGATGATGCTGGTCAGCGACCTCGCCGTGCTCGACCACTCCGACGGCTCGGTCCTCCTGGTGGCCAACGTCATCGGCGGCGGCCTGGTAGGGGACAGCGCCGGGGGGGACAACGCGGTGGGAGACAGCGAAGGGGGGGACAGGGCAGCGGGTGACAGCCAGGCAGGGAACGGCGCTCTCGACGGCTACGACGCAGCAGTCGAGCGACTCGATGCGATGACCGTTGCGCTCGCCCGGCCGACGCCGCCGTCGGCATCGACGCTGACAGTGGTCGAGCCGGAGTTCGACTCGCGGTCGAAGCCCGATGACTACAAGGATGCGGTCCGGTACGCCAAGGAGCAGATCCGGGCCGGCGAGGCGTTCCAGATCGTGGTCGCCCAGCGGTTCCAGATGACCACGTGCACCGACCCGCTGAGCATCTATCGCGTCCTGCGGGCCGGTAATCCCAGCCCGTACATGTACCTGTTGCGCTTTCCCGACGGCACCGACGTCGTGGGCTCTTCCCCGGAGGCGCACGTCAAGGTGGCGGGCGGGCGGGCGCTGATGCGGCCGATCGCCGGGTCGCGGCCCCGTGGTGTCACGGCCGAGGACGACGCCCGGCTCGCCGGCGAGTTGCTCGCCGATCCGAAGGAACGCAGCGAGCACGTCATGCTCGTCGACCTCGCGCGCAACGATCTCAGTCGGGTCTGCCTGCCGGACAGCGTCGACGTCGTCGAGCTGATGCAGGTGGAGCGCTACAGCCACATCATGCACATCGTGTCGATGGTCGTCGCGGATCTCGCCCCCGGCGCGACCGCCTTCGACGCGCTGACCGCGACCTTTCCCGCGGGGACGCTGTCGGGTGCTCCCAAGCCGCGCGCGATGGAGATCATCGAGGAGCTCGAGCCCACCCGCCGGGGGCTCTACGGCGGCGTGGTCGGCTACTTCGACGTCGCGGGTGATCTGGACTCCGCGATCGCGATCCGTACGGCACTGATCAGCAACGGCGTCGCCTACGTCCAGGCCGGCGCCGGGATCGTCGCGGACAGCGATCCCGACGCCGAGCACGAGGAGTGCCTCAACAAGGCCCGTGCCGTCCTGTACGCCATCGCCGCGGCCGGCTCGCTGGTCCCTGTCCGGTGAGGTCGGGGCGCCGCGAGCTCGGCCTGGCCTGCCTGCTGACCCTCGTCGGCGCGCTGTGTGTCCTGCTGGCCACCGGCCGGCGCTGGCTGCCCGAGCACGCCGCCGTACTCCCCGATCAGGCCACCGGCGGCCGGCTGGTGCCGCTGGCCCCACCGGTCGGGCTCGTCGCCTTGGCCGGGGTGGTGGCCCTGCTCGCGGCCCGGCGCTGGGGCCGGCCGGCCGTCGGGTCGGCGCTGGCGGCCGGCGGGCTGGCGGTGATCGCCTCGACCGTGCCGCGGGTCGGCGGCGCAGTCCTGCTCTGGCCGGTCCTGACCGTCCTCGGGGGTGCGCTGCTCACGATCGCCGGTGCGCTGGCGGTAGTGCGGGGCCGGTCCTGGCCGGCGCTCGGCGCGCGGTACGAATCGCCTGCGGCCCGGCCGCGCGATCCCGAGCTGGACGCCTGGGCGGCGCTCGACCGGGGAGAGGATCCGACGCGGCGACCGCCGGCCGACCCCCGGGCTGATCCCCGTGCTGATCCGGCCCAACCCGGCTGAGGCCGGCTGAACACTGCCCGAACACCGGCCGAACACCGCGCTGCGCAGGCCGTCGCAGGCTGCTGCCCGTAACCTGCGGGTGAGCGGAGGGTGACAGATGTCCGATGGCGGCAAGGGGCTGGTGCTCGTCGTCGAGGACGAGCGGTCGATCGCGGACCTGATCCGGCTGTATCTCGCCCGGGCGGGCTTCGGCGTCCAGGTCGAGGCTGACGGCCGGGCCGGCCTGGCCGCGGTGCGTCGCCTGCACCCGGCTGCCGTAGTGCTGGACGTGGGCCTGCCCACCCTCGACGGGACCGAGGTGTGCCGCCAGCTTCGACAGGCCGGTGACTGGACGCCGGTGCTGTTCGTCACCGCGCGCGACGACGAGGTCGACCGGGTGCTCGGGCTGGAGCTGGGCGCGGACGACTACGTCACCAAGCCGTTCTCCCCACGCGAGCTGGTCGCCCGGGTCAAGACGGTGCTGCGCCGCGGCAACGCAGCCGGCGAGACCCCGGCCGTGCTGCACCTGGCCGGGATCAGGCTGGATCCCGGTCGCCGGCGGGTGTGGGCCGGCGACCACGAGGTGACCCTGACGACGACCGAGTTCGACCTGCTGGCCCACCTCCTGCGCCGACCCGGCCGGGTCTACGAGCGCGAGCAATTGCTGTCGGAGGTGTGGGGCTATGCGGCCGCCGCCGGCACCCGCACGGTCGACGTCCACGTCGCGCAGTTGCGAGCGAAGCTGGGCCGCGACAGTCCTATCCGGACGGTGCGCGGGGTCGGCTACTCCGCCGACGCGCCGTGAGCCGTCCCACCCTCGCCGCGCGGATCGCCCAGGTCACCATCGCGGTGGCCGCGGTTGCCGTGCTGATCGCCGGTCTGGTGTCGTACGGGCTGGTCCGCGGGGCTGCGGATGCCGAGGCGCAACGCGCCTTGGCGCGGCAGGCCGATGTCGTCGCCGGGACGCCGCAGTCCGACAGCGTACGGGGGCCCAAGGTACCCGGCCGGGTTGCCGTGCTGCTGCGGCGGCAAGGGATAGCGATCGGCTGGGTCACCCGCGGGGGAGTGGTGCTCGGTGACCCGCTGGCCCGGCGTGCGGCCGCCGTCGCCTACCGCCGTACCGGTGACGGCCCGCGCTCGCTGCGCACCCGCATCGGCGGGGATCTGGTGCTGGTCGAGGTCCGGCCGCTCGACACGGGAGCGGCCATCGTGCTGGCCCAGCCGCGCTCGCAGGCCGGCGGCCTGGCTGCCCCGGTCCTGCGGCGCACCCTGCTTGCCCTGCTGGCCGGGCTGGCCGTCGCCGCCGGCGCCGGGCTCCTGCTGGCCCGCCGGCTTGCGCGCCCGCTGCAGCGGGCAGCGGCAGCCGCGCGCGACCTCGCCGAGGGCCGGCGCGGCGTCCGGCTGACCACGGAGGGGCCCGCCGAGGTCGCCGAGGTGGCCGAATCCTTCAACCGGCTGGCCGGTGCCCTCGAGCACAGCGAAGCCCGGCAGCGGGAGTTCCTGCTCTCCGTCTCCCATGAGCTCAGGACACCGCTGACCGCGGTGAAGGGCTTCGCCGAGTCCCTGGCCGACGGCGTCACGACGGGCGCCGACGTGCGGCCGGTCGGCGCGATCGTGCTGTCCGAGGCCACCCGACTCGAGCGCCTCGTCGCCGACCTGCTGGATCTCGCCCGGCTCGGGGCGCAGGACTTCCGCATCGACGCCGCCGATGTCGACATCGTCTCGCTCGCAGCGGACGCCGGCCGGGTCTGGGCGGCGCGTTGCCGCTCCGAGGGGGTGCTTTTCCGCACCGACCTGCCGCCCGCGCCCGTACACGTGCGCACCGATCCCACCCGGGTGCGACAGGTCATCGACGGCCTCGCTGAGAACGCCCTGCGGGTCACCCCGGTCGGCCGGCCGATCGTGCTGGCGGTGCGGGCCGAGCAGCGGGACGCGGTCGTGGAGGTGCGTGACGGGGGACCCGGATTGACCGCGGACGACCTGGCCGTCGCCTTTGACCGTTCGGCCCTCTACGAGCGCTATCGGGGGGTGCGGCAGGTCGGAACCGGCGTCGGACTGGCGCTCGTCCACGGCCTGAGCGCCCGGTTGGGGGGCACCGCGACGGCCGGCAGCGCACCGGAGGGGGGAGCCTGCTTTGCGGTGCGGCTGCCCATGGGGCCAGACCCGTCGCGAGGTGCACCCCCTACGGTTGGGTAGCATCGCCCCACTCGACTCCGGCGAGGGGACTTCACTTGTGGACGTGCTCGAAGGGCTGATCGTCGGCGCCCGTGCCGACGTCGCCGAGCGCGAGGCACAATTCCCGATGGCGGAGCTCAAGGCGCGGGCCGCCGCGGGGCCGCCCGCCCGAGACGCATATGCCGCCTTGTCTGCCGACGGCGTCAGCGTGATCGCGGAGCTGAAGCGGTCCAGCCCGTCGCGCGGCCGGCTGGCCGAGATCCCCGATCCCGCCGCGCTCGCCCGCGACTATGCCGACGGCGGGGCCCAGGTGATCAGCGTGGTCACCGAGGGCCGGCATTTCGGCGGCTCGCTGGCCGATCTCGACGCGGTGCGATCGGCCGTCGACGTCCCGTTGTTGCGCAAGGACTTCATCGTGACGAGCTATCAGGTGCACGAGGCCCGGGCACACGGCGCCGACCTGTGCCTGCTGATCGTCGCCGCCCTCGACCAGAACTGGTTGACCGGGCTGCTAGAGCGGATCGAGTCGCTGGGCATGACCGCGCTGGTCGAGGTGCACGACGAGGCGGAGGCCGACCGTGCGCTCGCCGCCGGGGCAAAGGTCATCGGGATCAACGCGCGCAACCTGCGCAACATGGAGATCGACCGCTCGGTGTTCGAGCGGGTCGCCGTGGGCCTGCCCAGCACGGTGCTCAAGATCGCCGAGTCCGGCGTACGAGACACCCACGACCTGCTGGCCTACGCGGCCGCCGGAGCCGACGCCGTGCTGGTCGGCGAGGGGCTGGTCACCGACCGCACCCCCCGGCAGGCGGTCGCCGACCTGGTCACCGCCGGGGCGCACCCCGCCACCCCCCGCTCGGCAAGATGACCGGGTGGGGCGCGATGACGCGGCTGGGGCGATGATGCCCCCCACCCGATGACGGGTGCCGGTGCCCTGCCCGATTCCACCGGACACTTCGGCCCCTACGGCGGACGCTTCGTGCCGGAGGCGCTGGTCGCCGCACTCGAGGAGTTGACGGCCGCCTACGACAAGGCGCGCAGCGACGAGAACTTCACCGGTGAGCTCGACCGGTTGCTGCGCACCTACGTCGGCCGCCCGACGCCGCTGACCGACGCCGGGCGGCTCGGCCGGGAGGCGGGCAGGGCCCGGATCCTGATCAAGCGGGAGGACCTCGCGCACACCGGATCGCACAAGCTCAACAACGCTCTCGGGCAGTCGCTGCTGGCCAAGCGGATGGGCAAGCCGCGAATCATCGCCGAGACCGGTGCCGGCCAGCACGGTGTGGCGACGGCGACCGCCTGTGCCTACCTCGGGCTCGCGTGCGTGGTCTACATGGGCGAGGAGGACACCCGCCGGCAGGCCCTCAACGTCGCCCGGATGCGGATGCTCGGCGCCACGGTGGTGCCGGTGCTGACCGGATCGCGCACCCTCAAGGACGCCATCTCCGAGGCGATGCGTGACTGGGTGACCAATGTCGCGACCACCCACTACGTCATCGGGTCGGTGATGGGGCCGCACCCGTTCCCGATGATGGTCCGCGACTTCCAGCGGATCATCGGGGTCGAGGCCCGCGCCCAGTGCCGGGAGCTGACCGGCCGGCTGCCGGACGTCGTCGCCGCGTGCGTGGGCGGCGGTTCGAACGCGATCGGCATCTTCATGGCGTTCCTGGCCGACGAGGAGGTGCGCCTGATGGGCTACGAAGCCGGGGGCGACGGTATCGAGACCGGCCGGCACGCGGCGACGGTCGCCGGTGGCCGGCCGGGCGTCCTGCACGGCATGCGCAGCTACCTGTTGCAGGACACCGACGGCCAGACCGAGCCGACACATTCGATCTCGGCCGGCCTGGACTACCCGGGAGTGGGTCCGGAGCATGCGTGGCTGCATGACACCGGCCGCGCCGAGTATCACGCGATCACCGACGCGCAGGCGATGGACGCCATGGCGCTGGTCGCCCGTACGGAGGGGATTCTGGTCGCGATCGAGACCGCGCACGCCTTCGCCGGTGTGCTCCCGCTCGCCGCCGAGTTGGGGCCGGATGCCGTGGTCCTCGTCTGCTGCTCGGGCCGGGGCGACAAGGACATGGACACCGCCGCGCGCTGGTTCGACCTCACGTGACCACCCTCGCCGACGCGTTCGCTGGCGGGCGGTCCGAGGGGCGGGGGCTGCTGATCGGCTACCTGCCCGCGGGTTTTCCCACTGTCGAGGGCGCGGTGACCGCACTCCGGCTCATGGTCGCGGCCGGTGTGGACGTAATCGAGGTCGGGCTGCCCTACACCGACCCGCTGATTGACGGCCCGACGATCCAGACCGCCGTCGACCGGGCGCTGGCCGGTGGCGTGCGCACCCGGGACGTTCTGTCCACTGTGGAGGCTGTCGCCGCCTCCGGGGTGCCGATCGTGGTGATGACCTACTGGAACCCCGTGGACGCCTACGGGGTCGAGCGCTTCGCCCGGGACCTCAAGGCGGCCGGCGGTGCCGGGCTGATAACTCCTGACCTGATCCCGGACGAGGCGGCCGAGTGGCTGGCGGCCTCCGACGCGGTGGGCTTGGACCGGATCTTTCTGGTCGCCCCTTCGTCGACCGACGAGCGCATCGCGATGACGGCGCGGCACTGCCGCGGTTTCGTCTACGCCACGTCGGTGATGGGGGTCACCGGGGTCCGGCAGGCGACCAGCCGGCGGGCACCGGAGCTCGTGGCGCGGGTGCGGGCGACCACCGACCTCCCGGTCGGGGTCGGGCTCGGGGTGAGCAACGGGGCCCAGGCGGCCGAAGTGGCCGGCTTCGCCGACGCCGTCATCGTCGGCTCGGCCTTCGTCCGGTGCCTGCTCGACCCGCCGGCCGGTGGCGACGGCCTGCGAGCCTTGAGCGAGCTGACCCACGACCTTGCCGCCGGAGTGCGCAAGCGGGATTGACCTGGTCTGTGGGGCGCGGGGTGGGCGCATCCCGCCGCGGATGCACTCGCCTGCTGATCCCGGACCGCTGCCCATCACGAGATCGTCGCGCGGGTATGTCGCCTGGATGGTGTTGCTGCGGGCAATAGCTGTCCCTGCAGGTCCACTCTGCTGATAGATCGCTGCGGCGAGGCGACAGTCGGCGTCAATGAAGACGTAGAAGCAGCCCTCTGCCGACTCATGCTTCAATTCAAGGCTGGGCCGGTGATCATGGCGATGAAGAACATGGTGCGACGGCAGCGCGGGCAGCCCGGATACTCGGCACCCTCGATCCAGTCTGGAAGTCCGCCGACCGTCGATCCGTCACCCCACCATGCCGTGCCCTGATACTCCGTCAACCGCTCGTGGCCGACTTCGAGTAGGCGCTGCGCGGCAGGTAATTCCCATTCGTCGGCGTCGCCGCGGCTGAGGGGCGGTTGTGTGTTCCCAGGCGCCCACCGGACGTTTCCTGCGGCGTCATACTCCGTCAGGACCGTGGTGAAGCAGCCGCGGCGTAAGCAGGTTCCGGCGCCGATTCGACCCGCACCGACGAGGCCGATATCGGTGCCGGGGCGGATAAGTCGAGCTCGAGACTGACCAGGCGCAGTTGGCACCACGGGCACCGCTCTTTCGGCTCCGGCAACGGGCTCGCCCGGTCATCGTCCACAGCCGAGCGGCCCGCGCCCCGGCCGAGAAGCCACCGACGACCGCCGGGAGTGCGAGCTCGTCAGCCGTGAGCGGGCCGAGGGCGTCGGAGGTAGGCTTCGGCGCCCTCCGTCGGGAGCTGCCCGGTCACGATCTTGTCGTCAAGTGCTGTAACGATGGCGCCTACGAATGATCGGTCGTTCGGGAAGACCCGGTTGACGACGTAGATCAGCCCGGCGTGGCTGTGCCCGCGGCTGCTCCAGGACGCGTGGATCGCGGCGAAGTCACCAACGTTGGCTGTCACCAGGATGCGTCCGCTGGAGGTGGCCTGCGCGAGCAGCTCCTCGTCAGGTGTGCCCACCAACGCTGGGTCCTCAACGACCGCGGTCAGGTTGTGACCCATTGCTTGAAGCTGTGCGGCGATGTCGCCGCTGAGCATCTCGTCGAGCAGCAGCTTCTGCGTGGTGGTCACCGCGCGAGCAGGTCCTGGCGTCGTTCCCACGCCAGCGACGCTTGCTTCTCGGAGGACTCGACGTCGTCGATCCATCCGTCGATCTCGTCCGAGTAGGCCGCCCAGTAGCGGATGGCAGTATTGACCAGGCGCACGGTTACGCCGGTGTTGGTGCAGACCAATGCCACGATTTGGTCGGCGTCAAGTTTCGGCTCTGACTCACGCGCTGACTTGACGGCTCGGATCACTTCACGAATATCCGGGCCCCCGATCAGGACCGCTCGGCGGCCGGTCGGGCCGTCGCGAAAGATGACGCCCGGGTGGTCCTCCATGCGCAGAGCCTCATCGACAAACCGGTTAGCAGCCGACGAGCCGGACCAGCCGGGATGACTCGTGACGTACGCGGTCAGCCGATCGCTGACGTGCCCGTCGAATCTGATCGACCGGGGCGATCCACTACTCATAACTACAGTGTAGCGTACTGTAGTGAACACACTGACGGGTAACCGACGGCGGTTGCCCTAGCGCAACTCGAATCCCACGTCGGCCGCAGAGGCGACCGTCGGGAGTGCATGCACGCCAGCCGTGAGCACCGCTGAGGGCCGTGGAAATGTCCCGGGCCGTCGAGCTTCTGGTCGGGCTATGGCGCCTCGTCCGCCGGGGTCGTCGGACACTAGACCTCGAGCGCGCGTCCGGCCCGGACGACGTCCCGGACCACCCCGGAGCGGCCGGCGGCACAGTCGGTGACGACGTCCGACGCGGACGGCGTCGTCGGGGCGGGCATCCGGTCCGGATCGTGCCACCCGACCCGCGCGACCTTGCTCGGCAGGTTGACGCTGGCTTCTCCGCCCACCACCTTGCAGCGGAACGCGTAGGTCAACTGCTCAGGGAGGACGTCGTCCCCGCCGCACAGGTGATAGATGCCGACCAGGTCGACGACGACGGTTTCCAGACCGGTTTCCTTGCGCACCTCGCGAACCACCGCGTGCCCGGGGGTCTCGCCGACGTTGACCCGGCCACCGGGCAGGCCCCAACGCCGCTGCCCGTAGTTTTGCTGGATGAGCAGGATCCGACCAGCTTCGTCGGAGATCACTCCCGCCGCGGCCGTCACCAAGCCGTTCGTCACATCGCCCATGCCGGACCCTAACCGTATTCGGGTTGCCGGGTCACCCCCCGGCCCGGCGGATACCGTGTGTGGGTGAGCCTCGCGTCCTTCCCGTCTCCGTCCCAGAGCGTGTGGCACCTCGGCCCGGTGCCCATCCGTGCCTACGCGCTGTGCATCATCGTCGGCGTCGTCGTCGCGGTGCTCCTCGGCGAGCGGCGATGGCAGGCCCGCGGCGGCCGGCCGGGCACGGTGACCGACATCGCGGCGGTCGCCGTGCCCTTCGGCCTCCTCGGCGGGCGGCTCTATCACGTGGTCACCAGCCCGAGCCTGTACTTCGGGCCCGGCAAGAACCCCGTCGAGGCGCTGTACATCTGGCACGGCGGGCTCGGCATCCCCGGTGCGATCCTGCTCGGTGGGGTGGGTGCCTGGATCGGCTGCAAGCTCTTCGGGGCATCCCTGCCACCCTTCGCCGATGCCGTGGCGCCGGGGATCGCCGTGGCCCAGGCCATCGGGCGCGTCGGCAACTACTTCAACCAGGAGTTGTTCGGCCGGCCGACCAACCTGCCGTGGGCGGTCCGGATCGACCCCGACCATGACGGTTACCAGCCGGGGCACGCGACCTACCACCCGGCCTTCCTCTACGAGTCGCTGTGGAACCTCGGGGTGGCCGCCGTCGTCATCTGGGCCGACCGCAGGTTCCGTCTCGGTCGCGGGTGCGCCTTCGCGTTGTACGTGGCGTTGTACGCGGCCGGCCGGTTCTGGATCGAGTTGCTGCGGGCCGACACGGCCAACCATCTGCTGGGCGTGCGGATCAACGTGTGGACGTCCGTGGTGGCCTTTGCCGGTGCCGTGGCGTGGATCGTGACGCACCGGGGACCGCGGGAGGAAGAAGTGCAGCGGCCGGACCTGCGTGCCACAGACCCGCGAGTGCAACAGCCGGACAGCCCCGCGGACGTAGGCTCTACGGGTGAGCACCCCAGCTGAGGAGAGCGAGCGGCCCGCCCGGGTGGTGCCCGAGGCACACCATCAGCATCGCGACGTCACCGGCGGGCCGCTGCGGCCGGCCGTCTTCGGTGCGATGGACGGCCTCGTCTCCAACTTCGCGCTGATCTCCGGCGTCGCCGGGAGCAACGCGCGCCCCGGCACGGTCGCCCTTGCCGGGCTGGCCGGCCTGGTGGCCGGGGCTTTCTCGATGGCGGTGGGTGAATACACGTCGGTGGCCTCGCAGACCGAGCTCACCCGGGCCGAGATCGACATCGAGCGCACCGAGTTGCGCCGCAATCCCGAGGCGGAGCAGGCCGAGCTCGCCGCGATGTACGTCCAGCGTGGGCTCACCCCCGCGCTGGCCCGCCAGGTGGCCGCCCAGTTGTCGGCCGATCCGGAGCAGCGCTGGCGGATCCACGTCCGTGAAGAGCTGGGAGTCGACCCGGACGATCTGCCCTCGCCCTGGACGGCCGCGATCGCTTCCTTCCTCGCGTTCACGGTGGGGGCATTCGTGCCGCTGCTGCCGTACCTGCTGGGTGCGAGCTCGCTGGCCGCGTCGCTCGCGCTCTCGGTGGTCGGCCTGTTCGGCTCGGGCGCGGTGGTGTCGCGGTTCACCAACCGCGGCTGGCTTTACAGCGGGCTGCGACAACTGCTGCTCGGCAGCGTGGCCGCCGCGATCACCTACGCCGTGGGACGAGGCGTGGGCACCGGATTGTCCTGACGTACCCGGTTGCCCGCGAGGCAGATCGTCATGGTGTGAGTCGGGTGATGTTCCGTTGTCCCGAGGAGGCGCCATGCGTGCGTCGAGGTCATCCTCGACGGCGTGAGATGCATACACGAGACCTGGACTGGGTCTTCTGGCTGGCCCATCGCTGCGGAGCAAGATGATAATCAGGCCCGCCGCTGCGATGCCGACGGGTACCGGGCGCCCGTGACATTTGCCCGCAGCGAGTACACCGAGCCGGATGCGGTGATGAACAAGTCGTTGCGTTTGAGCCCACCGAAGGTGAGGTTGGACACGATCTCCGGAAGGTGCAGTTTGCCGATCAATGTCCCGTCCTGGTCGAAGCAGTGCACACCGTCGTGGGCGGCGGCCCAAACCCGACCGGCGTCGTCGAGCTGCGACGCCGTCAAAGGAGCCGGCGTCGCAGTCGGCGAAGACCTCCCCGCCGGTGAGCGCACGGTCTCCGGTGACTTCGAAACGGCGGATGTGCTTGTTGCGGGTATCGACGACGTAGAGCCGGCGCTCGTCGAGAGAAAAGGCCAGCCCGTCGGGGCGGTCGAGTCGTCGGCGACGAGGTGCACCGATCCGGTGTCCGGTTCGAGGCGATAGACGTGGCAGCCGCCGATCTCGCTCGGCGCCTTGTCCCTTCGTAGTCGCTGTCGATGCCGTAGCTCGGGTCGGTGAACCAGATCGAGCCATCCGACCGCTCGGCGACGTCGTTGGGACTGTTGAACCGCTTGCCGTCGTAGCGGTCGGCCAGGACGGTGACGGAGCCGTCGTGCTCGGTGCGGGTGACCCGCCGATTGCCCTGCTCGCAACTCACCAGCCGGCCCCGCCGGGGGATGTCGCTGAAGACGAGGTAGCGAGCCGGCGGGGAAGTAGGCCGGGCCCTCGACCCAGCGGCAGCCGGTGTGCAAGCGCTGGATCCACTCGTCACCGTTCACCGGTCGGAACCGCTCGTCGAGGACCTCGAAACGGGTCTTGATCAGGTCAGTCATCCCGGCGCCCTTCGTCGAATGGCCGCGCCGCGCGGCGGGTAGTCACCGCCGAGCCGGTACGGGCTCGGCGATGCACGAGGTGCCGACCCGCTCGAAGCCGACGCGGGCATACATCCGGGCCACGTCGTCGGAGCCAGCCGACAGGAAGACCGTCGACACGCCGTTGGCGACGGCGTCGGCGACCAGGTGCGCCGTCACCGCGGCGGCCAGCCCCTGCCGGCGAGCCGACGGCAGCGTGCCGACCCCGACGATCTCCGTCACGTCACCGAGCGGCTGATGCGAGCCGGCGCTCACCGGCAGCGCGCCGTCCGGCCCGGCGGCCACCGTGACCGTCAGCCCGCGCCGTATGCGCTCGCGGCCGGCCTGTAGCCGCTCGGGGCTCAGCCGGTCGGCGGCGGCATCGCGTTCCCGCTCCCCGGCGGCTCCCGGCACCGTGCCGGGCACGGAGAACGCGACCTGGGCGATCGCCGTCGCCGCGGCCAGCCACGGATCGTCCGGCGGCAGCGTTCGTACCGTCACGCCGGGCGTGGCCGGCGTCGCCAACCGCCGGCGCAGGACCATCAGCGGGAGCGCTTCGACGCTCAGCCCCGCCTCCTCGGCCACCGTGCGCAGGGACGGCGTCGTCTCGTCTACCCACTCGAACGATTCAGGCAGGTCGAGCTCGCGCTGCCGTCGGCGTACCGCCGCCACGTCGGGGGGTGTCACCGGACCCGACCAGCCCAGGGTGGGCCGGGCGTAGTAGGGCCAGCCGTCGCGGACCCGGTTGAACAGCGTCAGCGGCCCGAACCCCTCGGCCCGGGCGGCGCTGCGCGGCACCGCGTCGAGGTAGCTCTCCAGCCGGTGCAGCAGAAGCGCCTGGGTCATACCGCCATCCTGGTCGAAACCCCGCCCAACCGCCCGGACCGATTCGATTTGTGAGCGTGCCGGACTGTATTCTTGTCGTTGGCCGGGCCGATGTCGTCCCATACTGCAGCGCACGCCATGCCGACCGACGACGAAGGGCCCTGGATGACCTTCTCCGCCGTCCCCTCAGCGCAGGGACTCTACGATCCGCGAGCCGAGCGGGATGCCTGCGGCGTCGCCTTCATCGTCGATGCCCTCGGGCGCCGGACGCACCGGGTGGTGGAGCAGGGGCTGACCGCCTTGCGCAACATGTCGCACCGCGGGGCGGCCGGCAGCGATCCGGCCTCCGGCGACGGCGCCGGGCTGCTCGTCCAGGTGCCCGACGCCTTCCTCCGCCGGGTGGCCGGCGTGCCGCTGCCCCGACCGACCGCGGACGGTGCGGGCTATGCGGTGGGCAACCTGTTCGTCCCTCGCGATGATGCCGGCGCCGTCCAGGCGGTCGCCATGGTGGAGCGCATCGCCGCCGAAGAAGGCCTCAAGGTGCTCGGCTGGCGTGAACTGCCGACCGACCCGACCGGATTGGGTGCCGCATCGCTGGCCGTCCTGCCCGGGTTCCGTCAGCTCTTCGTCGGCGGTGGCGGCGTCACGGGCATGGCGCTCGAACGGCTGGCCTACGTCGTGCGCAAGCGGGCCGAGCACGCTGCCCGGGAGGCCGGGCTGAGCCTGTACTTCTGCTCGCTGTCCGCCCGGACGCTCGTCTACAAGGGGATGCTGACACCCGAGCAGTTGGCCGCCTTCTTCCCCGATCTGACCGATCCGGAGTTCGACAGCGCCCTGGTGCTGGTGCACAGCAGGTTCAGCACCAACACCTTCCCGTCCTGGCCGCTGGCCCACCCCTATCGTTTCCTCGCCCACAACGGCGAGATCAACACCATCATGGGCAACCGCAACTGGATGCGGGCGCGCGAAGCCCTCGCCCGCACCGACGTCATACCAGGCGGCGCGGCCCGGATCTTTCCGATCTGCACGCCCGATGCAAGTGACTCGGCCAGCCTCGACGAGGTGCTCGAACTGCTGCACCTGACCGGGCGGTCACTGCCGCACGCAGTGCTGATGATGGTTCCCGAGGCATGGGAGAACGCCGACGGGATGGACCCCCTCCGGCGCGCCTTCTACCAGTTCCACGCGTCGCTGATGGAGCCGTGGGACGGCCCGGCCTGCGTCACCTTCACCGACGGCACGTTGATCGGCGGGGTCCTCGACCGCAACGGCCTGCGCCCGGCCAGGTGGTGGCGCACCGACCAGGGCCTCGTCGTGTTCGCCAGCGAGGTGGGCGTGCTCGATATCGACCCGGCCACCGTGGTGGAGAAGGGCCGCCTGCAACCCGGTCGGATGTTCCTCGTCGACACCGCCCTCGGCCGCATCGTCGGCGACGAGGAGATCAAGTCGACACTGGCCGGGGAGCAGCCGTACCAGGACTGGCTGCACGCGGGCCTCATGCACCTCGCCGACCTGCCCGACCGGGAGCACATCGTGCGTTCCCACGAGTCGGTGTTGCGCCGCCAGCAGACCTTCGGCTACACCGACGAGGACCTCAAGCTGGTCATGGCGCCGATGGCCACCACCGGCCTCGAGCCGCTGGGCTCGATGGGCACCGACACCCCGGTCGCGGTGCTGTCCAAGCGCCCCCGGCTGCTCTTCGACTACTTCGCCCAACTGTTCGCGCAGGTCACCAACCCGCCGCTGGACGCCATCCGGGAAGAGATCGTCACCTCCGTCGCCAGCACGATCGGCCCCGAGCAGAACCTCCTGCAGCCGGGGCCGGCGTCCTGCCGGCAGATCATGCTGCCCTTCCCGGTGATCGACAACGACGAGCTGGCCAAGATCATCCACGTCGACGACGACGGGGATCTGCCCGGCTTCAAGGCGGTCACCGTCTCCGGCCTCTACCGGGTCGCCGAGGGGGGCCCGGGCATCGCCCGGCGGCTCACCGAGATCTGCCGGCATGTCTCCGAGGCCATCGAGGACGGTGCGCGGATCGTCGTGCTGTCCGACCGCGACTCGACCGCGACCCTGGCACCCATCCCGTCCCTGCTGCTCACCGCGGCCGTGCACAGCGCCCTGGTGCGCGACCGCACCCGCACCCACGTCGGGCTCGTCGTGGAGAGCGGCGACTGTCGCGAAGTGCACCACGTCGCCCTGCTGATCGGATATGGCGCGGCGGCCGTCAATCCCTACCTCGCGTTCGAGTCCATCGAGGACCTCTGCGCCACAGGCAGCCTGCGTGGGATCGATCCGGCGACGGCGATCCGCAACTACGTGAAGGCGATGGGCAAGGGAGTGCTCAAGGTGATGTCCAAGATGGGCATCAGCACCGTGGCGTCCTACACCGGGGCCCAGGTCTTCGAGGCCCTCGGCCTGGCACCGGACCTGGTGGAGCAGTACTTCCCCGGCACCGCGTCGAAGATCGGCGGCGTCGGCCTCGACATCGTCGCCGCTGAGGTGGCCGCCCGGCATCGGACCGCCTGGCCGCGCAACCCCACCGACGCCGCCCACCGGCGTCTCGATGTCGGCGGGGAATACCAATGGCGGCGCGAAGGCGAGGTGCACCTGTTCAATCCCGAGACGGTGTTCCTCCTGCAGCATGCGACCCGGGCCCGGCGCTACGACGTCTTCCGCCGCTACACCGCGGCAGTGGACGCGCTGGCCGCGGAGTCGGGCAGCCTGCGCGGGCTGTTCGCCTTCGCCGAGGACGCGCGGCCGCCGGTGCCGCTCGACGAGGTGGAGCCGGTGTCGGAGATCGTCCGGCGCTTCTCCACCGGTGCGATGTCATACGGCTCGATCTCCGGGGAAGCACACGAGACCCTCGCGATCGCCATGAACGCGCTCGGCGGCCGGTCGAACACCGGCGAGGGCGGCGAGGACGCCGACCGGCTGCACGACCCCAGCCGGCGAAGTGCCGTCAAGCAGGTGGCGAGCGGCCGGTTCGGCGTGACGAGTGAATACCTCGTCAACGCCGACGACATCCAGATCAAGATGGCCCAGGGGGCCAAGCCGGGCGAGGGTGGCCAGTTGCCCGGCTTCAAGGTGTGGCCGTGGATCGCCCGCACCCGGCACTCGACACCCGGGGTCGGCCTGATCAGCCCGCCGCCGCACCACGACATCTACTCCATCGAGGACCTGGCCCAGCTGATCCACGACCTGAAGAACGCCAACCCGCAGGCCCGCGTGCACGTCAAGCTCACCGCCGAGTCCGGAGTGGGCACGGTGGCCGCCGGCGTGGCCAAGGCGCACGCCGACGTCGTGCTGATCTCCGGACACGACGGCGGCACCGGCGCGTCCCCGCTGACCTCCCTCAAGCACGCGGGTGGACCGTGGGAGCTGGGCCTGGCCGAGACGCAGCAGACGCTGCTCCTCAACGGTCTGCGCGACCGGATCACCGTGCAGGTCGACGGGCAGCTCAAGACCGGCCGGGACGTCGTGATCGCCGCACTGCTCGGCGCGGAGGAATACGGCTTCGCCACGGCGCCGCTGATCGTCTCCGGGTGCGTGATGATGCGGGTCTGCCACCTCGACACCTGCCCGGTGGGCATCGCGACCCAGGATCCCGAGCTGCGCAAGAAGTTCACCGGAACGCCGGAGTTCGTGGTGACCTTCTTCGAATACCTCGCCGAGGAGGTCCGCGAGCTGCTGGCCCGGCTCGGTTTCCGCACCCTCGACGAGGCGATCGGGCACGCCGAGGTGCTGCGGATGCGGCCGGCCGTCGAGCACTGGAAGGCTGCCGGCCTGGATCTCAGCGCCGTGCTGCACGTGCCGGAGTTGCCGGCCGGTGCCGCGCTGACGCGCACCACCGAGCAGGATCACGGGCTGGCGGCCGCCCTCGACAACACCCTGATCGACCTGTGCGAGGGTGCCCTGCTCGACGGGCGGCCGGTGACGCTCGAGCTGCCGGTCCGCAACGTCAACCGTACGGTCGGCACGATGCTCGGGTCGTACGTGACCAGGCGGTACGGCGGCGACGGCTTGCCGCCGGACACCATCGACATCACCTTCACCGGATCCGCCGGCCAGTCGTTCGGGGCGTTCCTGCCGGCCGGGATCACCCTGCGCCTGGAGGGCGACGCCAACGACTATGTCGGCAAGGGGCTGTCGGGTGGCCGGATCACGCTGAGACCGCCGCGACAGGCGCGCTTCGTGGCCGAGGACAACGTGATCGCCGGCAACACCCTGCTCTACGGTGCCACGGGCGGCCGCCTGCTGGTCCGCGGCCGGGTGGGTGAGCGCTTCGCCGTACGCAACAGCGGTGCCGACACGGTGGTCGAGGGCACCGGCGACCACGCCTGCGAATACATGACCGGCGGTACGGTCGTCGTCCTCGGCTCCACCGGGCGCAACCTTGCCGCGGGCATGTCGGGCGGCCTCGCCTACGTCCTCGACCTCGATTCGCGGCTGGTCAACACCGGCAGCGTCGACCTGGTCTCACCGACCGAGCAGGATTCGGCGGAAGTGCGCGAGCTGGTGGAGGCACACCTCGCCGAGACCGGGTCCACCGTCGCCGCCCGGCTGCTCGCCGACTGGCCGGCGGCGGTGCGCCGCCTGACCAAGGTGCTGCCGCAGGAATTCGCCCGGGTGCTCGAGGCACGGGCGGAGGCTTCCCGGACCGGCCGCCCAGTCGATGACGTGGTGATGGAGTGGGCCCGTGCCTGACCCTCGGGGCTTTCTCAAGCACGGCCGGTCGGTTGCCGGCCGGCGACCGGTCGACGTGCGGATCCAGGACTGGCGTGAGGTCTACCAGCCGTTCCCGGCCGAGCGCACCCGGGAGCAGGCCACCAGGTGCATGGACTGCGGTATCCCGTTCTGCCACAGCGTCTCAGCGGGCTGCCCGCTGGGCAACCGCATCCCGGACTGGAACGACCTCGTCCGCCGCGACGACTGGCGGGATGCCATCGAGCAGTTGCACGCCACCAACAACTTCCCGGAATTCACCGGCCGGCTCTGCCCGGCGCCCTGCGAGGCGGCCTGCGTGCTGGGCATCGCCGACTCCCCGGTCGCGATCAAGCAGGTCGAGGTCGACATCATCGACCGGGCCTTCGCGCAGGGATGGGTGAGCCCGCAGCGACCGGTGCGCCCGACCGGCCGGCGGATCGCGGTCGTCGGATCCGGTCCGGCCGGGCTGGCCGCCGCTCAGCAGCTGACCCGGGCCGGGCACGACGTCACCGTCTACGAGCGTGACGACGCGCTCGGCGGCCTGTGCCGGTACGGCATTCCGGACTTCAAGATGGAGAAGCTCCACATCGACCGGCGGCTGGAGCAGATGGCGGCCGAAGGCACCCGGTTCGTCGTGTCCTGCGAGGTCGGCGTCGACCTGACCGTGGCCGAGTTGCGGGCCGACTGCGACGCGGTCGTGCTCGCGGCCGGCGCCCCGGTGGGTCGCGACCTGCCGATCCCCGGCCGTGACCTCGCCGGTGTGCATCTGGCGATGGAGCACCTGGTGCCGGCCAACCGGGTGGTCGCCGGCAGGCTGGAGGCCACGCCGATCAGTGCCCGAGGCAAGCACGTCATCATCATCGGCGGCGGTGACACCGCGGCGGACTGCCTGGGCACGGCGCACCGGCAGGGAGCCGCCAGCGTCACCCAGCTCGACATCTATCCCGAGCCGCCGCCGGCCCGCGACGCTGCCCGGACACCCTGGCCCACGTGGCCACTGCTGCTGCGGTCGTATCCGGCGCACGAGGAGGGTGGCGAGCGCGTGTTCGCCGTGCAGGCCGAGCGCTTCACCGGTGACGACCCTGCTGGCCGGACAGCGGGCCGGGTCCGGGCGCTCGAGGTGCGTGAGGTGAGGGTGCACAAGGACGCCGGCGGCCGGCGATCGGTGACGCCGGTCGGAGAGCGCCCCCGCGTGCTGCCGTGCGACCTGGCCCTGCTGGCGATCGGTTTCGACGGCGCGGAGCGCGGCCCGCTGCTCGACGGCCTCGGGATCACCGTTTCCCCCGCCGGCACGGTCACCTGTGGCCCCGACTGGCAGACGTCGGCATCGGGTGTCTTCGTGGCCGGGGACATGAAGCGGGGCGCGTCGCTGATCGTGTGGGCGATTGCCGAGGGGCGCGCCGCGGCGGCCGCGGTCGACCACTACGTCGGCGGCGAGTCGACGCTGCCCGCCGCGGTCACGCCGGCGGCCGTGCCGCTCGCCTGACCCGACTGCCGGCCTGACTAGCCTTGTGGCATGGTGCGTCCTGCAAGCTGTCCCAGGCCAGCAGGTGTGAGTCCTGTCCGGGTAGGCATCGGAGCGCCCGGTAGCAGGCCCCGGTTCGTTGGAGAGATCTGGCGGGCTGAGCGGGGTGTCAAGAGCCTCTTTGGAGGGA
>JBBRYN010000002.1:0-181839 GCA_038237645.1 Mycobacteriales bacterium
ACATCCGAGATTGCCGTTCGGTCAAATGAGGCCTGATCGTGTCGTAGCGACGGACGAGAGACTCCTTGACCACGGACATAGCACAGACCGTAGCCACCGCAAACACAAAAGCTGGGTTATTTCGCTACGTGTCCTTAGCTGAGGGTTAGCTGGCCTCCGTACATGGAGCGGACGACGGCTGCGCCCGCATCGGCCGCGGCGATCGCCAAGTCGATGTCATTCAGAATCACAAAACGGACGCTAGCTAGCTGCAGTCATCCGATGGCCAGAATGCTCGTCGGGTAGTCCCGCTGCTCGACCGACGCGCAGGACCTCACCGCCCAACGCACCGCGCTGGCCGCGCTCGGGGTGGAGCCGACCGGGTCTACGTCGACCACGGTCTGACCGGCACCCACCGGGCTCGTCCAGGACTGTGCGAGGCGCTCGCTGCCTGCCGTTCCGGCGACACACTCGCCCGTTGTCGCTGGCTGGTATCCGCAGCGATCGCCGGGCGAGCGCTCCGATAAGCGCGAACCAGGGCTGGGACGGTTCACGGCGAGCCCACTCGGTGAGCCGAAGCAAGATGTATTACTCGGGTACCCGTCGGGCCCGGAGCGGTTGTTCCAGTCAACCCACTCGCCCGTCGCTGTGAGCAGGTAGTTCGCCCCGTGCTCGAGGGTGACCCCGGTGTCGCTCCCGCGCGGCCGGGCTGCGATTGCGACGGTTGAGCGCTCTCCGACTTTCAACGGATCCCCCTTCCTCGACTCGACCTTGTCCCTGGCCACCCGCCTTGTCCATAGCCCCATCTTTGACGGCTCTCGTGGTGGATGGTGAGCGTGTCCTTGCAAGCGGAGGCGTTCGTGGCCTCCCAGCCCGACTGGTCTTCAGGGCGACCAGTCAGAAGGCCACGAGCATGGATCACGGTAGGACCTTGTTGTTCGACCTGCCCGGATTCCGGGTGGTGGAGTGTTCGGAGGACGAGCACTGGCAGCGGCAGCAGGTGGTGATGGGTGAGGGCGAGCTGGCGTAAGGGCCGCCACCTGTGTGGGGAGCCGGCATGCCATCGGCGGGTGTTCACCGAGACCAGCGAGCGGCTCGGCGCAGTCACGATCAGCATCGACAGCGAACAGGCAACGGCCGCGGCGGCCACTGTCGAGGCCGGAAACACCGAGACCACCATGCTGTTCGCCGAGATCTACCAACGCCACCACCGGTGGAGGGTCCGCGCGGTCGGCCAGGGCTACGACGGCGGTCTCGCGCAACTCGCCACCAGGAACGGCGTCACCGTCGACCGACCGGCACCGGGCCTGACAGCCTCACAAGCTGATGTCACCCGGCTTACTGCTGAGCTCTGCGTGATTGCCAGGGCCAGCTGCCTTCGAGCTCAACTTCGAGGGAGAAGCTGAGGAAGGTGCGGACCAACACGATGACCGCGAGCACACCGACGTTTTGAAATGATGGCGAGATGGCGACGGTGCGGATGATGTCGCCGGCGACGAGGAATTCCAAGCCGATCAGGATCGCCCGCCCCAGACCCTGGCGGTAGAGCCGATACGTCACCGTCAGCGGCTGGCCGCGGAGCAGGCGGTAGACGAACAGGCAGCTGACAACCGCCCCGCCGACGACGATGGCTGCGACGCCGGCCACGTCGACAACCGTGCCGACCGTACGGATGATCGCCTCGAAATCCATCAGCGTCTCCCCCCGGTTGGATCAAGCAGCTCTGATCGTGGTCCGACCCGAAGCCTGCGACAAACCCTACG
Source organism: Mycobacteriales bacterium (assembly GCA_038237645.1). GTDB lineage: Bacteria > Actinomycetota > Actinomycetes > Mycobacteriales > QHCA01 > QHCA01. The sequence goes on from JBBRYN010000002.1 coordinate 1,743, forward strand.
TACGTCTGACCGGCGGCGCGTCGACGGACACTGCGATCACGGCGGCCTGAGGGCCACGCGGGTCAGGCCCGGAGCAGCCAGATGCCACGGTCTGATTGGAGCGGCTTGGGCTTGTAGATCAGCACGTACTGACCCTTCGCGCCCTTGTCTTGTGCACACGAGACCGGCCTTCGTGCCGCCCGCGACTATCGTGCCGGTCTCCAACGCCCCTCCGATGGTGCGGAAGGACTGCGTGGGCACATTGTCGTTGGGCGTCTGCACCTCGAAACGAAAACGCGCTGTAGGCCCGGCTCCCAGCAGCTGTTGTTCCTCAACGTGACGCTGCCGCAGGGACCGCCGCGGCCATTCGTATCGGTCTTGGGCGTGAACCCGGCTGCCGTGACCGCCATGTCGAACAGCGTCAGGGTGATCGTTCCGTCGTCGCAGATGTCACGCGGCGGCTGATCGGGGACGTACGGGTTCTTTCGCCGAAAATCACGAGGCGAGTACTGCAGCCGGAGTACCTGGTCCTGCTGGTCTCCCGGTGGCCGCTGTGGTGACCGCGAAAGCGCTCACCACCGACAGGCTGGTCGAGGGCACGCTGACCACGGTTCGTCGACGAGCCACCTGATGTCGCCTGCCATGAGCATGGGACCGCCCGGCCTGGAGTGGATGATCCCAGGACGCCGCGACAGCGGGGTTGCGACGGACGGGCGTCGTTGTCAGCTGGAACGGCCCGAGGGTTGAAACGTCGGGTGAACGGTTCGGTAGGGCAGGAGGCGAAGGTTCTGAGATGGAAATGACATGACGCTGGCGACGGCCGGTATCATCGGCCGGGCCTGCACCGGGGTGATCTCGACTCACCGGTATAGCCGGACCCCTGCTGTCATCTCGCTGCGCTCCTCGCTTCGCTCGATGCTCGCTCGACCTGTTGTCATCTCGCTGCGCTCCTCGCTTCGCTCGATGCTCGCTCGACCTGTTGTCATCTCGCTGCGCTCGATGCTCGCTCGACCTGAGGGATGGGCTCGAGCCTCGCGGTGAAGTGCCGCAGTGCCTTCGGCTGCTCCACGATCCGGTATCCGGGAACGCTGTGCGCCCGCTTGACGATGCCGGCCACGGCCTCGGCGACGTACTCGAGGTGGCTTCGGGTGTAGACCCGCCGCGGCAGGCAGAACCGGACCAGCTCCTGGGCGGCCGGCAGATCCGGGCCGCCGGCTGGATCGGGCCGGCTGAAGCCCAACGTCCCCAACTCGCTGGTGCGGATGCCGGCTTCGAGGTAGAGCTCGCAGACCAGGGCGCTGGCCGGCAGTTCGTGCGGCGGGATGTGTGGCAGCAGCGCGCCCGCGTCCACGTAGACCGCGTGGCAACCTATCGGTTCAAGCACCGCGAGTCCCGCCCTGCCGAGTTCCTCGCCGAACCAGCGTGCGGTCTCCGCACGGTAGCGCAGGTAATGGGGGTCGGTAACCTCGAGCAGGCCCTGGGCAAGGGCTTCGAGATCGCGCCCGGCCAGCCCGCCGTAGGTGGGAAAGCCCTCATAGGCGATGAGCTCGATCCGGCACCGGGCGGCCAGCTCGCTGTCGTTCATGGCGATCATCCCGCCGATGTTGCCGATGCCGTCCTTCTTCAGGCTGGCCCAGCAGATGTCGGCAAGCCGGAACATCTCCTCGGCGACCGTGCGCGGCGTCGAGTGCGCGTACTCGGACTCGCGCTCGGTGATGAGGTAGGCGTTCTCCGCGAAGCGGGCGGCATCGAGGATGAGCGGCACGCCGTACTCGTCACACACCTTGCGGGTGTCGCGGATGTTCTGCATGGACACCGGCTTGCCGCCGCCGCCGTTGTTGGTGACTGTCAGCACGACACAGCCCACGTCCGCCTGTCCGAGCAGCGCCTGCAGCCGGCCGATGTCGATGTTGCCGCCGTCCCGCGCCGGCAGGTCGACCGGCCGGCCACCGGCAAGGTCGACATGCGCACGGGTCGTGTCGAAGTGTGTATTGCTCACACTGACCTGCCCCGGCTTGAGCACGCAGGAAAGGACGATCCGCTCGGCGGCGCGCCCCTGGTGCACCGGCAGCACTTCCGAGAAGCCGGTCAACTGGCGGACCACCTGCTCGAACCGGCGGAAGGACCGGGCCCCGGCGTAGGACTCGTCGCCCCGATGCAGGGCGGCCCACTGGTCCGCCGACATGGCGCCGGTGCCTGAGTCGGTCAGCAGGTCGATGGTGATCTTATCGGCGTCGATCTTGAACTGGTTGTAGCCGGCGGCCTGCAACACCTCATGGCGCTCAGCTGCGGTGGTGAAGGGGATCGGCTCGACAGACTTGATCCGGAAAGGTTCCATGAATGCGGGCATACGGTGAGTTTCGGGCGCGTCGAGCGCCGCAGACAATACATTCGCGAAAGAGATAATCGATCGATGATCAGCCTGCGGATGCCCGCTCCGGCGGCCGAGCACGTCAGCTTCGAGCTGTCCCCGCTCGCCGAGGCCGTGCACTCCTGGCACGTGCTCGCCGCGCCGGGCCATCACGCCCTGCAGCTGCCGTGGGTGCGCCGCTGCCGGGAGCTGTCCGCCGACCTGCGGACGGCGCTGAAGCACTGGTCCTGGGTCGTGCGTGACCTCGTGCCCTCGCTGTTCGAAGGGGGCTCGCTGTTCGAAGGGGGCTCGGGTCAGCTGGAGCGTACGTTCGCCGAGGAGCGCCAGTTCGTCGCCGACTTGCCTCTCGATCAGGTGCGCCGGAGCCTGGCCGAAGCCGTGATATTCAACGCCGCGCGCGACCGGCACTTGCTGGCCCAGGTTCGGGCCAACCCCTCGGTGGTGTTGGGCGAGATCCTGACGGTGCTGGACCGATACTGGGCCGAGGCTTTCGCCGCCGAGTGGGAGCATCTCGAGCCGCTCCTGCTGGACGCGGTGGCCGAGGCGGGGCGGGCGCTGCCCAATGGCGTGCTGCCGTTGCTGCACGCGCTGGCGCCTGCGATCCGCGTCGATCCCGGGCGGCGGCTGATCCTGCTCGACCGGCCGCACGAACACCACGTCGAGGTGGCCGACCGGGGACCGCTTCGCCTCATGCCGAGCTACTACACCTGGCCGCACGTACGGGTGACATGTGACGAGCCATGGGCGCTGCGCCTGACCTACCCGGTGGTGCCGCCCAGCCCGCACGCACGGCGAGCCGAGCCGGCGGAACTGCTCGCCGGCGTCCGAGCGGTCGCCGCCCAGCCAAGGCTGGACATCATCCGGCTGCTGAGCGAGCAGGCCCGGAGCACCCAGGAGCTAGCCGGGTTGCTTGGCCTGTCCGCGGCGGCGGTGTCACGGCATCTCAAGCTGCTGCTCGACACCGGCCTGGTACGCACGCACCGCGAGGGCTACTACGTGCTCTACCGGGTAGTCGGACAGCGGCTCGTCGAGCTCAGCCATCAGATCCGTCGTTTGGCGGATGTTCCGGCGGGTGGTTAGGTTCGCGGGTGAATCGATCCCACCTCGAGATCGAGGCGAAATTCGACGTGGACCCGTCGTTCGGGCTGCCCTCGCTCGACGGATTGCCGGGCGTCTGCCAGGTGGATCCACCGACCGAGTCGTCCTTGCAGGCGACCTACTACGACACGACGAGTCTGCGATTGGCCCGCGCGGGCATCACGCTGCGCCGTCGGGCCGGTGGTGACGACGCGGGGTGGCATTTGAAGCTGCCGGTCGCGGTTGGCGAACGCACCGAGGTGCAGTTCCCGTTTGGCCGGTCGCGGCGGGAAAACGCTCCGGTGCCGGCAGCCCTCCTGCGCGAGATCCGGGCCTACGTCCGTGACGCCGACCTGGTGCCGGTAGCCCGGGTGCAGACGGAGCGCACCGTCCACCGCCTCCGTGGTCGCGCCGGCGTCCCGCTCGTCGATATCGCCGACGATCACGTGACCGGGCAGGCAATGGGCCATGAGGTGACAGTGTGGACATGGCGCGAGGTCGAGGTGGAGCTCATCGACGGCGATCGTGACCTGCTGGCCGCTGTGGGGCGCCGGCTCCGGCTGGCCGGCGCGCAGCCTGCCCTGGCCACGTCGAAGCTGGCCCGCACGCTCGGTGACCGGCTACCCGGCGACACGCCCGGCGACCACCGCGCCAACCCCGCCGATCGGGTCGGTCCCGCTGAGCCCGCCGGCGCGGTGGTGCAGGTCTATCTCGCCGAACACGTCACTGCGCTGATTGCCGCTGATGCCGGGGTGCGCGCGGGCACCCCCGAGGCGGTGCACCAGATGCGAGTGGCCACCCGGCGACTGCGCAGCGTCTTGGCGACCTATCGTCCGCTGTTCGACCGTGCGGTCACCGAGCCGTTGCGCGCCGAGCTGAAGCACCTGGGCGGGGTCCTCGGCGGCCTGCGCGACAGCGACGTCATGCAGGAGCGGCTGCTCGCGGGGGTTGCCGCGCTGCCCGGCGACCTCGTCCTCGGACCGGTGCGCTCCCGCGTCCGCCGCGAGCTTCAGGCTCAGCGCCGGCAGGCCCGCCGGCTGCTCATGGCCGAACTCGACGGCCCCCGGTACTTCCGGTTGCTCGACGCCCTGGACGGCCTGGCCGCTGCGCCGCCGTTCACCGACCAGGCGCGGGGCAAGGCAGCTCGGGTGCTCCCGCGGCGGGTCGCCCGGGAATGGACGCGGTTGCGCGACCGCCAGGCCGCGGCGGAGTCGGCGGCGACGGCCGAGGACCGTGAGCTCGCGCTGCACGAGACCCGCAAGGCCGCCAAGCGTGCCCGTTACGCCGCCGAAGCCGCCACGCCCATCGCCGGCCGGCCGGCCAGGCGCTACGTCCAGCGGATGACGAAGCTGCAGACCTCGCTCGGCGGCTACCAGGACAGCACCGTTTCCCGGCAGCTACTGCGCACGATCGGAGTGCAGGCCTACCTGGCGGGGGAAAACGGGTTCACCTTCGGCCTGCTGCACGGGCTGGAAGCGAGGCAGGCGCAGGATGCCGGGCACAAATATCGCCGGGCCTGGCACAAGGCCACCCGCCCTCGAGTGCACCGGTGGCTGGGTTGACCTTCCAGGTGCGGGTCAGGGCACGCTGAGCCAGGCGGCGCTCGCCCGGCAGTCACCCGGCCGGGCCGGCGCGGCCGCGCGCAGCTTCGAGTCGTAGACCACGATGACGGCCGGAAACTGTGCGTCGGTCACGATCGCGCAGAAAGCCGTCGCCGAGGTGCGCAGCGTCAGTGGATGGCTCGCCGACGGGGCGGCCAGATATGCCGCCAGATCCGCCGGATTCGCGGCATACCTGCCCTGCTCGGCGAAATACGCCTGCTCGGCATTGGCGACATCTCCCAGCATGAGCTGGTCGCTGAGGACGGCGGCCTTCTCAGCCGACGACAGCGGGTTGCCGACAGCGCGAGCGACCGGCGAGGACGAACATCCCGCGAGGCTTGCCGCCAGGTAGCCACTCAGAAGCACTGCAGCGCCGGCGCGCATCGTGGGTGAGAAGGGTGTCATGGTCCGTTCCTCGGCACTCATCGGGCGGCACTGGATGGCCCCTCGATGCCGCCGAACGCGGCCGTCGGCACCGATCCCACAAATTCAAGATCGGCGGTCATCCGGTCGAAGGGCGAGTACGCGATATTCGGGCTGCTTCCTGGCGCCGACACGAACTCGCCCGGAACCACCTGGACGGGAGTAAGCAGCGATGACGACTCGAGTCCTTCCGGCGGCCTCCGCCGAGCTGCCGCCGCGCTGGGCGGCGAGGCGACTGCTGTCGACCGCGTTCGGCTCCGCTCACTCGGCCGCCCGCCGGCCGGCCGAGAGCGTCGCCCGGGCTCGGTGGTATTCCCTGGTCCTCGCGATCTGCGCGACCGTGGGCACGCTGCCACCGGTGATCCTGTCGACCGGCTCGCGAGGTGCCCGTGCCCTCTGCGTGGCGGGCCTGATCTGGCTGATCGGTCACCGACTCGTCGACTACCGGCGCGGCCGGCTGAGCCGGCCTGCCTGGGACGGGCTCGAGGCCGGCGTGCTCCTGCTGGCCGCAGTCGCGGTCGGCTTCGAGCCGATCCTCGCCCTCTTCTTCTTCAGCGCATGGTTCCGGGCCGCGACGGGCACCGGTCGCCGGATTGTTGCCGGCAGCGCGCTCTACCTGGGCACGCTAGTCGTCGCCGGGAAGCTCGATGGGCAGGCTACCGACGGCGTCGCGCTGGCCGCCCTCGCGCTGGCCTGCGCCACGCTGCTGATCTACACGTCGGGTCGCGCTCTGCGCGGCAGCCTCCAGCAGGCTGCCCGTCTGGAACAGTTGACCAGCCGCATTCTCGAGGCGGCGACGGATGCCTTCGTCGAGACCGACGCCGACGGCCGGATCCTGCACTGGAGCGCCCAGGCGACGTCGGTACTGGGCTGGAATCCCGACCAGGTGCTGCAACGTGCCCTGGCCGACGTGCTGGCGCCCGTGGCCACCCGCCCCGTCGGGCATTCCCTGCTGCGCCGCGAGCTCATGGTGGAGGCCGGGCACCCGGCCCGGAGCCGGGTCGAGTTGCAGGTCGAGCACCGTGACGGCTCGGCACTGACCGTCCAGGTGTCGGTCTGGACGAACGGGTCCGACGAAGACCGGCACGTCAACGTGCTGCTGCACGACCGCACCGAACAGCGCCGCGACGCGGCCCGGCTTTCCGAGGCCCAAGCGCGATTCCAGCAGGCGTTCCACAACGCCCCGATCGGGATGATGCTCGCCGGCCTCGACGGTGAGCTACTCGAGGTCAATCGCGTCTTCTGCGAGATGCTCGGGCGCAGCTCGGCGGAACTGATGGCCGCCGGGATCACCGCGGTGACGCATCCGGAGGACCGGGCCGCAACCCGCGAAGCCCTGTCCTCGGTGATGTCGGGGGCCGTGGGCTTCGGCTGGATGGAGAAGCGCTACCTGCACGCGGACGGCCGGCCGGTCCTGGCTCACGTCAGCCTCTCACTGACCAGGGATGCCGCCGGCCAGGGGCAGTTCCTGGTGGCCCAGGCCGAGGACGTCACGGAGCGCCGGGCTACGGAGCAGGCCCTGGCGCACCAGCGCGTCTTCACCGAAGCCGTGCTCGACGACGTCGACACCGGCATCGTGGCCTGCGACGCCGACGGCTTGATCACCGTCTTCAACCGGGCCATGCGGCGACTGCACGGACTGCCCGCCGAGCCAATGAGCGCCGATGCCTGGTCGGACTACTACGACGTCTACTGCGCCGACGGCGTCACGCCCATGGCCAACGCGGAAACCCCCCTGTTCCGGGCGCTGCGCGGTGAGCAGGTCCGTGACGCCGAGATGGTCATCGCGCCCAAGGGTGCCGAGCCGCGGAGCCTGGTGGTCAACGGCCGCCCGCTGACCGGGCCCCGAGGCAGACCGCTCGGTGCGGTCGCGGCCCTGCACGACGTGACCGATCGGCGCAAGGCCGAGGCCGCCATCAGCTGGCAGGCCCTACACGATCCGCTCACCGGCCGGGCCAACCGGCTGCTACTGCGTGACCGGCTGACACACGCGCTCAACCGCGGGCTGCGCCGGCAGGAGTCCCTTGCCCTCCTCGTTCTCGACCTGGACGGGTTCAAGGCCGTCAACGACAGCCTGGGCAACGAGGCAGGCGACCTGGTCCTGGTGACGGTGGCCGATCGGATGCGTGAGGTCCTGCGGCCGGAGGACACCATCGCCCGCATCGACGGCGACGAATTCGCCGTCGTCCTGGAGAACACTTCCGCACTCGATGCGGTACGGGTCGCCACCGAGCTGCTGGCAAGTGTCCGCGCGCCCATCGTCACCCATGGGCGCACGCTCAAGATGGAGGCGTCGGTCGGGCTGACAATCGGTGACGGCGATGGCGATCCCGAGGAGATCCTGCGCAATGCCAGCCTGGCGATGTACGCCGCCAAGAGCACCGGCAAGGGCACCGTCCAGGTCTACGACGCGTCGATGCACGAGGAGGTGCTCCAGCAGCTGACCCTGCAGTCGGAGTTGCACGAGGCCATGGCAGGACGTGAGTTCACCGTGCACTACCAGCCGGTGATCTCGCTGATCTCCGGCCAGGTGCAGGGGTTCGAGGCGCTGGTGCGGTGGAACCATCCGATCTGCGGCCTGCTGCCACCCAACCGCTTCATCGCTCTCGCCGAGAGCACCGGCCTGATCGTGCCGCTCGGCTCGTGGGTCCTCGAACGGGCCTGCAGCCAACTACGCACGTGGCACATCCGGCATCCTGAGCTGGGACCGCTGACGATGGCGGTGAACATCTCCGTGCGCCAACTGCAGGACCCTGCCCTGATCGAGACCGTGGGGGCCGCTCTGACCAAGGCCGGCCTGCCGCCTCACCAGCTCATCCTGGAGATCACCGAGAGCGGTGTCATGCACCGCGGCCCGGGCCTCGACGCCCTGAATCGACTGCATGATCTCGGCGTACGTCTGGCCATCGACGATTTCGGCACGGGGTACTCCTCGCTGAGCCGCCTGCACGCTCTCCCCGTCGACCAGGTCAAGATCGACAAGTCCTTTGTGGACCAGCTGTCCTCCGCCCAGCCGTCGCCGGTTGTGGCCGCCACCATCGCCATCGCCCGCAGCCTCGGTCTGGAAACCGTCGCTGAGGGCGTCGAGAGTGCCGAGCAGTTGCCCTTCTTGCGGGCGCATGGCTGCGACCATGTCCAGGGCTACCTGTTCAGCCCTCCGGTGGACGCCGCGGCGATCGAACAGCTGCTGGCCGGCGGGGCCGGATGGCTGGCCGCTGGTGGGCCGGCCTCATCGCCGGACGTCCGCGTCGACCTGGCCGCCGTCGGGTCGCCCAAGGGACCGCTGAATCCGCTCGTATGACCACATGTCCATCGACTTGGACAGCTCGGGTCCCAAACGGTGTCACAAGGGCGCAACAGGGAGTGCGACCGAGCGTGCCTATCCGTGGACCGCACGGTCCGGGGGGCCATCCTCGCCAGCCTGCGGCAGCAGTGGCGGGCAGCAATCAAACGCTTCGGTCGTCGGGCTACATCGCGGCGATGAATGTGCCGAGAGATACCGAGAAGAATGGGCGTCGGGTCGCCGGCCCCGCAACGTGGAGGTGCACATGCTGAGACGAGGTCCGTTGCTCCGCGGCGCCGTCTCCGTGTTCCTTTCGCGGCGACTGCTCGGCCGAGCGATGGCCTTGGCAATCGGTACCGCTGTCGTGCTCCCCGCCCTCGCGCCGGCGTCGCTGCCGATCACCTCGCGGGCCTGGGCGGCAAGCCACCTCGTGATCACCAGCGACAATGCGGGCGGCCCGTTGGTCAGCGCGGCCAACCTGGCGCCCGGCACCTTACCGCCCACCTACCTCAAGATCTCCTACACCGGCGCTGTCGCCGGTGACGAACTCCGATTGTTCGTCTCAGCCGGCGGCTCCGGCCTCGCGGACTACCTCGACGTGACCATCGAGCAGGGCCAGGGCGGGATTTACGGCGACTGCTCCGGGTTCTCCGGCACTCGATCCTACCGGGGGACGCTCGCGACGCTGGGCCGAGATCATGGCACGGAGCTCACCGCCCTGCTCATCGCGCCGTTCGCGGCCGGTGCCGGTGACGTGTCCCTGCGGTTGACCTTCAGCGTGCGCAGCAACAACCAGGCGCAGGGCAGTTCGGCCACCGCGGACTTCACCTGGGTCGCCGGCAGCGGCTTCGGCCCCCCAGTCGTGCCGCCGGTGGTGCCGTCACCGTCACCGAGCAGTGGCACAACCGGTGGTGGCACAACCGGTGGTGGCACAACGGGTGGTGGTACAACGGGTGGTGGTACAACGGGTGGTGGTACAACGGGTGGTGGTGGACCACACGTCCAGCGCCCCACGCTGAACGTGCCGTTGCTCAACAGCCCCGCGCCGTCGCACAAGGCGTCGACGAAGCCGTCGACAACGGCAACGACGCCGCCGGCGGCAGTAGGCCCGCGCCATGTGAAGCCGGCCAAGGCACCCTTTGCCTCGTTCTTCCAGCGCCTTTGGAATGCGATCAAGAAGCTCAGCACGCCGCTGATCACCGGTGCCAGCATCGGTCTGGGCATCCTGCCGTTCATCATCGTGTTCCTGTTGATCCAGCACCGCATCGACATGCGCGACCCCAAGCTCGCGTTGGCGCCGTCCTACGCCGAACCCGATCTCGGCTTCGGGGACACACCGCTGGGAGTGCCGGCATGAGCGTCAGCCTCCGCGGAGCCGAGTCGGACCTCGTCCCCCTGGCGGACCGGCTGAAGTACATGCAGGCCTTCCGCTGCTTCGCGGCAGTGGTGGCCACCGTGAGCTGGCTTGCGCTGCCGGCGTCGCGGGGCCTCACCGGCCCTCAACTGGCAGCCGTCACCGTCAGCTATCTCGGCCTGTCGCTGTGCACCGGTCGCGTGTGGCGGCTGAGGCGCCAGCTGGCGATGAGCATCTACGGCGCCGTACTGCTCGTCGACGGCCTCTACCTCGGCATCATCTCGTACCTCACCTCGGGTCTGGGCGCTCCCCTGGAGTACCTGATCCTGGTCCACCTCATCGCGGTTACCCTGCTGGCGTCGTTCCGTACCGGCCTCAAGGTCGCCGTGTGGCACTCACTGCTCGTCAGCATCTCGTTCCAGTTGCAGGCGTCGCACATCGTGCACATCAACGCGGCCGCCTCGGCAGCCGCGGACAGGTCGAGCATGCCGCTGTTCCTGACGCTGATCTGGGTGGTGACGCTGGCGACGGCGACTCTGGCAGCCGTGAACGAGCGGGAGCTGCGGCGGCGCAACTACGACCTGCAGGCGCTGGCCCGGCTGGCCTGGCAGCTGGAGTCGACCAGCCAACCGACGGAGGTCGCCCAGGCGCTGGTGGACGCGATCAACGAGGACTTCGACCTGTCCCGCATGGTGCTCATGGCCGCGGCATCCGGCGAGCTCGAGGTGCTGGCCGGCAAGGGACTCTCACCGGCCGTGACGTTCATCAACGCCGAGGACGACGAACTCATCCGGACGTCGATGCGCGAGCGCGCCACCCTGCGCGTTGCTCGCCTCAACGACGACAACCCCTGGCTGAACTCCGTGCTGCCCGACGCCAAGAACATCGTTGCCTTCCCGATGTACGCCGAGGGCGCTCCCGTCGGGGTGATCGTCATCGAATACGGTGCGCGCCGCGGCGCCCGGATCGAGCGCCGAGTGGTCAGCATCCTCGAGCGGTTCATCTCACAGACGGCGCTGGCCCTCAACAACGCGTGGCTGCTGTCGAGGGTCAACGGGCTTGCCGCGACCGACGACCTGACTGGCGTGGCCAACCGGCGGACGTTCGAGTTGAGTCTGGAGAAGGAGTTCTCCCGCGCCGCCCGCAGCGGCACGCCGATGGTCGTGGCGATGATCGACATCGATCACTTCAAGAACGTGAACGACAGTTACGGGCATTGGACCGGAGATGTCACGCTGCAGCGCATCGCGGCCGCGCTGTCGAGCAACGTCCGCCAATACGACCTGCTCGCGAGGTACGGCGGCGAGGAGTTCGTGGCGATCATGCCGGGTACGGATATCGACACGGGACTGTTGATTGCCGAGCGGTTGCGCGCGGCGGTCGAGGCTCTTGAACAGGAGCCCAGGGTCACCGCCAGCGTCGGTATCGCCTGCTACCCCCTGAACGTGATGGACAAGGCGTCCCTGGTGAAGGCCGCCGACGAGGCGTTGTACGTCTCGAAGGGGAGCGGCCGCAACATGGTCACCCTGTCGGCGATCTCGGCCGTGCCGGTCGAGCCGGTGGATGCTTCCGCCCACCGGGTGAGCATCGGCTGAGTGCCGGCGGGGCCGGACGCCGGCCGGTGAGTAGACCTCTCCGGCCGGGCGTCCCGTGATTAGCGACGTCGTCGGCTCAGTGCCATTCGTTGACGCGCATCACACACCCCCCTCCAACAGTTGACCTGCCCCAGCCGTTCAACGGCTGTCGTGACAAGACGGTGACGACCGGATACTGTTTCCCCTCCAGGGGAGGGGAGAGGTCAACGTGAATTGATTCTTCGTCACGATGGTCGCGCTCGGGGAATATTCGAGATATCTCGGTTCCCGCGGCCCGCCAGTTGGGCGTTGTGGTCGATTTCTCCCTTGCTGCTCGCTTATGTGCTCATCGTCGACTTGGCAGCCCTGGCCGTCACTGTTGCCGGGATTCGGTGGGCACATTTCGGGTCCGTCGACCTGGGTCGCTTCGCGCTACTGGCTGCTGGTTCCGCGATCCACATCGAAGCGTCGCGGCACATCGAGCGGTTGCGAGAAGCCGCCGCCGAAGGCATGCCGTACGTCAACCTGAAGGGCATCTGGATCTTTGCGGGTGCGATGGTGCTTCCGCTGCCCCTGGCGATGGCGCTGGTCGCGATCTCTTTTGCGCACTTCTGGGTCCGCGCGCGCCGGGTGCCGGTCTACCGTTCGGTCTTCTCGGCAGGCTCGATCATGCTGGCTGTTGCCGCGGTGGCGTTGGTGATGATGGCAATCAGTCCGTCGCCCTATCCAGGGTTCCCCTCCGGGCCGCTGGGGTTGTTCGCCGGCGTGATCGCCGGGATCGCCTTCTGGTTCATCAACTACGCACTGGTCGTCGGTGCCATCATCTTGTCCCAGCCCGGCGCACCCGGCGGGCTGGCGCTGGGCCGGGTAGCCGACCAGTGGATCGTTGGGGGCGCCATCGGACTCGGGTTGGCCGTCGCGGCACTGCTCGTCGACGAGCCATGGGCAATTCCCGTACTGCTGCTCACCGTCCTCGGCCTGCATCGAGCACTATTGCTCGGTCAATTCCAGGCCGCGGCCAATACCGACGGCAAGACCGGTTTGCTCGAAGCGACATTCTGGCACAAAGTCGCGGCCGCGGAGCTAGCCCGGGCAGAGCGGACCGGCACACAACTCGGTGTGCTCATGGTCGATCTGGATGATTTCAAGTCGGTCAATGACACATATGGCCATCTCAATGGTGATCGCGTGCTGGCGGCGGTGGCCCGCGCGATCAAGCAACAGGTACGCGAGTACGACGTGGTCGGCCGGTTCGGCGGTGAGGAGTTCGTGGTCCTGCTGCCTGGGATCGACGCGGCCGAGATCGCCCACGCTGCCGAGCGCATCCGGCATCGGATCGCGAATCTTCAGGTCGTCCTTGCCGACGACGACATGATCGCGCCGGAAAAGCTGACGTGTTCGGTCGGCGGCGCCGTCTACCCCGACACGGCAGCCACCGTTGACCAGTTGCTGCTGGCGGCGGATACCGCGACCTACGTCGCCAAGGACCAGGGACGCAACCGGGTGTGCATGGCGCCGCGCGCCAAGGCCCCGGACGGCCCGGCAACGCACCTGAGGCCCACGGCGGGCTGCTGACGCTCAGTAGCCGGCAAAGCCGCGTCGCCGGTTATCGAGGCTGACCGCCGTCGCCGGGTCGTCGCCCAGCGAGACGTTGTCGACCGCGACGAGGCCGATGACCCGCCCGGGAGCCGTGGGTTCACCTCCGTCCTACTGCGACAGTTCCGAGAAAACGTCGCTTTTGCGCCGCTTGATAGGACGTTATCCCGGAACTTGTCCTGGGGGGTCGGGACCGCCGGTGCCGTTCTAGGCTTGTTGTGAGCCGTCGCCCACGCAGGCGACCTCGAGGAGGCGCAAGCCCGTGACGGTGTTGCAGTTGTCCAACCCGGTGCGTTCCTACCCCTGGGGCAGCACATCGGCAATCCCCGACCTGCTCGGCATCCCCCCCGACGGCGAGCCCAAGGCAGAGCTGTGGATGGGGGCACATCCGGACTCACCGTCGACAGCGCCCGACGGGAGCCCGCTCGACCGGCTCATCGACTCCGACCCGATCCGGTTGTTGGGCGCCGCGGTGCTGGACGTCTTCGGCCGGCGGCTGCCCTACCTGCTCAAGGTCTTGGCCGCCGCGGCGCCCTTGTCGCTGCAGGTGCATCCGGGCAGTGACCAGGCAGCAGCCGGCTTTGCCGACGAGGAGGCCCGAGGCGTGCCGCGAGAAGCCGCCGAGCGACGCTACCGGGATCCCTTCCACAAGCCGGAGATGCTCGTCGCCCTCGGGCCGTTCGAAGCCCTGTGTGGCTTGCGCGATCCCTCGGCGACCCTCGCGTTGCTGCACCTGCTCGACGTCGAGCATCCGGCCTGGCCCGATCTCCTGCAGCGGTTGTCGACCGCGGACCCGCGCCGCGCGCTGCGCGAGTGCATCAGCTGGCTACTCGACGGCGACGGGTGGCTTCCCACACTGGTCGATGTGGTCGGCCGCGCTGCTGGTGCCCGGGCCGACCGGCCGGAGTTCGCGACCGTGGCGGCGCTCTCCCAGGCATATCCCGGCGACAGCGGGGTGCTGGTCGCGCTCCTGCTCAACCGGGTGAGTCTTCTCGCGGGAGAAGCCCTGTCCCTGCCGGCCGGCAACCTGCACGCGTATCTCGAGGGGACCGGCGTCGAGGTGATGGCCGCGTCCGACAACGTCCTGCGTGCCGGGCTGACGTCGAAGCACGTGGACGCCGACGAGGTGCTGCGACTGGCCGACTTCACTCCCCGGCCGATCCCGCTCGTCGTGCCGGAGCGCCGAGGCACGCTGAGCGTGTATCGGCCGGGTGCTGCCGAGTTCGAGCTCGCCCTCGTCAACCTGCCGGATCCGTCGCCGATCGAGCCGACCCAGCGGTGGCAGGAGTTGCCGCTGGATGGCCCGCGCATCCTGCTCGTGCTGAGCGGCGATTTGCACGTTGCCGTCAGCGGCAACCCGTTGTCCGGCTGCGCACCCTGGGCCGGCCCGGTTGGTCGGGGAGTGGCCATCTTCGTCCCGGCCGGTGCGGGCACCCTCTTGGTACGCGGCCTCGGCGGCGCCGTCGTCGCGGGCGTTCCCGGTGGCTCTGGGTGACTCCGGCGGACTGCCCCGTCAGGGCGATCGAGCAGATGCCGCGCCACGCCATTCGTCCTCGAGCAGCGCGAAGATCAGCTCGTCGCCCCATTGGCCTTTGAAGAGTTCGTTGTGGCGCAGATGAGCCTCCTGCTGCATGCCGAGGCGGCGCAACAGAGCCGCCGAGGCTGTGTTGCGGGCATCGGTGCGGCCGGACACCCGGTGCAACCCCAGCTGGTCGAAGGCCACGGCGAGCAGGGCCGTTGCGGCCTCCTGAGCGAAACCGTGACCTTGGGCGTCGGGATGGAACACGAACCCGATCTCACCCTGCCGGTGCGGGCGGCTGCGCAGCCACAGGTTCACGTCACCGATCACCCGGTTGTCGGCACGGCGCTCGACGGCCAGCGCGAGGGCGTCGCCGTCGTCGCGCAGGCGCGTCTGCAGCGCCCGCTTGGTCAGCAGGTCCTGCACCTCCACGCGGGTGAGCACGCCTCCGTAGAGGTATCTCACGACATCCGGGCGCGAGCGGAGGGCGTAGACGTCGTCGAGGTCCGCCGGCCGGAAGGGTCGAAGCAACAGGCGGTCGGTCTCGATCGCCGCCGCCAGGGTGAACATCTCTCGATGCTGTCATGCCTGACGCACAGGCCAGCGTGTCACCGACGGCTGGGCTGCGAAGGCCCGGCGCAGCGTCCGCCGCGGCCGCGCCGTCAGGGAGGCGCCCGCCACGTGTGCTCCGGCGCGTACACCGCGGCCGCAATCTCGACCCGCATCCGGTCGAGGTCGGCGAGCAGTGACCCGTGCAAGCGTGGTCTTCGCCCGTACGCAGGTCCTGGCTTGCGTCCCCGGCGCAGCGCGGGCCCGGCGGTGCGCATTCGATTGCTGCGGGAGCACCGGATCAGGCGATGTCGGACAGCCGGCGCGCGGCGCCGATGACGGCCGCCGCGTGCAGGCGCCCGGGCGAGCGGGTGAGCCGATCGATCGGTCCGGAGACCGACAGCGCGGCCACCACCCGGCCGAGCCGGTCGCGGACCGGCGCGGACACCGAGGCGACCCCCGGCTCGCGTTCACCCACGCTCTGCGCCCAGCCGCGCCGGCGCACCTCGACGAGCGTCCGAGCCGAGAACCGGGCGCGGGGGAGCAGGGGAAGCACCTCTGCCGGCGACTCCCACGCGAGCAGCACCTGGGCGCCGGAACCCGCCACCATCGACAGGGCCACCCCTACCGGCACGGTGTCACGCAGGCCGATGGAGCGCTCCGCGGCGGCGACACAGACCCGATGGTCACCGCGCCGGCGGTAGAGCTGAGCGCTCTCGCCGGTGGCGTCGCGCAGGGCTGTGAGCACGGACTGCGCGACCCGCAGCAGGGGATCGGGCGCCGACGAGGCGAACTCCCCGAGCCGCTGACCGGGGTGCCAGCGACCGTCACCGTCGCGCGTGAGCAGGCCGTGCACCTCCAGTGCCTGAGCCAGTCGGTGCGCGGTGGCGCGGGGGAGCCCGCTGCGCTCAACCAACTCGGCGAGGGTGGCCCCCGGCGCTGCGGATTCGAGGATCGTCACGGCCTTGTCGAGTACGCCGACTCCGCTACGCTGTCCCATGAGGCGAAACTAACATCCCAGAATCTAGGACGGAAGCGATGAGCCCAACTCTGGCCGACAAGGTTTGGGACAGTCACGTCATCACCCGTGCCGCCGGTGTGCCGGACCTGCTCTATGTCGATCTGCACCTGGTGCACGAGGTCACCTCGCCGCAGGCCTTCGACGGGCTCCGGCTCGCCGGCCGCACCGTCCGCCGGCCGGACCTCACCCTCGCCACCGAGGATCACAACGTGCCGACCGACACTACCGAGATCACCGATCCGGTGTCGCGGGAGCAGGTGCACACGTTGCGGCGAAACTGCACGGAGTTCGGCGTGCGACTGCACCGCATGGGTGACGCGGGGCAGGGCATCGTGCACGTCATCGGCCCGCAACTGGGGCTGACCCAGCCCGGCATGACGATCGTCTGTGGCGACAGCCACACCTCGACGCATGGCGCGTTCGGTGCGCTCGCCTTCGGCATCGGCACGAGCGAGGTCGAACACGTCCTGGCCACGCAGGCACTGCGCCAACAGCGGCCCCGCACCATGGCGGTCACGGTCGACGGTGATCTGCCGGTGGGCAGCACCGCGAAGGATCTGGTGCTGGCGGTCATCGCGGGCATCGGCACCGGTGGCGGTCAGGGGCATGTCGTGGAGTATCGCGGTGCGGCCATCCGCGCGCTGTCGATGGAGGGCCGGATGACCGTGTGCAACATGTCGATCGAGGCCGGGGCGCGGGCCGGCATGGTGGCGCCCGATGAGACGACGTACAGCTATCTCGACGGCCGCCCCGCCGCACCCAAGGGAGCGGACTGGGATGCGGCCGTCGCGGCCTGGCGGGAGTTGGCCACGGACCCGGACGCGGTCTTCGACAAAGAGGTGCACCTCGACGCGACGACGGTGACCCCGTTCGTGACCTGGGGTACTAACCCCGGTCAGGGCGCTTCCCTCGACGGAGCGGTCCCGGACCCGGCGTCGCTGCCGGTAGGCGGGCCGCGCGAGGCGGCAGAGCGGGCGCTGGCCTACATGGGGCTCACGCCGGGCACCGCACTGCGCGACATCACGATCGACACAGTCTTCGTGGGCTCCTGTACCAACGGGCGGATCGAGGACCTGCGCGCGGCCGCCGACGTGCTGCGTGGCCGCCGGGTCGCCCCCGGGGTCCGGGTCCTGATCGTGCCCGGCTCGATGGCGGTCCGCGAACAGGCACAGTTTGAGGGCCTGCACGACGTGTTCCTCACCTCCGGTGCCGAGTGGCGCAGCGCTGGGTGCTCCATGTGCCTGGGCATGAATCCGGACACGCTCGCACCGGGGGAACGCTGCGCGTCCACCTCCAACCGCAACTTCGAGGGGCGACAGGGTGCGGGCGGCCGCACGCACCTGGTATCGCCGGCGGTGGCCGCCGCCACCGCGGTCGCCGGTCACCTGGCCGCGCCCGCAGACCTGGAGGCATGAGAATGGAGCCGTTCACCGTCCACACCGGCCGGGCAGTGCCGTTGCGCCGTAGCGACGTCGACACCGACCAGATCATCCCGAGTGACTGGCTGAAGCGGGTGGAGCGGACTGGCTTCGGCGCCGGCTTGTTCGGCGAGTGGCGCCGGCAGCCCGGTTTCGTGCTCGACCAACCTGGGTACGCGGGGGCATCTGTATTGATCGCTGGCGAGAACTTCGGGACCGGATCGTCACGCGAGCACGCCGTCTGGGCCTTGCAGGACTTCGGTTTCCGGGCCGTCATATCGTCGCGGTTCGGCGACATCTTCCGCAACAATTCCCACAAGGGCGGGCTGCCGGCCGTGCAACTCGACGCCGCCGAGGTCGAAGGACTGATGAGTGCGGTCGAGGCAGATCCGGCGACCGAGGTGACGGTTGATCTCGTGCAGCGGCAGGTCCGCTACGCCGACCGGATCGTCGCCTTCGACCTCGACGAATACACCCGAGACTGCCTGCTCCACGGGCTCGACGACATCGCGCTGACGTTGCGGCACGGCCACGAGATCATGGCGTACGAACAACAACGCCCGACGTGGTTGCCATCGGTGACGGCCGGCTGACACCCCGGGCACCGATGAACTGCTTGCGGCACAAGGGAACACGCAGGGCGCAGGTATTTGAATCGGACGACCGTTGGGCATAGCGTTGGCCGGAACGGCCGGATGGCCGATCAGACCCATGGGGAGGACCCGGAGTGAACAAGGCCGAGCTCATCAAGGCAGTCGACGAACGGCTGCAGGTGGATCGCAAGACCGCCCAGCAAGCGGTGGACCATGTCGTCGACATCATCGTGCGGGCCGTCGCCAAGGGTGAGAAGGTGGCTATCACCGGCTTCGGCGTCTTCGAAAAGCGTCGCCGCGGTGCCCGCACCGCGCGCAATCCCAAGACCGGCGCGGCCGTCAAGGTCAAGGCCACCTCGGTGCCGGCGTTCCGGGCCGGCGCCGGATTCAAGGAAGTCGTCAGCGGGGCAAAGAAGCTGGAGAAGTTGGCGAAGTCGACGGCGGCATCCGCGGCGAGGAAAGCGACGCCGCGAAAGGCCAGCCCGGCGGGCAAGACAGTGCCAGCCAGGACAGTGCCCGCCAAGACAGTGCCCGCCAAGACAGTGCCGGCCAAGACGCGGGCAGCCAAGACGCTGGCCAAGAAGAGTCCGGCCAAGTCTGCGGCTGCGAAGTCTGCGGCTGCGAAGACGCTGGCCAAGAAGAGCCCAGCCAAGAAGGCAACAGCAGCGAAGACATCGGCTACGAAGGCGTCAGCAACCAAGGCTGCCGCCAAGCGGCCGACGGCCGCGAAAAAGGCTTCCGCCAGGAAGACTGCAGCGAAGAAGGCTGGGTAGCTCCTGGCCGCCGATCCGTTGGCTGGCCGGGGTTTCGCAGTCCTGAAGGGACGGTTGGGCTCGTCAGGCCGCTGCACCCGCGGGCCGATCCGCCGGTGCAGCGGGTGACCACCGGTGGACTGCCGTTGCGCGACTAGCACTCCGAGTGGGCGCCGGCGCGGGCAGCGTCGGTCGGTGGCGGGTAGTAGTCGGCTCCCACGAGATGTCCGGCGGGATGGAAAGACAGCGCCCAGACGCTGCCCTTGCTGGCCGCTGGTGTAGCGAGGACGACTCCGCTCGCACTGGCGAGCACTCGCAACGTCTCGGGGATCAGTCCACCCTGACTGCACACGACGATGGCCTCGCCGGCCCGGGTCAGCGACCGAAGTCCAGTGGCGGCCTGGCCGGCGTCCGCGCCCTGCGCCTCGTCGAACATCGGGTCGATCTCCACCGACAGCCCTAAGGCATCCGCGAGCGGTCGCACGGTGTCGACGCAGCGGACCCGGTCGGCGGAGAGCACCCGGACGGGGTGGAAGACAGGCAGCAGGCAACCGAGCGCAGCGGTCTGCCGTTGCCCGATCCGGTCGAGTGGCCGCAGCCTGTCCTGGCCGCGCCACTGCTTCTTGTCGCCGGCCCGGGCGTGCCGTACCAGCAGCACCGTTGCCGTGTCGGGCCGATGAGCCGTGAAGGAGTCGAGCATCTGGTGGTCGCGGGTCAGGGCCGCCGCTGCCGCGGGCGGAGTCAGCCAGCGAACCTGGTCGACCTCGTCGTTGGGGGTGAACTCGCCGCCGAGACTGCGCATGGCCCAGTAATCGACGGTCTTGGTCAGCCGTCCCACCCGATAGTGCGTCCTGCCCAGCCATCGCTGCACTCCGGCGGTGTAGCCCGTCTCCTCTTCGACCTCCCGGACGGCTCCGACAACCGCGGCCTCGCCGGTGTGCAGTTTGCCCTTGGGCAGCGACCAGTCGTCGTAGCGCGGCCGGTGCACTATCGCCACCTCGACGCCGGGATAGATGTCAGCGTCGACGCCCTGCGCACGGGGCCGCCACAGCGCCCCACCCGCGGCCTTGATCACTGCGACCGGTCGTCGTGCGCGTGCATCAGCTCCACCTGGTAGTCGAGGCACGGTCCATCAGCCGAGCCGCGTCGCTCCCAGTCGCCCTCGGCGTCGAGTTCCCACGCGCAGACCTTGTCGGACATCGCCAGCGTCAGCATGTCCTGCAACTGCTGGCGGGCGGCGGCGTCGGTCACCTCCACCAGGACCTCGACCCGGCGGTCGAGGTTGCGATGCATCATGTCGGCGCTGCCCAGCCAGTATTCCGGCTGGCCCCCGTTTTCGAAACGCAGCACCCGGGAGTGCTCCAGGAAACGACCGACGATCGATCGCACGCGAACGTTGTCGGACAGCCCCGGCACGCCCGGTCGCAGGGTGCAGTTGGTGCGCACCACCAGATCCACCTGCACCCCGGCCATGCCGGCGTGGTAGAGCGCGTCGATGATCCGCTCGTCGACGAGGTGGTTGAGCTTCATCTGGACATTGGCGTCGCGGCCGGCCCGCGCGGCCTCCACCTCACGTTCGATCCGCTCGATGATCCCGGTGCGCACCCCGGTCGGCGCCACCAGGAGGCGGCTGTATCCGTTCTGCCGGGAGTAGCCGGTCAGGCTGTTGAAGAGGTCGGTCAGGTCGGCTCCGACCTGCCGATCGGCGGTGAACAGCCCCAGGTCCTCGTACAGCCGAGCGGTCTTGGAGTTGTAGTTGCCGGTGCCGATATGCGCGTACCGCCGGATCTGGCCCGACTCCTGCCGCACGACGAGGGCGATCTTGCAGTGCGTCTTGAGCCCGACCAGGCCATAGATGACATGGCAGCCGGCGCGTTCCAAGGCGCGGGCCCAGCCGATGTTGGTCTGCTCGTCGAAACGGGCCTGGATCTCCACCAGGACCACCACCTGCTTGCCGGCGTCGGCCGCGTCGATCAGTGCGTCGACGATGGGGGAGTCTCCTGAGGTGCGGTAGAGCGTCTGCTTGATCGCGAGGACCCCGGGATCTGCGGCGGCCTGCTCGATGAAGCGCTGCACGCTCGTTGCGAAGGAGTCGTACGGGTGGTGCACGAGCACATCACCCTCGCGCAGCGTGGCGAAGACGCTCTTGGCCGTCTCCCCGTCGGTGAAGCGGGGGTGGGTCGCTGGCACGAACGGCTTGTACTTGAGATCCGGCCGGTCGAGGTCGTACAACGCCCAGAGCGCCGAGAGATCGAGCAGGCCGGGCACCCGCTGCACGTCGGAGTCGCTCACGTCGAGCTCGCGGACCAGGAGTCCGAGCACTTCGGGCGACATGGAGTTGGCCACCTCGAGCCGCACGGCCGGACCGAATCGCCGGCGGGCCAGCTCGCGCTCCAGGGCCTGCAGCAGACCCTCGTCGCGATCCTCCTCGACCTCGAGGTCGGCGTTGCGAGTGACCCGGAAGAGGTGGTGCTCGACCACCTGCATCCCCGGGAAGAGTTGCGAGAGGTGAGCTGCTATGAGCTCCTCGACCGGCAGGAACGTGGTGTCGTCGGCGTCGGCCACCCGGACGAAGCGCGGCACGTTGTTGGGCACCTTGACCCGGGCGAAGCGCATGAGGTTGCTCGTCGGGTCACGTACGGTTGCCGCGAGGTTGAGTGACAACCCACTGATGTACGGGAACGGGTGCGCGGGGTCGACCGCCAGCGGGGTCAGGACCGGGAAGACCTGCTGCCGAAAGTAGTCGTGCAGGCGGTCGCGATGGTTACCGGCCACGTCGTCCCAGTGCACGATGGAGATGCCCTCCTTGGCCAGGCCGGGCTCGATCTCCTCGGTGAAGCAGGCGCCCTGCCGGGCGACGAGTTCTGCCGAGCGGGCGCCGATCATCGCCAGCTGCTCGCGCGGTGATAGCCCGTCGGTGGACCGGATCGACAGGCCGGTCTTCTGCCGCCGCTTGAGACCCGCGACCCGCACCATGAAGAACTCGTCGAGGTTGCTCGCGAAGATGGCCAGGAACTTCGCCCGCTCCAGCTGCGGTCGCTGGTCGTCCTCGGCCAACGCCAGCACCCGGGCGTTGAAGTCGAGCCAGCTAACCTCCCGGTTGAGGAAGCGGCCGGCCGGCAGCTCCCGACCCGACGGGGTGGGAGTCAGCGGTTCGGCGGTCATGTGTCCATGATGACCCGCTCAGGGCAGGGTGACGATGGTCACCCGGAGGATCCGGCCGTCGGCGTGGGTCTCCAGACGAACTCGCTGGCCCAGCCGGAGCAGCCGCAGGCCACCGGCGTCGAAGGCCGCCGCGCCGAACTCCAGCGGCGTGCCGTCGTCGAGCAGGACGCTGCCCGACCGGGTCTGCGCGTCGTAGGACCGTACGGTGGCCTGCACGCAGCGGAGGTTAACCGAGCAGGGCCGCCGAGTGCGCACCGAGGCCCAGTGCCTGAGCGGCGGCGAGGTCGGCGGCGGTGTCGACGTCGCGACGTAGCGATGGCCAGTCACCGTCGAGCTCGACGGCCCCCGAAGCGGCGTGAGCGGTCCGGGACCGTGGCCCGTAGGCCGGGTTCAGTGCGTCGCCCGCAGCCACTGCCAGCAGGGTGGTGCCCGTCCCGCCGGCGTCGGCGACAAAGGACCGCCGGTGCGCCGCCGCGGCCTTCAGTGCGGCGGCGAGCTCGGCCGGGCGCAAGGCCGGGAGGTCGGCGGAGACAACGGCGACCGGTGCCCGCGGCGCCATCCGAGCGGCTGTCAGCGCGCCGTGCACGACGGCGGGGTTGAGCCCGGCGCCGGGCTCGTCGGCAATCACGAGCGCTCCCAGCCCGTGCAGCGCGCCGGCCGCCTGCGGGTCGTCGGTCACCGCGACCACGCGGGCGACTGCAGGGCACTGCACGGCGGCACTAACCGTGTCCAGGCAGATGGCCAGCACCAGCCGGTCGTGTGCGACGTCCGGCACGGCATTGCGGAGCCGGGTCTTGGCCGCGTCGAGTCGCTTGACGGGGATGACGACCGACCAGCCAGGCATTCCACCATCCTCACAGGCCGCAGTGGCTGCCGGACCCCCGGTCCGGTCGGGGCGCCGTGGACACGCCCGGCGGCACCGGCGAGGATGAGGCGCAACGGGGGGCCCGGCGGAGGAGGCTGCGTGCGCAGAGGCAAGTGGGGCTTCTGGCTTCGGGTCGCCGTCTGCGTCCTCAAGCCGCTGCTCGCCGTCTTCACCCGGCACGAGTGGCGGGGGAGGGAGCACGTGCCGCGCACCGGCGGCGTGATCATCGTCTTCAACCACGTCTCCTACGCCGACCCGCCGATCGCTGCGCAGTTCGTCTACGACCTGCCCCGGATGCCGAGGTTTCTCGCGAAGGAATCGCTGTTCCGGTTGCCACTTGTCGGACGGGTGGTTGGTGGGGCCGGTCAGATTCCCGTCTACCGGGGGACCACCGATGCGTCGAGTTCGCTGCGGGCGGCCAAGAAGGCCCTGGAACGCGGCGAGGCGGTGATCATCTACCCCGAGGGCACGGTCACCAAGGACCCGGACCTGTGGCCGATGACCGCCAAGACGGGTGCTGCCCGCCTGGCACTGGAGACCGGTACCCCGGTGATTCCCGTGGCCCAGTGGGGCGCTCAGCGGCTCTACGACGGCCGCACCAAGAAGGTGCGGCTGCGCCCGCGCACCCCGGTTGTGCTGGCGGCCGGCCCGCCGGTCGACCTGTCGGCGTGGGAGGGCAAGACCCTCACCAGCGCGGTCCTGCGCGGTGCAACCGAGGCGATCATGGTTCGGCTGCGAGACCAGGTGGCCGAGATCCGCGGTGAGACACCGCCGGCGGCGATTTTCCGTCAGCCGGCAGCTGTCCGCCCGGAAGAGGCCGCCACATGACGCGCGCCGCCGTGCTCGGCGCCGGCTCATGGGGGACCGCCTTCGGCAAGGTGCTGGCCGACGCCGGCTGCGACGTCACCCTGTGGGCTCGGCGGGCTCAGGTGGCGGCCGCGGTCCAGGCCACCCGGCGGAATCCGGACTATCTCGCCGACATCCGGCTCCCGGACCGGCTGTCGGCGACCAAGGACGCCGAGGCGGCGATCGGCGGCGCAGACCTCGTCGTCCTCGCGGTGCCGTCGCAGACCTTGCGGGAAAACCTTGGCCATTGGCGGTCGGCCATTGCCCCGACAGCCACGGTGGTCAGCCTGATGAAGGGCGTCGAGCTCGGGACCACGGCCCGGATGAGCCAGGTCATCTGCGAGGTCGCCGTCGTGACCGAGGATCGGGTCGCCGTGGTCACCGGCCCCAACCTCGCCCGGGAGATCGCCCTCGAGCAGCCGGCCGCCTCCGTCGTCGCGTGCCTGGACCCCTGCCGGGCGGGGGCGTTGCAGGCGGCGTGCACCACAAGCTACTTCCGGCCCTACACCAACAGCGACGTCGTCGGCTGCGAACTCGGCGGTGCGGTGAAGAACGTCATCGCCCTGGCGGCCGGCATGGCAGAGGGGATGGGATTCGGCGACAACACCAAGGCGTCCCTCATCACCCGCGGTCTGGCGGAGACCGCCCGCCTCGGCGCAGCGCTGGGCGCTGACCCCATGACCTTCGCCGGCCTGGCCGGCCTCGGCGACCTGGTGGTGACTTGCACGTCACCGCTGTCGCGCAACCGCAGCTTCGGTGAGCGGCTGGGCCGCGGGGAGACCCTGGAGCAGGCCCAGGCAGCCACCCGGCAGACGGCAGAGGGGGTGAAGTCCTGCCAATCGATCCTCGACCTGGCCCGCAAGAACAACGTGGACATGCCGATAACCGAGCAGATCGTGCGCGTGTGCCACGACGGGCTGGCAGTCTCGGTGGCCATGAAGACGCTGATGGGGCGGGAGACCAAACCGGAATGAGCGACTACGGCGAGCACACCCGGGCGGTGCACCTGCCGCCTCCCAACACGCCGGTCCAGCGGCCGATGGGCCTGCCTGTCTACCGGTCCGCCGTCTTCGGATTCGACACGGCGCAGGAATACGCCGACGTGCTCGGTGACCGGGCACCCGGATATGTCTACAGCCGCATCGACAACCCCACCGTCGACGCCTTCGCCGCCGCCGTCGCCGCCCTGGAGGGACACGCAGTGGACGGCGAGGTCACCGGGCAGGCCTTCGCCTCCGGGATGGCCGCCATTTCCACAGTGCTGCTCACCTTCCTCGAGGCCGGTTCGCACGTCGTCGCTTCGCGTGAGCTCTACGGCGGCACGTACTCCCTGCTGCACCGGGTGCTGCCCAAATACGGCGTGACGACGACCTTCGTCGACGTTGCCGACGTCGAGGCAGTGCGGCGTGTCACCACATCGCAGACGGCGATGGTCTGGGCCGAAACGATGGCAAACCCGACGCTGACGGTGGCCGACCTGCCGTCGCTGGCCGCGATCGCGCACGATGCCGGGGCGCTGCTCGGAGTCGATTCCACCTTCGCATCTCCCATCGTGTGCCGGCCGCTGGAGCACGGCGCCGACATCGTGGTGCACTCGGCGACCAAGTACCTCGGCGGGCACAGCGACGCGACCGGCGGTGTGGCGGTGGGCTCGCCCGGACTCCTGGCCGGGGTGCGGGCATTGCGCATCGACCTGGGGGGCTCGATGGCCCCCGACGAAGCGTTCCTCATGCATCGGGGGTTGGCCACACTGCCGCTGCGGGTGATCCGATCGAATCAGACCTCGTTGGCGGTCGCGACCGCGCTGGAGGGTCACCCGGCCCTCGACCGGGTTCATCACCCCGGGCTGGTCTCGCACCGCGACCACGCGCTGGCGACCAAGCTGTTCGACCCGGGGCGCTTCGGGGGCATCGTCACCGTTGACGTGCGAGGCGGCCGGGAGGGGGGCATCGCCTTCTGCAACCGCCTCCGGCTGGTCCAGAACGCCACCTCACTGGCCGGCACCCACACGGTGGTGAGCCATGTCGCGTCGACCACGCATCGGCAACTCGACGACGCGGCGCTGGCCGCCGGCGGGATGGCGGCCGGCAGCGTGCGAATCGCGATCGGGCTGGAGGATCCCGAGGACCTGATTGCCGACATCACCCAGGCCCTGGGCTGACCCACGCGCCGCACCGACCTTCCGCACCACCCCTTCTTCCTTCCCGCGGTGACCCTCCCTTCCACCGCGGTGATCGTGCTCGTGCAGGGCGACACGCCGGTGAGTGCCGGCAAACCTGCATGATCACGCACGCGGGGAGGCTGAATAGCGGGGACAGCACGGGTACGCTGCGCGCTGTGACGGATGTGCCGCGGCGGATCAGGGTTGCCGTCGTCTTCGGCGGCCGGAGCACCGAGCACTCCATCTCCTGTGTGAGTGCCGGCAGCGTGCTGCGTGCCTTGGACCGGGACCGCTACGACGTCGTGCCGATCGGCATCACCCGGGAGGGCAGCTGGGTGCTGACCGGCGACGATCCCAAGGCGCTGGAGATTCACGGCCGCGAGCTGCCCGAGGTGGCCAAGGGGGATGCCGTCGTGATGCCCGGCGATCCGACCCGCGGCGGCCTCCTGGCGGCTGAGCCGGGCGATGGGGCCCGGATCCTCGGCGCTGTCGACGTGGTCTTCCCGGTGCTGCACGGGGCGTACGGCGAGGACGGCACGATCCAGGGGCTGCTGGAGATGGCCGGCACGCCATATGTCGGCTCGGGCGTGTTCGCCAGTGCCGCTGCCATGGACAAGGAATACGCCAAGAAGCTGCTGGCCGCCGAGGGCTTGCCGATCGGCGACTACGCCGTTCTGCGGCCGGGCGGTGGCACCCTCGATGCGGCCCGGCGCGACCGCCTCGGCCTGCCGGTCTTCGTCAAACCGGCCCGGGCCGGCTCGAGCCTCGGCATCACCAAGGTGCAGGACTGGGGCGACCTGCCGGCCGCCCTGGCGACCGCCCGCACCGTCGACCCCAAGGTCATCGTCGAGCGCGCCCTCGTCGGTCGTGAGATCGAGTGCGGGGTGCTCGAAGGTTCGCCGGGTCAGCCGCCCGAGGCCAGCGTGCCCGGGGAGATCCGGCTCCTGGGTGGCCGGGAATGGTACGACTTCGAGGCGAAGTATATCTGCGACGTCTGCGAGTTCGACGTGCCGGCGGTGCTGCCCGACGAGGTGACACGGCGGCTGCGCGAGCTTTCGGTCCGGGCGTTCACCGCGCTCGGCTGCGCGGGCCTGGCCCGGGTGGACTTCTTCGTCACCGGTGACGGCCGCTCCACCGACGACTTGGTGGTCAACGAGGTGAACACCATGCCCGGCTTCACGCCGATCTCCATGTTTTCCCGCGCGTGGACCGCCACCGGTGTGGACTTCCCCAACCTGGTGGGTCGGCTGATCGAGACGGCACTGGCCAGGGGCACCGGCCTGCGCTGACCGGGGCCGGTCAGGCCCTCGAGATCGTACGGTTGAGCGGCGGGGACAGGCCGGCCAGCAGCGGTCCCTGGGAGTCGTACGTTGCCGGGACAAGAACCTGCACGTTGACCCGGCGGCCGACCGTCGTCCATGTCACCGTGCCCCCGCCAGCGTCCGTGGTCCACCAGACACCGTCGAGCACCAGGTAGTGCCCGACCGGCCCGGGTCGCGGGGCGACTCCACACCGCAGCACCACCGGCGGGTCGCCCCAGGCGGCCACCGACCGGCGGTCGGCCACGACCCGGCGACCGGGCAGCCGGCCCAGGCGGTCGGGAAGGGCGGCCATCAGGTGCGGGCACACCCGCCGTCCCTCCAGGGTGAACGGCCGGCCGGCGACCCGCACGGCGGATGGACCGGTGGTGGCGGGGTGGACGGCACGGGGAGGGGCGGTGAGGTGGGCCGTCAGCAGGGCGGCAGCCGTCGCCGCCGGCAGCGCGGCGGCGGTGGCCAGCAGGGCGGCCCGGCGAGATGCCGAGGAGCTCAGAGGTGCACGACCGAGCAGGTCAGCGTGCGGGTGATGCCGGGCACGCTCTGCACCCGGCTGACGACCAGCTTGCCGAGCTCGTCGACGCTGCTGGCTTCGGTCAGCACGATGACGTCGTAGGGTCCGGTGACGGCATCCACCTGAGCCACACCGTTGATGTCCTTGATCGTCACAGCCACGTCGGCGGCCTTGCCGACCTCTGTCTGGATGAGGATGTACGCCTGGACCACGGCGTGTCCTTTCGTCGTCGGGCCGGACCGGACGCTCAAACTATCGCAGGAGGTGACCGTGACTGTCGGTGAGGCGGGGGAATTCGGGCTCATCGCCCGGCTGATCGCGCGCCTCGGTTCCGGTGGAGGGGCGCTGCTCGGGCCGGGAGACGACGCCGCGGTTCTCGAGACACCTGACGGCCGGGTCGTGGCCACCACGGATCTACTTCTGGAGGGCGGTCATTTCCGGCGCGACTGGTCCACCGGTTACGACATCGGCCGCAAGGCCGCCGCACAGAGCCTGGCCGACGTGGCGGCCATGGGTGCGATCCCCACCGCGTTGCTGGTCGGGCTGGGGTGCCCGTCGGACACCCCGCTCGCCTGGATCGACGAGCTGACCGACGGCTTGCGCGACGAGACCTGCTCGGTCGGTGCCGCAGTCGTCGGCGGCGACATCGTGCGGGGGGAGCGGGTGACCCTCGCGGTGAGCGCGCTCGGTGACCTGCAGGGCCGTGACCCGGTGACCCGCGCGGGCGCCCGGCCCGGCGACGTGGTGGCGGTCTGCGGCCGGCTCGGCTGGGCGGCGGCCGGGCTGGCTGTGCTGGGCAAGGGCTTCCGGTCACCGCGTGCCGTGGTGGAGGCACACCGCCGGCCCGAGCCCCCCTATGCCGAAGGACCGCACGCTGCGGACTCCGGTGCCACCGCGATGATCGACGTCAGCGACGGCTTGGTGCAGGATCTCGGGCACCTGGCTACCGCCAGCGGGGTGGCCATCGGGATCCGGCGAGCCGCCCTGGCGCCGCCGCAACAGCTCGTCGACGTTGGCGCGGCGCTCGGCGTCGATCCGTATGCCTGGGTTCTCACCGGCGGCGACGACCATGCGCTGGCCGCGACGTTCGGTGCAGCGGTGCCGGCGGGCTGGGTCACCATCGGAGCCGTGGCGGCCGGCGACGGCGTCACCGTGGACGGCGAGCCATCCGCCGGCGGACACGACCACTTCGGCTGAGCATCACGGTCGCGGTCAGCTCGGCGCGGGACCGGCGCCCTTCGCCGAGCCGGTCAGCTGACCACTCTGCTTGCGCAGCATGCACACGACGACCCGGTTGCCGCCCGCCCACGAAGTGCGGGTCGGCTGGACGTAGTAGATGTCGTAGCCGGTGTGGTCGGGAGTCGCATCGACATAGATCGGCAACTGCTGCCGGCAGCGCGCCACGGCGAAGTCGTCGACCGCCTGATCACCGGGATAGCTGGCGTCGTGCATGGTGGTCACGTAGTAGACCTCGGCCAGGTGCGGCTGGACGCAGGGCTTGACGGTCAATCCGGAGACCTCGCCCGGCGGCT
This sequence comes from Mycobacteriales bacterium, assembly GCA_038237645.1. Taxonomy (GTDB): domain Bacteria; phylum Actinomycetota; class Actinomycetes; order Mycobacteriales; family QHCA01; genus QHCA01. Next base: position 31,252 of record JBBRYN010000002.1, read on the forward strand.
TCTCGGCCACGCAGTCGCCCACTCGGACCTCCGAGAGGGTGACGAACGTCTTCGTCTTGACGCGGCCGCCCGAATCGCGCGTCGGGTTCAGCGCGCCCGTGACAGCCAGCCCCGCGATGGCGAGCATCCACAGGAATCCGAACACGATGCCGGTGATCGCCATACCGTGCCCGCCCCCACCCCGGCGCTTGATCCGGGACAGTGCGACGAAGCCGAAAATCACCCCGAGCAGTCCGCCCAGGCACGGCAGGATGCCGAAGATCAGTGAGGTGATGGCGAAGCCGTCGGTGCCCGTCCGTTGGGGCGGGGGACCGGGGTAGGGGTATGCAGGGGGGCCCTGCTGCCACGGCTGCGGCTGCTGCCAGGCCGGTGGCGCCTGCGGGGGCGGCGGTGGCGGCCAGGAGGGCGGAGGGGGTGCCTGCTGCCAGGGGGGAGGGGGCGCCTGCGGCGGCCAGTCCTGCGACATGCGGCGCATCATGGCAGCGGCGCGACACCGGCACAAATGCCTGCTGGACAGTGGTCAGCCCGTTACTCAGTGTCAACGAGATGTCCGCGGTCCCCGCGCCCATCGATCGGCAAAGCACTTGCCTGGCCGTGACGTCCGGCCGCTGGCGGATCATCGGGCACCACGAGGGATTGCTCAGGCTGTTCCCGGCAGCACCTGAGATGTTCCACCGCCGTCGGGCCGACCTGCCAGGGCCGAGCGTCGGCCCCCACGGGGCGGCAGAGAAACCCGACGGAAGCCTGCGACCACTGACCGCGGAGGAAGCCCAAGAGATAGGGCTGTTCGATCCGGGCTTTCAGCAATTCTACTTCGGCGAGGACCTCGAGCGTCGGCTGAACGCCGGTCGGGTCTAGGCACATCGACCAGTAGACGCACGACTACATCGACGCTGCCCGCCCGCCCGGGCGCCGCCGGAAGCTCAAGATCAACGTGAGAAGCCGCCCCGCCAAAGGGCGCTAGCGGCTGACCTTGCCCGCCTTCAGGCAGGACGTGCAGACGTTGAGCCGCTTACGGGTGCCGTTGCCCACCATGGCGCGCACGGTCTGGATGTTGGGGTTCCAGCGGCGGTTGGTGCGGCGGTGGGAATGCGAGACGGCCATGCCGAACCCTGGCCGCTTGCCACAGACGTCGCACACGCTAGCCACGGAACACTCCTTGCGAAGGGACGAGACGGCAGGTAGCAATGGCCGGCCCGCCCAGCAACCGACAGCAACCGACAGCAGCGTAACCAGCCGACCGCATGCCAGCAAACACGGCCCGGCCCGCAGGCGACAAACGGAGCTGCAAACGGGGGCGCAAACGGGACAGCAGATGCCGTCGGCGGGCGGTGGTCGAATAGGCTCGCATTCCGCCCGCGGACCGGCACAAGGAGGGCAGCGGCGATGATGCAGGCCCTCGACGACGCCGTCGCGCGCCGCTGGTGCCGCGGCGGCCTCGCTGCCCTGACCGCCGCGCGGGAGGAGATCGACGACCTCAACGTCTACCCGGTCCCAGACGGTGATACCGGCACCAACCTCATGCACACCATGCGGGCGGCGGCCGAAGCCCTCGACGCGCACCCGGATGCACAGGGTCTCGGGCCGGTGCTCCACTGCATGGCCCGCGGTGCACTTCTCGGGGCTCGCGGCAATTCGGGGGTCATCGTCAGCCAGGTGCTCAGAGGGGCCGCAGAAGCGCTGGCCGCGGCACCGAGCGCCGGCGGGCGGGCCGTGGCGGCAGCCCTCACCCGGGCGGCGGAATCGGCCTATGCCGCCGTTGCCGAGCCCGTCGAGGGCACGATCCTGTCCGTTGCCAGGTCCGCCGCGCTGGCCGCCGAGGGCGCGGGGGACGACCTGGTTGCGGTCGTCACCGCAGCGGCCAAGGGGGCCGCCCGGGCGCTCGCGCGGACTCCGGAGCAGTTGCCCGCACTCGCCCGTGCCGGCGTGGTCGACGCCGGTGGCCGCGGTCTCGTGGTGTTGCTCGACGCCCTGGTCGCCGCCGTGACCGGGGTGCCGGACCGGCTGGCCGGACCGCGAGCGCTGTCGAGCGCTCCCGCCTGCGCCGCGCGCGCACCCGACGACGGCCTGTCGGACTACCAGTACGAGGTGCAGTACCTCCTCGAGGCCGGGGACGTCGCCGCCGCCCGATTGCGGGCCGACCTCGTGCCGCTCGGCGACTCGCTGCTGGTCGCGGGCACCGGCGACGGACTGTGGAACGTCCATGTCCACGTCGACGATGTCGGGGCGGCCGTCGAGGCAGGCGTGCGGGCCGGGCGGCCCTACCGGATCACCGTCACCCGTTTCGCCGATCAGCACCCCGGCGCGCCGGTGAGCGCCGACCGCGGCGCGGTCGCCGTGGCCGACGGCACCGGGCTGGCCGCGGTGTTCGCCGCCGAGGGTGCGCAGGTGGCACCGGGCGGGCCGGGGCGTGCTCCGTCGACCGCCGAGGTGCTGGCCGCCATCCGGCGTACTGGCAGCACCCAGGTGGTGGTGCTGCCCAACGACCGCAACACCCAGGCGGTGGCCGATGCCGCGGCGCAGGAGGCGCGTGCCGAGGGGCACACCGTCGCCGTCGTGCCGACCCGGTCGGCGGTGCAGGGCCTGGCTGCGCTGGCCGTTCGGGATCCCGACCGGCGCTTTGCCGACGACGTGATCGCCATGGCCGAGGCGGCCGGTGCCAGCCGGTCCGCAGCGATCACGACGGCGGTCCGAGACGCCGACACCCCCCACGGCCCCTGCCGGGCCGGCGACGTGCTCGGGCTCGTCGACGGCGAGGTGTCGGTGGTGGGCGTCGGCACCCTGCCCGTTGCCCGCCAACTGCTCGATCGGCTGCTCACCGGCGGGGGAGAGCTGGTCACCCTCATCCTCGGCGCCGATGCGGGCCCATGCCTCGGAGCGGAGCTCACAGCCCACCTGCAAGAGATGTGGCCCACCGTCGAGACGGTGGTCTACGACGGGGGTCAGCCGCGGTTCCCGCTGTTGATCGGCGTCGAGTGAGCTGATGTTCGACCTCGATTCGAAGCTCAGCGGGGTCGTCGGCGGCAAGTCCGCCAAGGCACTCGCTGACGGCCTCGACCTGCACACTGTCGCGGATCTCCTGCGGCACTACCCCCGGCGTTATCAGCAGCGCGGCGAGCTGACAGATCTCAGCGCGCTGCGCGTCGACGACAACGTGACGGTGTACGCCGAGGTGCTGCGGGTGTCCGGGCGGCGGTTGCGGCCCAAGCTGCACAAGACCGACGTGGTGGTGTCCGATGGGCACCACAGGCTCACACTGACCTTCTTCAACCAGCCGTGGCGGGAGCGGGAGTTGCGCGAGGGCCGTCGGGCCTTCTTCGCCGGCAAGGTCGAGGAGTTTCGCGGCAAGCGACAGCTCACCAACCCCGACTACCAACTGGTGGACGACGACGAGGGCACCGTGGCCGAAGACTTCGCCGGCCAGTTGGTGCCGATCTATCCGTCCAGCGCCAAGGTCAACACGTTCACCGTGCAGCGTTGCGTGCGGCTCGTCCTGGACCAGATCGGGCAGCTGCCCGACCCGTTGCCGGCACCGCTGCGGACCCGGCATGGTCTGGCCGCCCTGACCGAGGCGCTGCACGACATCCACCGGCCGTCCACATGGGACACCGTCCGGGCGGCGATACGCCGGCTGAAATGGGACGAGGCGCTTGCCCTCCAGGTGACGCTCGCGCAGCGCCGGTCGGCGGCAGCGGCGCATCCGGCGACGCCGCGGCGCCCGGTCGCCGCGGGGCTGGTCGCCGCCTTCGACGCACGGCTGCCGTTCTCCCTCACCGGTGGTCAGCGCGAGATCGGGCAACTTCTCGCGACGGAGTTGGCCGGGGCGCACCCCATGCACCGGCTGCTCCAGGGCGAGGTCGGCTCCGGCAAGACCGTGATCGCCTTGCGGGCGATGCTGCAGGTGATCGACGGCGGCGGGCAGGCTGCGCTACTGGCACCCACGGAGGTGCTCGCCGCCCAGCACGCCGCGTCGCTGCGGGCCCTGCTCGGGCCGCTCGCGCGGGCCGGTGAGTTGGACGCTTCCGAGCCGTCGACGCGGGTCGCCCTGCTGACCGGGTCCCAGTCGGCGCCGGCCCGGCGCACCGCGCTGGCCGAGGCTGCCTCCGGTGTCGCGGGGATCGTCGTGGGCACCCACGCCCTGCTGCAGGAGACCGTACGATTCGCCGACCTCGGTCTGGTGGTGATCGACGAGCAGCACCGCTTCGGCGTCGAGCAACGCGACGCCCTGCGGGCCAAGGCCGCCAACCCCCCACACGTGCTGGTCATGACGGCGACGCCGATCCCGCGGACCGTGGCCATGACCGTGTACGGCGATCTCGAGGTCTCGTCGCTGCGCGAGTTGCCCGCCGGTCGTCAGGAGATCCGGTCGGTCGTCGTGCCCGCTGGTGAGAAGCCGGCCTGGCTCGACCGTGCATGGGGGCGGGTGATCGAAGAGGTCGGCAGCGGCCACCAGGCCTTCGTGGTCTGCCCGCGGATCGGCGAGGACGACCCGGCTCGCCCGGTGGACCCGGAAACCGGAAGCACGCTCTTGACCGACGGCGGCTTACCCAACGGCGCGGACGGGTCCCGGCCACCGCTCGCAGTCTCTGCCGTCTTCAGCATGCTGCGTGACGGCGCCCTCGCCGGGCTGCGCGTCGAGATGCTGCACGGCCGGCTGCCCCCCGACGACAAGGACGCGGTCATGCGGCGCTTCGCACAGGGCGAGACGGACGTGGTCGTTGCCACGACGGTGATCGAGGTCGGCATCGACGTTCCCAACGCGACCGTCATGGTGGTGATGGACGCCGACCGGTTCGGGGTCAGCCAGTTGCACCAGTTGCGCGGGCGGGTCGGCCGGGGTGCCGCCATGGGCTGGTGCCTGCTGGTCACCCAGGCCGTAGCGGGGTCGCCCGCGGGGCAGCGGCTGGCGGCGGTGGCCGAGACGACGGACGGCTTCGCGCTGGCCCGGCTCGACCTCGAGCAGCGGCGGGAAGGTGACGTGCTCGGTGCCGCCCAGTCCGGCCGGCGGCGGCAGGTGCGGCTGCTCTCGCTACTCAACGACGAGGACCTCATCGTCGCAGCCCGTTCAGAGGCGGCCGGGCTGGTTTCCGCCGATCCCAAGCTGGCGAGCCATCCGGCACTTGCCGCGGCGGTGGCTGCACTTGTGGACGACGACCAGGCGGAATACCTGGAGCGGGCATGACGCGCATCATTGCCGGCACGGCTCGCGGCCGGCCGCTGGCGACACCGGCCGGCCGGGTCGTCCGGCCGACCGCGGACCGCGTGCGCGAGGCGATGTTCTCGACGCTGGCCGGCCTGACCGACGTCGCCGGCGCGCGCTTCCTCGATCTCTACGCCGGCTCCGGTGCGGTCGGCCTGGAAGCGCTGTCGCGCGGTGCGAGCGACGTGGTCCTGGTGGAGGCCGACCCCGTCGCCGCTCAGGTCATCACCGACAACATCGTCGCGGTGGCGACGAGCGGGGCGCGACTGGTCCGCCGTACGGTCGAGCGATTCCTGCAGGAAACGCCCGGCGAGCCCTTCGACATCGTCTTCGCCGACCCGCCCTACGAGCTGACCGACGCGGAGTTGGGCGGCTGCCTGGCGCTCGTCGCTGCGTCCTGGAGCCGGGCGGGCGCCGTCGTGGTCGCCGAGCGGCCGACGCGTGGCGGTGCGTGGCCCTGGCCGCTCGGCCTCGAACCGATCAAGGAAAGGCGCTACGGCGACGGCACCCTTTGGTACGGTCGCCGATCATGAGACGCGCCGTCTGTCCGGGTTCGTTCGACCCGGTGACCAACGGCCATCTCGATATCATCTTGCGGGCCGGCCAGCTTTACGACGAGGTCGTCGTCGCGGTGCTGGTCAACAAGAGCAAGCAGCGGCTGTTCTCCGTCGACGAGCGGATGGACATGCTGGGTGAGGTCACCCGGGACTACGAAAACATCAGCATCGACTCCTTCTATGGGCTCACCGTCGACTACTGCACCGCGCACGGCATCAAGACGGTGGTCAAGGGCCTCCGCGCGGTCAGCGACTTCGACTACGAGTTGCAGATGGCACAGATGAACCACGGGCTGGCCAGCGTCGAGACTCTGTTCATGGCGACCAACCCGCTCTACTCCTTCCTCTCCTCCAGCCTGGTCAAGGAGGTCGCCACCTTCGGCGGCGACGTCTCCGCACACGTGCCGGAGTCGGTGAGCGCGCGACTCATCGAGCGCCTCGCGGACCACGGTTGACCACGGCTGACTGGGGACCGAAAACCGTGAACCCGCTCGAGCGCATCGACGAGGTGACGGCACTGATCGAGGGTGCCCGGTCGGTGCCCATGTCGGCGTCGTGCATCGTCAACCGCGAAGAACTCCTCGACCTGCTGGACTCGCTCCGCGCCGAATTGCCGGCCGAGGTGCGCAAGGCACGTGCAGTGCTGGATGAGCGCGACGAGATCATCGCGGCCGGCCACCGGGAGGCCGAGCGCGTCGTCACCGGCGGCCTCGGTGAGCACCGGCGGCTGGTGTCCGAGGCGGACGTCACAGCCGCCGCACAGCACGAGGCGGCGGCCTTGATGGCGGAGGCCAGGACTGAGGCCGACCGGCTCAAGGCAGCGGCCGAGATCTACGTCGACGAGACGCTGGCGGAGTTCGAGCGGGTGCTCACCCGGACCCTCACGACGGTCGAGCGCGGGCGCGACCGGCTGCGGGCCCGTGCCGGCAGCGACCAGGGCGCGCCGGTCGATCAGCCCACAACCTGAGTCGCGTCGACGCGTGGCCGGGGCTCGGGTATCCTCGATGAGGCCTCGACAGTGCCGACCCGATCCGCTTGCCAACCGCAGTCTCACCGGCTGCATGGCAAACCACAGTCTCGTGAACAGGAAAACGCCAGCTCGCCTCGACCCCCGCCACCCGCTCGTGCTGGATACTCGCGAGCTCGGTCGTCGGCCTGGGTCGATGCGCCGCCTGTCCTTCCCCGTTCTCGCGCCTGACGGGCTCGGCCTGGAGCTGGTCGGCGTTCCGGCCGGGGCGCGGCTTCACCTCGATCTGCGGCTCGAGTCGGTGATGGAAGGCGTGCTCGTCACCGGCACCGTGAGCGCGTCGGTCGCGGGGGAGTGCGCCCGGTGCCTGGGCCCGGTCACCGACGAGCTGGTCGTCGACATGCAGGAGCTGTTCGCCTATCCGGACAGCACCACGGAGGAGACCACTTCGCCGGGCGAGGTCAGCCGGCTCGAGGGCGACTTCTGCGACCTCGAGCCGGTGGTAAGGGACGCGGTGGTGCTCGGCTTGCCGCTGGTCCCGCTGTGCCGGGAGGGTTGCCCAGGTCTGTGCGCCATCTGCGGTGAGCGCTGGGACGAGCTGCCGACCGGCCACAGGCACGACCAGGCCGACCCACGATGGGCGGCTCTGCAGCAGCTGCACGACAACAGTCAGGAGAGCTAGCCGTGGCCGTTCCGAAGCGCCGGATGTCGCGCAGCAACACGCGTTCGCGCCGGTCACAGTGGAAGACCACTGCGCCCGCGCTCCAGCCCTGCGGCCGATGCCGGCAGCCCAAGCTGTCGCATACCGCGTGCCCGACCTGCGGCACGTACGACGGCCGCCAGATCCTCTCCGTCTGACCGGTGGCGTGAATGCCGGGCCCATCCGAGCCCGAATCCACGCGGCGCATTCGGATCGCGGTCGACCTGCTCGGGCGTGACTGCGCGCCGGATGCCGTCCTGGCCGGGACAGCCTTGGCGTTGCGGGTCCGGGGAGTCGGCGGCAAGCCCGACGGCTTCACCGGCAACGTCCTGCTCAAGGGGATGCACCGTCGGGAGCCCATCCCCGCAGTTCCGTCGCCAGCTCATCCGGCGGCAGGGTGAGCGAGGTCGCGGGCGGCGGCTCCCGGTCGGCGGCGGTTCTGGAAGCGGCCCTCGGGACGTCACTCGATCCGGGCCTGATGTGCCGGGCGCTGACCCATCGTTCGTACGCCTATGAGAACGGCGGGCTGCCGACCAACGAACGGCTGGAGTTCCTCGGCGACTCGGTGCTGGGCCTGGTGATCACCGACTTGCTCTACCGCGCTCATCCCGACCTGGCCGAGGGCCAGCTCGCCAAGCTGCGCGCGTCCGTGGTCAACATGCGAGCCCTCGCCGACGTCGCGCGTGGTCTCGGCCCGGGCGGACTCGGCGCTCATCTGCGGCTCGGGCGCGGTGAGGAGGTGACGGGTGGGCGCGACAAGGCCAGCATCCTGGCCGACACGCTCGAGGCGGTGCTCGGCGCGGTCTACCTCGATCATGGGATCGACGGCGCCAGGCAGGTGGTGCACCGGCTGTTCGACCCGGTGCTCGAAGACGTCACCTATCGGGGGGCCGGCCTGGACTGGAAGACCAGCCTGCAGGAGCTCACCGCCGGAGAAGGCCTTGGTGTTCCGGTTTACCAGGTGAGCGAGATCGGGCCCGACCACCAGAAGACCTTCACCGCCGTCGCGGTCATCGGCGGGGAACAACTCGGCACCGGTGTCGGTCGCAGCAAGAAGGAAGCCGAGCAGCGCGCCGCCGAGGCAGCCTTCTCGGTCCTGCGCATTCGGGCCGATCCCCGCACCGCGACGGACTGAAAATGCCGGAGCTGCCCGAGGTGGAGGTGGTGCGTCGCGGCCTGCAGACGTGGGTCGCCGGGCGCACCCTGACAGCCGCCACCGTGCACCATCCGAGGGCCGTACGACGCCACCTGGCCGGGCCCGACGATTTCACCGCTCGACTGGTCGGCCGGACCCTCGGCCCCGTGTCGCGGCGCGGCAAGTATCTGTGGGTGCCGCTCGACGCGGGGGCCGCTCTGGTCGCCCACCTCGGAATGAGCGGTCAGCTGCTCGTCGTGCCGGAAGGCACGGCCCGCCAGCCGCACCTTCGGGTGGCGATGCGCTTCGCCGACGGCGGGACTGAGCTGCGCTTCGTCGACCAGCGGACCTTCGGCGGCATGTTCATCGACGAGTGCGACATCGAATCCTCGGACGAGAGCACGGACCGGGGCGCCCAGGCAAGCCCCTACGAGAGCGCCGTACCCCACAGCCTGCGGCACATCGCCCGCGACCCGCTCGATCCGCGGTTCGACGAGGGCGTCTTCGCCACCGCGTTGCGGCGGCGGCGCACCTCGGTCAAGCGGGCGCTGCTCGACCAGGCGCTGATCTCGGGGATCGGCAACATCTACGCCGACGAGGCCCTCTGGCGGGCCCGGCTGCACGGCTCGCGGCCGACGGAGACGTTGCGCCGCGCCGAGGTGGCCGCCGTCCTCGACGGCGCCCGGGAGGTGATGAGTCATGCTCTCGGCCAGGGCGGCACGTCCTTCGACGCGCTCTACGTCAATATCAACGGCGAGAGCGGGTACTTCGACCGGTCGCTGCACGTCTACGGCCGGGAGGGCCTGCCCTGCGCCCGGTGCGGCACGCCGATCCGTCGAGAGGTTTTCATGAACCGGTCGAGCTTCAGTTGTCCACGGTGCCAGCCCCGGCCGCGCCGATCCCGTCCGTGATCGGCCGTCAAGCTGCCGGGACCTGGACTGCCGGGACTTGGACTGCCGGGACTGGGGCTGCCGAGACCACAGGGCCGGTTTCGACGGGGTTCGCGGGGAATTGCGCGCGGCGCAACGGCGGTCGGCTTGACCGGCCGGGGGCGTCGTGCGACCCTCGATCCACCGCCCTGCGCCCCAATCCCGCGGCTATGCGCGGTAGGCGTGGCGATCCCGGTTCCCCAGCGTTGAGGAAGTCGCGAAGATGGCGAAGGCTCTGTTCGGTCATGTCACCACCAGCCCAGACCTGCGTCTCATCGACGAGGTGGGGCGGCTGCGACGACGAGTACACGAGCTCGAATCGGAGTTGTCCGCCATCCGAGCTGACAACGACCGGCTGGCCGCTGCCATGCGGGTGGCCGACGACGAGTTGCTGCACCTGTCGCACCTCGAGCACGCAGGCATCTGATCTGACCCCCGTCGCGGTGCCCGACCACCGTGACCGGCGATCTCGTCCCAGCCGCTCGACGACCCGATCGGCGACCCGCGGTCCGTGTCGCCCGGTAAGGTTGACGCTCATCGTGTCGATGTGGCGGTAGATTTCGGCTCGACAGTCCGACAGCTGAGCAGTTCAGCAGCCCCCAGACCGCAGGGCCCTTCCCCGCGCCCAGGTCCGCCCCGTCCGTCTCGGAGACCCGTGCACCTCAAGAGCCTGACGCTCAAGGGATTCAAGTCCTTCGCTTCCGCGACGACCCTGCGCTTCGAGCCGGGCATCACCTGTGTCGTCGGCCCCAACGGCTCAGGCAAGTCCAACGTCGTCGACGCCATCGCCTGGGTGCTCGGGGAGCAGGGGGCCAAGACGCTGCGCGGCGGCAAGATGGAGGACGTCATCTTCGCCGGCACGGCGGGGCGGCCGGCGCTCGGCCGGGCCGAGGTGACGCTGACCATCGACAACGCCGACGGTGCCTTGCCGATCGACTACACCGAGGTCGCGGTCACACGGCGGATGTACCGCTCCGGCGAGAGCGAATACGAGATCAACGGCACGTCCTGCCGCCTGCTGGACGTGCAGGAGTTGCTCTCCGATTCCGGTATCGGCCGCGAGATGCACGTGATCGTCGGCCAGGGAAAGCTCGACTCTGTCCTGCAGGCTCGGCCGGAGGACCGCCGCGCCTTCATCGAAGAGGCCGCCGGCGTTCTCAAGCACCGCAAGCGCAAGGAGAAGGCCCTCCGCAAGTTGGAGGCCATGGCGGCCAACCTGACCCGGCTGACCGACCTGACCGGGGAGCTGCGGCGGCAGCTCAAGCCGTTGGGCAGGCAGGCCGAGGTGGCCCGGCGAGCGGCAACCGTGCAGGCCGACCTGCGCGACGCCCGGCTGCGCCTGCTCGCCGACGACCTGGTCCAGTTGCGCAAGGCACTGGACCGCGACGTCGCCGACGAGACGACTGCCCTCGAGCGGCGTAGCGCGGTGGAGCGCGACCTGCTGTCGGCGCGCAATCAGGAGTTGGCGCTGGAGCAGGCGTTGACCGATGGCGCGGCAGCCCTCGCCCGGGCACAGGAGACGTGGTATCGGCTGTCGGCTCTGGACGAGCGGGTCCGTGGCACCGGCCGACTCGCTGCCGAGCGGGCGCGCTTCCTCGCCGAGGTGCCCGACGATCCCGGACCTGGCCGGGACCCGGCCCTCCTCGAGGAGGAGGCCGAGCGGACGCGGGGCGAAGAGCAGTCGCTGCGGCGCTCCCTCGATGTCGATCAGCAGCGCCTGGCCGCCGCCGTTGCCCACCGCCGGGAGACCGAGGACCGGCTGGCCGTGGCCGAGCGGGCACTGGTCGCGGCGGCTCGCGCCGCCGCCGACCACCGGGAGGGCCTGGCCCGGCTGGCCGGGCAGGCGCATGCCATGCGCAGCCGGGCCGAGGCCGGGACCGACGAGATCGCCCGGCTGGCAGGCAGCCTGGCCGGTGCCCGGGCGCGAGCCGAGTCTGCGCAGGCGGGCTTCGATCGCCTGCAGCGCGAGGTGGGCGTCCTCGACGACTCCGAGTCGGGTCTCGACGAGCGACACGAGGCGGCCGTCGCGACCCTTCAGCGGGCCGAGGCCCAGGTGCGCCGGCTGGAGGAGGGCGGGCGGGAGGCGGAGCGCCAGCGGTCGTCCTGGACGGCCCGCCGCGACGCCCTCGTGCTCGGCCTCAGCCGCAAGGACGGCAGCGGCGCCCTGCTGGCCGCCGCTGAGCGGCTTCCCGGCCTGCTCGGCTCGGTGGCCGCTCTACTCGTCGTCCGGCCGGGCCACGAGGCGGCTCTCACCGCGGCTCTCGGGTCGCTCGCCGATGCCGTGGCCGTTGCCTCGCCGGCCGACGCCGCCGCGGCGCTGACGTTGCTCAAAGATCAGGACGGTGGCCGGGCCGGCCTGCTCGTGGCCGGCGGGGGCGGCGGGGCCGCCGCCTCCACTGCTCCCGGGATGCCGGCGCCATCGGTCGGCCCGGGGCCCCAACTGCCGCCGGGTGCGTTGTGGGCGATCGACGTGGTCGATGCACCGGCGGAGATCCGTCCGGTGCTGCGACGGGCCCTGGCCGGAGTGGCGGTGGTCCAGGACCTCGCGGCTGCCCGGGCGCTGGTGGAGGAGTGGCCGGCGGTCCGTGCCGTGACACCCGAGGGCGACCTGCTGGGTGCCGACTGGGCTGTCGGTGGCTCGACCAGCGCGCCCAGCACGCTGGAGGTGCAGGCCGCCGTCGACGAGGCGCAGGCACAGCTCGCCGCGGCGCTGGAGTCGAGCCGGCGCACGAGCGCGGCGCTGGTCGCCGCGCGGGCGGAGCTGGCCGAACGCGAGACGGCCGTGCAGCGCGAGCTGGTGGCGCTGCACGCATCCGATGCCGAGCATGCTGCCGTGGCAGAGCGGCTGGGCCAGCTGGGCAACTCGGCGCGCGCGGCGGCGGGTGAGGCCGAGCGCCTCGAGCGGGCTCGCGCCGCCGCCGAAGAGGCCCGCGACCGTGACCTGGCCGGCCTCGCGGGGCTCGAGGAGCGGCTGCGCACCGCCGAGTCGGCTCCCGCGGATTCCGAGCCTTCGACCCACGAGCGCGATTCCCTGGCCGCTGACGTCGCCGCGGCAAGACAGGCGGAGATGGAGGTGCGGCTGGCAGTTCGCACCGCAGAGGAGCGAGTGCGGGCGCTGGCCGGGCGCATCGACGCGTTGCGCCGCACGGCAGCCGACGAGCGTGCCGCCCGCGAGCGCGCCGCGCAGGCCAGGGTGGCCAGGGCCCGGGGGGCCGTCGTGTCCGCCGCCGTCGTGCGCGGGGCCCAGGCCACCGTGGCCCGGTTGTCGGTGTCTCTGCAGCGGGCGGCCGGGGATCGCGACGCCGCGCAGCAGGCCCGCGTGGTCCGCGAGGGCGAGCTGCTCGCGGTCCGGCACGGCGCCCGCGAGCTCGCGGCGGAGCTCGACCGCCTCACCGGCGTGGTGCACCGTGACGAGGTGGCGCGGGCCGAGCAGCGGCTCCGCATCGAAGCCCTGGAGTCGCGGGCGGGCCAGGACTACGGGGTGGAAATCGGCTCGCTGATCGGCGACTACGGCCCGCACCGGCCGGTCCCCGTACCACCGTCCGATGCAGACACCGGCTCCGCTGCGGAGACAGACGACGAAAAGCCGGCACCGTACGACCGGGCGACCCAGCAGAAGCGGGCCGCGCGGGCCGAACGCGACCTGGCTCTGCTGGGCCGCGTCAACCCGCGTGCCCTGGAGGAGTTCAACGCCCTGGAGGAGCGGCACGCGTTCCTGTCGACCCAGCTGACGGATCTGCGCGACACCCGCCGCGATCTGCTGACCGTCGTGCGTGAGGTCGACGACCGCATCCACGACGTCTTCGCCGGAGCTTTCGCCGACACGGCGCGGGAGTTCGAGATCGTGTTCGCGGCGCTCTTCCCCGGTGGCGAGGGCCGACTGCTGCTGACCGATCCCGGGGATCTGACGACCACAGGGGTCGAGGTCGAGGCCCGGCCACCGGGGAAGAAGATCAAGCGACTGTCGCTGCTGTCCGGCGGTGAGCGCTCGCTGACCGCGATCGCGCTGCTGGTGGCGATCTTTCGCGCCCGGCCGAGCCCGTTCTACGTGCTCGACGAGGTCGAGGCGGCCCTCGACGACATCAACCTGGGCCGGTTGATCGGCCTCATCGGCGAGCTGAGGGCCACCAGCCAGTTGATCGTCATCACCCATCAGCAGCGCACTATGGAGGTGGCCGACGCGCTCTACGGCGCGAGCATGCGCGGCGACGGCATCACCACGCTGATCAGCCAGCGGTTGCGCGAACTCGAGACTGCCTGACAAGCTCCCGGCCCGGCGTTTGGTTGGATCCACTGATGGACTATCTGTTGGTCGGCCTGCTGTTGGTCGGCTGTGCCGTCGCCGCGGTGGCGCTGCTCGCCGGGCTGGGGCTGCTCGTCCGGGCTCGCCGCCCGCGCCGGGGCGCACCCGGCCCGACGCCGGCTCAACCGGCCGAGCCCACGGTCGAGTCGTCCGCGGCCGACGCCCCGCAGGTGACGGTCGACCAGGCACTGCCGGAGGCGGGTCAGCCGCCGGCCCTCGACGTACCCCAACCGACAGCCGGACGTCTCGTCCGCCTACGGGGCCGACTGGCCCGCTCGCAGTCGACCCTCGGCCGGGGGGTGCTGTCGCTGCTGTCCCGTGACCACCTCGACGACGCGGCCTGGGAGGAGGTCGAGGATGCGTTGCTCGGCGCCGACGTCGGCGTCGACGCGGCCCGGGAGATCGTCGAGCGGCTGCGTGAGCGGACTCGGGTGCTGGGCAGTCGCAGCACGGCCGAACTGCGTGCGCTGCTGGCCGAGGAACTCATCCGCGCGCTCGGCGACGCCGACCGGGCCCTGCATACGGCCGGTCAGGACGGCCGGCCGGCGGTCGTGCTCGTCGTGGGCGTCAACGGCACCGGCAAGACCACGACGTGCGGCAAGCTGGCCCGGGTGCTCGTGGCCGACGGCCGGTCCGTCCTGCTGGGTGCCGCGGACACCTTCCGGGCGGCGGCGGTCGAGCAGTTGGAGACGTGGGGCGCCAGGGTCGGTGCGCAGACGGTACGCGGCCCGGAAGGCGGGGACCCGGCCTCGGTCGCCTTCGAGGCGGTGCGGCGCGGGACCGAGTTGGGTGTCGACACGGTGGTCATCGACACGGCCGGGCGGCTGCACACCAAGACCGGCCTGATGGACGAGTTGGGCAAGGTCAAGCGGGTGATCGAGAAGCACGGACCCGTCGACGAGACCCTGCTGGTGCTGGATGCGACCACGGGCCAGAATGGCCTCGTCCAGGCCCGGGTGTTCACCGAGGCCGTCGACGTCACCGGCGTCGTACTCACCAAGCTCGATGGCACAGCCAAGGGTGGCATCGTCATCGCGGTACAGCGGCGGCTGGGGATCCCGGTGAAATTGATCGGCCTGGGCGAGGGACCCGACGATCTGGCGGCCTTCGAGCCGGCCGTGTTCGTCGACGCGCTGCTCGGCGAGGGCCAGTCGAGGGCCAGCAGCGACGGTGAGACGTTGTGAGGATGTTCACCTGGCCGAAACAACTGGGAACCGGTCCGGAAACAGCGCTCCTGGACGGTGGCCCGGACGAAAGGAGAGCCTGTGAAGATCGATTCGGGTAACACAGCCTGGGTGCTCGCCAGCTCGGCCCTGGTGCTGATCATGACGCCGGGGCTTGCCTTCTTCTACGGCGGGATGGTCCGGGGCAAGAACGCGCTGGCCATGCTGATGCAGAATTTCATCACGATCGGCATCGTCAGCGTGGTCTGGGTCGTGGCCGGCTTCAGCATCGCCTTCGGCAACGACGGTTTCAAGGGCTTGTTCGGCACCCTGCACGACGCCGGGCTGCAGCATCTCGGGCAGGAGGTGTCCGGCTACTCGGGGTCGCTGGCCCAGACGATCCCACCGGTGGTGTTCGTCTGCTTCCAGTTGATGTTCGCCGTCATCACCCCGGCGCTGTTTACCGGGTCGATCGCCGACCGGATGAAGTTCGGCGCCTTCTGCGTCATCGTCGTCGCCTGGTCGCTGCTGGTCTACGGACCGGTCGCGCACTGGGTCTTCTCGCCCAACGGGTGGGCCTTCAAGTGGGGGGCACTGGATTTCGCCGGCGGCTCGGTCGTGCACATGAACGCGGGCGCCGCCGGGCTGGCACTGGCCGTCCTGCTCGGCAAGCGGGCCGGGTGGCCGCAGTTGCAGATGCGGCCACACAACCTGCCGTTCACGCTGCTCGGCGCCGCGCTGCTGTGGTTCGGCTGGTTCGGCTTCAACGCCGGGTCCGCGCTCGGTGCCAACGGATTGGCCGGGTACGCCTTCCTCAACACCAACACCGCGACGGCCGCGGCCATGATCGGCTGGGTCCTCTACGAGCGGTTCGTCAACGGCAAGGCGACCACGTTGGGGGCCGCCTCCGGTGCGGTGGCCGGACTGGTGGCCATCACCCCGTGCGCCGGCTACGTCTCCCCGCTGGGATCGATCGCCATCGGCCTGATCGCCGGCGTCGCCTGCGCCTACGCCTGCCGGTTGAAGTTCCGCCTGGGCTTCGATGACGCCCTCGACGTCGTCGGCGTGCACCTCGTCGGTGGTCTGGTCGGGACCCTGTGCGTCGGGCTGTTCGCCACCAAGCTGGTCAATTCGGCCGGCGCCAACGGCGTGTTCTACGGCGGTGGGTTCGCCCTGCTGGGCAAACAGGCCGTGGTCTCCGTGGCGGTCATCTCCTACAGCTTCGCCATGACGTTGCTGATCGCCATCGTCGTCCGGGCCGTCATGGGTCTGCGGGTCACCGAGGAGGAGGAAATGGTCGGCCTGGACACGACGTTGCATGCCGAGACGGCCTACGAGATCGGCTTCGCCGGCGCGGGCGGCAGCTACGCCCCGGCCGGCCGGCCGGCCGAGCACACGACCGGGGTGGTGGCCAAATGAAACTGGTGACAGCCATCATCAAGCCGTTCAAGCTGGAGGACGTCAAGGCCGCTCTGGAGCCGTTGGGCATCGCCGGGCTGACCGTCAGCGAAGTGCAGGGCTTCGGCCGGCAGAAGGGGCACACCGAGGTCTACCGCGGCGCGGAATACGCGGTGGACTTCGTGCCCAAGGTCAAGGTCGAGGTGCTCGCCGACGACAGCGAGGCCCGCAAGGTTGTCGACGTCATCGTCGAGGCAGCCCGGACCGGCAAGATCGGCGACGGCAAGGTCTGGGTCGTCGAGGTCGGCGAGCTGGTGCGCGTGCGCACCGGTGAGCGTGGCTCCGACGCGCTCTGACCGAGCCACCCTGCTGGCCCGTCCCGATCTCGACGGGACGGGCCGGCGGGCGGCTCTGACCGACTGGTACGACGAGTGGCTGCGCAGCCTCGTACCCCATCTGCCGGACCTGGCCGGCGTCGCCCTGGTGGCGGTCGGCGGTCTCGGCCGCCGTGAGCCGGCTCCCTATGGCGACGTCGACCTGCTGCTGCTCCACAGTGGACAGAAGTTTGTCCGCGAGCTGGCCGACTCCATCTGGTATCCGGTGTGGGACGCCGGCCTGTCGCTCGATCACTCCGTACGCACCATGCACGAGGCGCTCGTGGTCGGCGCCCGCGACCTCAAGGCCGGTGCCGGGCTGCTCGACGCCCGGCACGTCGCCGGGGACCCGACCGTGACCGCCGAGTTGCTCAAGTCCGCCCGGGCAGCCTGGCGGAGCAAGGCCGCCGCCCGCCTGGCCGAGCTGCGCGAGTCCTGTCAGCGACGCTGGGCAGCCGGCGGCGACGTAGCCCATCTGCTGGAGCCCGATCTCAAGGAGGGTCAGGGGGGCCTGCGCGACCTGGTCGTGCTGCGCGCGATCGCCACCGCGCAGGTCGTCGACGTGCACTGGCGCGACGTGCGCGCCGCCCATGTCAACCTGCTCGACGCTCGGGATGCCCTGCACCTGGCTACCGGCCGGTCCCAGGAACAGTTGCTGTTGCAGGACCAGGACGGCGTGGCCCGGCTGCTCGGTCTCGCCGACGCCGACGGGCTGCTGCACACCGTTTCCTCGTCGTCCCGGCGGATCTCGTTCGCCCTTGACACCGCGTGGCGGGCTGTCGAGCGGTGGTCGGCGAGCCGCAAGCAGGGCTGGTCGTTGCGCAAGCCGATTCTCCTTCGGCGACCGCTTGCCGACGGCGTCGTCGAGCAGGACGGCGAGGTGCTGCTCGCCCGGGAAGCCGACCCGGCCGCTGATCCGGTGATCGGCCTGCGCGTTGCCGCAGCGGCGGCGCGGGCAGACGTGCCGGTCGGGCCGCACGCGCTCGAACGCCTGCACGTCGAACTCGCTCCCATGCCGGAGCCGTGGCCGGAGGAGGCCCGCAACACGCTGGTGACGCTGCTCGGGTCGGGCCCGGCGCTGCTCGGGGTCTGGGAGGCGCTCGACCAGCACGACCTGCTCGGCCGGATGCTGCCGGAGTGGGAGGCCGTCCGGTCCCGCCCGCAGCGCAACCCCGTGCACCGCTACACCGTCGACCGGCACCTCGTCGTCACCGCGGTCGAGGCGGCGGCATTCACCCGGCGGGTCCACCGCCCCGACCTGCTGTTGCTCGGCGCGCTCTTCCACGACATCGGCAAGGGCGCAGCGGGCGACCACACGGTCAACGGCGAGCGCCTGGTGGCGCGGATCGGCCCGCGACTCGGCCTGTCACCCGCCGACTCGGACACGCTGGTGGCCATGGTCCGCCACCACCTGTTGCTGCCGGACACCGCGACGCGTCGTGACCTCGACGACCCGGCCACCATCGACACCGTCGTCGCGGCCGTCGGCGGATCGGTGGAATTGCTCGACCTGCTGCATGCGCTCACCGAGGCCGATGCGGCGGCGACCGGGTCGGCGGCGTGGAGCGACTGGAAGGCCGGGTTGATCTCCGAACTCGTCTGCCGTGCCCGGTCCCGGGCCGGTGGCTATGCGCTGCCCGAGCCCCCGCCGGTCGACCCGCAACTGCTCGCCCGCGCCCGGGGCGGGGAGACGGTCGTCGAGGTCGGTCCCCGCGAGGTCCTGGTCAGCGCCACCGACGCGACCGGGTTGCTCAGCCGGGCGGCCGGCGCCCTGTCGTTGCACCGCCTCGACGTTCTCGCCGCCTCGGCGAGCGTGGTCGACGGCGTCTCCCACATCCGCTTCGACGTTCATCCGCGGTTCGGTGCCGAGGTCGACCCCGGGCGGGTGCGTGCCGACGTGCGCCGGGCCCTGGCCGGCGAGTTCGCCCTCGAAGAGCGGCTGGCCGAACGCGAGCGGGCCTACAGCGGCCGGTTGATGCCAGCCGTCACGCCGGCGGCGCGCGTCCTGTGGTTCGACGATGCCGCCACCGACGCGGTCGTGCTCGAGTTGCGGGCCGCCGACAGCCTCGGGCTGCTCCACCGGGTCACCGCCGCCCTCGAACGCTGCGGGGCCGACGTGTGGTCCGCCCGCGTCGCCACCCTGGGTGGTGACGTCGTCGACGCCTTCTATCTCGGCGGGTCACGGGCTGGCGACACGCTCGACCGCGACAAGATCGAGCGGGAGGTGCTGGCAGCGGCGGCACGGTAGTGCGCAACCCCCCGCGTCGCCGTTGACTATCCTGGCCATGTCAGGTCAGGTTTCCTCCCCAGGTCATCGGCAGCACATCGATGAAGGAGCGGCGCAACCGTGTTCGACACGCTCTCTGCGCGGCTCGACCGGGTGTTCTCCACGCTCCGTGGCAAAGGCAGGTTGTCCCCGGGCGACATCGACGCGACCGCGCGCGAGATCAGGGTCGCCCTGCTCGAGGCCGACGTCGCCCTGCCGGTGGTCCGTCAGTTCATCGGGTCGGTCAAGGATCGCGCCGGCTCCGCGGAGGTGACCAAGGCACTCAATCCGGCGCAGCAGGTCATCAAGATCGTCAACGAGGAACTCGTCGACATCCTCGGCGGCGAGACCCGCCGGATCCGGTTCGCGAAGAATCCGCCGACCGTGCTCATGCTGGCCGGCCTGCAGGGGTCGGGCAAGACGACGCTGGCCGGCAAGCTGGGCCAGTGGCTGCGCGAGCAGGGTCACACGCCGCTGCTGGTAGCGGCCGATCTGCAGCGGCCCAACGCCGTGCAGCAGTTGCAGATCGTCGCGCAACAGGCCGGCGTCGACGTCTACGCCCCCGAGCCGGGCAGCGGCATCGGCGATCCTGTCGACGTCGCTGCCCGGAGCATCGTCGAGGCCGGCCGCACGCTGCACGACATCGTCATCGTCGACACTGCCGGGCGGCTCGGCATCGACGCCGAGATGATGGCGCAGGCCGCCGCGATCCGCGACGCCGTGGAGCCTGACGAGATCCTCTTCGTCGTCGACGCGATGATCGGCCAGGACGCCGTCACCACGGCGGAGGCCTTCCGCGACGGCGTCGGCTTCTCCGGGGTCGTGCTCACCAAGCTCGACGGTGACGCCCGCGGCGGCGCGGCGCTGTCCGTACGCCATGTCACCGGTCAACCGATCCTGTTCGCCAGCACCGGGGAGAAGCTGGCCGACTTCGACGTCTTTCATCCCGAACGGATGGCCTCGCGGATCCTCGGCATGGGCGACGTACTGACCCTGATCGAGCAGGCCGAGCGCACCTTCGACGCCGGACGGGCCGAGGAGATGGCCGGCCGGCTCCAGCAGGGAGACGACTTCACCCTCGAGGACTTCCTCGAGCAGATGATCGCGATCAAGAAGATGGGTCCGATCGGCAACATCCTGGGGATGCTTCCCGGCGCCGGCCAGATGAAGGAGCAACTGGCCCAGATCAACGATCGCGACCTCGACCAGGTAGCCGCGGTCATCAGGTCGATGACGCCTGCGGAGCGGCAGGACCCCAAGATCATCAACGGTTCACGGCGGGTGCGCATCGCCAACGGCTCCGGTACGACGATCGCCGACGTCAACCAACTCGTCGACCGGTTCTTCGAGGCCCGCAAGATGATGAAGCAGATGACCGGTATGGGGATGCTCGGCGGTGGGCGACGCAAGGCGACCAAGTCACCGAAGAACAAGCGCAAGGCCGGCAAGGCCGGCAAGGGAGCCGGCCGCGGTGGTGGCCGCGGGGGAGGTGGAGTCAGGCAGGGCGGCCCGGCGCCGACCGGCGCCGTCCCCGGCCAGGCCGGGCTCCCGCCGGGTCCCGTCCCCGGGCTGCCGCCCGGGTTCACGATGCCCAACATCGATCTGTCCAAGCTGCAGCGGCCGACCCGGGACTCGTGACCGTTCCGCTGCACCTGCGGGGAGTGCTGCTGCCCGGCGACGAGCCGCGTGACGTATGGGTGGTCGAGGACCGGCTGACGTTCGAGGCGGTCCCGGGCGCGCAGACTCTGGCCGACGAGGGCTGGTTGCTGCCCGGGCTCGTCGACGCCCACTGCCACGTCGGCCTCCAGCAGGACGGCCCGGTCGCCAACCTTGACATCGCCCGGGAGCAGGCGCGCGCCGATCGGGACACCGGCGCGCTGCTGCTGCGCGACGCCGGCGCGCCGATCGACACCCGGCCGCTGCTGGACGAGCCGGACCTGCCCAGGCTGATCAGGGCCGGGCGGCACATCGCCCGACCCCGTCGATACCTGCGCGACTACGCGGAGGAGGTGGAGCCCGACGACCTGGTGGCCGAGGTGCGCCGGCAGGCCGCGTACGGCGGCGGCTGGGTCAAGCTGGTCGGCGACTGGATCGACCGGGATCTCGGTGACCTCGCACCGTTGTGGCCCGGTCCGGTGCTTGCCGAGGCAACGCGGGCCGCCCATGCCGCGGGCGCGCGGGTCGCGGTGCATACCTTCGCCACCGAGACCATCCCCGATCTGCTGGCCGCCGGCGTCGACTGCATCGAGCACGGCACCGGGCTCACCCCGGCACTGATCGGGGACCTTGCCGCGCGAGGGGCCACCCTGACTGCGACGAGCCAGGTGGTGCGCACGTTCGACAGCATCGCTGAGCAGGCCGGCTCGAAATTCCCGGCGTACGCCGCCCGGCTGCGGGCGATGGCGGCCGGCTACCCGGATCTGTTGCGGGACGCGTACGACGCCGGTGTGGTGATCAATGTCGGCAGTGACTCCGGTGGAGTGCTGCCACACGGAATCGTGGTGGAGGAGATCCGGGCCCTGCGTGCCGCCGGACTGCCGGGCCAGGATGCACTGGCCGCGGGATCCTGGGCGTCCCGCGGTTGGCTCGGCCTGCCGGGAATCGAGGAAGGCGCCCCTGCCGATCTGGTGGTCTATCCGGTCGATCCGCGGCTCGATCTCGACGCGCTGGCTCATCCGCGGCACATCGTGCTGCGTGGTCGCGTGCTGGCGGGTTTCTGATCCGCCGGCGCGATCTGGCACAATGGTGAACCGAGTACATGCTCGGCTGCGGAGCTTCCCACCGCACGGAGCGTGTCAACCTGATCGGTTCGTGGCGCACCGGCAAAGCTGCGCGACCGCTCACCCGTCAACACCCTGGAGCATCGACCCTCGTGGCCACCAAGATCAAGCTCATGCGCCTGGGCAAGAAGCGCGCGCCGTATTACCGCATCGTCGTCGCCGACTCGCGCACCAAGCGCGACGGCCGCTCGATCGAGACGATCGGTAAGTACCACCCGAAGGAGGACCCTTCCTTCATCGAGATCGACTCCGACCGGGCGCAGTACTGGCTCGGTGTCGGCGCCCAGCCGACCGAGAGTGTCGCGGCGATCCTGCGGGTCACCGGCGACTGGCAGCAGCACAAGGGCGAGCCGGCACCGGAGCCGATGAAGGTGCGGGCACCCAAGGCCGACAAGCGGGCGCTGTTCGAGGCAGCCACCCGGCAGGGGGCCGAAGGGGACAGCCCCGACGCGACGACTCCCAAGAAGCGCGCGGCCCGCCCACCGAAGGCCGCCGAGGGCACCGAAAAGGCCGCCGACAAGGCTGTCTCCGAGACTTCCACGGACTCGTCGCCGGCGGAGAGTTAGGTGCTCGAGGAAGCCCTCGAGCACCTCGTCCGCGGCATTGTCGAGCATCCCGACGACGTCCACGTCGATCTGCACACGGGCCGCCGCGGTCGCACGCTGGAGTTGCGAGTGCATCCCGACGACCTGGGCAAGGTCATCGGGCGGGCCGGCCGCACCGCCAAGGCGCTCCGGCTGGTCATGACGGCCATCGGCGGCAAGGGGTTGCGCGTCGACGTGGTCGAGACCGACACCGGCTGACCGGTCGACCGGCGATGCTGCTCCTGGTGGGCCGGGTGGGACGGGCGCACGGCTTGCGCGGCGAGGTGCTCGTGCGGCTCGGCACCGACGACCCTGAGTCCCGCTTCGCCGTCGGAACGACGCTGGTCACGGACCCACCGGAGCGTGGGCCGCTGACCGTGGCCAGCGCGCGCCGACATTCCGGCCGTTATGTGGTGGGTTTTGCCGGGGTCAGTGACCGTGCCGCGGCCGAGGCCCTGCAAGGCACCGAACTGGTTGTCGACTCCGGCGACCTGCCCCCGACCGCCGATGCCGACGAGTTCCACGACGCCGAACTGCTCGGGCTCACGGTCCGGACCCGGTCCGGCGAACGGCTGGGCGAATTGGTCGACGTCGTGCACGGTGCCGGTGCCGACCTGCTGGTGGTGCGGATCGACGGCCGGGAGGTGCTCATCCCCTTCGTCCGCGAGATGGTGCCCACCGTCGACCTGGCGGGTGGCTGGGTGGTCGTCGATCCACCGGAGGGGTTGCTGGAGCTGTGAAGATCGACATCGTCACGATCTTCCCCGGCTATTTCGGGCCGTTGTCCGAGTCGCTGCTCGGCAAGGCACGGCAGCGCGGGCTGGTCGACATCGCCGTGCACGACCTGCGGCAGTGGGCCGACGGCGCCCATCGCAGCGTCGACGCGCCGCCCTACGGAGGCGGCCCCGGCATGCTCATGCGGGCTGAGCCGTGGCGGCGTGCCCTTGCGGAGGTCGTACCTGCGGCGGCGGACCCGCCGGACTTGGCAAGTGCGCCGGCCTCGGGGAGCGCACGGGGCCCGCGAGGAGCACGGCTCGTGGTTCCCACGCCGGCTGGGCGCCCGTTCGGTCAGTCGCTCGCCCGGGACTACGCCGAGGTGCCCTGGCTGGTCTTCGCCTGCGGGCGGTACGAGGGCATCGACGCCCGTGTGGTGGCCGATGCCGGCGAACGGATGCCGGTGGACGAGGTCTCGATCGGCGACTACGTGCTTGCCGGGGGAGAGGCGGCCGTGCTGGTCATTGTCGAGGCGGTCACCCGGCTGTTGCCGGGCGTGGTCGGCAACGCGGAGTCCATACGCGACGAGTCCTTCACCGACGGCCTGCTCGAGCCGCCGGGATACACCCGACCGGAATTGTGGGCCGGTCGTCGTGTACCCGACGTGCTGCTCTCCGGCGACCACGCGCGGATCGCCCGCTGGCGCCGCGACGAGGCGCTGCGGCGCACCGCGAGACACCGCCCCGATCTGCTGGCGACGCTGCCGGCCGGGGCGTTCGACGCGCACGACCGCGAGGTTATCGCCGCCACCGGGTTTCCTCTTCCGCGGGAGGGTGTGGCACCCTAGAGCAGTTGCAGTGGGACGCTGGCCGCGGTGCGCCAGGCTCACGTCGGCACCGCCCCCACGACTCGCGGCACTTTTGCGCGTCCCCGCCATCCCTGGCCGCCCGGCCGGGCAGCCGCCGCCGGAGAAGAAAGAAGCGACGATCATCATGAACACCTTGGACGCGCTGGACGGCGCCTCACTGCGCTCCGACATCCCGGACTTCCGGCCCGGCGACACACTCAAGGTGCATGTTCGGGTCGTCGAGGGCAACCGCTCCCGGATCCAGGTCTTCCAGGGCGTGGTCATCCGGCGCCAGGGCGGCGGGGTGCGCGAGACGTTCACCGTCCGCAAGATGAGCTTCGGCGTGGGGGTGGAGCGCACGTTCCCGGTCCACACGCCGATCATCGACCGGATCGAGGTCGTGACGCGTGGCGACGTCCGTCGGGCGAAGCTCTACTATCTGCGCAATTTGCGTGGCAAGAAGGCCAAGATCAAGGAGCGCCGCGAGTCGCCGTCGCGGTGATTGCCCGGCGGACGGCTGCCTGCGCGGCCCCGCTCGGGCGTCTACGCTGGCGAGGACGATGGCTGAAATCCACCGCGGGGACGTCCCCGTGACCAGCTCCGGGGTCAGCACGCAGACCCGAGCGGAGCGACGTCGCGCCGAGGAGGAGCTGGCCCGGCGGGGTCGTAAGAAGCAGCCGATGCCGTTCTGGCAGGAATTGCCAGTTCTCATCCTCATCGCTATCGTGCTCGCGCTGTTGATCAAGACCTTTCTGGTGCAGGCCTTCTACATCCCGTCCGAGTCGATGCAGAACACGCTGCAGGTCAAGGACCGGGTCCTGGTCAACAAGCTCGTCTACAACTTTCGCACCCCCCGCCGCGGCGAGGTGGTTGTGTTCAACGGTGTGGAGTGGCAGCAGGAGGTGCCCGTGACCAACGCCGGCACCGGGCTGCAGCGTGGGCTGCGGGGGATGGCCAGCGCTATCGGATTGGGGCCGCCGAACGAGAAGGACTTCATCAAACGGGTCGTCGGCACGCCGGGTGACACCGTCCAGTGCTGCTCCGCGGACGGTCGGGTCACGGTCAACGGTCGCCCGATCACCGAGCCCTACATCTTCGACAACACCCCGGAGGCGCAGCGACCCTTCGGCCCTGTCCGCGTGCCGAAGGGACGGTTGTGGGTCATGGGCGACCATCGCGGGGTTTCCGCCGACTCCCGGTCGCACATCACCGATCGGTGGCAAGGCACGATCCCGATCGACCACGTGGTGGGCCGGGCCTTCGTGATCGTCTGGCCGGTGCGAAGGGCGGGTGGCCTGCCGATCCCGGCCTCCATCAGGGAATCCGTTGCCGTGCTGCCGCTCCCGCTGCTGCCGCTGCTCACGTTGCGCGCCGTGACGGGTCCCCGCCGGCCGCGCAGGAGAAGCGGTCGTTGGGTCGGGTGAGCTCGCATACCGGGGCCGGGCAACCTCGCGCCTCAGGACACCGCTGGGCCATGCAGGCACTGTTCGCCGTCATCGCGCTGTCGCTGGCGCTGCTGCTGCGGGCCTTCGTGGTGGAGACGTTCTTCATCCCCACCGGCTCGATGGAGCAGACGCTCCGTAAGCCGGACCGGGTGCTGGTCAACAAGTTCGTCTACCACACGCGCGGCATTCGGCGGGGCGAGATCATCGTGTTCCAGGCACCCGCCTCCTGGCGGCGGCCCGGCGAAGGGAACTTCATCAAGCGGGTCGTCGGCCTGTCCGGCGACGAAGTGGCCTGTTGCGACGGCTCCGGGCGGGTGACGGTCAACGGCGCTGCCCTGGACGAGCCGTACATCGACGGCGATGCACCGCCGTCCAACACCGCCTTCGACGTCAAGGTCCCGGCGGGCCGGCTGTTCGTGCTGGGGGGTCACCGCGCGATCTCGGCGGATTCCCGCCGTCACGCCGACGACCACCTGGGCACCATCGCGCAGTCCAGCGTCGTCGGCCGGGCCTTCCTGGTCGTCTGGCCCGCGCCGGACTGGCGCAACCTGCCCATTCCGGCCACCTTCAATGCCACCCCGCCGCGTCGGCCACCCGGCTGAGCGCCCGGCCCCATATCCTTGAGTGCGATGGTCGACGACGACGCAGACGCTGACGGCCGCAAAGCCGCGGCCTCCGACTCCGTAGCAGCCGACTCCGCAGCAGGGGAGCGGCCTGGCCGACGGTCCCACGGGATCGTCGGGGAGCGTGACGATCGCCCGCGCATGCCGTTCTGGCTGGAATTCCCGCTGTTGGCTGCCATCGCCATCGTGCTGGCGCTGGTCATCAAGACGTTCCTGGTGCAGGCCTTCTTCATCCCGTCGGGGTCGATGGAGAACACGCTGCAGATCAGCGATCGGGTGCTCGTCAACAAGGTGATCTACCGGTTCCGGGCGCCGCACCGCGGTGAGATCGTCGTGTTCAACGCCGAGGAGTGGGAGCCCGAGATTCCGCTGGCCCCGCCGGGAAACGCACTGGTGCGCGGGCTGCGCGGGTTCGCGAGTGCGCTGGGCCTGGGCCCACCGGGGGAGAAGGACTACATCAAGCGGGTGATCGGGCTGCCCGGTGACCGGGTCCAGTGCTGTGACGCCGCCGGCCGGGTCATGGTGAACTCCCGGCCCCTCGACGAGCCGTACATCTTCCAGAACACATTGCTGCAGTCGCGCGCCTTCGACCCGGTGACCGTCCCGGCGGGCCGGCTCTGGGTGATGGGCGACCATCGTGGGGGGTCGCAGGATTCACGCGCACACCGCGGCGATCGCTGGACCGGCACCATCCCGCAGGACCATGTGATCGGGCGGGCTTTCGTCGTCGTGTGGCCGGCCGGGCGGGTGGGCGGGCTCCCGGTGCCCGCCGCTCTCCAGCCGTCCTCTGCTGTCGTCCTGCTGCCGTTCGTGTCCCCAGCCATGATGGAGCGGCGCCCCCCCGGCCGTCGGCGGCCTGGGCGCCGCTCCCGGTCGTAGTTTGGCCAGATCATGACAGCCGCCCAGCCACTCGACCGCCGAGGCGCTCGCCTGCTGCTCGTCGACGGTCGCGACCGGGTCCTGCTGTTCCGCGGCCGGGATCCGGGCCGGCCGCAGTCGGCTCCGTACTGGTTCACCGTCGGAGGTGGCCTCGACCCTGGTGAGAGCTCCGTGGGGGCCGCCGTTCGGGAGCTGCTCGAGGAGACCGGGCTGCGCCGTAGGGCCACGGATCTGGCGGGGCCGGTCTGGCACGACGTGGCCGAGTTCGTCTTCGATGGCCGCAGCTATCGCCAGCGCCAGGACTACTTCGTCTGCCGGGTGTCTGCCTGGCAGGTGGACACGTCGGCTTTCGACGAGCCCGAGATCCGCTCGATCGACCGGCATAGGTGGTGGACCGTCGACGAGCTGGAGACCACCGAGGAGGTCGTCTACCCGGCGGGCCTGGCCGACCTGCTCGGGCGCGTCGTCGGTATGCCCGTCGTCGGTATGGAGGCCTGAGCGGTGTTGCTGCCGGAGCGCGCCGTGATCCGCCGGGACACCGGCCTGTTCGCCCTCGAGGGTGCCCTGCGCCGGCGGGGATTCGGGATTGTCGCGGGCGCCGACGAGGCCGGCCGTGGCGCCTGCGCCGGACCGCTGGTCATCGCGGCCTGTGTGCTTCCCGATGGCAAGCGGGGGCAGGTGCCCGGCCTGGCCGACTCGAAGCTGCTGTCGCCGGTCGTACGCGAGGAGGTCTACTGCGAGGTGGTTGCCCGCGCGCGGGCCTGGACCGTCGTGGTGATTCCGCCCGGCGAAGTCGACCGCCGCGGCCTGCACCGCTGCAATGTCGACGGGATGCGCCGGGCGGTGCTCCTGCTCGACCCCCGTCCGGCGTACGTGCTGACCGACGGCTTCCCGGTGGCCGGCCTGCCCGCCCCCGGGCTCGCCGTCTGGAAGGGCGATCAGGTGGCCGCCTGTGTTGCCGCCGCCTCGGTCCTGGCCAAAGTGACCCGGGATCGCATCATGGTCGACCTGCATCGGCGCTTCCCTGGCTATGACTTCGCGCAGCACAAGGGCTACGTGACACCTGAGCATGCGGCCGCGCTCGATGCGCACGGCCCGTGCTCCGAGCACCGGCACTCCTACGTCAACGTCGCCCGGGTGCGACATCATGGGTCTGTGACTGCTACCGCGCCGGCGCTGGATTCGGAGAGCGCATGAGTTCTGAGGACCTCGAGAAGTACGAGACCGAGATGGAGTTGCAGCTCTACCGCGAATACCGCGACATCGTGCGGCAGTTCGCCTACGTCGTGGAGACGGAGCGGCGGTTCTACCTGGCGAATTCGGTGGACCTGCAGGTGCGCAACGCCGACGGCGAGGTCTTCTTCGAGGTGACCATGCGTGACGCCTGGGTCTGGGACATGTATCGCCCGGCCCGCTTCGTCAAGCACGTACGTGTGGTGACGTTCAAGGATGTCAACGTCGAGGAGCTCGAGAAGCCCGACATCGAGTTGCCCGGGGGTGACGACCCGTTCGGGGGGTAGGGCAGCAGCATGACCGAAGACAGCTGGGCCGCCAATCAACTCCGTGTCGAGCCGATTCAGCCGACTCCCGCGCACGACCACACGCCCACGACCGGCACCGACCAGGCCAACGCCGCCGCTGAGGCTCCCGGCGCCGAGCCGGCAACCCAGCCCCAAGCAGGGGTGCCGGACGGTGCGGTGACGGACGTGACCCCCGCCCCGGGCACGTCGGAGGCTATGCGGGCTGTCGATGGCGCCTACCTAACTGAAGCAGGGCCTGGGGGTGCCGACTTCGACACCGACGAACGCCCCGTGCCCGGCCGGCCGCAAGAGCCCCGGTAGTCGTCTCAACGAGGTGTCCCAGGACGCCATCAGCCGTCAACCGGCTGTCCCCAAGGGGTACCGTGTCCACAGTCTCCCACCGCCCCTCCTGATCTGACCCCCGCCGGCAGCAGTCTGGGGCCATGGCGGAAAAGGACAGGCTGGGCGCGTGGGGTGAGGACCTGGCCGTCACTCATCTGCGGGCCGCGGGCATGACCGTGCTGGCTCGCAACTGGCGGTGCGCTCACGGAGAGCTCGACGTCATCGCGGTCGATGGCAGCACCATTGTGTTCTGCGAGGTCAAGACCCGCTCGGGCCTGGGTTTCGGCTCACCGGCAGAGTCCCTGGTGCCGGCCAAGGTGCGCCGGATCCGCCGGCTGGCCGCTGCCTGGCTCGCCGAGGCCGGCCAGGGATGGTCCGAGCTGCGGTTCGACGTGATCAGTGTGTTGCGGCTGCCCGGTGCCGAGCCGGTGGTCGAGCACCTGCGCGGGGCGTTCTGATGGCCTTGGGACGAGCGCTCTCAGTGGGGCTGGTCGGTGTCGTCGGCCATGTCGTGGAGGTGGAGGCCGACCTGGCCCAGGGGCTGCCTTGCCTGGTCATCGTCGGACTCCCCGACGCGTCGCTGTCGGAGGCCCGTGACCGGATCCGGGCGGCAGTGGTCAACAGCGGTCAGGGGTGGCCGTCGCGGCGCATCACCCTCGGCCTGTCGCCGGCCACACTGCCCAAACAGGGCAGTGGATTCGACCTTGCGATGGCGGCCGCGATCCTCGTGGCGGCCGGTGTGGCACCCGAGGCTGCGTTGCACCGGCTGGCCCTGGTGGGGGAGCTCGCGCTTGACGGCCGGGTCCGACCGGTTCGCGGTGTGCTCCCGGCCGCCGTGGCCGCGGCCCGGGCCGGACTGCGTGGCATCGTCGTCCCGTCGCACAATCGGCGTGAGGCCGCACTCGTGCCGGGCCTCGAGGTCCGCGGCGTGCCGACCCTGGCCCACCTGGTGTCCTGGATGCGAGGTGAGGACCCGGCCGAGGACTGTGGCCCGCCGGCCGACACCAGGGGGCAAGAGGCGTCCTGGCCCGATCTGGTCGACGTGGTTGGCCAGGAATACGGCCGGGAGGCGCTGGAGGTAGCCGCGGCCGGCGCGCATCACCTGCTGCTCATCGGCCCACCCGGTGCGGGCAAGACGATGCTCGCGGAGCGGATGCCGGGGCTGTTGCCGCCGCTCGACCTCGAGGCGGCCCTCGAAGTCACGGCGGTGCATTCCGTGGCCGGAGTCCTACCGCCGGACGCTCCCCTGGTCGAGCGACCGCCCTATCAAGCGCCGCACCACTCGACCAGTATCGCCGCCCTTGTCGGCGGCGGCACCGGGCTCGCCCGTCCGGGTGCGATGTCCCTGGCGCACCGCGGGGTGCTGTTTCTCGACGAGGCGCCGGAGTTCCCCGGTGGCGTTCTCGATGCGCTGCGTCAACCCCTCGAACGCGGCGAAGTAGTCCTGGCCCGCTCAGGTGGCGTGACGCACTATCCGGCGCGGGTGCAGCTGGTGCTCGCGGCCAACCCGTGTGCCTGTTCGAGCCCCCTCGGAGACCAGGCCTGCACATGCACCGCGGTAGCCCGGCGACGCTATCTGGGCCGGCTCTCGGGGCCGTTGCTGGATCGGGTTGACCTGCAGGTGGAGCTCAACCCAGTGGGCCGAGCCGCCCTGCTGGCTGATGCGGCGGGGCTGGAGCCGACGGCGGTCGTGCGGGAGCGGGTAGCCGCCGCGCGCGCCGCTGCCGCGGCGCGCCTGGCCGGGACGGGATGGCGCACCAACTCGGAGGTGCCGGGGCAGATCCTGCGCAACCGCTGGCGGCTGGCGGGCTCGGTCCGGCGGGTAGCTGACAACGGGATCGACCACGGGGAGCTGTCGGCCCGCGGATATGACCGGGTGCTGCGGGTGGCGTGGACGCTGGCCGACCTCGGCGGGCGCTCGCGACCGGATGCCGGCGATGTGGCAGCCGCCTTCCAGTTCCGCACCAGGCGGGTTGCCTGATGCGCGCCGCCCACGACGAGGTCCGGATCGCCCGGGCGGCTTTGACGCGAATCTGCGAGCCGGGCGGCGTGGGGCTGGCGAGGTTGATCGCGGAACGCGGCCCGGTGGAGGCCCTGGCTGCACTGTGGCACGGCCAGCCATTCACCGACAGCGCCGCGGAGATGCGGGCCTGGGAGCTGCGGGCTCGGCGGAGCGCCAAGGTTGTCACCCGCGACCTCGCGGCCCGCGACCTCGACGCCGTTCACGCACTGGGTGGGCGGCTGATCTGCCCGGAGGACGACGAGTGGCCGGCACGTGTTGACGAGCTGGCCGCGTTCGGCACGTTGAGCGATCCGGCAATGCCTCCGGTCGCGCTATGGGTCTGCGGCACGGGCGACCTGGCGCCGCTGTGCCACCGATCGGTTTCGGTGGTCGGCTCGCGGGCGGCCACCCCGTACGGCTCGCACGTCGCCGGCGAGCTCGCCCACGGGCTGGCTGACCGGGGGTGGACCGTCGTCTCCGGCGGGGCATACGGGATTGACGGCGCCGCCCATCGCGGCGCGCTTGCCGGTGGCGGCGCGACAGTCGCGATCCTTGCCTGTGGGGTCGACCGGCCCTATCCGCTCGGCCACCACGGCCTTTTCGACCGTATCCGCACCGATGGACTGCTGGTGAGCGAGTGGCCACCGCAGAGCCCTCCGCAGCGGCCGCGCTTCCTGGTGCGCAACCGCGTCATCGCGGCGCTGTCGGCCGGCACCGTGGTCGTGGAGGCGGCCGCACGCAGTGGCGCTCGGATGACGGCCCGGCGGGCCGCCGAGCTACACCGCCCGCTGATGGCGGTTCCTGGTGCAGTGACCTCGGCGATGTCGGTGGGCGCCCACCAGCTTCTGCGCTCCGGCGCGGTGCTCGTCACCAGTGCAGCCGAGATCCTCGACACCGTCGGGCGCATTGGTGAGGACTGGGCCGAGCCGCCACGTGGCCCCGTGGTCATCCGTGACGAGCTCAGCGCCGAGCTGACCAGGATCATCGAGGCCGTGCCGGCCCGTGTTGCTCAGCCGGTCGAGGAGATCGCCGCCCAAGCCGGCGTACGGCTGCGCGAGGCCATGCGGGCCTTGCCGGTGCTGGTCGGACACGGGCTGGTGCATGAGACGGCCGCCGGCTTTCGGCTCACAGTCGCCGGGCGGCGATCGCCCGCGGCGGGCGACCCGCCGACGCCCTCGCTGCGCTGAGGGTGATCCCTCCCGGCAAGCGCCGGTGGGCGTGGCAGGCTTGACCCGCCCCGCCAGGTCGCGCACGGTCGGGTCATGACCGACGCCCCCCCCGGCCGCCGTGGAGTGGCCGCGCTGCGAGCCGGGCTCCCGGCGCCATCGGAGGAGGCGGCGGCAGCCTACGAGAGATACCTCCGCTCTGAGCGAGGGCTGTCGGCGCATACCGTGCGCGGTTACCTCGGCGACGCGATCAGCCTGCTGGATCATGCCGCCCGGATGGGCATACGCGACCCGTCGGCTCTCGATTTGGCGACGCTGCGCAGCTGGCTGGCCAGGTTGCGCACGTCGGGGGCGGCCCGGGCGAGCCTGGCCCGCCGGGCAGCCGGCGCCCGATCATTCACGGCCTGGGCGCACCGCGCGGGCCGGCTCGGCTGCGACGTGGGCCAGCTGCTGGCCAGCCCCAAACCGGGCCGTCCGCTGCCTTCGGTGCTCAGGCAGGTGCAGGCGCGGGCGCTGGTCGAGCTCCCCACCGACAGTTTCGATCCGCTGGCCGTCCGCGACGGGCTGGTGGTGGAGCTGCTCTACGGCACCGGGGTACGGGTGGGCGAGCTCTGCGGGCTCGATATCGACGACGTCGACCGCGCTCGCCGGGTGATCCGGGTGCTCGGCAAGGGCGGCAGGCAGCGCACGGTGCCGTACGGCGTGCCGGCCGAACGTGCCCTCCATTCATACCTGCGTCAGGCGCGGCCCGCGCTGGCTGTGGCGGTGAGCGGGCCTGCGCTCCTGCTCGGCGCCCGGGGAGGCCGGATGGATCCGCGGGCCGTCCGGCGCCTAGTGCACGAGCGGGTGGCGTCGGTGCCGGGCGCTCCGGACGTCGGTCCGCACGGTTTGCGGCATTCGGCGGCCACCCACCTCCTTGAGGGGGGAGCTGACCTAAGAAGCGTTCAGGAGTTGCTCGGTCACGCTACGCTAGCAAGCACGCAGATCTATACCCATGTAACGGTCGAGCGACTGCGGGCGGCCTACGAGCAGGCACACCCTAGGGCGTGACGTGTTCTGAGCATTGGGACGGGGGGTCGCGTGAGGGGTCGACACACAAGCGAGCAAGAGCGGCTTGAGGTCGAAACCGCCGTCGCGGAGCTCTGGCGTGAGTTCAAGTCGGGCGAAGATCAGAAACTGCGCGAGCGTCTGATCCTGCACTACTCGCCGCTGGTGAAGTACGTCGCCGGCCGGGTCGGCGCGGGCCTGCCATCCAATATCGAACAGTCCGACCTGGTTTCTTACGGCATCTTCGGCCTCATCGACGCGATCCAGAAGTTCGACATCGACCGCGCCATCAAGTTCGAGACCTATGCCATCAGTCGCATCCGCGGCGCGATCATCGACGAGTTGCGGGCGATCGACTGGATTCCCCGGTCGGTGCGGTCCAAGGCGCGCGACGTCGAGCGCGCGTACGCCACCCTCGAGGGCAAGTTGCGGCGCACCCCCTCCGAGGCCGAGGTGGCGGCGGAGTTGGGCATCTCGGTCCCCGATCTGCAGGCGATCTTCGGCCAGGTTTCCTTCGTCAACGTTCTGGCGCTCGACGAGATGCTCAACGGCGGCGACAAGGGCGATCAACTGAGCCTGGTCGACACGCTCGAGGACACCCGCGCCGAGGACCCGGTGCAGGCCTTCGAGAACGAAGAGATGAAACACCTCCTTGCCGGTGCCATCAACCACCTCCCCGAGCGGGAGAAGATCGTGGTGACCCTCTACTACTACGAAGGACTGACGCTGGCCGAGATCGGCCAGGTGCTCGG
This sequence comes from Mycobacteriales bacterium, assembly GCA_038237645.1. GTDB lineage: Bacteria > Actinomycetota > Actinomycetes > Mycobacteriales > QHCA01 > QHCA01. The sequence continues at coordinate 64,945 of JBBRYN010000002.1, forward strand.
CGTCACCGAGAGTCGCATCTGTCAGATGCACACGAAGGCTGTGCTCCAACTGCGCTCCAAGATGGCCGAGCAGCACTAGCGGTAAGCGCGACCAGGGCTGGAGCAGCACGAACCTGACTGAGTGTGTGGCCCGCTCACCGGTGGCGGGCCGAGCCCGTGCGCCTGCGGCCGGGAGGCCGACCCGGCCGGCCGGATCCGATGCCCGCCCCCCGAAGGGCAACAACCGCACCCGACCGGCGCGCATCAGCGCGAGCGGGTCGAGATAGGTGTCCCCGCGCAGCAATCCCCAGTGCAGGCAGACGTGCAGCGGGCAGCCGGGATGTCCCGCGGCCAACCGGCCGAGCAGCGCGCCTGCGCTGAGCCGCTGCCCACGGCGGACCGATACCAGCACCGGCTCGTAGGTGGTGCGCAGGCCGCCGTCGTGGACGACGGTGACCACCCCTCGTCCGGCCAGCTCGCCGGCATACCCGACGAGGCCGGCGCCGGCGGCGACCACGGCAACGCCGGGCCGGCCCGCGAGGTCGACCCCACGGTGCCCCGCGCCGTAGGGCGTCGCCGGCGGCCGGAAACCACGCACGATCGCCGGATGCCCGGCCAGCGGCCACTGCCAGGTCGTTGTCCCGGGCAGGGCCATGCGGGTCGTGGCCGTGCGGGCCACGGCCGGTCCGCCCACCGTCGCTGCGCGGATGGTGGCGGCGCCGGTCGGTGCCGCCGGAACCAGAACTGCCAGGATCACCAGAACCGACAGGATCGCCAAGAGCGACTGAACCGCAGGCCCGGGCAGAGCCGAACGGCGCGGCACAGCAGCCGCGCGGCCGGTGCGGGAGAGGGTTCGTTGCACCTGGGGAGGGTCTCGCGGGTCGGGGTGCTGCGGGAGCTGCGGAGAGGATCTGTGGACGGCGGCAGTCCTGTGGAGGAGGTTGTCGCCGAGTTTCACCGCGCGCGTATACTTGCCGAAGCGGCCCGCTCCGGCGGGTCGACTTCGCGCGTCCTCCTCCAAGTCGGGGGATTGTCCCATCGGTCCACGGCGGCACGTCGTGGTGGGACGCCAAGGGCGCCAGGCGCTGGTGGCCGCCCGGTCTCCGGCGAACAACCAAGCGGGTGCGGCGGCGACCGTGCCCGGACAGGAGTGCACGACCTTGGCAACTCAAGTTGTCTCCATGCGCCAGCTCCTGGAGAGCGGCGTCCACTTCGGGCATCAGACCCGTCGATGGAATCCCAAGATGAAGCGCTTCATCTTCACCGAGCGCAACGGCATTTACATCATCGACCTGCAGCAGACCCTGACCTACATCGACACGGCCTACGAGTTCGTGAAGGAGACCGTCGCGCACGGCGGCACCATCCTCTTCGTCGGCACCAAGAAGCAGGCGCAGGAGGCCGTGGCAGAGCAGGCCCAACGAGTCGGGATGCCCTACGTCAACCAGCGCTGGCTGGGCGGTATGCTCACCAACTTCCAGACGGTCTTCAAGCGACTGCAGCGGCTCAAGGAGCTCGAGATCATCGAGCAGACCGGCGGCGACACGGTCCGTACCAAGAAGGAGTCGCTCGTCCTCGAGCGCGAGCGGATCAAGCTCGACCGCACGTTGGGCGGCATCCGCGACATGGTGCGCGTGCCCAGCGCTGTCTGGATCATCGACACCAAAAAGGAGCACATCGCCGTCGGCGAGGCGCACAAGCTGGGCATCCCGGTGGTGGCCATTTTGGACACCAACTGCGATCCCGACGAGGTCGACTACAAGATCCCCGGCAACGACGACGCCATTCGCAGTGCCGCTCTGCTCACCAGGGTGATCGCAGACGCCGTTGCCGACGGGTTGATGGCACGCGCCAGCGCCCGCAGCGGCGGCGCCGAGGACGGGACCGACAAGCCTGACCCGGGGCAGCTCGCCACCGACGAGCCGCTGCCCGAGTGGGAGCGCGACCTGCTCCTCGGCCAGCAGCAGGAGGCTGCCGCATCTCCGGCCGCAGCGCCGGAGCCGGTCCTGGAGACTCTCGAGGGCCTTGGGGTCGACACGACCGCGCCTTCCACCGTCGCCACCGAGACTGCCATACCCGACACCGTCGCCTCCGATGCCATCACGTCCGACCCGAAAGCGTCCGACCCGAGAGCGTCCGACCCGAGAGAGAGCACCGATGGCTAACTTCACGGCCGCAGAGATCAAGCGGCTCCGTGAGCTGACCGGCGCCGGCATGATGGATTGCAAGAAGGCGCTCGAGGAGTCCGACGGAGTGGTCGACCGGGCCGTGGAGATCCTGCGGGTCAAGGGCGCCAAGGACGTCGGCAAGCGGGTGCAGCGCACTGCGTCCAACGGCCTCGTGACGGCACGCCTCGAGGGCACCCGTGAGGGCATCCTGCTCGAGGTAAACTGCGAGACGGACTTCGTCGCGAAGACCGATGGTTTCCGTGGGCTGGCAGACGGCCTGGTCCAGACGATCGCCGATCGCAAGCCGGCCGAGGTCGACGCGCTGCTCGCCGAACAGTTCGTCGCCCCATCATCCCCTCCTGCCCCGGTGCGGACCGTGCAGGAGGTGGTCGAAGCGACCGGCGCCTCGCTGGGCGAGAAGATCGAGGTACGCCGGTTCGTCCGATTCGATGACGGCTACGTCGCCAGCTACCTGCACAAGTCGAGCCCTGACCTGCCGCCCACCGTCGGCGTCCTTGTCGAGCTGGACAGCGAGCGGCCAGACCTTGCCAAGGACCTCGCCCAGCACATCGCCGCGATGGCCCCGAGGTACATCCGCCGGGAGGACGTCCCCGCCGAGACGGTCGAGGGTGAGCGACGGATTGCCGAGGAGGCGGCCCGCGAGGAAGGCAGGCCCGAGCAGGCGCTGCCCAAGATCGTCGAGGGCCGGGTCAATGGGTTCCACAAGGACTTCACGCTGCTGGAGCAGGCTTTCGTGAAGGACAACAAGAAGACGGTGAAGCAGCTTCTCGAGGGCGCCGGAGTGACGGTCAAGCGCTTCGCGCGGTTCAAGGTCGGCCAGGCCTGAGGGGCCAGCGCCCGGTGTGTCCTCCCGGCCATACTTGCCAGACCGACCGAGGAGGAGACGGGTGACACGAGGCGCGACCGGCGGGGAGGGTTGGCGGCGCGTTCTGCTCAAGCTGTCCGGAGAGGCCTTCGCCGGCAAGGGCAAGCTCGGTGTGGACCCCGAGGTCGTCCGTGGCATCGCCCGGCAGATCGCCGAAGTGGTGCGCACGGGCGTCCAGGTCGCCGTTGTCGTCGGCGGTGGCAACTACTTCCGCGGCGCGGAGCTGTCCCAGGGCGGGATGGACCGCGGTCGAGCCGACTACATGGGCATGCTCGGCACGGTGATGAACTGCTTGGCCCTGCAGGACTTCTGTGACAAGGAAGGCATCGACACGCGGGTCCAGACGGCGATCACGATGGGGCAGGTCGCCGAGCCATACATTCCCCGGCGGGCGATTCGCCACCTGGAGAAGGGTCGCGTCGTGATCTTCGGCGGCGGGCTCGGCGTGCCATTCTTCTCCACCGACACCTGCGCAGCCCAGCGCGCCCTCGAGATCGGTGCCCAGATCTTCTGCAAGGGGACCCGGGTCGACGGCGTCTACGATGCCGACCCACGCCAGCATCCTGACGCGGTCATGTTCGACCAGTTGAGCTATTCCGAGTTTCTCTCCCGCAAGCTGGGTGTCATGGACGCGACCGCGGTCAGCCTTTGCATGGACAACGGACTGCCGATCCTCGTCTTCAACCTGGAGGACGAGGGGAACATCGCCCGGGTGCTCGAGGGTGAGAAGATCGGCACGATGGTCACCGCCAGCTGAGAGGCACGACACAGGAGGCAGCGACAGCGTGATCGAAGACACCCTCTTCGAGGCCGAGGAGAAGATGGAGAAAGCCGTCGACCACTCCAAAGAGGATCTCGGCGCCATCCGAACCGGGCGGGCCTCACCGGGAATGTTCGCCAAGATCACGCCGGAATACTTCGGAACCCCCACGCCGGTAAATCAGATGGCCTCCATCTCCGTCCCCGAGGCGCGGATGGCGATCATCAAGCCGTTCGACCCGGGGTCGCTCAATGCGATCGAGAAGGCCATCCGCGACAGTGATCTGGGGGTCAACCCGACCAACGACGGCACCATCATCCGCGTCGTTTTCCCACAACTCACCGAGGAGCGGCGGCGCGATCTGATCAAGGTGGCCCGGTCTCGCGGCGAGGATGCCAAGGTCGCCCTGCGCAACGTGCGCCGGCACGCGAAGGACACCTTGGAACGCATTCACAAGGACGGGGAAGCCGGCGAGGACGATGTCCGCCGGGCGGAAAAGGAGTTGGACGACACCACGACACGGTACGTCCATCAGGTCGACGAGTTGATGAAGCACAAAGAAGCCGAGTTGCTCGAGATCTGATGCGATTTCATGCCTGAAACTGACGCGCGGCGTCCCCGGCCGGGGCCCGGACCTCGCCCCCAGCCCACACCGGGAGACTCGCCGGCGTCCGCCCAGCCGGCACCCGTGCCGACGTCCGGGGGCAATCCGCCGGCCAGACCACAGCCGAGACCGCACCCGAGGCCACGACCCAGCCCGGAGCCCAGCTCGGGGCCAAGTCCGGTGTCGAGTCCGGCGTCGAGCCCAGCGCCGACCCCGGCATCCGCGCCGCCGTTGCCCGAACACCCCACGCCGGGCCGGCGGCGAGCGTCCCGGCGCGACGCGTCTCCGCCCCCGACGCCGGCGTCGAGCGCAACCCGAGGCACGCGGTCGGGCCGAGGGGAATCGCGGGCGGCCAGAGCGCGGGTGTCCCAGCGCGGCACGATCGCACCGCCGGGTCACGGGACGCGGCACGACGAAGACGAACGGCGGCCGGGCGAAGGCCGGCTGGGGCAAGGCGACGCGACCGTGCGGCACAGCGATGAGGCCGTACCGCAGAGCGACGCGGCATCGCGGCCGGGAGAGTCGTCGCGGGCAAGCGACCGGGCATCGCGGCATCGGGCCGGTCAGCGGGGCGGGCGCAACCTCCCGGCGGCCATCCTGGTCGGCCTCGGCTTGGGTGCCGTGGTCACCGTGCCGCTGTTCGCTGCCCGGCCGGTCTTTCTCGGCGTCGTGGCCCTCGCTGTCGCACTCGGCACCTGGGAGATGGTGCGATCGGTGCAGGCGCAGCACGCCCACCCACCTTTGCTCCCGCTCGTCGTCGGCGGCACCGGGATGGTCCTCGCGGCGTGGTACGCCGGTGCGGAGGCGTTGCTGGTCGGTCTGTTGATGACCGCGGTGGCCGTCCTGCTCTGGCGGCTGGCGGCCGGTCCGGAGCACTACCTGCGCGACGTTCGCACCGGCCTGCTCATCGCCGCCTATGTCCCCTTCCTCGCCGGCTTCTGCGTGCTGCTGGCTGTGCCCGACGACGGCGCCCGCCGGGTGATGACCTTCCTGGCTGCCGTCGTGGCCAGCGACATCGGCGGCTATGCGCTGGGTGCGCTGATCGGCCGCCATCCGATGGCTCCCACGGTGAGTCCCAAGAAGTCGTGGGAGGGCTTCGCCGGGTCCACCATCGCCTGCCTGGCTGCCAGTGGTTTCCTCCTGACGTCGCTCTTCCACGGCCAGGGCTCCTGGTTGGAGGGCTACCTCTTCGGGGCGGCGATCGTTGTGGCGGCAACCCTTGGTGACCTCGGCGAATCGATGATCAAGCGCGACCTGTCGCTGAAGGACATGGGCAGCCTGCTGCCGGGCCACGGGGGCATCATGGACCGGCTCGACTCACTGCTCGTAGCGGCGCCGGTGGCCTATCTGCTGCTCCAGCTCTTCATACCGCCGTCGTGAGCGGGTCATGACACGGCCCGAGCTTGTCTTCGCCGAGCCGCGCCGGGTCCGCCCCCCGCGCCATCTTGCCGACCTCGACCCGGCCGAGCAGCGCGCCGCGGTCGCCGAACTTGGGGAGCCGGCCTACCGCGCCCGGCAGATCTCCCGGCACTACTACGGCCGGCTCGACGACGACCCGGCCGCGATGACCGACCTGCCGATCCCCGTCCGGGACCGGCTGGTCGAGGCACTGCTGCCCCCGCTGTTGACGCCGGTGCGGCATGTCACCTGCGACTCGGGCAACACCCGCAAGACGCTGTGGCGCGCGTTCGACGCGACGCTGGTGGAGTCCGTCCTGATGCGCTATCCGGACCGGGTCACGATGTGCGTCTCGAGCCAGGCCGGCTGCGGGATGGCCTGCCCGTTCTGCGCCACCGGACAGGCCGGGCTGAACCGCAACCTGTCCAGCGGCGAGATCGTGGAGCAGGTGGTCGCGGGAGCGCGGGCATTGTCCCGCGGCGAGGTCGGCGGCCCGGGCCGGATATCCAACGTCGTCTTCATGGGGATGGGAGAGCCGCTGGCCAACTACAGCCGGGTGCTGGCGGCCGTCCGCCGGCTCATCGACCGGGTCCCCGACGGCCTCGGCCTGTCCCGGCGCAGCATCACCGTGTCGACCGTGGGGCTTGTGCCCGCGATGCGCAAGCTCGCCGACGAGGGCCTCGGCGTGACCCTGGCGGTTTCGCTGCACGCACCGGACGACGAGTTGCGCGACGCGCTGGTGCCCGTCAACACCCGATGGCCGGTGGCCGAGGTGCTCGACGCTGCTTGGGCATATGCCGGCGTGACCGGTCGCCGGGTGTCCATCGAATACGCGATGATCCGCGGCGTCAACGATCAGCCCGAGCGCGCGGACCTGCTGGCCGAACTGCTGCGTGGCCACCTGGTGCACGTCAACCTGATCCCGCTCAACCCCACGCCGGGCAGTGACTGGGATGCCAGCGAACCGGCTGTCCAGCGGGAATTCCGCCGGCGGCTGCGCGCTCGCGGTGTGCCCACGACGGTGCGCGACACGCGTGGCCGCGAGATCGACGGCGCTTGCGGTCAACTCGCCGCCCTCGGTCCGGCACCCCTCTGACAGAATCACCCCGTGGTCACCTCACCTGATCAACACAAGCCCGGCCATGCGAGGGCGGCGCGGGTGCTGGGCCTGGGCTCGGCCGTCGTGCTGCTCCTGCTGCTGATCGGCAATCACCGCAGCCGTGTCGAAAACGTCTGGCTGATCGGCCTGGCGTCGGGGTTGGTGCTGGTCTTCGCCACCGACTGGTGGCTCCGCCGCAACGGGCTGCGCCGATAGATCAACGGGCAGCCGTAGGGAGAACCGCAATGTCCCACGCCGATCTGCTCGCCCGGCACCGCAAGGTGCTGCCGGACTGGGTTGCCCTCTACTACGAGCAGCCCATCGAGATCGTCAGCGGCAGCGGCTGCCGGGTGACCGACGCCGACGGTGCCCGGTATCTCGACTTCTTCGCCGGCATCCTGACCAACATGCTCGGCTACGACGTGCCGCATGTGCGGGCCGCGATCGCCGAGCAGGTCGCCACCGGCGTCGTGCACACCTCGACTCTTTACCTCATCGGCAAGCAGGTAGCGCTGGCCGAGCGCATCGCGGCGCTGTCCGGCATTCCCGATGCCAAGGTCTTCTTCACCGCCTCGGGTAGCGAGGCGATCGATCTGGCCCTCCTGCTGTGCACGCAATACCGCCGGAGCAACTCCGTGCTGGCCCTGCGCAACAGCTATCACGGCCGGTCCTACGCCGCGATGGCAGTGACCGGCAACCGCGGTTGGTCGGCGTCGCAGTTGACTCCGTTCAACGTCTCCTATGCGCAGAGCGGCTACCGCTATCGCAGCTCCTTCGGCCACCTCGACGATGCCGCCTTCATCGCCGCCTGCACCGCCGACCTGCGAGAGGTGATCGACACGACGACGGCTGGCGACGTCGCCTGCCTGATCGCCGAGCCGATCCAGGGCGTCGGCGGCTTCACCGTGCCGCCGGACGGCCTGCTCGGGGCCTACCGCGAGGTCATCGACGACTACGGCATTCTCTACGTCTCCGACGAGGTGCAGACGGGCTGGGGCCGCACCGGCGAGAACTTCTGGGGCTATCAGGCCCATGGCTTGGTGCCGGATGCGCTCACGTTCGCCAAGGGGCTGGGCAACGGACTGACCATCGGGGGCGTGGTGGCCCGGGCAGAGCTGATGGACTGCCTCGGTGCCAACTCCATCTCCACGTTCGGCGGCAACCCGCTCTCGACCGCTGCCGGGCTGGCGACGCTGGACTACCTCCTGGACAACGACGTCCAGGCCAACGCCCACAAGGTCGGCAACCAGCTGCTGGCCGGGCTGCGCGCCGCCGGGCAGGAAGCTCCGGGGGTCGGCGAGGTGCGCGGCAAGGGCATGATGATGGGCGTCGAGATGGTCCTCCCTGGCAGCAAGACCCCTGACCCCGCCGCTGCCGCCCGCCTGATGGAGGCGACCAAGGCCGCCGGGCTGCTGGTCGGCAAGGGCGGTCTGTACGGCAACGTGCTGCGGATCGCCCCGCCGCTGGTGCTCAGCGAGGCTGAGGCGGACGAGGGGTTGCAGATCCTGCGGGCCTGCCTGGCTTGAAGGAGCGGCGAGTCAGCCCGACCGTACGAAAAGGATGATGGAGACCGCAGTCCCGACGACGACCACGGTGACCCGCAGGACGCCGTCGGGGATCCGCCGCCCCAACCGCGCCCCGACGAGGGCACCGACCACCGAACCGAGCGCGATGAGGCCGGCCGGCAGCCAGGCGATGTCGGTGACGCAGACGAACAGTGCCGCGGCCACGCCGTTGACGACGGCAGCGAGTACGTTCTTGAGCGCGTTGATCCGCTGGAGCCGCTCGTCCAGGACCACTCCGAGCAGGGCGACCAGGATGACGCCCTGGGCGGCCCCGAAGTAGCCGCCGTACACGCCGGCGAGGTAGCAGCCGACCAGGCCGCTGACCAGCCGCCGCCGGCTGGGTGACCCGGAGCCGGCCGGTCGGCGGAGCCGGGGTTGCAACGCGATGAGCACGCAGGCGAGCAGGATCAGCACCGGCACGACCGTGGCAAAGACCTGACCTGGCAGGCTGAGCAGGACAATCCCACCGGTCAGCGCGCCGAGCGCCGAGCAGCAGCCGAAGCACACGCAGCGCCGCCGCTGACCGGCCAACTCGGTCCGGTAGCCGACAGCCCCGCCCACCGAGCCGGGCACCAGACCAACGGTGTTGGTCACGTTGGCCAGCACCGACGGATAGCCGACGGCCAGCAAGGTGGGGAAGGTCACCAGTGAGCCGGAGCCCACGATGGTGTTGACCGTCCCGGCCACGAACCCGGCGGCCAGCACGGCGATGGCGGCGACCGGGCTCATCGGGCTCATCGTAGCGACACCGACGAGCCCGGCACCGCACATTGCCGGACGGGCTCGTCACCGCAGGGCACAAGGTGCCAGAGTGTAGCGATGCCGCGAGTGGCGATCATCGGATCCGGGCCCGCCGGTGTGTATGCCGCGGAGGCCCTCCTCAGGCAGGACCCGGGTCCGGGTTCCCTGTCGATCGACGTCATCGACCGCCTGCCCAGTCCGTACGGACTGGTTCGCTACGGCGTGGCGCCCGACCACCTGAAGATCAAGTCGATCATCGGCGCACTGCGCAACGTGCTCGAGGAGCCCTCGGTCCGCTTTCTCGGCAACGTCGACGTCGGTACGGATCTCAACCTCGCAGAGCTGCACCAGCACTACGACGCGATCCTGTTCGCCAACGGCGCGGCCGTCGACCGGCCGATCGGCATACCCGGCGAGGAGCTGCCCGGCAGCGCCTCCGCTCGGGAGTTCGTTGCGTGGTACAGCGGGCACCCGGATGCTCAGCTCGACCGGTTCACCCTCGAGGCCCGCAGTGTTGCGGTGGTGGGCGTCGGCAACGTGGCTGTCGACGTCGCCCGGGTGCTGGCCAAAGCGGCGACCGAGCTGCGGGGCACCGACCTGCCTGACCACGTGCTCGACGTGCTCGACCGGAGCGCGGTCTCCGACATACACCTGCTCGGCCGGCGCGGCCCTGCGCAGGCGAAGTTCACGACAAAGGAGCTTCGCGAGCTCGGCGAGCTGGCCAACGCCGATGTGATCGTGCACGAGGCCGAGCTGCAACTCGACGAGGCGAGCCAAGCAGCAGTCAGCGCGTCGCCGGCCACCCGGCGCAACGTCGAGGTGTTGCGCGAGTGGGCGCAGCGACCGCCGGCCGGCCGGCCGCGCCGCCTGCACTTCCGGTTCCTGCTGGGCCCGGTCGAGGTGCTCGGCAGTGAGCGGGTCGCCGGGGTGCGGCTGGAACGCACGCGGCTCGACGGCAGCGGCAACGCCCTGGGCACCGGTGAGCACGTCGATATCGCCGCGCAATTGTTGTTGCGAGCGGTGGGCTATCACGGCCTGCCGCTGCCTGGCCTGCCGTTCGACGATCTCACCGGCGTGGTGCCCAACGTCGCCGGCCGGGTGCTGCGCGACAGCCGGCCCGTGCCGGGGGAGTACGTGGCCGGGTGGATCAAGCGCGGGCCCACCGGGGTGATCGGCACCAACAAGGGTGACGCGCGGGAGACCGTCGCGGCCGTCATCGAGGACCTGCCGTCGCTGCCTGAGGCTCCGGTGCGCGACCCTCTTGCGGTGCCTCGGCTGCTCACCGAGCGGGGAGTGCAGGTGGTCACCTGGGACGGGTGGCAGGCAATCGACGATGCCGAGCTCGAGCTCGGCCGGTCCCAGGGCCGAGATCGGGTGAAGATTGCCGAGCGGCGGCAGTTGTTGCGCGCGGCAGCCCGCCGCTGAGCACGTCGGGGAGCCGCCGGAGGCCGCTGCCGGCGTGAGGGATGATGAGAAGGTGACGACCCGCGAGGTGGTGCTGCTCGGCTCGACCGGATCCGTCGGCAGGCAGGCCATCGAGCTCATCCGCGGCAACCCCGACCGGTTGCGCGTCGTGGCGATCGCCGCAGGCGGCGACAACGTAGGTCTGCTCGCCGAGCAGGCGCTGACCCTCGGTGTCGACGCGGTCGGAGTGGCGCGCGCGACTGCCGCGCAGGACCTGCAATTGGCGTTCTACGCGACGGCGCAGGCTCGCGGCTACGCCACCGGGGAGTTCGCCCTGCCCAAGATCCTGGCCGGCCCCGAGGCCGCGAGCGAGCTGGCCGGTTGGCCCTGCGACGTCGTCCTCAACGCGATCACCGGCTCGATCGGCCTGGCACCCACCCTGGCCGCGCTCGAGGCCGGCCGGACGGTTGCCCTGGCCAACAAGGAGTCGCTGGTCGCCGGCGGGTCCCTGGTGCGCGAGCGGGCTCGCCCCGGCCAGTTGATCCCGGTCGATTCCGAGCACTCCGCACTCGCCCAGTGCCTGCGCGGCGGGCGGGTCGAGGAGGTGCGCCGGCTGATCCTCACGGCGAGCGGCGGGCCCTTCCGTGGCCGGAGCCGGGCCGGACTGGCAGAGGTGACGCCGGCGCAGGCACTTGCTCACCCGACCTGGGACATGGGTCCGGTGATCACCGTCAACTGCGCCACGCTGGTCAACAAGGGGCTGGAGATCATCGAGACCCACGAGTTGTTCGCCATCGACTACGCAGCCATCGACGTCGTGGTCCACCCCCAGTCGCTCGTCCACTCGATGGTGGAATTCATCGACGGGTCGATTCTGGCGCAAGTCAGCCCGCCGGACATGCGGCTGCCGCTCGCGGTAGCCCTGGCCTGGCCCGACCGGCTGCCCGATGCGGCGCCCGCGGTCGACTGGTCGACCGGGCATGACTGGCACTTCGAGCCGCTGGATGCGGACGCCTTCCCCGCGGTGGCCCTGGCCCGCGCGGCGGGCGCTGCCGGCGGGTGCGTCCCGGCCGTCCTCAACGCCGCCAACGAGGAGTGCGTTGCCGCCTTCCTCGCCGGCCGGCTGCCCTTCCTTGGCATAGTGGACACGGTGGCCCGGGTTGTCGGCGAAGCACCGGACTTCGGGAACCCCCGGTCTGTTGCCGATGTTGTCAACGCAGAGACGTGGGCGCGGGCTCGCGCCGGTGAGTTGACGCACGACCGGCACCAGACCTGCGAGCAACACCAGACCCACGACCGACACCAGGGAGAGCCGAAGTGACCTACGCCCTGGGTGTCGTGCTGTTCGCGCTGGCCATCCTGTTGTCAATCGCCCTGCACGAGGCAGGCCACATGCTGACGGCCAAGCGATTCGGCATGAAGGTGACCCAGTTCTTCGTCGGGTTCGGCCCGACGCTGTGGTCGTTCCGCCGCGGCGAGACGGAGTACGGCGTCAAGGCGATTCCGGCCGGCGGCTTCTGCAAGATCATCGGCATGACGCCGCTGGAGGAGGACGTGCCGTCCGACGACGAGCCGAGGGCCTTCTGGAAGCAGCCGCTCGGCCGGCGCACGATCGTGCTTTCGGCCGGTTCGATGACCCACTTCGCGCTGGGGCTGGTGCTGCTCTACGTGTGCGCAGTCACTGCGGGGTTGCCGATCGACCCGCGGCAGCAGCCGGCGGTCATCGACAAGGCCGCCGACTGCGTCGTCAGCGACTACCAGGTCGACGCCACCGGTGCCTTGCGGGAATGCCGGGGCAGTGATCCGGCCGGCCCGGCCAAGGCGGCCGGCCTGCGGCACGGTGACCGGATCGTCGCCGTGGCCGGCAGGCCCACGCCCACCGAGGGGGACGCGCTCAAGGCGGTGCGATCGAGGCCGCCCGGTCCCGCCGCCTTCGACATCGTCCGAGGCGGTCACCGGATGACCGTGCCCGTCGTCATGGTTTCCACCCTGCGCCCGCCGCTCGACGCCGCGCAGGGCAAGCCCGAGAAGGTCTCCGCGATCGGGGTCTACTTCGACCAGACCGTCACCCGGACCTACGGCCCGATCGCCGCGGTGGGCCGGAGTGCGTCCTATGCCGGCCGGATGTTCACCGGCACCTTCACCGCCATCAGCCACTTCCCGTCCAAGATTCCCAACCTCGTCAACGCTCTCGGCGGCAAGAAGCGTGACGTCAACGGCCCCATCAGCGTCGTCGGGGCCAGCCGGGTCGGCGGCGAGGCGGTGTCCTCCGGGGGTGTGACGGGGGCCGTCACATTCCTGCTGCTGCTGGCCGGGCTGAACATCTTCATCGGCGTGTTCAACCTGTTCCCCCTGCTGCCGCTGGACGGCGGGCACATCGCGATCATCTGGTACGAGCGGCTCCGGTCGTGGTGGGCCGCCCGCCGGGGCCGGCCGGATCCCGGGCGCGTCGACTACGCGAAGTTGCTACCGCTCACCTACGCGGTAATCGTGATCTTCGGCGGGATCTCGGTGCTGACGATCGCAGCCGACATCGTGAACCCGATCCGGTTGTTCCAGTGACCGTCGACCTGGGGTTGCCGCTGCCGCCCCCCCCGCTGCTTGCCGTCCGGCGCAAGAGCCGGCAGATCGACGTGGGCGGCGTGCTCGTCGGCGGCGACGCGCCGGTGTCCGTGCAGTCGATGACCACCACCAAGACGGCCGACGTCAACGCCACGCTGCAGCAGATTGCCGAGTTGACCGCAACGGGTTGTCAGATCGTACGGGTCGCCGTCCCCGATACCGACGACGTCGAGGCCCTGCCGGAGATCGCCAAGCACTCCCAGATCCCGGTGATCGCCGACATCCACTTCCAACCGCGCTACGTCTTCGCCGCCATCGACGCCGGCTGCGCCGCCGTACGCGTCAATCCCGGCAACATCAAGCGGTTCGACGACAAGGTGGCCGAGATCGCCCGGGCCGCAGCCGCGGCGGGCGTCCCGATCCGCATCGGGGTCAATGCCGGATCCCTCGACAAGCGGCTGCTGCAGAAGTACGGCCGGGCCACTGCGGAGGCGATGGTGGAGTCGGCGCTGTGGGAGTGCTCGCTGTTCGAGGAGCACGGCTTCCGCGACATCAAGATCTCGGTGAAGCACAACGACCCGGTGGTGACGATCAACGCCTACCGGCAGTTGGCCGAGCAGTGCGATTACCCGCTGCACCTGGGAGTCACCGAGGCCGGGCCGGCCTTCCAGGGGACCATCAAGTCCTCGGTCGCGTTCGGCGCCCTGCTCGCCCAGGGCATCGGCGACACGATCCGGGTTTCCCTGTCCGCCCCGCCGGTGGAGGAGGTCAAGGTCGGCAACCAGATCCTGGAGTCTTTGGGCCTGCGCGAGCGCGGGCTGGAGATCGTGTCCTGCCCGTCGTGCGGCCGCGCCCAGGTCGACGTCTACAAGCTCGCCGAGGAAGTGACAGCGGGCCTCGAGGGGCTGGAGGTGCCGCTGCGCGTGGCGGTGATGGGCTGCGTCGTCAACGGTCCCGGTGAGGCGCGCGAGGCTGACCTCGGCGTCGCCTCCGGCAACGGCAAGGGGCAGATCTTCGTCAAGGGCGAGGTCGTCAAGACGGTGCCGGAGGCGCAGATCGTCGAGACGCTCATCTACGAGGCCATGCGGATCGCCGAGGAGATGACCCCGGGCGACGTCGGCTCCGGCTCGCCACAGGTGACCGTCTCCTAGGCTGCCGTCGTGGGCTTGCTGCAAGCGGGGTCGGTGCGATTGTTGGACGCGTGCGACGACGCCGACGTCTGGCGGATCCTTGACGCCGATCCGATCGGCAACGTGTTCGTGGCGGCCCGGCTACGCCAGTGGGGCTACGAGCACTGGCGGCTCGGTGCTCAGCTGTGGGGCTATTCCGGCCCGGCCGGCCTGGCATCGCTTTGCTACTTCGGGATGAACCTGATCCCGGTGTCCGCCACCCCGGCCGCTCTCCAGGCATTCGCCGAGCGGGCGCTCGGTCAGCGGCGGCTGTGCTCGTCCATCCTCGGCCGCGCGGAAGCTGTCGATCCGCTGTGGCAACTGCTCCACGACGCCTGGTCACCTGCGCGGGACGTCCGGACCGATCAGCCGTTGCTGGCCACCTCGGCGCTGCCGGCGGTCCCGGCGGACCCGGCCGTGCGCCGGGTGGGGCTGGCTGAGGTCGACACGCTGATGCCGGCCGCGGTTGCGATGTATACCGAGGAGGTGGGCGTCTCGCCGATCGGTCGCGACGACGGTGCCGGCTACCGCGCGCGGGTCACCGAACTCGTGGCCGGTGGCCACTCGTTCGCCAGGATCGACGACGGCGAGGTGCTGTTCAAGGCTGACATCGGCGCCGTCACCCCGGATGCCTGCCAGGTGCAGGGCGTGTGGGTGACGCCCCGGCTGCGCGGCCGCGGCCTCGGCACCGCCGGTATGGCCGCCGTCGTCGCGGAGACGCTGCGCAGCGTCGCACCGCTGGTGAGCCTCTATGTCAACGCACACAACGTCGCCGCGCGCCGGGCCTACCGCCGAGTGGGTTTCACTGAGGCCGGCACTTTCATGTCGGTCCTGTTCTGACCCCGCCTGGCTGGTGCGCCCCCGGCTCTGATCCGGTCGGCGCTGCTCAGCGCGGCCGAAGCCAGCCGTCCCGGTGGGCCGCCCGGCGGATTGAGCGAGCCGTCGTCCCCGAGCGGGCCAGGTCGAGTGAGCATCGAGTGGAGCGAGGAGCGGAGCGGGATGACAACCCGTGCGGGTAGGCGTAGGCGATGCCGCTGTGGCGCAGTCGGCCGACCAGACGCCGCGGTGTCATCCGCGGTGCAACGGCCGTCCACCCAGGCGTGACTCAGCCAGATGGCGTCCGCTCCGGAGGAGTGCACCGACCGGTCGGGAGTGCCCGAATACTGCGTCAGCAGGTAGCCGCCGCCATGCCCACCGGAATCAGCGCCCCGGTCAGGGCCGCTGCCAGCACCACCGCCAGGATGCGGAGCGGCCGGCGGGGCCGCACCAGGAGCGGGTCGAGGCGCATCACGAAACCGTATGGCGGTAAACCGTGCGTATCACCGGGCGGCCTCCCGATAGGCTTTTCGAGCTCGGTCATCGAGCGCCAGGTCAGCCAGAGGAGAGCCGTTGTGCTGCTGCGGATGTCGACGTTGTTCCTGCGTACCAAGCGGGAGGACCCGGCCGACGCCGAGGTGCCGAGCCACCGGCTCCTACTCCGTGCGGGCTATGTCCGCCGGGTGGCGCCGGGGGGTTACGCCTGGCTGCCGCTGGGCTACCTCGTCCTGCGCAACGTCGAGCGTGTGGTCCGCGAGGAGATGGAGCGCATCGGCGCGCAGGAGGTCAACTTCCCGGCCCTGATCCCGCGGGAGATCTTCGAGACGAGCGGGCGCCGGGCCGACTACGGCGACGGGCTGTTCCGGCTCGCCGACCGCAAGGGCGCCGACTACGTGCTCGCGCCGACCCACGAGGAGCTGTTCACGCTGCTCGTCAAGGGGGAGTACACCTCCTACAAGGACTACCCCCTGATGCTGTTCCAGATCCAGAGCAAGTACCGCGACGAGGCCCGGCCCCGGGCCGGGATCCTGCGCAGCCGGGAGTTCACGATGAAGGACTCCTACTCCTTCGACCTCGACGACGCCGGGTTGCAGGCCTCCTACGACCTGCACCGGGCCGCCTACATCCGTACGTTCGAGCGGCTGGGCTTCGACTACCGCATCGTCTTCGCGGTATCCGGTGCGATGGGCGGGTCGTCGTCGGAGGAGTTCCTGGCGCCGACCGAGCACGGCGAGGACACCTTCGTCCAGTGCGCCCGCTGCGACTACGCGGCCAACACCGAAGCGGTCGAGATCGCCGGCCCGCAGGCTCAGGACCCTGCCGGTCAGCCCTCGGCCAAGGTGCTCGACACGCCGGACACCCCCACGATCGCGTCGCTGGTCGCGTCGCTTGCCGATCAGGGCCTGTCTCCGTCGGACGGCAGGGAATTCGCCGCGGCCGACACGCTGAAAAATGTCGTGCTCAAGACCTTGAGCCCCGGCGCCACCGAGTGGGAGTTGCTGGTCGTCGGGGTGCCCGGTGACCGCGAGATCGACCTGAAGCGGGTCGGCGGCCAGCTCGAGCCGGTCGTCGTGGCGCAGGCGGAGCCGGCCGACCTGGTCCGGGAGCCGCGCCTGGTCAAGGGTTACATCGGGCCGCAGTTGCTCAGCGAGATCGGGGTTCGCTACCTCGTCGATCCCCTTGTGGTGCCGGGCAGCGCCTGGGTGACCGGCGCCAACGAGGTCGACCGGCATGCAGCCTTCGTCGTGCGCGGCCGCGACTTCACACCTGACGGCGAGATCGGCGCGGTCGAGATCCGCGACGGCGACCGGTGCGCGCGGTGCGGCGGCCGGTTGGCGATCGCCCGGGGTATCGAGATCGGCCATATCTTCCAGCTCGGCCGCAAGTACGCCGACGTCTTCGGTTTGGACGCGCTCGGTCCGGACGGCAAGCCGATCCGGATCACCATGGGGTCCTACGGCATCGGCGTCTCACGCGCCGTCGCAGCCCTGGCCGAGCAGCACCATGACGGGTCCGGCCTGTGCTGGCCGCGGGAGGTGGCGCCCGCCGAGGTGCACGTCGTCGCGGCCGGCAAGGGCGAGCAGGTCGCGGCTGCGCTGCAGCTGGCCGAGGAGATGGAGGAGGCCGGGCTGCGGGTGCTCGTCGACGATCGGGCCGGCGTTTCGCCCGGGGTGAAGTTCACCGACGCGGAGCTGATCGGGATACCGACGATCGTCGTCGTCGGCCGCCGACTGGCCGAGGGCATCGTCGAGGTGCGCAACCGGCGCAGCGGAGAGCGTACGGATGTCGCGCTGAATGAGGTCATCGGGCTGCTGTGAGCATCGACGCGGTGCTGTTCGACTGGGGCGGGACCCTGACGCCCTGGCACACCATCGACCTGGTCGCGCAATGGCACGCCTACAGCGAGGTCTCCGACCCGCCGCGGGCCGACGCACTCGCGCGGGCCCTGCGTGAGCGCGAGGTCGAGGCCTGGCGGCAGGCCGAGCAGCATCACCGCAGCGGCACCCTCGACGACCTGTTGCGGTCGGCCGGGGTGGACCCGGCCGGGGATCGGCACGAGGCCGCGATGCGGGCCTACCACGACTTCTGGACACCGCACACCTACATCGACCCCGATGCCCCGGGGCTGCTGACAGCGCTGCGGGACAGCGGTATCCGGGTGGGCGTCCTGTCCAACACGCTGTGGCCGCGGGCGCAGCACGAGGCGGTGTTCGCCCGCGACGGGGTGCTCGACCTGCTCGACGGGGCGGTGTATTCCAGCGAGATGGCCTACACCAAGCCCCACCCTGAAGCCTTTCGGGCGGCGATGCGGGCCGTCGGCGTCGACGATCCGGCGGCGGTGGTGTTCGTCGGCGACCGGCTGCTTGACGACATCAGCGGTGCCAAGGCCGTAGGCATGCGGGCGGTCCTGGTGCCACACAGCGCTGTGCCCGCCTACGATGTCGAGCCGGACGCGATCATCGCGCGCCTCGCCGACCTGCTGCCGCTCGTGCGCTCCTGGCGCTGACCGTCAGGTGCCGGGGAATGGGACGGTCGAGGGCTCGCCCGGCACGGTCAGCCGCCATTGCACCCCCCTGGTCGCGGCGTCGGTCAGCGCTGCCACGCCGAGCCGACGCAACTCGGGGGTGGTCAGGTAGCCGAGAGCCGCGTGCCAACCGGCTGCGGTGCCCTGCTCCAGGTGGACCGCCAGCCGCCGCGCGGCAGCGGGATCCGTGACCGGAAACGGCAACTCGTACGCTGGAGCCGCCGCGGCAGGCACGGCCCCGCGGCTGTGCAGTAGCGCGTTCACGGTGTCGCGCCGCAGCCGGTGCGTCCGGTCGGCCTGCCGCGCCGCGTCCTGTGCCGAGCTGGGTAGTTGCCCGCCGACCACGCCGTAGCCCCAGATCGCGGCGTGCTCGGCTGCGAGCACCCGTTGCAGGGCGGCGACTTCCGACGATCCGGCGGCGTTCATCGGAGCAACACGAGGTGGGCTGACTCGCAGGCGGCGATGCTGCCCAGTAGTGCGGCCCGCGCTGCCGGGGCGGCGATGCAGGCTGCGGTGGCGCGGGCAGCGGCGGCCGCTTCGCCGGCGCGCAGGGCGCGCAGGGCGGATCGGGCGGTGATGGGGGTGCTCGCGGGTGTCGGTGTGGCATGTGTCATGGCGTGGGCCGGCGCGTGCAGCAGCGATTGGAGGGCCTGCACGTGCGCGGCGTGATCGGCGCGCACCAGAACCATCCGGCTGAGCCGGGGAAAGCGGGCGATCACCGCGTCGTACCGGCCGAGCAGCGCCCGCTCTTCGGCCAGCAGTGCCAGCAGCGGATCCACGGCGGCGGGGGAGTGACGGGGTTTCGGCCCGGCCTGGCCGAGCGGGTCGCAGGCGGGGGTCCCCGCGACGGCCAGGCCGGCGGCGAGTGCCGGCAGTGACCGGGTCAGGAAGTCACGGCGGTTCAGCGGCACAAGCAGAGCCTAGGCGAGTGAGCATCGAGCGGAGCGAGGAGCGGAGCGAGCTGGGAGTTTGGCGCTCGCGGACCGAAGACGTGTTGACACCCAGACAGCACGCAGGCGCCCTCCATTGTCGGAAGACGCCTGCGGCAACGGGTGGCGGTCAGGTGACGATGACCGTCCCTGTCATGTACTGATGCGCTGAGCAGTGATATCGAAATGTGCCCGGCTTGGCGAAGGTGAACGAATACGACTTGCCCTTGTCGAACAGGTTGGAGTCGAAGGTCTTGTCGTCGGCTGTCGCGGAGTGCTGGGCGCTGTCTACGTTCGTCCACGTAACGACGGTGCCGGCCTTCACCGTGATGACGGACGGCACGAACTTGAAGCCCTTGATCTCGACGGCATTGGTCGACTTGGCCGCACCCGTCCCGCCGGCCTTCTTGGCGGCGCCACCGGAGCAGCCGGTGAGGGCCACTCCGGTGACGAGGACCGCGGCCAACAACCGCAGCCGCCTACTTGACGCCGGCATCGGTGTCCGGCCGGGCCAGGTCGAGCGGCACGAAGGTGTCCGGCACCGGGTACTCGCCGAGCACGAAGTGCAGGATCGCCGCGTGTTGCCGCTCCACCGGCTGGATGGTGGCGACAGCCGCCAGTGCGTCTGGGCTGGTCAGCGTGCCCATCTGCTTGGTGTAGGTGGCGGCCGCCGTGTTTTCCAGCAACAGGGCGAGCTTCGCCACGCCGGGCACGTCCTTCAGCTTGCCGAACGCGTCGAGCACGGTCTGCTTCAGCGCCGGGTCAGGGCCGGTGAACTCCTTGCCGCCAGCGTTCACCAGCGCCGCGTTGAACGCCTTGGCGTGGTCGGCGTGCTGCGCCATGGCGTGTGTCGCGAAGCCGGCCACCGCCGGTGGCACCTTGCCGAACGTCCCCTTCGGCGCGGTCTTGAGCACCGAGTCGTACGCGAAGACGGCCAGGTTCTCCAGGCTGGCGTTCGTCGCCAGCGCGGCGTTGTCTTTCCCACCCTGAGCCGATGACGAGCCCGAACTGCTGGGCTTGGTCGACGTGCCGCTGCTGCCCTTCTTGCTGCTGCAGGCCGCGAGGGCCAGGCCGCCCGCAGCAACGCCGCCACCCATCAGAAACGTACGGCGGCTGGCCGGGGCCCGGTGCCGCACCGACGCCCCGAACTCGGCCAGTGCTTCCCGCAGCTGCGGGAAGGTGGCGTTGTGCATCTCGTTCATTTCCTCGGTCATCGAGCGAAGCTCTCGCTCGCTGATGTGCATCTCGTTGCGCTCGCTCATGCGACTGCCCCTTCTTCCGGCGGACTCGCCAGGTCGGTCTTCTTGAAGTTCTCCGGAATCGCGGCCTGGGCTGTGCCCGCGGGCAGCTTGTCGGCGTCCGGCGGCAGCTTGATCTGGGACACGAGGTTCGCGCCGAGCAGTGCCTTGACGGCGAGGAGGGTCGCGAGGTGCTGCGATTCAACACCCTGAATCGTGCCGAACAGCAGGCGGACCTGGGGGTCCGTCGTGATCTGCACGTTCTTGACATAGGTCGAGGTGGCGATGTCCTCGAGGAGCATTGCCAGACCCACGACGTCGGCCGGGCCACCAGCCTTGAGCTTCGGGATCATGCCCATGACGACCGGGGTGTACTTCTTGTTGGGCACCAGCTGCTCCTTGCCGCCGAGCTCCTTGACCTTCGCGTTGAAGGCCATCATGTGCTCGGTGTGCTGCTTCGCGGTCGTCATGGCGAAGGTCTTGACCACCGCGTTGCCGTTCTTGATGTACGGCAGCGTGAGCGCGGTTTCATATGTCATAATCGCCAGCTTCTCAATCGACGCAGCGGTCTGCATCGCCATGACGTCCACCTTCTCCGCGGCGAATGCCGGCACCGCCGACGCGGCGATCAGGGCCGCGCCGAAGCCGACGCCGGCGAGACCGGCGGCGGCCACCTTGCGGGTCATGGAGGCCCGGTGCGCCGCGTCCTCCGCGGCCAGGTGCTTGTACTCCGAGCTGTTGCGGCGCTCGCGGCCCAGCTCGACGATGTTGTCGAACGGCTCCTTGGCCTGCCTCATGGCGTCGACCTGGAGGTCCTCGGACTCTTCGATTAGCTCGAGGAGTCGCTTGTCATCGATGCGGTGTTCCACGAGACCCCCTTCGGGATCAGCGTCGCGAAGCGGCCGGATGCCGCGCTCGCAGGTATCAGTCATTCGCTCGGGACCGCCGGATCGGATTGCGCGGCCCGGATCGTGCTGCTCGCCGGTCGCGCCGACGGCGCTACTCTGGAGCCCGGAGCACAACTACACAGCGACCACGGAGGTGGACCGATGAGCAGCCGGACACCGCCGGCGGACAAGGAACGAGTCACCGCCCTGCTGCAACCCGTGGTCGCCGGCGCCGGCTTCGACCTGGAGCAGGTACGGATCTCGAGCGCAGGACGCCGAGCGGTTCTGCGCGTCGTCGTCGACGCCGACGGCGGCGTGTCGCTCGACGATGTGGCCGAGGTGGGCCGGCGGGTGTCCACGGCGCTCGACCAGGCTGACTCGGGCTGGTCGTTCGGCCACGCCGGCTACACCCTCGAGGTGAGCTCGCCGGGAGTCGATCGGGCGCTTACCGAGCCGCGGCACTGGCGACGGGCAGCCGGCCGGCTGGTCAGCACCCGGATCGGCGATGCGCCGGCGGCGGGCCGAGTACTTTCGGCCGACGACGCCGGCGTCCTGCTCGACGTGGGCGGACCGGAGCCGACAACGGTGCTTTACGCCGACCTCGGCCCGGGAGCAGTGCAGGTGGAGTTCGCATCGCCTGCCGAAAAGCCGGCGGAGGACCTCGCATGAACATCGATATGGGCGCTCTGCGAGTCATCGAGCGCGAGCGGGACATCGATCTCAACACGATAGTCGAGGCGATCGAGTCGGCGTTGCTCACTGCATACCGGCATACCGGCGGCCAGCCGCACGCGCGGGTGGCGGTGGACCGCAAGTCGGGCCAGGCCACCGTGTGGGCGCAGGAGGTCGACGAGTCAGGTGCGGTCGTGCGGGAATGGGACGACACTCCGGGCGACTTCGGGCGAATCGCCACCATGACTGCCAAGCAGGTGATCGTGCAGCGGCTACGGGATGCCGAGCACGAGGTGACCTTCGGCGAATACTCCGGTCGTGAGGGCGACGTGGTGGCCGGCATCATTCAGCAGCACGAGGGCCGGGCCGACCGCGGGCTGGTGCTGGTCAACCTGGGCAAGGTCGAGGCGCTGCTGCCCGCGGGGGAGCAGGTGCCGGGTGAGGTCTATGCCCACGGAACCCGGATCAAGTCCTACGTCGTAGGTGTCACCAAGGGTTTCCGCGGGCCGCAGATCACCCTGTCCCGAACCCATCCCAACCTGATCCGCAAACTGTTCGCCCTCGAGGTGCCCGAGATCGCCGACGGCACGGTGGAGATCGTCGCCGTGGCGCGCGAGGCCGGCCATCGCTCCAAGATCGCCGTACGCTCGCGCGAGCCGGGCGTCAACGCGAGGGGAGCGTGCATCGGCCCGTTGGGCGCCCGGGTGCGCAACGTCATGTCGGAATTGCACGGCGAGAAGATCGACATCATCGACCACGCCGAGGACCCCGCGCAGTTCGTCGGCAACGCGCTGTCGCCGGCTCGGGTCGTGCGGGTGGAGGTCGTGGATGCCGAGGCCCGTGCCGCTCGGGTCACCGTGCCGGACTACCAACTCTCCCTGGCGATCGGCAAGGAGGGTCAGAATGCCCGGCTGGCCGCCAGGCTCACCGGGTGGCGCATCGACATCCACAGCGACGCGGAGTCTTCTGGAGAGCCCGGCGGGGGATCGGGCGCCGGGTCAGCCACTTCGAGGGCCACCGGAACGAACCGTCCGCCGGGCATTACCGACGCCGGCGGCACCACGGAGGCGCCGCGCGGCCACCCGGCGCGCTAGACTTGACGATGGCGCGCCGAACGGCCCCGGCTGGCATGTGTGTGATTCGCACTTGTGTCGGCTGCCGGGAGCGGGCGGCGGCTGCCGAGTTGTTGCGAGTCGTCGTGGTGTCCGGTGCCTGTGGTCCCACAGTCCTACCGGACCCCGCGCGCCGACTGCCCGGTCGAGGAGCCTCGGTGCACCTCGACCTGGACTGTCTGGCGCTCGCGGAGCGGCGTCGGGCGTTTCTCCGTGCTTTTCGCGTGCGTGGGCCGCTCGACCTGACCGTCCTGCGCGAGCACGTCGAACAGCATTCCCGGCCCGGATGGGACAGCTAGGAGCAACAGCGCGGTCGGCACCGGACGACAGCTCGGGAACCTTTCCCGAGCAGGTCACGAAAGCAGGTCGAAACCGATGAGCACTCGATGAAGTCGCAACGATGAGCAGACTTCCCAGGTAAGCAGGAGTTGGAGCGGACCCGCCGCCCGGCTTCGGATGAGGAGACCAGTGGCAGGCAAGGCCCGCGTACACGAGCTCGCCAAGGAGCTCGGCGTCCCGAGCAAGGACGTCATGAGCAAGCTCAAGGAGCTGGGCGAGTTCGTCAAGTCCGCGTCATCGACGGTGGAAGCACCCGTCGCGCGGAAGCTCAAGGAAGCATTCCCGGCCCAATCGCCGGCCGCACCGGCCAGGAAGGCGGCGCGCCCGGCGGCGAAGAAGGCTGCACCGGAGGGCCTGCCGCCCGCTGGTCCGGCCGCCGCGCCCATCGGCCCCAGGCCCCCCGGCCCCCCGGTGCCCGATCTCGCCCCGGCGGTGCATCAGGCACTACCACCGGCAGCCGCGGCTGCCCCAGCCGCACCCGCCGCACCGGCCCCGGCCGTTCCCGCTAGGCCCCCGAGCAGCCCGCCGGCCGGCGCGGCACCGCCCGGTGCACCGACTGAGCTCGACACGCCAGGGATGCCACCGCGTCCGGCCGCCCGTCCCGGACCCCGCCCGGCAAACAACCCCTTCGGTGTCAATCCGGGCTTGGCCGCCCGGCCGGCGGCCGGCCCCCGACCGGGCGCGGTCCCGGGAATGCCACCGCGGTCGGCCGGCCCCCGGCCGATGGCTTCCGGTCCCAATCCGGGCTCGGTCCCGCCCCGTCCAGGGGTGGGCGGCCCCCGCCCTGGTGCCGGTAGCCCCGGCCCGGGCCGACCTGGCGGGCCGGGTGGTCCTGGTGCGGCAGGTGGGGCAGGTGGGTTCCGCGGCGGCACAGGCGGCCCAGGTGCCGGCCGGCCGGCCGGACCGGGCGGTCCCGGTGGCGGTTTTCGCCCTGGTGCCGGTGGCCCCGGGGGGTCTGGTGGGCCCGGTGGATACCGTGGCGGCACTGGCGGCTCAGGTGGCCCCGCCGGCGCCGGCGCCGGGGGTGGTGGTGGTGGATATCGCGGGGGGCCGGGTGGTTCACCCGGTGGCGCCGGAGCGGGCACCCGTGGTGGCCCGGCCGGCGGGGGTGGCTTCCGTGGCGGCGGTGGCCGCGGGCGTGGTGGTGGCACGGCCGGCGCGTTCGGCCGGCCCGGTGGCCGCGGCCCGGTGCGCGGGCGCAAGAGCAAGAAGCAGCGCCGTCAGGAGTTCGACAATCTTTCCGCCCCGACGATGGACTCCGGTGCGGTCAGGGGTGACGGCTCCACGGTGCGCCTGCCGCGCGGGGCTTCGCTGTCGGACTTCGCCGACCGCATCAACGCTAACCCGGGCTCCCTGGTCCAGGTGGCCTTCGGCCTCGGTGAGATGGTGACCGCGACACAGTCGTGCACGGACGAGACGCTGCAACTGGTGGGCACGGAGCTTAACTACGAGGTGCTGATCGTCAGTCCCGAGGACGAGGACCGCGAGTTGCTGGCCCGCTTCGATCTCGAGTTCGACGGTGACTACGACAACGCTCAGATGGTGACCCGGCCGCCGGTCGTCACCGTGATGGGACACGTCGACCACGGCAAGACCAAGCTGCTGGACGCGATCCGGCAGACCGATGTCATGGGTGGGGAGGCGGGCGGCATCACCCAGCACATCGGCGCCTACCAGGTGCACGCCAAGATCTCGGAGTCCGGTGAAAACCGGCTGATCACCTTCATCGACACTCCGGGCCACGAGGCGTTCACCGCCATGCGGGCCCGCGGTGCGCAGGCGACCGACATCGTCGTACTCGTCGTGGCGGCCGATGACGGTGTCAAGTCGCAGACCATCGAGGCACTCAACCACGCGCAGGCGGCCGCTGTGCCGATCGTCGTCGCGGTCAACAAGGTGGACAAGGAAGGCGCCGACCCCGCAAAGGTGCGCGGGCAACTGACCGAGTACGGCCTGGTGGCCGAGGAGTATGGCGGCGAGACGATGTTCGTCGACATATCCGCCAAGGAGCGGATCGGCATCGACGAGCTGCTCGAGGCCATCGCGCTCACCGCGGACGCCGCCCTGGAGCTGTCCGCGCCGGTCGACGTCGATGCCCAGGGGGTAACCATCGAGGCGTACCTCGACCGCGGACGTGGGCCGGTTGCGACCGTCCTCGTCCAGCGCGGCACCCTGCGGGTCGGCGACTCGGTGGTCGCCGGTGACGCCTTCGGCCGGGTGCGGGCGATGCTCGACGACGTGGGCTCGCCGGTCACCGAGGCCGGGCCGTCACGGCCGGTGCAGGTGCTGGGCTTCACCTCGGTGCCGGGGGCCGGCGACAACTTCCTCGTCGTCGGTGAGGATCGGATGGCCCGGCAGATCGCCGACCAGCGGCAGGCCCGGGAGCGCAACGCGCAGCTCGCGGTCAGCCGTGGCCGGCCGACCCTCGAGTCGATCTTCGAGAAGCTCAAGGAGGGCGAGAAGACCCAGCTCGCCCTCATTCTCAAGGGCGACGTGTCCGGTTCGGTCGAGGCCCTCGAGGACGCCCTTCTCAAGATCGAGATCGGCGACGAGGTGGCGCTGCGCATCATCCACCGCGGGGTCGGCGCGGTGACTGAGCACGACGTCAACCTGGCAAGCGCCTCCGATGCGGTGATCCTCGGCTTCAACGTCCGGCCGGAGGGTCGCGCCCGGGAGATGGCCGAGCGCGAGCACGTCGACATCCGCTACTACTCGGTGATCTACCAGGCCATCGACGATGTCGAGAGCGCCCTCAAGGGGATGCTCAAGCCGGAGTACGAGGAGGTGCAGCTCGGCACCGCGGAGGTGCGCGAGGTATTCCGCTCGTCGAAGTTCGGCAACATCGCCGGCTGCATCGTTCGTTCCGGTGTGATCCGCCGCAACAGCAAGGCTCGGTTGGTCCGCGATGGCACCGTGGTCGCGGACAGCGTCGCTATCGAGTCGCTCAAGCGGTTCAAGGACGATGCGACCGAGGTCCGTGAGGGCTTCGAGTGCGGCATCGGCCTCGGCTCGTTCAACGACGTCAAGATCGACGACGTAGTGGAGACGTTCGAGCTGCGCGAGAAAACCCGGACGTAGGTTGTCGGGGCGGCCCCGATCTGGCTTGCGCTGGCGCTTCGCGCTTTACGCGCTGCGCCAGACCGGAGCAGCCCCTCCGTCAGGGTCTCGCTGGCTCGACTTGGAAAGCTGGGGGGCTTGGGAGGGCTGGTGTTCATCGGTTCGGCACTCTTCGACGTGCTGCTGCCCGCCGGAACTTCGTCGCTCAAGGAGAAGCGCTCCGTGGTCAAGCCCGTACTGGCCGGTTTGCGGCGGCTTGATGTCGCGGTCGCCGAAGTGGGAGGTTTGTCGTTGTACCGGCGCGCGGAGATCGGTGTCGCTACTGTGTCCCCCGACGCGGCGCACGTTCGCGACGTGCTGGAAGCGTGCGAGAGACTGGTGGAGGGCAGAACCGAACTGGAGCTGTTGTCCGTGCGGCGACAGCTGAGGAGTTCTACCGACGAGGAGCACGCCGGTCATGGTTGACGTGGCACGGGCCCGTAAGCTGGCCGTACGGATCCGTGAGGTGGTCGCCGACACGTTGCGGACCCAGGTGAAGGATCCACGCCTGGGCATGGTCACGCTCACCGATGTCCGCGTCACACCTGATCTGCGCGAGGCCACCGTGTTTTACACGGTGCTGGGCGATGCCGAGGAGCAAGTTGCCACAGCCGCGGCGCTCGACAGTGCCAAGGGGGTGCTGCGCGCGCAGGTCGGCCGCCAGACCGGGGTGAAGTTCACCCCGTCGCTGGAATTCGTGACCGACCGAATCCCGGACACCGCCCGGCAGATCGACGATCTCCTCGAGCGGGTGCACCGAGCCGACGCCGAGGTGCAGCGTGTTGCGGCGGGCGCCTCACCTGCGGGGGACGCGGATCCCTATCGGCGACCGGGGGACCTACCAGCTGAAGCCGTCCGGCCGACCGGCGATCAGGTCGCAAGGCACCGGGACGAGGCGTCGTGAGCTGGTTGCCGCCGTCGGAAGCCGACTGGCAGGCCGCCGTCGAGGCGTTGCAGACCTCAGGTGAGTTCCTGCTCACCTGCCATCTGAATCCCGACGGTGACGCGCTCGGCAGCGCGCTGGCGCTGGGGCTGGCACTGCAGCGAGCCGGCCGTCGTGTGGTGGTGTCCTTCAGCGAACCCTTCACGGTCCCGGATACCTTGGCGCACCTGCCCGGCCAGGATCTGCTGGTCGCGCCCGCCGACGCCCCGGTCAGCCCTGCCGTGCTGGTCACCTTCGACACCGGCAGCCTCGACCGCCTCGGTGACCTCGCCGACCGGGTGCCCACGACGGACACGGTGATCGTCATCGACCACCACCCGTCCAACACCGGCTACGGTCACGTCCACCTGATCGACACGACGGCGGCCGCGACCGCCGTGCTGGTGGCGCACCTGCTGGACCGGATGGGCGCCGAGATCGACCATGATATTGCCGCCTGTCTCTATACGGGCGTGAGTACCGACACCGGTTCGTTCCGCTACGCGGCCACGACTCCGCAGGTGCACGAGCTTGCCGCCCGGTTGCTGTCGACGGGGATCCCGCACCATCTCATCGCGCGTGAGCTCTACGACACCCACCCCTACGCCTGGGTTTCGCTGAGCGCCGACATCCTCTCCCGCGCCGTCCTCGAACCCACTGCTGCCCGCGGCCTCGGCCTGGTGTGGACCTACACCACCGTGGCGGACCTGCGCTCCCGGGACCTGGGCATGGACCAGGTGGAAGGGGTTATCGACGTCGTCCGCACGGTGCGGGAGGCCGAGGTCGCAGCGGTTTACAAGGAGTTGCCCGACGAGTCGTGGGCGGTGTCTTTGCGATCCAAGGGCCGTATCGACGTCGGGCTGATCTCTATCGAGCTGGGTGGGGGCGGACACTGCTTCGCGGCCGGCTTCACCGGACACGGTTCGCTGGAGGTCGTGGTCAAGCAGTTGCGGGCGGCGCTCGACACAGCCACCCATGCTCCCGGCTGACAGCGGTCTCTGCATCGTCGACAAGCCTGCCGGCCAGACCTCACACGACGTGGTGGCCCAGGTCCGGCGACTGGCCGGGACTCGCAGGGTCGGACACGCGGGCACGCTGGATCCGATGGCGACCGGCGTCCTGGTATTGGGTATCGGCCGAGCCACCCGGCTGCTCGGGCACCTGACCTTGTCCGACAAGGCCTACGACGCCACGCTCTGCCTCGGGCAGCAGACCGTCAGCGACGATGCCGACGGCGAACTCGTCACCGCCGCCCCGGCCGGCCACCTCACCGAGGCGGAGGTGCTCCAGGCCGTGCGCCGCTTCGTCGGAGAGATCGATCAGGTGCCGTCGGCGGTCTCCGCGATCAAGGTCGACGGCCGCCGTTCCTACGCCCGCGTCCGGGCCGGCGAGCAGGTGTCACTCGCCGCTCGCCGGATCACGATCAGCCGCCTCGACCTGCTGGCCGTCCGGCACGACCGGCCAGGCGTCATCGACGTCGACGTCTCGCTGGACTGCTCGACCGGCACCTACGTCCGGGCGGTGGCCCGTGACCTCGGTGTCGCGCTCGGGGTCGGTGGCCACCTCACCGCCCTGCGGCGCACCCGGGTCGGTCCGTTCGCCCTGCGCGACGCCCGGCCCCTGGCCGAACTCGCCGCCCTGCCGTCGCCGGTGCTGCTCGGGCTGACGGCTGCGGTCGCCGCCTGCTTCCCCCGCCGCACTGTCGACCAGGAACAGGCCGGGCTGCTGTCGCACGGGCGCCCCCTCGACGCGATCGGCGTCCCGGGCACCTACGGCGCCTTCGGGCCCGACGGCGCCGTGCTCGCACTGCTGGTCGAGCGTGACGAACTCGCCCGCCCGGTCGTGGTGCTGGCACCCGCCGTGGCAGCCGGCGACGCATAGGCTGCAGGCCGGCTGCCCGGAGGCCGGCGTGGCCGGCCGCGGCGACCTTGGCTGAGGATCCGGACGACGAAAAGGGGGCAGCGTGCAGCGCTGGCGCGGGGTGCAGGAGGCGCCCGGGGGGTGGGGGCGGTGCGTCGTGACGATCGGGGTGTTCGACGGCGTGCATCGGGGTCACCGGGTCATCGTGGGCCGGACGGTCGAGCGGGCCCGCGACACCGGTGTGCCCGCGGTGGTGCTGACCTTCGACCCGCATCCCGCGGAGGTGGTGCGGCCGGGCAGCCACCCGCCGATGCTGACCACCTCGCGCCGCAAGGCCGAGTTGCTCGAGGGCCTCGGCGTCGACGTGCTCTGCGTGCTGCCGTTCACGGTGGAGTTCAGCCGGCTCGAGCCGGCTGAGTTCGTCCACGAGGTGCTCGTGGAGCACCTGCACGCTGCGGCCGTGGTGGTGGGGGACAACTTCCGGTTCGGCCACCGAGCCGCCGGTGATGTGCCGCTGCTGCGCGACCTCGGCACCCGCTTCGGATTCGCCACCGAGGGGGTGTCCATCCTGGGCAGTGACGACATGACCTATTCCTCCACGTTCATCCGATCGTGCGTCGACGCGGGTGACGTCGCGGCGGCCGCCCTGGCCCTCGGCCGCGATCATCGGCTCGAAGGCGTCGTCGTGCGAGGCGACCGTCGCGGACGTGCGCTGGGCTACCCCACGGCCAACCTGGAGCCGGCCCCGCGCGCCGCCGTCCCGGCCGACGGCGTCTACGCCGGCCGTCTCGTGGGTCAGGGCGTGACGCGGCCGGCGGCCATCTCCATCGGGAGCAATCCGACCTTCGAGGGCCGGCAGCGCCGGGTGGAGGCCTTCGTCCTCGACTTCGACGGTGACCTGTACGGCGAGCGCGTCGCGGTGGACTTCGTTGCCCGGCTGCGCGCCACGGAGCGGTTCGAGACGATCGGCGAGTTGACGACCCAGATCGCCGCCGATGTCGCCGAGACGGCGCGGCTGGTGCCGCCGTGACCGGCTACCGGGTGCCTACCGGGTGGCCACCGGGCGGCCGGGTCCGACGGGTTTCCACCGAGTTTCCAGAGCGGGACGACCCCCTGCTACCCTGGATGGGCGCCGAGTGATCGGTGGTGTGCAGTTTGCCCGCGTGCCAGAGACCGCGGACACACACGAAATCCCCAAGGAGTCCAGTGCCGCTCGCGAGCGAGATCAAGCAGAAGATCATGACCGACCACGCGACCGTCGAGCGTGACACCGGCTCTCCGGAAGTGCAGGTCGCGATGCTGTCCCGCCGGATCGCCGACCTCACCGAGCACCTGAAGATGCACAAGCACGACCACCACAGCCGGCGTGGCCTGCTGCTGCTGGTGGGCCGGCGTCGCCGGTTGCTGAAGTACCTGGCCAGGACGGACATCAACCGCTATCGGGCGCTGATCGAGAGACTCGGCCTGCGCCGCTAGCGACAACAGGGTGGCGACCGCCGGTGGCTGCCCGACGTCGCATGGCAGCCGCCGTGCGATCCCACCGAGCCGGACAGGCTCGACGCCCGCAGCGGGCGTAGCGCCGGTCCTCGGTAGTGGCCCTCGGGACCTCCCCGGGTGCTTCGATCGAAGACCGGCAGGCACACCTCGCTGGCGTCGCCGCCCCGGCCGCGCAGACACAGGAGGTTCCGCCTTGTCGGACACCACCACGTACGAATCCGTTGCTCACATCGACAACGGCACCCATGCCGCCCGCGAGATCCGGTTCCAGACCGGCCGGCTCGCCCGACAAGCCGCCGGATCGGCGGTCGCCTACCTGGGCGACACCATGGTCCTCTCGGCAACCACCGCATCGAAGAAGCCCAAGGACAACCTCGACTTCTTCCCCCTCACCGTCGACGTCGAGGAGCGGATGTACGCCGCGGGCCGCATCCCCGGCTCGTTCTTCCGCCGCGAGGGCCGGCCGACCGAGGACGCGATCCTCACCTGCCGGCTGATCGACCGGCCGCTGCGCCCGTCGTTCGCCAAGGGCCTGCGCAACGAGATCCAGGTCGTCTGCACAATCATGGCGCTGGACCCCGACACGCTCTACGACGTCGTCGCGATCAACGCTGCGTCGCTGTCCACGCAGCTGGCCGGCCTGCCCTTCTCCGGGCCGATCGGCGCCACCCGGGTGGCCTACATCGACGGTGACTGGGTCGCCTTCCCGACGCATTCGGAGCTTGCGGAGGCCACCTTCGACATGGTGGTCGCCGGGAGAGTGCTGGACGACGGCGATGTGGCCATCATGATGGTCGAGGCCGAGGCGACACCTGGTGCCTTCGTCAAGGTGCAAAACGGCAAGCCGGCGCCGACCGAGGACGTCGTCGCGGCCGGACTCGAGGCGGCGAAGCCCACCATCAAGGCCCTGGTCGCCGCGCAGCGGGAGGTGGCCGCAAAGGCGGCAAAGCCGACCCGGGACTTCCCGCGGTTCCTCGATTACGAAGACGACGTGTTCACCGTCGTCGCGGAGTCCGTCACCGGCGACCTCCGGCAGGCCATCACCATCGCCGACAAGCTCGAGCGCGAGGCCGCGCTCGACCAGGTCAAGGAGCAGGCCAAGGAGCAACTCGCCGAGCAGTTTGCGGGGCGCGACAAGGAGGTCACCGGCGCCGTCCGGGCACTGACGAAGAAGCTCGTCCGCGAGCGTGTGCTCCGCGACAAGGTGCGCATGGACGGCCGCGGGCTCAGCGACATCCGGCAGTTGTCGGCCGAGGTCGACGTGATCCCCCGGGTCCACGGCTCGGCGCTGTTCGAGCGCGGTGACACCCAGATCCTCGGCGTCACCACGCTCAACATGCTGCGCATGGAGCAGATGCTCGACACCCTCGCCCCGGAGACCCGCAAGCGCTACATGCACAACTACAACTTCCCGCCGTATTCCACCGGTGAGACCGGCCGGGTCGGCTCTCCCAAGCGCCGCGAGATCGGCCACGGGGCGCTGGCCGAGCGGGCGCTGATGCCCGTGCTGCCCAGCCGCGAGGAGTTCCCGTACGCCATCCGCCAGGTCTCCGAGGCGCTCGGGTCCAACGGGTCGACCTCGATGGGGTCGGTGTGTGCCTCGACGATGGCGCTGCTCAATGCCGGTGTGCCGCTCAAGGCGCCGGTGGCCGGCATCGCGATGGGATTGATCTCCGGCGAGGTCGACGGCGAGACGCAGTACGTCGCCCTGACCGACATCCTCGGTGCCGAGGACGCCTACGGCGACATGGACTTCAAGGTTGCCGGCACCAAGGACTTCGTGACGGCACTGCAGCTCGACACCAAGCTCGACGGGATCCCGTCCGATGTCCTGCGGGCAGCTCTGCTCCAGGCCAAGGACGCCCGGCTGGCGATCCTCGAGGTGATGGGCGCGGCGATCGACGGGCCGGACGAGATGAGTCCTTACGCGCCGCGCGTCACCACGATCAAGATCCCGGTGGACAAGATCGGTGAGGTTATCGGGCCCAAGGGCAAGATGATCAATTCGATCCAGGACGAGACCGGCGCCGAGATCAGCATCGACGACGACGGCACGATCTACGTGGGGGCCTCGGACGGACCCTCGGCGCAGGCGGCGGTCGACAAGATCAACATGATCGCCAACCCGGTGATGCCCAAGGTCGGGGAGCGCTTCCTCGGCACCGTGGTCAAGACTGCCGCGTTCGGCGCGTTCGTCTCGTTGATCCCCGGCAAGGACGGGCTGGTGCACATCTCGAAGTTGGGCAACGGCAAGCGCATCGGCAAGGTCGAGGACGTCGTCAACGTCGGCGACAAGTTGCAGGTCGAGATCACCGAGATCGACGCACGGGGCAAGATCAGCCTCGTGCCGGTTCAGGAGGGCCAAGCTGCTGCGGCGGCCGGCGCGGGCACCGCACGCGCTGAGTCAACCAGAGCGTGACGCGCCCGGCCGGATTGCAGCAGCCCGGGTCGACCCAGACGCTCTCGGCCGGACGGTACGGCGGCACGATCCGCCGTACCGTCCTGCCCGGCGGACTCCGGGTGATCACCGAGGCACTGCCCGCGATGCGTTCCGTGGCCTTCGGCATCTGGGTCGGGATCGGCTCGCGGGACGAGGCACCTTCCCTCAGCGGGTCGTCGCACTTCCTGGAGCACCTGCTGTTCAAAGGCACGAAGACCCGAAGTGCGATGGACATTTCGGCGGCGATGGATGCCGTCGGCGGTGAGATGAACGCCTTCACCGCGAAGGAGTACACCTGCTACTACACCCGGGTGCTCGACGTCGACATGCCGCTGGCCGTCGACATCGTCTGCGACATGGTGGCCTCCTCGCTGATCACCGCGGACGACTTCGAGGTGGAGCGTGGGGTCATCCTCGAGGAGATCGCCATGCATGACGACGATCCCGGTGACGTGGTGCACGACGTGTTCGCCGAGGCGGTCTTCGGCGACCATCCACTGGGGCGGCCGGTGATCGGCACCGTGGACACTATCCGGGCGATGGGTCGCGACCAGGTCGCCCGCTTCTACCGCCGCCGCTACCAGCCGCCCAGCATGGTGGTGGCCGCCGCGGGCAACCTCGACCACCGCCGCGTAGTGCGGTTGGTGCGCAAGGCGTTCGGCCAGGCGGGCCGGCTCACCGAGTCGGCCGCCTGCCCGGCCGGCCCACGCCCGGCGCAGCGCCGGGTGCCGCGGACGCCCTCCACCCTGCGCGTCGTCGACCGGCCGACCGAGCTCGCCCATGTCATCCTCGGTGGTCGTGGCCTCGGCCGGCATGACGAGCGGCGCTTCGCCCTCGGCGTCCTCAACAGCGCTCTCGGCGGCGGCATGAGCAGCCGGTTGTTCCAGGAGATCCGCGAGAAGCGCGGCCTGGTCTACTCCGTCTACTCCTACGCCTCGCAATACGCCGACGCCGGAGTCTTCGGCGTTTACGCGGGCTGTGCGCCGGGCAACGCCCAGCGGGTGCTGGGGCTGATCCGCGAGCAGCTCGACCTCGCCGCGACCAAGGGCCTCAGCGACGCCGAGGTGGAGCGCGGCCGCGGCCAGATGAAGGGCGGGCTGGTGCTCGGGCTGGAGGACAGTGGCTCACGGATGAGCCGCATCGGCAAGGGAGAGTTGGTGTACGGCGAGATCCTCGAAGTCGACGACCTGATCGCGCGGATCGACGCGGTCACCCCGGACGACGTACGGCAGGTTGCCGCTGAGCTGCTCGGGCGCCCGCTCTCGCTGGGCGTGATCGGCCCGTTCAGTGACGACGACTTCAGCGGGTCGGTGGCTTCGTGACCGAGCCGATCCGGGTGGGCGTGCTGGGCGCCCGCGGCCGCATGGGCGCGGAGGTCTGCCGCGCCGTCGACGCAGCCGATGATCTCGACCTGGTGGCGATGGTCGACACCGGCGACATCCTCAACTTCATCTCCGACGCCGGCGCGCAGGTCGTCGTGGATTTCACCCATCCCGACGTGGTCATGGACAACATCCGGTGGTGCATCGACGAGGGAATCTCTCTCGTCGTCGGCACCTCGGGCTTCGACCAGGAGCGGATGGCAACGGTCGAGGACTGGGTCCGGGTAGCACCGCGACCGGTCGGGGTGGTCATCGCGGCCAACTTCGGCCTCGGGGCTGTGCTGATGATGGACTTCGCCACCCGCGCGGCCCGCTACTTCGATTCCGTCGAGATCGTCGAGCTGCATCACCCGCACAAGGCCGACGCACCAAGCGGGACGGCCCGGCGCACCGCACAGCTGGTGTCGGCCGCGCGTGCCGAAGCCGGCAAGGCCCCGATGACCGACGCCACGATGATCGCCGCCGACGGTGCCCGCGGGGCGTTGGTCGACGGCGTGCACGTGCACTCGGTGCGGCTGGCGGGCCTGGTGGCCCATCAGGAGGTGCTGCTCGGCGCCGCGGGGGAGACCCTCACGATCCGGCACGACTCGCACGACCGGGCGTCGTTCATGCCCGGCGTCCTGCTCGCCGTGCGCCAGGTGCTTCACCATCCGGGACTCACCCAGGGCATCGGGTCCTTCTTGGACAACTGAGTCGACTGATCCACGGCGCCGCAAGCTTGAGCCGGCTGCGTAGATCGCCGATGCTGCGGCTGTGACCGACGCCGAGTTCGACGCGCTGCTGGCGGAGGCGATCGCCGGCGACGGGGGTGCGTTCGGCCGGTTGTGGCGCGACAGCCAGCCCATGCTCCTGCGCTACCTGTGGGTTCTCGTCGGCGACCGGGCCGAGGATCTCGCGGCCGACACCTGGCTCGATGTCGTGCGGCGGCTCCCGTCCTTCCGTGGCGACCGGGCCGGCTTCCGCGGCTGGCTGATCACGATCGGCCGCCACAAGACGATCGACGCGCAACGCCGGTCGGCGCGTCGCCCGGAGCGACTCGTGGCCGTCTGCACCGGTATCGAGGCTGCCTCCGGGCAGGACCCGTCGGAAATCGTCACAGAGCGGCTGTCGACCCAGGCTGCGCTCCGGCTGATCGCGACGCTGGGGCCAGACGTCGCCGAGATGGTGGCCCTGCGGGTGATCGTCGGGCTCGACGTCGCCGAGGTCGCGCGGGTCGTCGGTCGACGTCCGGGCACGGTTCGAGTCGCCGTTCACCGGGGGTTGCACCGGCTGGCGCTGCAATTGACGGGAGGTGATGTAACGCCGGTGCCTCCGGCAACGCTGTTAGGCAGAGATGACCAATAACCCGGATCCCCCCCAAGAAGTGCCGGAGCTCGACCAATGGTCGATCGACCGGCTGCTGCTCGGCTACCCCCCGGACCCTGCGGCCGGACCTTCGGCTGCCGGGATCTGGGCGCTGGTCACGGCAGCGCGCAGCCCGATGAGTGCTGCTGAGCGAGCCGGCGAGGCGACCGTGCTCGCCGGGTTCGCCGATGCGATCCGGACCGGCCGGCCGGCCGGCCTCAGGAGAGCCCCCATGCTCGCGTTATCCACTCTTCTGGGCAGCAAGCTCGCGCTGGCTGCCACCCTCGGCGCGGTCGCCCTCGGCGGGCTGACCGCCGTCGCATACGCCGGCGACCTGCCGGCCCCGGCGCAACAGTTCGCGCACGACTCCGTCGGAGCGCCGAGCGCCCACCACGGCCGGCCAACGCCCACTGCCAAGGGACCCGATGCCACCGGCAAGGCCGCGTACGGACTGTGCACGGCCTACCGGTCGGCCGGGCAGCATGGGAACGCGAAGACCAAGTCGGTCGCCTTCCGCAATCTTGCGACGGCGGCCGGCGGCGAGCCCAACATCGCAGCCTACTGCGCCAAAATCCCGCACCCCGGCAAGTCCGGTGACCATCCGACGAGGCCGCCGACGAGGCCGCCAACGAGGCCGCCGGTGTCGCATCCGACCGGTCCGCCGTCAGCGCGTCCGACCGGACACCCCGGCCCGCACCCGACCGGCCGGCCGCCCGGACACCCAGGCCATCACCGCTGACCGGCCGTCGACCGATCCTCGCCGACTCGTCAGTCCGGCGTCGCCAGGCTCGTGTGCAGTCGCACCTCCGTGACCAGCCGGCCGTCCATGTCGAGCGTGCGCGCCGCGCCGTCGAGCTCCCAGCCGGCCGACTGGAAGAACGAACGGCAGATCCGATCCTGCTCCAGCAGCCAGGTCACGGCGTTGGTGTAGCCGTCCTGGCGGAGCAGCTCGACGGTTGCCGCCAGCAACCGGCTGCCGTGCCCCCGCCGGCCCCAACGTGGCTCTACGAGCAGCGTGGCCAGCAAAGCGCTCGGTTCGCCGGCGCCATCCCCATCGTCGACCGGTCCCAACGCACTGAAACCCACCGTCCACTCCCGCTCCAGCGCCACGAGCACCCGGTGCCGTGGTGACGGCGGTCGCGTGACGGCGGCAGCCCATTGTGCCGTGACTTCGTCGACGGTCAGCGTGTCGAGGATCCGGGCGGGCAGGACCCTGGCGTAGGCCGTGCGCCACGTCGAGAGCTGGATCCCGGCGATCTCGGCGGCGTCTGCGGCACCGGCCGGCCGAACGCTGACATCGGCCCGGGGCGACTGGTGTGCCTGGGGGGTTTGGCGCCGTACATACCGCAGCTCCGGCAGGGTGGCACCGCCGGTCACGTATTCCTGCCGTTGCCCGTCGAAGCACCAGCCGACCGATTCGTAGAAGCGCCGGCCCCGGTCGTTGGCCTCCAGCACCCACAGCCGCTGCGGGGCGAGGGCCAGCGCGTCGAGCCGCTGCACCGCCCCTGCCATCAGGGTGGCCCCCACCCCGCGGCCCCACTGCTCGGGCGCGACGTATATCGCCCTGACCTCGCCGGCGCCGTCGGCCGCGCATCGGCCGTCCGCGCCGCGCCACGCCCCGATGACCGCGAAGCCGACGACGGTGCCGTCCTGCGTGGCGACGAGCAGTTCGGTGTCGTCGGCCGGGTCGGCCGCCCGGGTGAGCAGGCCGCGGTGCCGGTCGGCCGGATCCAGCGCGTCCAGCACGGGTTGCGGAACGATGCCGGCGTAGCCGATCTGCCAGCTGTTTACCCAGATCCGGGCCACCGCCCAGAAGTCGACCTCACCGCCGGGGCGTACCAGCACCGTCATTCCACCGATTGCCGCGCGCGGCGCTTGCGGAGCACGTGGACGGCCACCCAGACCGTTATGACAACCGCGACCACAACGACGCCGCTGAGCTGTAGGTAGCGCTCCACTGTGGACAGCGAGCGGGCGAAGGCGTAGCCGAGCAGCACGCAGCCACCGCCCCAGACCGTGCCGCCGGCGGCATTCCAGGGGAGGAAGGTGAGGTAGGGCATCCGGGCCGCACCCGCCAACGTGGGAACGAGCGCGCGCAGCAGCGCGACCGAGCGGCCGAGGAAGACGGCCTTGCCGCCGTGCCGGCGCAGGAAGGTCTCGGCCCGGTCCCAGCGGCGGTCGCCGATCTTGCGGCCCAGCCAGGTGGTGCGCAGCCGGGGGCCGAGGATTCGCCCGACCTCGTAGCCGACCGAGTCGCCGGCGATCGCGCACCCGACAGCTACCACCAGCATGATCGGCAGGCTCAGCTTGCCCTGGGCGCAGAGGTAACCGCCGACCAGCAGTGCCGTCTCGCCGGGCAATACGACGCCGAGAAAGATCGCCGCCTCGCCGAAGGCCAGCGCGCCGAGCACGACATAGACCCACCACCCGTGGGCTCCGCCGACAGCGTGCAGGAGGCTCTTCACCGTTCCCAGTCTGCCGCAGTGCTCAGAGTGCACAGCCCAGGACGTCGGCGAGCAGCGCGACACCCCGCTGCAGATCGGCTACCTCTGCCCCGCCGTAGGTCAGTCGGAGGTAGGGCGCCGGCGGCTCCCCGGCGTAGTACGGCGTCCCCGGGCTGACCAGCAGCCCCCGGCGGGCACAGCGCGTCGCCACGTCGGTGTCGTCGCAGCCGTCGGGCAGTCGCAGCCACAGGTGCAGCCCTCCGCCGGGAACGCGCTCGACGGCCAGGGTCGGCAGATCGGCCCGGACGGCGGCCACCAGCGCGTCGCGCCGGCCGGTGAGCACCCGCCGCAGCCGTGCCAGGTGCCGCGGCCAGGCGCCTGAGGACAGGAACTCGACGGCGGTCTCCTGCAGTGGGAGCGGCAAGAAGAAGTCGTCCACCGTGCGCAGTGCGCGCAGCCGGGCGAGGGCCGGACCGCGGGCGATGGGGGATCCGATCCGCAGGCTCGGCGCGATCACCTTGGTCAGCGACGACACGTGCACCACGTGCCCGTCGGTGTCGCCGTGCAGTAGCGGCGGTGGCGTGTCCGGCGACAGGGCCAACTGGCGGGCATAGTCGTCCTCGATGAGGAACGCGCCGTGCCCCCGGACGACGTCCAGGACCGCCTGCCGCCGGGGGGCGGCCAGGACGGTCCCGCTGGGATTGGCATAGGTCGGCTGGGCGTAGAAGACCCGGGCGCCGGTGATGGCGAACGCCTCGTCGAGGAGTTCGGGTCGCACCCCGTCCGCGTCGGTCGGCACCGGCACCGGCCGCAGCCCGGCCGCCCGCGCCACCGCCAGGGCGCCCTGATAGGTCGGGGACTCCACCAGGACCGGCGAACCGGCCGGGGTCAGGGCGCGGAAGGCGGTCGACAGGCCGGCCTGCACGCCAGGGACCACGAGGACGTCGCCGGGGTCGGCTCCGGCCAGCCTGGCCAGGGCGGTGCGCAGTTCGGCGATGCCGTTGACCGGCGCCCGGCCCCATGCTCCCGGACGCCGGCCGGCCCTGGCCAGCGCGTCGCCCAGCGCGCGGGACGGCTGCAGTGCGGCGTCGGGGTAGCCGTTGTTGAGCACGAGTGCACCCGGCTCGGGAAGCTCCAGCAGCCGGGCGGCCTCGCCGGCGTCGATGACCCGCTCGGCGAGTGCCACGGTCTGCCAGCCGAGATCGGGGGTGCCGGCGGCGGTGTCCCGGTGCGGTGCGACGAACGTGCCGCGTCCCGGCTCGCTGACCACCAGGCCCTCGCCGGCCAGTGTGGCCACGGCCCGCGACACCGTCACCGGGCTGACCCGGTAGGCGGCGACGAGCTCGCGGGTCGACGGCAGTGCCTCGCCCACGGGCCGGCTCGCGGCCAGCCGGCGCAGCTCGGCGGCGAGCCGGCTGGTACTGCTACTCTGAACCATGAAGGATCACGATAGCGCTATCGTCAGCAATCGGCCACCGTTTTCGGCCCTGTGCTGGGGAGCGGCCGGCGTCGTTGCCTTCAGCCTGACCTTCCCCGCGACCCGGCTGGCGCTGCCCGCCTTCGGGCCGGTGCTGACCGGCCTGGGCCGGGCCGCCGGCGCAGCCGCCATCGCCGGCATCGCGTTGCTGCTGGCCCGGGCGCCGCGACCGACCCGGGCCGAGTGGGCCCGGATCGCCGTGGTGAGTGCCGGGGTCGTCGTCGGCTTCCCGTTGTTGTCGGCCCTCGCGCTCGACCATGTCGGTGCCGGGCACGCCGCGGTGCTGGCCGGCCTCCTGCCGGCCGCGACGGCACTGGCTGCGGTGGCGCGGGCCGGCGAACGGCCCCACCCGGGGTTCTGGGTCGCCGCGGGTGCCGGGCTGGCCGCCGTGCTGGTCTTCGCCGCCGTACGCGGGGCGGGTCGCCCACAGGTCGCGGACCTGCTGCTCCTCGCGGCGGTCGCCGCTGCGGCACTCGGTTACGCCGAGGGCGGCGCCCTGGCCCGGACCATGCCGGGGTGGCGGGTCATCGCCTGGGCGCTGGTGCTCGCCGCGCCCGTGCTCGTGCCGGTGTCGGCCTACGCCGCCCTCACCGACCCGCCGCGCCATCCAGGCGCCGGTGCGTGGCTGGGACTGGCATATGTCACTGCCGTGAGCGCGTTTCTCGGCTTCCTCGCCTGGTACCGCGGACTGGCCCGCGGTGGGGTGGCCAGGGTCGGCCAACTCCAGCTTGCCCAGCCGGTGCTCACGCTGGGATGGGCCGTGCTGCTGCTCGGCGAGCGGGTCGACGCCGTGACGGTGGGGGCTGCCCTGGTCGTCCTGGCGATGACTGCGGCGACTCAACGAGGCCGTGTCCGGCATCCGGCGCATGACGCGGACCGCCCGGCCGCTCCGGCGCGGCTGGGGGCAGCATGAGGGCCATGCTGCAGACGGCCAACTCGCCGGCCCGCGCCCGCAATGCCGCCCCGGCCTGGCTGGTGTGGCTGGCCCTGGGCACCGTCTACCTGGTCTGGGGATCGACCTATCTCGGCATCAAGGTCGCGGTCGAGACGCTCCCGCCACTGCTCATGTCGGGGGTCCGGTTCTTCCTCGCCGGCGTCATCATGCTGGCGATCCTCGCCGTCGCGCGGCCCGCCGCGCTGCGGGTGACCCGCGCTCAGTTGACCACCGTCGCCATCGTCGGGGTGCTGCTGCTGCTCGGCGGCAACGGGCTGGTCTCGGTGGGTGAGCAGCGGGTCGCCTCCGGCCTCGCCGCGCTGCTGATCGCGGCGGTGCCGCTGTGGATCGTGCTCTTCCGGGCCCTCGGTGGCGACCGGCCGGCCCCGGCCACCCTGGCCGGAGTAGCCGTCGGATTCGTCGGCGTTGCGGTGCTGCTCCTGGGCTCCGCCGCCGGTCACTCCGACCTCGGGCACGCCATCCTGGTCATGCTCGCGGCGCTGTCCTGGGCGGCCGGCTCCTACCTCGGCAGCCGGGGGATCATGCCGGGCAACCCGTTCACGGCGACGGCGTACGAGATGGTCATCGGCGGCGGGATCATGGCCGCGGCCGGCCTGATCCGCGGCGAGGCCGTGGGATTAGACCTGGCGCAGGTGTCCGGGCGCTCGTGGTTCGCCATGGGCTACCTGCTCGTCTTCGGGTCACTCGTGGCCTTCACGGCCTACGTCTGGTTGCTTGCCAACGCGCCGGTCAGCCAGGTGTCGACCTATGCCTACGTCAACCCGGCGGTCGCCGTGCTGCTCGGCGCGCTGATCCTGGGTGAGCCGATCACCGTGACGGTGCTGGTCGGCGGGGCCGTCATCCTCGTCGCGGTGGCCGTCGTCGTGGCCGAGGAGGCTCGGCGCAAGCGGCGGTCTGCCGATCGGACCGCCGCAGCCATGCGCGAGGATCCGGTCGACTCCGGCTGAGGGGACAATGGGGCCGTGACCGGTTCACACCCCGAGATCCTCCAGCGGCTGCTCGACGTCGCCCTCGCGGTGGCCGGCGAGCGCCGCGCCGAGCCGGTGTTGCGTACGGTGCTCGATGCCGCACGCGACCTGGCCGGCGCCCGGTATGCCGCGGTCGGCGTGCCGGACGGCGGGGGTGGCATGGCCCTGTTCCTGACCGCCGGCATCGACGAG
The DNA here is from genome assembly GCA_038237645.1 of Mycobacteriales bacterium. Classification (GTDB taxonomy): domain Bacteria; phylum Actinomycetota; class Actinomycetes; order Mycobacteriales; family QHCA01; genus QHCA01. Next base: position 106,875 of record JBBRYN010000002.1, read on the forward strand.
CGGACCTGGGACGAGATCGGCTACCTTCCCACCCACCACGGACTGCTGGGCGTGCTGCTGCAGGAGCCGACCGCCATCCGGCTGGCAGACATCCGGCAGGACCCGCGGTTCACCGGCTGGCCCGCCGGCCACCCGGACATGCGCTCCTTCCTCGGCGTCCCGATCCTCGCCGGGGGCGAGATCCTGGCCGAGTTGTACCTGTCTGACAAGACTCACGGCGCGGAGTTCACCGAGGCCGACCAGCGGCTGGTCGAGACGCTGGCGGCGCACGCTGCCCTGGCCATCGCCAACGCCCAGCGGCTCGAACGCGCCCGGGAGCTGTCCGTGGCCCAGGAGCGCACCCGGCTGGCCCGCGACCTGCACGATTCCGTCACCCAGACGTTGTTCAGCCTCTCGCTGTCGGCGGAGAGTGCGGTCACGCTGGCAGACGCGGCCGCCAGTGATGATCGGCTGACTGCCGAGCTGGACCGGGTGCGGGTGCTCAGCGGCGCCGCACTGGGCGAGCTACGGTCGCTGGTCGACACCCTGCGGGCACCGGACCTCGACCACGAAGGGCTGCCGGCAGCGCTGCGCAACCGGGTGGCGCTGCTCCAGCGGGTGCACGACGTGCCGGTCGAGCTGACGGTCGCCGGCGCGCGGACCGGCTGCAGTCCCACGATCGACCGCGAGCTGATGCGCATCGCGCACGAGGCCCTGGCCAATGCCCTGCGGCACGCCGGGGCGAGCGTGGTCCGGGTAGCGCTGTCCGGCGGCGACACCGTACGGCTGGAGGTGGCCGACGACGGGACCGGCTTCGACCTGGCGAGCACCGAGCGGATCAGCCGCCGGATGGGGCTCACCTCGATGCGGGAGCGGGCGGCAGCCCTCGGCGGCACCCTTGTCGTGGATACCGCGCCCGGGCGAGGTACCACCGTCACCGTGGAGGTTCCCGCTGGCTGAAAGCCGGCTCCTGCTGTGTGACGACCACGAGATGGTCCGCACCGGGCTGCGTACTTTCCTGCAGTTGCAGCACGACATGGTGGTTGTCGGTGAGGCCGGCACCGCCGAGGAGGCCCTTGCCCTCGTGCCGCGGGTGCGACCGGACATCGTGGTGCTCGATCTCGTGCTGCCCGGCATGGGGGGAGTCGAGGCGGTCCGCCGGCTGCGGGCCGAGCATCCCGAGGTGAAGGTCGTCGTGCTGACCAGCTTCGCCGGCCCGGACAACGTGCTCTCCGTGGTCCGGTCCGGCGTGAGCGGATACCTGCTCAAGGACGTCGGCCCGGCCGAGCTCGCCGAGGCGCTCCGGGTCGTCCACGCCGGGGGAGTGCCGCTGCACCCCACGGTCGCGGCGACGGTCATGCGCAGCGTCACCGAACCCACCCGCGAGCAGTTGACACCGCGGGAGCGCGAGGTGCTGCGCCTGGTCGCGCGCGGGCTGTCCAACCGGCTCATCGCCCGCGACCTCGCCCTGTCGGAGAAGACCGTCAAGACCCACGTGAGTGCGATCCTCGGCAAGCTCGGGGTCGCCGACCGCACGCAGGCGGCGCTGCACGCGGTACGGGAGGGCCTGGCGGACGAGTCGATCTAGCCCTGACCTGGCCTGACCTAGCCCCGACCCAGCCCGACCTGGCCACGCCCAGGCGTAGGTCCAAAGGCCTAGGCCGCCTCGGCCCGCGGCCCGATGCGGCGGCGCCGTCCGGCAGCCACCGTGGAGGCATGCCTACAGCGATCATCACCGGAGCATCCCGCGGCCTGGGCGCTGCCCTGGCCACCGACCTGGCCCGCGCCGGCTGGCGGCTGGTCGTCGACGCCCGCCACGCCGACGAGCTGGCCGTGGCGGTGACACCACTCGGCGCCGGCGTCACGGCGCTGGCCGGCGACGTCACCGACCCAGCGCACCGGCGAGCCCTCGTCGCGGCTGCGGGCGACCGGCTCGACCTGCTGGTGCTCAACGCATCGACCCTCGGCCCCTCCCCGCTGCCGCCGCTCGCCGGCTTCGACCTGGACCGGCTGCGGGAGGTCTTCGAGGTCAACGCCGTCGCCCCGCTCGGGCTGGTGCAGGCCGCCCTGCCCGCGCTGCGGGCCACCGGTGGCCGGGTGATCCTCGTCTCCAGTGACGCCGCGGTGGAGGGCTACCCGGGATGGGGTGGCTACGGCGCCTCGAAGGCGGCGCTGGACGCCGTGGGCCGGGTGCTGGCCGCCGAGGAGGCCGGCCTGCGGGTCTACGCCGTAGACCCGGGCGATCTGCGTACCCGGATGCACCAGGACGCCTATCCCGGCGAGGACATCAGCGACCGTCCCGAACCCGGGTCGGTCGTGCCCGGCTTGCGCACGCTGGTCGACGGTGACCTGCCCAGCGGCCGCTACCGGGTCGCGGACTTGGCGCCGGTCCGCGGATGACCGCGTGCCTGGAGTGCTCCCCGAGCCTGACCTTCGACCTGCCGGCGGAGCTGGCGGCCTCGGCGCCACCGGAGGCGCGCGGCGTTCCCCGGGACGGCATCCGGATGCTCGTCGCTTCAGCGGCGGAGGGCCTGCGGCACGCCCACGTCCACGACCTGCCAGATGCCTTGCGGGCCGGCGACCTGCTGGTGGTCAACCGGTCCAAGACCCTCCCTGCGGCGCTGGACGGCGTCACCGGCGACGGCGAGCAGGTGGCGGTGCACCTGTCGACCGTGTTGCCCGGCGGCGGCCGCACCCCCGCATCCGCGCTGGCTGCGACCGCCGCGCCATGGGTGGTCGAGCTGCGCCGGCCGCTGGAGGTCGGCAGCGCGCCGTCCTATGCCGACCGGGCCGGCGCCGTCGTCACGTTGCCCGGTGGTGCGGTCCTGCGGGTGCTGCGGCCGCAGGCCGGCGACGGCCCGCACTCGCGCCTGTGGGTTGCTGCGCTCACCACCCCGGAGCCGCTGGGCCGCTGGCTGGCACGCCACGGCGAGCCGATCCGGTATTCCCACGTGACCGGCCGCTGGGCGCTGGCGGCCTACCAGACCGGATACGGCGACGTTCCGGGCAGCGCCGAGATGCCCAGCGCCGGCCGCGGCCTGACCACTGCCGTCCTCGACCGGCTCCGCCGCAAGGGGGTCGAGGTGCAGTCGGTGGTGCTGCACTGCGGCGTGTCCTCCCTGGAGGAGGGCGACCCGCCTTACGCCGAGTGGTATTCGGTGCCGGCGCCCACCGTTGCCGCGATCGCCCGCACCCGGGCCCGCGGCCGGCGAGTGGTCGCAGTGGGGACGACGGTGGTGCGCGCGCTGGAATCGGCCGCCGCCGGATCGGGTGAGGTCCGGCCGGGCTCGGGCTGGACGGACCTGGTCATCACCCCCGAGCGCGGAGTGTCCGCAGTGGACGGCCTGCTCACCGGCTGGCACGAGCCGGCCGCCTCTCACTTGTGGATGCTGGCGGCCCTGCTGGGGAACGGAGCAGGCAATCATCTGCTCTGCGAGTCCTACCGCACCGCGCTCGACCAGGGCTACCGCTGGCACGAGTTCGGCGACGTTCACCTGCTGCTGACCTGATCCGGCCCGCATTCGGCACCGTGCCGGACGGCTGCGGGGCACGCTCTACGGTTAGCCCCGTGTCGAAGCGGCGGCTGGGGCGGATCGGCCTGACCCGGCTGGTGGTGGCCGCCGCGCTGGCCTTCCTCGGCGGCTTTGCCATCCTGCTCGTGCTGGCCTGGCTGCGAGCCGGATCACCCGGCCTGGCCGGCTACCTCAGCCAACTGGGTGCCACCGGTGAGCCGGGCGCCGGGCTCTACCGGCTCGCTGTGCTCTGCGTGGCCGGGGCCGCAGCGAGCATGGCGCTGGCGTGGCGGCTGCGGTCGCCGGGGCTGGGCGCCGCGGGCCTGCTCGCCGGATCAGCCGTGTCCTTCGTGGTCTCGGCCGGCGTTCCCTGCGCCCCCGGGTGCCCGATCCCGATCCGGGACGGCCTCACCACGTTGACCAACTTCGTGCACTTCAGCGTGAGCGGGGCGGCGTTCGCGCTGGCCGTGGGCGCCATGACCTCGGTGGCCGCCTACTACCGCGACCCGGTACTGCGCCGGATGTCAGCCGTCGCGTCGCGGCTCGCCACGATCCTGTACGGCATCCTGTCGGCTCTGGTGCTGTTGATCGGGCATTCCGTCGTCAACGGGGCGGTCGAGCGGTTGCTCGCGGCGGTCGCGGTGGGCTGGCTGGTCGCCTCCGGGCTCCGGCTGTGCCACCGCCGGGTGGTGGGCCTGCGCCAACCCTGACTGTCGGAGGGGTCTGGCACGATCGCGGCCGTGGCCGGATCCAGTGCGCACCTGTCTGCCGCCCAGGTCAGGCGGGTGGCGCTTGCCGCCCAGGGCTTCACAGATCCCCGGCCGAGGGGGGTCCCCGATCGGCGGGCGCTGCGCCGGGTGCTGTCCCGGGTCGGCCTCCTGCAGATCGACTCCGTCAACGTGCTGGTCCGCTCGCACTACCTGCCGCTGTTCAGCCGGCTGGGCGGTTACCCGGCTGCGCTGCTCGACCGGGCCGCCGGGGTGGCGCCGCGCGAGCTGTTCGAATACTGGGCGCACGAGGCGTCGCTGATCCCGGTGCACACCCAGCCGCTGCTGCGCTGGCGGATGGAGCGCTCCCGCGACGAGGCCTGGGGCGGGATGCGCCGGATCGCCGAGGACAAGCCCGCCTTTGTCCGGTGGGTGCTCGCGGAGGTGCGTGACCGGGGTCCGCTGGCCGCGGGGGACATCGAGCACGACGCGCCGCGGCCGACGGACGGCTGGGGGTGGAACTGGTCGGAGGTCAAGCGCGCGCTCGAATGGCTCTTCTGGTCCGGACAGGTGACCACCGCAGCGCGGCGCGGCTTCGAGCGGCTCTACGACCTGCCCGAGCGGGTGCTGCCGGCCGCCGTGCTGGCCACTTCGACGCCCGAGGTGGCACAGGCGCAGCGCGGGCTGGTCGAGATCGCCGCCCGCGGCCTCGGTGTGGCAACCGAGCCGGAGCTGCGCGACTATTTCCGGCTGCGGCCGGCCGAGTCCCAGGCGGCCGTCGCCGCCCTGGTCGAGGACGGCCGGCTCGTGCCGGTGTCGGTCGAGGGCTGGCGGCAGCCGGCCTACCTTCATCCGCAGGCCCGGCTGCCCCGCCGGGTCACCGCCCGGGCGCTGCTCTCGCCGTTCGATTCCCTGGTGTGGCAGCGGTCCCGCACCGAGCGGGTGTTCGGCATGCGGCTGCGGCTGGAGATCTACACCCCGAAGCCGAAGCGGCTGCACGGCTACTACGTGCTGCCCTTCCTGCTCGGCGACCGGCTGGTGGCGCGGGTCGATCTCAAGGCCGACCGCAGGGCCGGTGTGCTCGTCGTGCAGGCCGCCCATCTCGAGCCGGGCCGGCCGGTGGGGGAGGTGACCGAGGCGCTGGCGGCGGAACTCACCGCGCTGGCCGGGTGGCTCGGCCTGGGCACGGTGGCGGTCCGGCCCAGTGGCGACCTGGCGGGTCCGCTTGCGGCCCGGCTGTAGCGCAGGGTCAGAACTGCTTGACGTTGGGGCTGACGAAGGTGCCGCCGGTCGCTACCCCGACGGTGCTGAGCACGGCGGCCAGCGGCGTATAGGTGGCGATGCTCGTCGCCACGACGGCCGGCCCGGCTGCTGAGACCTGCCCCAGCGTGATGGTCAGCTGCCGGCTGGAGACGCTCCAGCCGACGGTGCTCTTGTTGGTCAACGCACCGCCGAAGGTGACGGTGCCGGTGGTGTAGGCCGTCGACCCGAGGCTGAGGGTGCCGAAGTTGAGCGTGCAGGTGCTGGAGGACACGGTGAGCGTGTCGCTGCCGGCGAGGTTGTTCAGTGTCACCGTGACCTCGTTGTCGCCGCTGATGGCCTGGTCGAGGGTGGAGTCGGTCCAGGTGGAGCACAGCGTGCTCACGTCGATCTGGTCGGAGAAGGTGACGACGACCCTGTCGCCCTGGTCGATCCGCCCGAGAGTTCCGGTGCCGTTGGTCATGGCAACGTTGGTGACGTAGACCCCGAGCTTGACCGTGGTGCTGATGGCCACGGTATTGCCGGCCAGGTCGGTGCCGGTGAGGGTGTAGAGGTAACAGCCGGTGGCCAAACCGGTCTGCACCGCAGTGCCGACGATGGTCGTGGCGGCGCCGTAGCTGCCGCATGTGGACCCGCTGAGCGGGGCCGGCTGGCGGGTCAGGATCGTGCTCGCGAGGCCGGAGGCGACGTCGGTGTTCGGGGTGCGCAGGCCGATCGTGAACGAGGCCGCGTTGGCAGTGCTGCTGGTCCCGGCCGCGCTGGCGCCGACGCCGTTGACCGTGAGCGCGCCGGCTGTGGGTGGCGTGATGTCGTACTTCACGATGGTCGTGATGGTCGTGACGTTGAGGGCGTTGTCCGTGCCGGTCAGCACGTACTTGTAGCAGGAGGTGACCAGCCCGGTCTGGACCGGGGTGCCGACGATCGTGGTGGCCGCCGCGTAGCTGCCGCAGTTGCCTGCCGACCAGGTCGCCGCCGGCGCACGGGTCAGCGTGCTGGTCTTCATCCCCGACTCCGCGTCGGTCCAGTCGGTGCGCAGGTCGATCGGGAAGGACGCGACGTTGGTGGGCGTGCCGGTCGTCGCCGCCGCCGTTGCGGCGAGGCCGTTGACCGTCAGCGCGCCACCTGTCAGCGGCAGCAGGTCGACCTTGACGACGGTGGCGATGCTGGCGACGTTGCCGACCCTGTCCGTGCCGGTCAGGACGAACTTCCAGCATCCCGTCGTCACCGCCTGCGTGGCCACGCCGACCGCGATCGTGGTCGTGCTGCCGTAGGCGCCGCAGGTGTTGGCGCTGAGCGTCGCCGATGCCACCGTCAGCACGCTGGACGCGATCCCGGAGAGTGCGTCGGTGTAGTCGACCCGTGCGGAGATCGCGAGCGATGCCGTCTTGGCGTACGAGGCGCTTACCGCGGTGGTCGCGGCGATGGCGTTGACCTTCACGGCGCCGCTGACGGGTACGACGATGTCCTTGGTGAGGGTGACCGGGGTGGTGACCGAGTTGCCGGCGACGTCCTTGCCCACCACCGACTGGGCGACCGGGGCGGCCGCGACGGTGGTGAACGAGTAACTGGTCGACGGGTAGCTGATGGTCGGAGCGGCCCCGGTGCCGGTGAGGACGGTCTCCGCATTGTGCGTCCAGCCGGCCGTGCCGATGGCCGGGAAGGTCGCCGAGGCCGGCCCGGTGTCGCCGTCGGTCACCGCGTCGTTGAGGGTGAAGGAGCCGCCTGTGGTGGTGCGGTAATAGACGACGTTGCCGGTCTGGGCCGAGTTCACGCCGGCGGTCATCGTGATCGCCTGCGTCGGCAGCCCGACGTCGTAGACCACGGTGGTGGAGATCGCGGAGGTGTTCCCGATGATGTCGGTCCCCGTCAGGGTGTAGCGGTAGCAGCCTGTCGTGAGCCCGGACTGCAGCGGCGCGCCGGTCAGCGTGACGGCTGCGCCGAAGGTGCCGCAGGCGTTGTTGATCAACGTTGCGGGCTCACGGGTCAACACGCTGGTCCCCTGCCCGGCGCCGGCGTCCGCGGCGTAGTCGGTGCGCACGGTGACCGGGAAGCTGGCGTTGGCGTAGCTCGTCGTGCCGGCCCCGCTGGCCGTCGTGGCGTTGACGCTCAGCACCCCTCCGGTGGGTCCGGTGGTGTCCGACGCGAAGGTGAGTGCCTCGTTGACGGTGTTGCCGACGCTGTCGCGGCCGACGACGGTGTGCGTCGCGGGTACGCCCGGCGAAGCGGTCCAGGAATAGGTGCTCGACGTGTACGCGATCGGGTTGGTGCCCGTTCCCGTGCTGACGGTCTGCGCCGGGTGGGTCCAGCCGGTCGCGGCGATCGCCGGGAAGGTCGCCGAGGCGGGACCCAGGACGGCAGTCACGGTGTCCACCAACCCGAAACTCCCACTGGCCGTGGATCGGTAGAACAGCGTCGTCCCGACCAGGTGGGCGTTGCTGGCCCCTGCTGCCTCGGTGACGCTCTGCGTCGGCTTGGTCTGGTCGCCGACGACCGTCTGCGCGTTGCTCTGCAGGCTCTGCGCCGTCCAGGTGCGGAAGACCGCCGTCACCGTGTAGGAGTAGGTCCCGTCCGGGACGGAGGTGTCGCTGCAGGTAGTGGTGCCCGCGGGGATGAAGGTGGCACTGTTGGCCGGGTCGGTGCCGCAGGCGTTCGACGGCGTCGCGCCGGCATACCGGGTGACGGTGTAGCCGTCCAGTGTTCCCACTGGGGGAGTTGCGCCGGTCCAGTTCACCGTGACCGTCGAGCCCAGCGAGGTGACCGTGACACTCGTCGGCGCATTCAGCGTCCCGACGGTGGCCGTCCCGGCGCCGACGCCCTGGGTGTTGAAGCTGGCGTCGGCGGGCAGCGGGTGGAGCACCAGGACCGCCACCGTGCACATCAGGGACGGGCCGGTCAGCGCGCGTGCCGCCCAGGGGGGCAACCAGCCGCGCAGCCTCGGCCCGGCGTCGCCGACCGTCGCCATCATCTGTTAAAGCCCGTCTTCGCGCGTCGCCGAAACGGCGTACCGGCCCGCCGGCAGAGCCTTCGCCGACGGGAACCGCGAATGACGCAGCCGGCGTACCGGCCGCGCCACTCGCCGAACATGCGGTTAGCTGACGGTGTACGTCAGGTTGACTGTCGAGAGCTTGCACGCGTTCTGGTTCGACGCCGTGTTGATCATCGCGATGGAGGCGCCGGTCGGTGCGCCGGTGCCCGAAGCGCCGGTCGAGGTGAAGGCCTGCGAGCCGCCGCCGACGATCGTGACCGGGGTGCCGACAGAGGGCTTGGTCGGCTGGACCAGGACGAAGTCGGCCGAGCTACAGCCGGCGGCGAAGGTGCCGAACCCGATGACGATGCTGGTGATCTGCACGTCGGTGGTCGCACTGGAGTTGCTGACGGTGAAGTCGATTGCCTTGGCGGCAGCGCCGGGGACCAGGCCGGTCATGGTGCTGTTCTGCGTGACCGTGACGCCCGCATCGGTGCCCACGGTGGCCGAACCGGTGCCGTTACCGGAAGTGGTCCAGTAGGCGACGGCCACTCCGGCGCCGGCCAGCACGACTGCGACGGCTCCGGCGATTGCTGAGAAGCGCTTCCTGCGGTTCATCGGCGTCCTTCGTTGTGCAGTGGTGGGAGGACATCGGATGACGGCCCCTAGCTAGCGAGCGGCTACAAACGTCCGCACCGGCCCGCGTCGGGTGGCTCGAACACCTTCTGTATCGGTCGGCTCGAGTGACACCTGAGTCGTCCGTTCGGGGGATACCCTCGGGGAGTTGTGCAGCTATCGACTGTTATGCCGACCACTGGCGCCGGCCGCAGTGCCGGCCGTTGTGCCCCACCACCGGCGCCGGTCGTTCGTCAGGTCAGCGCGTTACGGTCGTGTCGCCTGGTGGCTGCCAGCCGGAGCAGGCGCCGTTGCCGGGCTGCCTCCTGCTCCAGCGAGCGGGTGCGCTCGCGGCCGAGGGCCTGGTGCAGGCTGTCCATTTCGCTTCCTTTCATGGGGTTGGCGGGCGCCGCGCTGCCGGTCGGTGCGCTTGCCGGATGGTCGCGTCAGGCCGAGCGGACGACGTCGATGTCGCCGCTGAGGGTGCGCAGCCGCAGTTGCAGGTCGGGCCCGCTCTCCGGCTCCGCTTCGGGCTGCAGGTGGGAGGTGGCGTCGCCGCTCATCGTGCTCAGATCGAGGTAGACGCCGGTGCCCGGCGCCACCCCGACGCGCACGTCTCCTGATGCGGTGTTGGCCTCGATCTCGCCGGCGCGAGCGGTGCGCACGGTGAAGTCGCCGGAGGCGCTGCGGGCCGTGCCCGGCCCGGTCGCCTCGCCGACGGTGACGTCCCCGCTGGCGGAATAGACCTCGAAGCCCGCACCGGCGACGGCGATGGCGATGTCTCCCGAGGCCGAATGGATGCGGATCCGGCCCGCGCCGCTGCCCACGGAGGTGTCCCCGCTGGCCGTGCGGACCTCGACCTCGCCGCTGACCTCCTCGACCGCGACGTCGCCGCTGGCGGTGTCCACGTGCACCCCGCCCAGCCGGCCGCGGGCCCGGAAATCCGCCGAGGCCGTGGTGGCCCGGACGGTCGAGTCGATCGGGAGGGTGACCCGGACGTCGAGGCCGGGGTTGCGACCAAGCCGGTAGCTGCGCGGCACCTCGATGACGAGTTCGTCACCGTGCAACTCGACCGTGGTCTGTTCGGCCAACTGGCGAGCCGTCTTGCTGCCGTCGTTCTGCGGTCGCACGTCCACCGTCGCGCGCTGCGTGTCGGTGGCGGCGACTTCGAGCGACCCGGCGGTGACGTTGACCCGGAGCCGGATCGGTTCGGGAGTGTCGTACTCGTTCATGGTGGTCCCTTTCGGTGGGGAGTCGGGGTGCCCGGCTGACCGGACGTCAGCTGCGCCCGCTCAGGTGCTGCGCCCGCTCAAATGCGGGCCCTGTCAGCTACGCGCATAGCCGGTGAACCGGCGGGATCCGTGGGTGCCCCGGGTCGTGGGGGGTTCGAGGCCCTGGGCGACGGCACGCACCAGCCAGGAGTTGACCGACATCCCCTCGCGGGCGGCAGCCTGCTCGGCGCGGGCCTTGAGACTCTCGGGCAGTCGGAGAGTGAGGCGGGTGGTCTCCTCGTCGGTTTCCGGGGTCGGTGCCGCGGGCGCGGACACCGCGCTCGTGACCACGAACTCCGGCTCGCCACCGCGCAGGCGCACCTCAACGCTGCCGTCGCCCAGCGCCGCGGTGATCTCGTCGGCGGCGGCCGCCAGGCTGTCCAGCAGCACCATGCGGGTCGCCGGGCTCAAGGCGCCGGCCAGCAACTCCGCGGTCATCACCACCTCCGGGCCGCCCGCGGCGCAGGCGGCGGTGAGCTGGTCGGCAAGTCGATCGATGTACGGTGACAGCTCCATGACGTCATATTGACATCACAGGGACGTCATGTCAACCGTCAAAGTGACGTCGCGTGGCGCCGGGTGGGTCGACGGCAGTCGTCCACTACAGTCGCCGTACCGCGACTTCCCCCAAGAGCGGACCGCGAGCGCCACCGACATACGACTGAGAGACGCCGTGCCCGAGATCGCCCCCATGTCGGCCAGGGTCATCGCCTACACCACGTTCGCCCCGCCCGAGGACGTGCCGTGGGAGACCGACGCCGACGGCGGGCAGGCGCTGGCGGAGTTCGCGGGGCGGGCCTGCTACCAGTCCTGGACGAAGCCCAACCCGCGCACCGCCACCAACGCCGGCTATCTGCGGCACATCCTCGAAGTCGGCCACCTCTCGGTGCTCGAGCACGGCAGCGTGACGTTCTACCTCACCGGCGTCTCCCGCTCGCTGACCCACGAGCTGATCCGGCACCGGCACTTCTCCTACAGCCAGCTCAGCCAGCGCTACGTCCCCGAGCGCGACGCCGCCATGGTCGAGCCCGCCGTCGTCGCCGACGATCCCGCCCTGCACGCCCGCTTCCTCGCTGCGACCGAGGCGTCCCTGCAGGCCTACACCGAGCTCCTCGAAGGTCTCGAGAAGCGCTTCGCCGACGTCGGCAACGCCACCCTGCGGCGCAAGCAGGCGCGCCAGGCGGCGCGAGCGGTGCTGCCCAACGCCACCGAGACCCGGATCGTCGTCACCGGCAACTACCGGGCGTGGCGGCACTTCGTCGCGATGCGGGCCAGCGAAAACGCCGATGTAGAGATCCGCGAGCTGGCCGTGGCCTGCCTGCGCGAGTTGCAGCGGGTCGCCGCGAACGTCTTTGCCGACTTCGAGATCAGCGCGTTGGCCGACGGCACCGAGGTGGCGTCGAGCCCGCTGGTGGCCGAGGGCTGACCGGGTCGGACCGGTAGCGTGGCGGCATGAACGCACCCGACAGCAGGCGGCCGTTCGGCCGAGTCCTCACCGCGATGGTCACTCCGCTCACCGCAGAGCGGGAGTTGGACACCCCCGGCGCCGCCCGACTGGCCTCCCATCTCGTCGACGAGGGCGGCAACGACGGGCTGGTCGTCAGCGGCACCACCGGCGAATCACCGACGACCACCGATGCGGAAAAGGACCTGCTGCTGCGGACCGTCGTCGAGGCCGTGGGCGATCGGGCGACGGTGGTGGCCGGTGTCGGCACCAGTGACACGGCGCACAGCGTTGAGTTGGCCAGCACGGCCGCGGCGGCCGGCGCCGACGGGCTGCTGGTCGTCTCGCCCTATTACAACAGGCCGCCGCAGTCCGGGCTGCTCCACCACGTCCGCAGCATCGCCGAGGCCACCGACCTGCCGGTGCTGCTCTACGACATCCCGGTGCGCACCGGCGTCGCCTACGAGACCGAGACGCTGCTGCGGCTGGCCGAGCACGACAACGTGGCCGGCGTGAAGGACGCCAAGGGAGATCTCGGCGCGGCATCGCAGGTGATGGCGCGCTGTGATCTGGCCTACTACTGCGGTGAGGACATGCTCAACCTGCCGTTGCTGGCGGTCGGCGCGGTCGGGTTCGTCAGCGTGGCCGGTCACCTGGTCGGCGGCCGGCTGCGCGAGATGCTCGACGCCTACGAGTCCGGCGACGTGCGCACCGCGCTGCAGATCCATCGCAGCCTGCTGCCGGTCTACACGGGCATGTTCCGCAGCCAGGGGGCGATCCTGGCAAAGGCGGCGCTGCGGTTGCAGAAGCTGCCGGGCGGGCCGGTGCGGCCGCCGCTCGTCGACGCGACCGAGGAGCAGATCAGCGTGCTCCGGGAAGACCTCGCCGCCGGCGGGGTGAAGGGCGACTGATGAGCCATCCACACCCGGAGCTGGGCCCGCCCCCGCCGCTGCCGGCCAACGGGCTGCGCATCATCGCCCTCGGCGGCCTCGGTGAGATCGGCCGCAACATGGCGGTCTTCGAGTTCGGCGGGCGGCTGCTGATCGTCGACTGCGGGGTGCTGTTCCCCGAGGTCGACCAGCCGGGCGTCGACCTGATCCTGCCGGACTTCTCGGCGATCAGGGACCGCCTCGACGACATCGAGGCAGTCGTACTGACGCACGGCCATGAGGACCATATCGGCGCGCTGCCGTACCTCCTGCGCGAACGCGCCGACCTGCCGCTGGTCGGATCACGCTTCACCCTCGCCCTGATCGAGGCGAAGCTGACCGAGCACCGGATCAAGCCCTACACGCTGGAGGTCAGCGAGGGCGGCCGGGAGCGGCTGGGGCCCTTCGAGTGCGAGTTCTTCGCCGTCAACCACTCGATCCCCGACGCGCTGGCCGTGGGCATCCGGACGCCGGCCGGCCTGGTGCTGCACACCGGCGACTTCAAGATGGACCAGTTGCCGCTCGACGGCCGGCTGACCGACCTCGGCGGATTCGCCCGGCTGGGTGCCGAGGGAATCGACCTGCTGATGTCGGACTCCACGAACGCCGAGGTGCCCGGCTTCGTCACCGCCGAGCGGGCGATCGGGCCGGTCCTGGAGCAGGTGATCCGATCGGCCGGCCGGCGGGTCATCGTCGCCTGCTTCGCCTCGCACGTGCACCGCGTCCAGCAGGTGCTGGCCGCCGCCGCCGCCGCCGACCGGCGGGTGGCCTTCGTCGGCCGGTCGATGCTGCGCAACATGGGGGTGGCCCGCGACCTCGGCTTGCTGCACATTCCCGACGGCCTGGTGGTCGCGCTGGATGCGGTCAGCGACCTGCCGCCGGACCGGCTCGTCATCATCTCGACCGGGTCACAGGGCGAGCCGTTGTCCGCCCTCGCCCGGATGGCCAACCGCGACCATCGGCAGGTCCGCATCGAGGCCGGCGACACGGTGATCCTGGCCTCCAGCATGGTGCCGGGCAACGAGACGGCCGTGTTCAAGGTGATCAACGGGCTGTCCCGATGGGGCGCCACCGTGATCCACAAGGAGCTCGCCATGGTGCACGTGTCGGGGCACGCCCCGGCCGGCGAGTTGCTATTCCTGCTCAATGCGACCCGGCCATCCAACGTGATGCCGGTGCACGGCGAGTGGCGGCACCTGCGGGCGCACGCCGCGCTCGCCGAGGCCTCCGGCGTGCCCCGGGAGCGCATCGTGCTCGCCGAGGACGGCGTCGTGGTCGACCTCGTCGACGGCCTGGCCTCGATCACCGGTGCCGTCCAGTGCGGCTACGTCTACGTCGACGGCCTGGCCGTCGGCGACGTGGGGGAGACCTCGCTCAAGGACCGGAGGATCCTCGGCGAGGAGGGCTTCATCGGGGTGACCGTGGTGGTGGACTCGGTGTCGGGCAAGCTGGCCGCCGGGCCGTTCGTCTCCGGCCGGGGGTTCAGCGACGAGCCGGCGGCGTTCGACGCCGTGGTGCCGCTGATCGAAGCCGACATCGCCCGGGCGGCCGGCGAGGGTGTGGCCGACCCACATCAACTCCAGCAGTCGATCCGCCGGATCGTCGGCAAGTGGGTGAGCGACAACTACCGCCGGCGCCCGATGATCGTGGCGACGGTGGTGGAGGTCTGACCCCAGGTCACGACCGTCCCGCGCTGCGAAGCGCTTCGGCGTAGGAGGCGCGGGCGGCGATGACATCGTCCATGTGATCCACCGACCAGCGCTCGAGCGCGGCGATCGGCGCGCGCAGGGTCTCACCGAGCGCGGTGAGCTGATATTCCACCCGCGGCGGCACGACGGGATAGACTGTTCGGCGCACCAGCCCGTCGCGCTCCAGGCCGCGCAGGGTCTGCGTGAGCATCTTCTCGCTCACGCCGGCTACTCGCCGTTTGAGCACCGTGAACCGGTGCGGCGCCCCGTCGGCCAACTCGCCGACGACGAGCACGGACCACTTGTCCCCGATCCGGTCCAGCACTTCCCGGGTCGGGCAGCCCGGGAAGCGTGGATCCCACTGGCTCGGTGCTGCGCTCACCGGATTCACTTTCTTCATGGTTCGTACCCTACTTCAAAGTGGTTACTTACCAAAGGTAACCGATACATGTCTACTGATCGAGTACGGACCTGCCGTACCCGGGATAAACCGATCCCGCACTCACCGTGGAGGTAGACAACGTGTCGATAGTCGTTACCGGAGCCACCGGGCACCTGGGCCGTCTCGTCGTCGAGGCGGTGCTGCGTCGCGGACTGCCGGTCGAGGAGCTGGTGGCCACCGGGCGCAGCACCGACAAGCTCAAGGACCTTGCCGACCGAGGCGTGACCGTGCGACGCGCAGACTTCGATGACCGGGAGAGCGTGGCCGCAGTTCTGGCCGGCGCCGAGAAGGTGCTGCTGGTGTCCTCCAGCGAGGTGGGGAAGCGGTTCGCACAGCACCGCAACGTCATCGACGCAGCGAGGGCGGCCGGCGTGTCGCGACTCGTCTACACCAGCATCGCCAATGCCGACCGGGCCGAGATGCACCTCGCCCGCGAGCACCAGGAAACCGAGCAGTACCTGCGAACCAGCGGCGTCCCGGCGGCCGTGCTGCGCAACAGCTGGTACGTGGAGAACTACACCGACCAGCTCGCCGCGACCCTGCACGGTGGCGCGGTCCTCGGTTGCGCGGGCGCGGGACGGGTGAGCGCCACGACCCGAGCCGACTACGCCGAGGCAGCGGCGGCGGTCCTACTGGGCGAGGACAACATCGAGCCGGTGTATGAGCTCGGCGGCGACGAGGCCTTCTCACTCGAGGAGTTGGCCGCCGAGATTTCCCGGGTGACCGGCACCCGAGTGGTCTACCGGGACCTGCCGGCCCCGGTCTACGCGCGGATGCTGATCGACGCCGGGCTGCCCGAGGACTATGCCGGCGCACTCGCCGACGCAGATGTGGGCCTGTCGCGCGGAGAACTGCTGGTCGACGGCGATGAGCTCAGCCGGCTCATCGGACGTCCCACGACGACCCTGGCGGACGCGATCGCCGCCGCTCACCGTCGGTGAGCCGTGACAGCCTGATCTGGCCGAACTCGTCCGCGGACTCTGCGAGCGCACTGTCGCTACACGCCTGGGCTGACGGGGCCACCTCGAGCCGTCACCCGGGGCCAGGCCGGGCTGACACGGCCAGCACTGTGCCCGGTCGACGAAGCTCGGTCGAGGACCGAAGCTGCACCCGACTCACCTGCGGTCAGCACGTCCGTCCGGTTTGCCATCGACAACTGCCGGCCCGGCGCGGGTTGCGGGCTCGGCCTGGGCCGGGCTGGGTCGGCGGGGACGCTCGTGGGCGCCAGGGGGCGAGCCGACGCGTGTCGGCGGCTGGGTGCGGCGGCTGACGGTTCCCGCGTAATACCGTGTCAGGCATGCCTGCCCGCAGCACGTCCACGAGGGCACGGCCCCGTCCCGCGGCCCGTCGCGGCTCATCCGGCGGCCGCCGCCCCGCTCGCCGCCGCCCGCCGCCGCGCCGGCGGGGCGCCGCGGTGGCAGGTGGTGTCGGCGCGGCCGTGCGCGGCGCCTGGATGATGCTGGCGCGCGCCGCGGGCGGGTCGGCCCGCACGATCGGCCGGCAGGCGGCGACGGCCCGCGACCTCGACCCGGCGCATCGCCGCGACGGGCTCGGCCTGGCCACCCTCGGGCTGGCTCTGGTCCTCGCGGCGGGGACGTGGTGGCACGCCGCCGGCCCGGCGGGCCGGGCGATTGCCGGTGCGGTGCGGCTCCTGGTCGGGTCGGCCGGGGTCGTCCTGCCGGTGCTCACTCTCGCGCTCGCGCTGACGCTGCTGCGCAAGGCGCCGGACCCCGACAGCAGAGGCCGGCACCTCATCGGCTGGTCCGCGCTCTTCGTCGGCCTGCTCGGCCTGGTGCACCTGGCCCACGGATCCCCGACCACCCCTGCCGGCCGCGACAGGGCAGGCGGCCTGCTCGGCACGCTGGCCGGGGCGCCGCTGGAGAGTGCCCTGACTCTCTGGCTGGCCGCACCACTGCTGGTCCTGATCTCGGTCTTCGGGCTCCTGGTTGTGACCGCGACGCCGGTCAACCAGGTGGGATCCCGGCTGGCCGGGATCGGTGATCGCCTGCTGCGCCGGGCACCGGCCGACGACGTCGACGAGGACCAGGTCGGCATCGAGGACGAAGGCGAGGTCCAGTCCGTCGCCGAGGCCGAGCCGGTAGTGCGCAGGCGGCCGTCCCGCCGCCGGCAGGGTGTCATGACAGTGGGTGAGGACGCGGCCGAGGAGGCGGACAGCGAGGCCGGGCCGGTGGACCTGCCGCCGGGGATCCGCCGTACCCCGGCCAACTCCCCGCCGCCGCATACCCCGGCGCCCACCCGCGCCGAGCAACTGGCCCTGACCGCCGTGGAGGGTGACTACCGGCTGCCGCCGCCGGACCTGCTTGGCCGCGGCACTCCGCACAAGGCCCGAAGCAGGGCGAACGACAGCGTGATCGAGTCACTCACCCTGGTTTTCGAACAGTTCGAGGTCGATGCCGCGGTCACCGGCTTCAGCCGGGGTCCGACGGTTACCCGCTACGAGATCGAGCTCGGCTCGGGCGTGAAGGTGGAGCGCATCACCCAGCTCTCGCGCAACATCGCCTACGCGGTGAAGAGCCCCGACGTGCGCATCATCAGCCCCATCCCGGGCAAGAGCGCGGTCGGCGTCGAGATCCCAAACACCGACCGGGAGATCGTCAGCCTGGGCGACGTGATGCGCTCGCATGCCGCGACCAGCGACCACCACCCGATGACCGTGGCCCTGGGCAAGGACATCGAGGGCGGCTTCGTGGTGACCAACCTCACCAAGATGCCGCACATCCTGATCGCCGGCGCCACCGGCGCGGGCAAGTCCAGCTGCATCAACGCGCTGATCACATCGGTGCTGACCCGGGCCACGCCGGACGAGGTCCGGATGGTCCTGATCGACCCCAAGCGGGTGGAGCTCACCGGCTACGAGGGCGTCCCCCATCTCATTACGCCGATCATCACGAACCCGAAGCGGGCCGCCGAGGCACTGCAGTGGGTGGTCCGGGAGATGGAGTTGCGCTACGAGGACCTCGCCGCAAACGGTGTCCGCCACGTCGACGAGTTCAACCGCAAGGTCGGCAAGGGGGAGATCAAGGCGCCACCCGGCAGCGAGCGGGTCTACACCCCCTACCCCTACATCCTTGTGATCGTCGACGAGCTGGCCGACCTGATGATGGTGGCGCCACGCGACGTGGAGGACGCGATCTGCCGGATCGCGGCAATGGCCCGCGCGGTCGGCATCCACCTCGTGCTCGCCACCCAGCGGCCCAGCGTCGACGTCGTCACCGGCCTGATCAAAGCCAACGTCCCCAGCCGGCTGGCCTTTTCGACCGCCAGCCTGGCCGATTCGCGGGTCATCCTCGATCAGCCGGGCGCCGAGAAGCTGGTGGGGCAGGGTGACGGGCTGTTCCTGCCGATGGGGGCGAGCAAGCCGATGCGGATCCAAGGTGCTTTCTGCACCGAGGCCGAGACCCTGGCCGTCGTCCGGCACTGCAAACGGCAGGCGGAGCCGACCTATCGCGAGGACGTGATCGCAACCGGCACGTCCGGAGGCCGGGAGGTCGACGGCGACATCGGCGACGACATCGACGTGCTGTGCCAGGCCGTCGAGTTGGTCGTGTCGACGCAGTTCGGCTCGACTTCGATGCTGCAGCGCAAGCTGCGGGTCGGCTTCGCCAAGGCGGGCCGGCTGATGGATCTCATGGAGAGCCGTGGCATCGTCGGGCCGTCCGAGGGGTCGAAGGCGCGCGACGTATTGGTCAAGGCCGACGAGCTTGACGACGTGCTGCTGACCCTCCGGGGGCACTAGCTGTCATCTCGCTCCGCTCCTCGCTGCCGCTCGACGCCCACACACCATCCATTTTCCCGTTAGGCTCATCGTGGCCCGTACGGGCTGTGCTCCCCCCCGCACGCTAGGGTCGCGGCCGAGCGGTGCTGCGACGTGGCCTGTCCGCAGCCCCCCCGAAACGTTAGACTTTGGGGGAGTTGCCAGGGCCGCTCCTGGACTTGTGTCCACGGGGTCCCGCCGTCCCTTTCCGAGGAGCAGTGCACATGTCGACCGCCAATCCGCCCTCGCTCGGGGCGATGCTGCGGGATGCACGGGAAAAGGCCGGCCTGTCGGTCAATGACATCGCCGAGCGCACCCGCATCCGGGCAACGCTCATCCGCGAGATCGAGGCCGACGACCTCGGCGGCTGTGGCGGCAACTTCTACGCCAGAGGGCATGTCCGGTCCATTGTCACGACGCTGGGCCTCGACCCGGTGCCTTTCGTGTCGCGCTTCAACATGCAAGCGGAGATCACCGAGCCGGTCGGGTTGCCGGTGCTGCCCGCGTTCGACACGCCAGGCGGCGACTCGCGTAAGGGCGCCAAGCGTTCTCACCTGCCGATGGGTCCGGTGGCGCCAAGGACCCCGCTGTCGCCCAGAGGATCACGGTCGCCTATCGCAGCGATCCGGTCGTCACCGGGCCGGGTGCTGGCTCGTCGCTCGGGTCCAAACTGGACGTCGGCGATGCTGGTCGCGGCCGCCGTCGTGGCGATGCTGGCCGTTGGAAGCTTCGTGCTGGCCGCGGTCCAGCCGATCAAGAAGGTCGACGCCGGCCGGCCGCAGCCCGCGGCACCGAGTTTCCGCCCCAAGTCCGCGCCGCCAACCAGCCCACCGCCGAGCACGCCGCCGCCGCAGGGCGTCCAGTTGCGGCTGCAGGTGACTTCGGGCTCCAGTTGGGTCCGGGTCGTCGACGGGGCGGGGCACCAGGTATTCGAGGCCGTGATGATCACCGGTGAGGTCAAGCAGTTCGTCGATTCCAGGTCGCTCACCGTGCGCTACGGCAATTCCAGCGTCGTCCGGGTCGTGCTCAACGGTCAGGATCGGGGCTCACCGGCGGCATCCTGCGGCGGCAACGTCTGCACCCAGCGTTACGTACCTGCTCCAGGGGGTGGCTGAGCTTCCCGCCGGTAGGCTGACCGTGTGCCAGCCCGCCGCGTCAGCATCGTCACCCTGGGTTGCGCGCGCAACGACGTGGACTCGGAGGAGCTAGGCGGCCGGCTCGCCTCCGACGGCTGGCAGGTCGTGGGCGAGGGGGACACCGCCGAGGCGGTGGTCGTCAACACCTGCGGCTTCATCGCCTCCGCCAAGAAGGACTCGATCGACACGGTCCTCGCCGCGGCCGGCTCGGGCGTCAAGGTGGTCGCTGTGGGCTGTCTCGCCGAGCGCTACGGCGCGCAACTGGCGGGCGCACTGCCCGAGGCTGACGCGGTGCTCGGCTTCGACCACTACCCCGACCTCGGCGCCCGCCTCGACGACGTTCTCGCCGGCCGGGAGATTCCGTCACACACACCCCGCGACCGCCGCCTGTTGCTACCCGTGGTCCCCGCTGCCCGGCCCGGGGCGGCAGGGGTGCGGACCGACGCGGCCGTCGGCATCCCCGGCCACGCGGGGGGCCCACAGGTGCTGCGCCGGCGATTGGCCGGCGGCCCGGTCGCCCCGTTGAAGATCGCCAGCGGGTGCGATCGGCGCTGCAGCTTCTGCGCTATCCCCACTTTCCGCGGATCCTTCGTCTCACGCCGGCCGGCCGACCTCCTCACCGAGGCGGCCTGGCTGGCCCAGCAGGGCGTGCGCGAGCTCGTGCTGGTCAGTGAGAATTCCACTTCCTACGGCAAGGATCTCGGCGACGTCCGGCTGCTCGAGACGCTGCTGCCTGAGCTGGCAGCCGTCGACGGAATTGTGCGGGTGCGGCTGTCCTACCTGCAACCGGCCGAGCTGCGGCCAGGTCTGGTCGACACGCTGGCGACTTCTGCCGGTGTCGCCGCGTACTTCGACCTGTCCTTCCAGCACGCCAGCGAGCCCGTGCTGCGCCGGATGCGGCGATTCGGCTCCACTGAGCGCTTCCTGGCACTGCTCGACTCCATCCGGGCGCTGGCTCCGGACGCGGGGGCTCGTTCCAACGTCATCCTGGGGTTTCCCGGCGAGACCAAGGCTGACGTCGCGGAGCTGGAGCGGTTCCTCGTCGGTGCCGGTCTGGATGCCGTGGGAGTCTTCGGATACTCCGACGAGGACGGCACGGAGGCGACCGGCCTGCCGGGCAAGTGCCGATCGGAGACCGTCCGGCGGCGGGTCGAGAGGATCGGCCGGCTGGTGGAGGAGCTCACCGCGCAGCGTGCCGACGCCCGGATCGGCAGCACCGTCGAGGTGCTGGTCGAAACAGTCGACGGTGCCGCGGCAGAGGGCCGGGCCGCGCATCAGGCGCCCGAAGTCGACGGCACGACGACGGTGCGTGGCACCGAGCCGGACACCGTCCTGCGGCCAGGCGACCTGGTCCGTGCCACGGTCGTCTCGGCCTGCGGCGTCGATCTGACCGCCACCTTCGTCGACATGGTCGACGCTGCCCCGGGCGGTGGCCCGTGACCGAGCCGAACTCCATCCCGACTGCCGTCGACCTGGCGGCACTGCCTGCTACTGGTGCCCCCCTGCTCAACGTTGCCAACGCCCTGACCGTGCTGCGGCTGTTGCTCGTGCCCGTGTTCGGGGCCCTGCTCCTGGTCGGTGACGGTCATACTGCGCAGTGGCGGGTAGGCGCGGCCATCGCCTTCGTCGTGGCATCGTTCACCGATCGGTTCGACGGCCAGTTGGCCCGCCGGCACAACCTGATCACGGCGTTCGGGACCGTCGCCGACCCCATCGCCGACAAGGCCTTGATGGGCACTGCCCTCGTGGTGCTGTCGGCACTCGGTGACCTGCCGTGGGGGGTCACGGTGATTGTCGTCACCCGTGAGGTTGGGGTGACCGCGCTGCGATTCTGGGTGATCCGGCACGGCGTTATGCCGGCCAGCCGCGGCGGAAAGGTCAAGACCCTGCTGCAGAGCCTCGCCCTCTGTCTCTACGTCCTGCCGCTGGCCGGCTGGCCGGCGACCGTACGGGCGTGGGTCATGGCTGCCGCCGTGGTGATGACCGTCGTCACCGGTGGTGACTATGTTGCCCGCGCGCTGCGCCTTCGCAGCACGAGTCCGCGGGCCGTGGCGGCACGGGAGCGGCGTGCGGCGATTGCCGTGGAAGGCGGCAGTTGAGCAGTCCGGCGCCGGCGGCGGTCGCCGAGATCCAGCGCGCCCTGTCGCGGCGGAGGCAGACCGTGGCGGTCGCGGAGTCACTCACCGGTGGGCTGCTCGCCGCGGCGTTGACCGAGCCGTCCGGCTCCAGTGCGACGTTCCGCGGTGGCTTGGTGGTCTATTCAGCCGATCTCAAGGTGTCCGTTGGCCGCGTGCCGGCCGGCCTCCTTGCCGAGCACGGTCCGGTACACGTGGACGTCGCCGCGGCGCTGGCCCGCGGGGCGGTCCTGGTCTGCGGGGCCGACTGGGGGCTGGGAATCACGGGGGCGGCCGGGCCGGAGGCGCACGGCGGCCAGCCGGCCGGCACCGTGTGCGTGGCGGCCGCCGACCGGCATGGCCGGGAGGT
Organism: Mycobacteriales bacterium; assembly: GCA_038237645.1. Lineage (GTDB taxonomy): Bacteria > Actinomycetota > Actinomycetes > Mycobacteriales > QHCA01 > QHCA01. Next base: position 129,082 of record JBBRYN010000002.1, read on the forward strand.
CGCGACGATGGCGCAGGTGGCCGGCGACCGGGGCCAGGTGCGGTCCGCGGCAGTCGACATGGCGCTGGACGGCCTCGCCCGGCTGCTACGGGAGCAGGAAAACGGGTCCTGAGGGCGCGTTACGCCATGGGCGGACACGCACACCGGCGGGTGTGGCGGTCGGCCCCGAGAGGTACGGTTGCCACAGATCATGAGTGTGGCCGACGGTTCGGATGGGAGGTTGCTGCGATGCTGCTGCTCCGGCAGGTCATCGGCGAGACGCTGCGCGCGCGGCGCCTCGGCCAGCAACGCACATTGCGTGAAGTCTCCACTGCCGCGCGGGTCAGCCTGGGCTACCTCTCCGAGATCGAGCGTGGTCAGAAGGAAGCCTCCTCCGAGTTGCTGGCGGCAATCTGCGGCGCGCTGGGCTCCCCGCTGTCCGACGTGCTGTCCGACGCCCGCGACACCTTCCGCATGGACGAGTCGGCGGGGGTGCCCATCCTCGGCGACCCGCAGGCCTCCCTGCGCGGGCGCGTCGTCGCCGCTGCCTGACCGAGACGATCACGTGACCCGCGTGGCTGCGCCTGCTGCCGCACCGCGGGCGACCCGGTCCCGGGCCGGCAACGCCATGGCCCGCACACGTGCCGGTCTGCTCGACGGTGCCCGTCGGGCGGTGCTGCAACAGGGCCCCAGGCGTACGACGATGACCGACGTTGCCGCGCTTGCCGGCGTGGCCAAGGCCACTCTCTACAACCATTTCCGTACCCGGGACGAGGTGTTCTCGGCCCTCGTCGTTGCCGAGGTGGAGGAGATCGCGGCCGAGTGCGCCGGCCGCCCGCTGACCGACGCCCTGGGGCACGCCGCGGCGCGGCTCTCCGGTCACCGGGGCCTGCGCCAGGTCGCGGCGGACGATCCTGGTGCTCTCGTCCGGCTCGCCACCGGTGGCGATGCGCCCGGTTGGCAGGCCGCGCGCAGCGCCGTCCGGGCAGCCTTGCAGGCCGAGGGCCTGACCGGCGACGACGTCGTGTTGCGCTGGCTGTCGTCCTATCTGGCGACACCCGGCGGTGCGGAGTCCGCCCGCGAGGGCGCGGTGGTCCTGGTGGCGGGGCTGGCCGGATCGCAACGGGCCGAGCGGGATCTTCCGGCCGTCGGTGATCGTTGTTGACACACTGGGTTGCCATGCAGTGGTCAGACGACGGACGCGGCGGGAGGGCGTAGGTGTCCTACGGGGATGGCGCGACCCGTCGCAACCGCCTGCCGCTGGTCATCGCGGTGGTGGTGGGCATCGTGCTCGTCGTCGTGGTCCGGCTCCTGGTCGTGGGCGGCGGGTCGCCGCAGTCCACGAAGCCCGGCAAGGGCAAGTTGCCGCGCACCGGCTGCACCAGTCTGGCGGTCACGGCTTCGTCGGAGAAGGCTGCCCTGCTCAGCCAGATCGCTGACGCCTATTCGAGAGCCGACCGGCGGGTCAAGGGCAAGTGTGTGGCCGTCACCGTGACCTCCAAGTCCTCCGGCGCCGCCATGGAGGCACTCGCTCGGGGCTGGGACGCCAGCCGCGACGGCCCGCGCCCGGACGTCTGGTCGCCGGCGTCGACGTCCTGGACGGTGTTGCTGCGGCAGCGCCTCACAATGGCCGATCGCCCGGCGCTCGTCCCGGACAAGACCCCGTCCATCGCGCAGACCCCGCTCGTTCTGGCGATGCCGCGGCCGATGGCGCAGGCACTCGGCTGGCCGGGCAAGGCGTTGGGCTGGGGCGACCTGCTCGCCCTGTCGCGCAATCCGGCCGGCTGGGGCGCCTTCAGGCACCCCGAGTGGGGCCGGTTCACCCTCGGCAAGACCAACCCGAACTTCTCCACGTCGGGCCTCAACGCGACGATCGGCACGTACTTCGCCGCGACCGGCCGCTCGAGCGACCTGTCGGCCGCCGACGTCTCAGACCCCAAGGTCGTGGCCTACGTCAAGGGCGTGGAGAGCTCCGTCGTGCACTACGGCGACACCACCCTGACCTTCCTGTCCAACCTGCAGGCTGCCGACAAAGCAGGCCAGGGACTGACCTACATCAGCGCGGTGACGATCGAGGAGAAGTCGGTCTGGGACTACAACCAGGGCAACCCCACCGGTAACCCCAAGACCCTCGGCGGAGCCGCCAAGCCGCGCACACCGCTGGTGGCGGTCTATCCCAAGGAGGGCACCCTGCTCTCCGACAACCCCTACGTCGTGCTGAGCGCGCCGTGGGTGGACGACGCGAAGCGGGCGGCCGCGGCGGACTTCCTGTCCTACGTGCAGGCCCCCGCGCGCCAGGAGGCCTTCCAGAAGGCGGCCTTCCGTAGCTTCACCGGCAAGCCGGGTGCTGCCATCAGCGAGGCAAACGGCATGCTGCCGAAGCAGAAGATCATCGTGATCGATCCGCCTTCCCCACCCGTGCTGCGGCAGGTGGCCCGGTCGTGGAACGCCCTGCGCAAGCGGGCCCGGGTGCTGCTGGTGCTCGACGTCTCCGGCTCGATGGGGGAGCAGGTCGGCGGCAGCGGACAGAACAAGCTCGACCTTGCCAAGCGGGCGGCGGTCTCGGCCGTCAACCAGTTCGCCGCCGACGACGAGGTCGGCCTGTGGACGTTCAGCACAGGCAAGTCGCCGCAGGACCTGCCGTACAACACCCTGGTCCCGATCGCGGCGTTGCGGTCCAATCGCGCCGCCCTGCAAGGCGCCATCCGCGGCCTGCAGCCCGGCGGCGGCACTGCCCTCTACGCGACGACCAAGGCGGCGCAGCACGCGGTGGCGGCCACTTTGGACCCGAGCCGGATCAATGCCGTGGTCCTGCTCACCGACGGCAAGAACGAGTTCCCGCCCGACTCCGACCTGAACCCGGTCATCGACCAGCTGGCGAGCGCGAGTGAGAGCTCGGCGACGGCGGTGCGTGTGTTCCCGATCGCCTACGGCGAAAAGGCCGACCTCGGCGTGCTCAAACGGATCGCCGAGGCTTCGCGCGCCGCGGCTTACGATGCCAGCGACCCGGCGACGATCGACAAGGTGCTGACCGCCGTCGTGTCGAACTTCTGAGCCGGGACCGACGGAGAGGCACACTGGACAACGTGGGGTTGCGCCGGGAATTGACCGAACCGTGGGGGCTGGTGACGGCCGGGCTCCTGGGCGGTTTGGGCTTTGCCGTGCTGCCTGGCGGTACGGCAATCGTCGCCGGGCTCGGCATCGCGGCCGCCGTCTACGGGGTCAAGGTCGCGGCCGGCCTGCTGGCGCACCGGGAAAGGCGTGACGACTCCCGGCCGCGACTGCTCCGGCCACACCAGGGCAGCGCGGCCGATGTGTGGCTGCGTCGGGCCGAGCGTACGGTCCGCACCCTGCACGACCAGACCGAGTCGCCGCGGGAAGCTGCGGTGCGCAGCCAGGTCGGCGAGGTCGACGACGACGCGAGTGCCGTGCTCGACGCCCTGCGCCGGCTGGCCGCCCAGGCAACCGCCGTCGAGGACGCCCAGCACCGCATCGACGTTCCCCGGCTGCTGGCCGAGCGCGACCGGATCACCGGGGCCGGCGGCGATCCGGCACCCGAGCAGATGCGGGCCGAGCAGCAGCGCTCATTGGACGCCATCCAGCAGCAGCTGGCGGTGGCCGGCCGGCTGGACGAGGCCCACGGAATCCTGCTGGCCAAGATGCAGTCGACCGCGATCGGCCTGGAGGGTCTGGTGGCCCGGTTGGCCGAGGTGCTTGCACTGTCGGCCACCAGCGGCGGCGTCGATACGGCTCACGACCAGATCGCCGGCCTGAACGGCGAGCTCGACGGCCTGCGGTCGGGCCTGGCGGAGACCGAGGAGATCTCCCGCCGGGCATTGGGCCCGCAGCATAGCCCGCCGGAACCGGCATGAATCCGCACCGGCGTGCGACGATATTCAACGCATCTGTTCTGAGATGCCTGACAGGAGGACGGCAAAATGGCCAACCCGTTCCTACGGGGCTGGAAATACTTCATGGCGCTGCTTTCGGGCAAGCTCGACGAACACAGCGATCCGAAGATCCAGATACAGCAGGCGATCGAGGACGCTCAGCGTCAACACCAGGCCCTGACCCAGCAGGCGGCCTCGGTCATCGGCAACCAGCGGCAGCTGGAGATGAAGCTGTCCCGGACGATGGGCGACGTGGAGAAGCTGCAGGGCTCGGCTCGCCAGGCACTCGTGCTCGCCGATCAGGCGCGGGCGAAGGGCGACACGGCCAAGGCCGGCGAGTACGAACAGACCGCACAGGTTTTCGCCACCCAACTGGTCGGCGCCGAGCAGTCGATGGAGGATCTCAAGGGCCTGCACGACGGTGCCCTGCATGCTGCCGAGCAGGCCAAGAAGGCGGTCGAGAACAACGCGATGATGCTGCAGCAGAAGCTCGCCGAGCGTACCAAGCTGCTGAGCCAGCTCGAGCAGGCCAAGATGCAGGAGCAGGTTTCCCAGTCGTTGTCGCAGATGTCGGAGCTCAGCGCGCCCGGCAGCACGCCGTCGCTGGGTGAGGTTCGCGAGAAGATCGAGCGTCGCTACGCCAACGCCCTGGGTTCGGCCGAGCTCGCCAGCGACTCGGTCGAAGGCCGGATGCTGGAGGTGCAGCGGTCCACCCTCGACTTCGCCGGCTCCTCGCGCCTGGACCAGATCCGGGCCAGTATGGCGGGTGAGCAACTGGCCCCGGCGCCGGAACGTCCGGCTGTCGAAGAGGCGGCCAAGCCGACTGACCAGATAGGACAGTCCACTGACGACGAGCTGGCCAGGCGCAGGGCAGCCGAGCAGGGCTGAGATGTTCCGCGACATGCTGGCGCGAGCCGTGGAGGCGGTCAGCGCGTGGTCGGACCCGATGCTGCGCCATCAGCGCGCGCTCAGCCGCGCCCGGGACGTCGGGTGGCATCGCACGACGCTGGCAGCCGGCCTCGCTGCTGCAACTGCCGTCCTGTTGCCCTACGGCGGGGGCCCGGGGCTACCCGACGCCGGCTGGGCTGCAGCCGCGGCTGTGTCCGCAGTTTCCGCGGTGCGCGCTTGGCGCCGGCTGGCCGAGTTGCGCGACTACGTCCCGCCGCCCGCTCAACCTCGCCTGTCCTCCTCGGTCCGACCTGCGGTCGACCGCCTCTCTCACGCGGCCAGCACCCTGCGGGCGTTGCTGGCCCGCCTGGGGTCACTCGCCTCGGGGACCGCGGAGGAGGCTGCCGCCGCCGAGCTTTCGCTGCGGGAGTTGGCGGCGCGCGTCGACGCGCTCGACGCCGCCCTGAGCCTCGCTCCGCCCGAGGCGCATGCCGGTCTGCGGGAGGCCCGGGCGATGCTGCTGGTCCGGCTCGACGACGGGGCGCAGGCCTACGAGTGGCTGGTCGCCGCGGCTGCGGAGTGCGTTGCGGCTGGGGCGGGCGGCCCTGGCGACGCCTTCGCGCGGCGGCGGTTGCACGAGGCGACAGATCGGCTGCGCGGCCTCGCCGCGGGGACGCAGGAAGTGCACGAGATCGGCTGGTCCGCCGGCCTTGGCCGGAGCTGACTGCCGCGTCGAAGATTCGGCTGCCCCCACACACCAGGAACCTCCTGGCGAATCCCCAGACGGCGACGCGTCGAGGCTGGAGTCGGTTCGTCAAGGCGACCCGCCGGTCCCGGCCGGCTGCCGATGCCACCGCGGCTGACAGCTCGGACACCAGTACGACAGCCGCCGGTTGGGCCGATCGCCCTGCTCGGCACTGCTGATCGCCTTGCCACAGCGACGGCAGGGCCGCCCGGACCGCTCGAAGACCCAGTGCTCGCGGCCCGCTGCGGCCACACCCGTGGTGACCTGCTGCCAGCGGTCCTTGTTGGCGTGCAGCAAGCGCTGGGCCAGCGACACCAGCGCTTCGAGGTGGCTCACCTCACCTACCGGTGTCCACGGCCACACGCCGCGCAGGAACAGCACCTCACACTTGTAGAGGTTGCCGATGCCGGCCAGGTTGCGCTGATCGAGCAGCGCGGGACCGATCTCCCGCTTGGGTTGCTCGCCGAGCCGGCGCAGCGCCTCGGCCGGGTAGACCTGCCAACTGCCGTCCATCCAGAGGTGCGTGTGCAGCGTGCGGCCGTCGTCGAAGCGGATCAGCAGATGCTTGCCTCGAGGTACCACGTCGACCACGCTGCGTCCGGTGACATCCGCGGTGGCCAGATGTGGCACCCGAAAGTCGCCGGCCAGCACCGGACGGCCGGCAAGGGCCTCGTGTAGTCGCCGGGCCGTCAGGTAGACAGTGTCGCCTTCAGGCATCGCCAACTCCAACTCGTCGTGGACTCGATGCCGCAGTAACCGACGAGCGGGATGGACGGCAGGAGCCGCCGGGCCTCGTCGACGGCGCCTGGATGCAACCGGATCAGACGCCAGCCGCGGCGTTGAAGAACTCCAGTGCGTCGAGGTTGTCGTTGGTCGTGACCAGCCACAGCCGCGGGATGCCGGCGGCGGTGACGGCGCGGCGCACCGCGTCGAGCGGTGCCGTGCCGACGCCGGCCCCGGGGTTTGGAGGCGTCGACGGTGAGGACCTCCCGAGTGTCGCCGGCCTGCCGACAGCGTGGGCGGCCTGGTGCCCGGCCTGCTTGGCGAGGTAACCCGGCAGGCCGCTGGCGTCGTGGGCCCGGCCTCGGGTGAGCACCGCGGTGGTGCCCCAGGAGGCTCGGAGGATCGTGGCGAGTTCGCCGATGTCATCTGTGCTTGCCGGGCTGACTGCCCGGACGCTGACCGTGCTCAACTGCTCTGGAGGCGGCTGGCCGAGGTGAGCTCGAGCACCCGGCTGAAGGCCGGCTTCCGGTCGGGCCCGCCGCAGGAGTAGTCGGAGAGGCGCAGGTCGTCCATCACCAGGGTGAACGAAAATCCGTCGGCGCATGCGCTGCGGTCGGGGGTATGCGAGCGCGCTGCCTCGGCCCTGATCTCCCTGCCGGTCAGCAGGCTGCGCAACTCGGCCAGGTCTGCCGGTCGGATGTGCCCGATGACCCGGCCGGACGCGTTGCGGACCGTGCCGTCTTTCGCCACGTCGGTGCGCAGGCGGATGCCGGCGATGCCGCCGCTCTTGGTGATCGTGAATGCCGCAAACGACTGGCTGCCGGTCGAGGGCGTCGCCGTACCTGCCTTCGGCCCGGTCGAGGATCCGTGAGCGCAGCCGAGCAGCAGTGCGCCGAGCAGGCTCGCGGCGACCAGCCGGCCCGGCGTCCCGATATGGGGTGTTGTCATGGTCATGGGACGCGGCTCGTCGCGGTCAGGTTTCATCCCGTCCCGCTTCAGCAGATTTCTGTGCGACGGCGAAGATCCGCCGGAAGGGCAGCAGCGTGCCGAAGTCTTCGGGCGGATAGGCCGCCCTCAGCCGGGCGGCGTAGTCGGCCACGAACTCCTCGAGGTCGGGGCCGTCGAGCACCGCGTAGACCGGTCGTAGGGCGGTCCCCTTTGTCCAATCGAGGACCGGATCGGCCCCCTCGAGCAGGTGCAGGTAGGTGGTCTCCCAGACGTCTGCGGTGAGCCCGGATCGGACCAGTGCTCTGAGGTAGTCGGCCGGCTCGTATGCTCTGGCGGCCCGCGCGGCGCCAACCGCCAGGCGGTCGCGCCACCGTGGGCTCTCGCGCAGCTCGGTGAGCTCGGAGTGGCTCGGAGCGTCGAAGTTGCCCGGCACCTGGACGGCGAGCCAGCCGCCCGGCGCCAGCATCGCGGCAAACTGCGGCAGCAGGTCGAGGTGGTCGGGGATCCACTGCAGGGTGGCGTTGGAGACCAGCACGTCGACCGGCCGGTCGGGCCGCCATCGGCGGACGTCGGCGTGGACGAACTGCAACCGGCGGCCGACAGCATGTGCCTGGGCCGATTCGATCATCTCCGGGGAGTTGTCCACCCCGACCACCGTCGCCTGTGGCCAGCGCTCCAGCAGGGTCGCAGTCTGGTCACCGGGACCGCAGCCGAGATCGACGACCAGGTCCGGGTCGGGGCACCGGATTCGCGCAAGCAGGTCGCCGAAGGGCCTGCCTCGCTCGTCGCGGTAGCGCTGGTACACCACCGGATCCCACGTCGTGGCCGGCCCTATCCGCGTCACGTTCGCAACCGTAGGCCGCGCGGTGTGGGCCGGAAGCCGGCAGCCTCGAGCGCCTCGGCAAGCACCGTGCCGGTCACGCGTTCGCCGTCGGCCCGCTCCACCGCCAGTCGGCCAAGCCAGCCGTCGCGCACTGCCAACGCCAGCGCGTCGACCGCTGGCTGCAGCAGCCCCGGATCCTCGGTCCAGGACAGCACGGTGCGGCCGCCGCGCTCGACGTAGAGGATCAGGTGGCCGTCGACCAGCACCACCAGCGCCCCGGCCTTGCGGCCCGGTCGGTGCGAGGTCCCCTGGCCCGGCCGGCCTGGCCAGGGGAGGGCGGCGCCGAAGGGGTTGGCCGGGTCGGTCGCCGCCAAGACCAATGCGCGGGCGCGGTCCCGCCGACCCTCGTCGGCGCGGGCGAGGGAACGCAGCCGATCGACGGCCCCCGGCACGGCGAACTGAGCGCCGCCGAGGGTGTCCACGAAGTAGCCGCGCCGGGTGCGGCCGGCCTCTTCGTAGGCCCGCAGCACCGGGTAGACGCCAGCGAAACCACCAGTGACTCGCTCGGCCACGACGGCCCCGCGCGTCACAATGCCGTGCCGGTCGAGCAGTGCCTCGGCGGTGGCATGCGCCCGTCTTGTCAGATCGCTCTCCCGCCCGGGCAGCCGCCACCATCGCCCGGCGGCGGTGGGCGGTCCGGCCCTGCCGGACAGAGCGCTGCGACCCGGCCGGCCGTACCTGGCCCGCGGTGGAGACCGCCGGACGGCGTGCGTCGTGCGGCCGCCGCTGAGCAGTGCCCGCAACGGCGCCAGGGTGTCGTTGCTGAGGTAGCCCGCCCAGACGAGGTCCCAGATCGCGCTCACCAGGGCCGCATCACCGGTGGTCGCATCACCAAGGGCCATCTCGACCGTGGCACGGCAGCGGTCGGACAGCGACCGCAGAAATAATGCCTGACCGCCATCGAGGGCGGTCAGCACAGCATCGTGCAATGGGGTGCGGCCGAAGTCCGGATCGGGTGGGGGCAGCATGAGGGCGGCCGTGTCGGGCAGAGCCAGGCTCACCCATCCGTCGCCGCCGGTCAACGCACCCCGGCCGGCCCACAACACCTCTCCGGCCGCGGTCAACTCGTCGAGCATGGTCGGCGCGTAGTCGGTGACCCGGGCGGGCAGGATGACCTGCTCGAGGGCGGATGCCGGCATCGCGGCTCCCTGCAGTTGCTCGATCGTGCGCAGTAACGCGTCGATGCCGCGCCCCGATGCCGGCCCGATGTGCTGCCAGGCGGGCAGGAAGCGCGCCAGCGCGTCGACCGGCACGGGCTCCACCTCCTTGCGCAGCTTGGCCAGAGACCGCCGGCGCACAAGCCGGAGCACCTCGACGTCGCACCACTCGATCCCGACACCGCCGGGCCGGAACTCACCCGACACCACTCGCCCGGTCGCCGCAAGTCGTTGCAGTGCGCCGCTCACCACGGTCACCCCGAGGCCGAATCGGGCCGCGCACTCGGCGGCAACGAACGGGCCGTGCGTCCGGGCATAGCGGGATACCAGATCGCCGAGAGGATCCCGTAACGGCGTTGTGTAGGCCTCCGGAACGCCGACCGGCAGGGCGGCGCCGAGCGCATCGCGCAGCCGGCCGGCGTCCTCGACGGCGAACCACCGCTCGGTGTCGGCGACGCGCACCCGGATGGCCCGGCGGGTCGCTTCCAGCTCGGCCAGCCAGGGTGCGGTGGCGCCTCGCTGGCAGGCTTCGGCCGTGCTCAAGCCGCCGAGCAGGCGGAGCAGGTCGGCCGTCCCATCCAGGTCGTGGACCCGTCGATCCGGGGTGAGCCGTTGCAACTCGGCACCGATCTCGGCCAGCGAGTCGGGGTCGATCAGCTCGCGCAACTCGGCCTGGCCGAGCAGCTCAGCCAGCAGGGTGGAGTCGAGGGAGAGCGCCTGGGCCCGGCGCTCGGCCAGCGGCGCATCGCCTTCGTACATGAACATCCCGACATAGCCGAACAGCAGCGACCGGGCGAAGGGCGAGGGGTGCGCGGTCTCCACCTCGACGACGCGCACCCGGCGGCCGGCGACGTCGCGCATCAGGCTCACCAGGCCGGGCAGGTCGAAGACGTCTTGCAGGCATTCCCGCATCGTCTCCAGGACGATCGGAAAGCTGCCGTATTCGCCGGCGACCTGCAACAGCTGGGCGGCACGCTGCCGCTGCTGCCACAGCGGCGACCGGCGGCCCGGGTTGCGTCGCGGGAGTAGAAGTGCGCGCGCGGCGCACTCGCGGAACCGCGCGGCGAACAGCGCCGAGCCGCCGAGCTCGGCCGTGACCAGGGCCTCGATCTCGTCGGGCTCGAACATCGCGATCCCGCCTGGCGGCTCACCGTCGGTCTCTGGCAGGCGCACGACGATGCCGTCGTCGGAGTGCATGGCGGCCACGTCGAGGCCGTATCGCTCGCGTAGCCGAGCGGCGATCGCCAGCGCCCACGGCGCGTTGACCTTCGCGCCGAAGGGGGTGTGAATCGCGATCCGCCAGTCGCCCAGCTCGTCGCGGAAGCGCTCCACCACAATCGTGCGGTCGTCGGGCAAGTGGCCGGTGGCTTCGCGCTGCCCGGCCAGGTAGGCGATCAGGTTGGCGGCGCCCCACTCGTCGAGACCGGTGGCCACAGCGCGGCGCATCGCTGCCGCCGGCTCGAGCGCGGACACGTCTCGGACGAATCGGCCGATCGCCCGGCCGAGCTCCAGCGGGCGGCCCGGCGCGTCCCCCTTCCAGAACGGCATCCGGCCCGGCTGACCCGGGGCAGGGGAGACCAGCACCCGGTCGTGGCTGATGTCCTCGATCCGCCAACTGGTGCTCCCCAGCAGGAACACGTCACCGACCCGGGACTCGTAGACCATCTCCTCGTCGAGCTCGCCGACCCGGGCGCCGGGCTGCCCCTCCCGGCCCGCCAGAAAGACGCCGAACAGGCCGCGATCGGGGATCGTGCCCCCGCTGGTGACGGCGAGGCGTTGGGCGCCGGACCGTGCCGAGAGCGTGCCGCCGATCCGGTCCCAGATGATCCGCGGCCGGAGCTCGGCGAAGTCGTCGGAGGGATAGCGCCCGGCGAGCATGTCCAGCACCGCCTCGAACGCCGAACGGGGAAGTTCGGCAAACGGCGCCGCCCGGCGGACGAGGTCGGCCAGATCCTCGACCGCCCAGTCCTCCATCGCCACCATGGCCACCACATGCTGAGCCAGCACGTCGAGGGGATTGCGGGGGTAGGACAGCGCCTCGATGTCACCGGTGACCATGCGCTCGGCCACGACGGCGCACGGCACCAGGTCGCCCCGGTATTTCGGGAAGATCACACCGCGGGAGACCGCGCCGACATGGTGCCCGGCTCGGCCGATCCGCTGCATGCCGCTGGCCACCGACGGCGGGGACTCGACCTGCACGACGAGGTCGACGGCGCCCATGTCGATGCCCAGCTCCAGGCTGCTCGTGGCAACCACTGCCGGCAGCGAGCCGTCCTTGAGCGCCTCCTCGGTGAGTCGCCGCTGCTCGCGGGAGACCGAGCCGTGGTGGGCGCGGGCCACCGCCCCTGCAGCCGGTAGATCGGCGGCGGCCGGACCGGCACCGGATTGGCCCATCAGCTGTGCCGGGGCGTGCGTCGGCGCCGGCCCTCCAGTCGCCGGCATGTCGCCGGTCCGGCCGGCGGCGATCTCGTTGATTCGAGAGCAGAGTCGCTCGGCGAGGCGCCGCGAGTTGGCGAAGACGATGGTGCTCCGGTGGGCCTGGATCAGGTCCAGCACCCGCTCCTCGACGGCGGGCCAGATGGAGGCGCGGCGTTGCGGCTCGTCGTCGGGGATCAGCCCGGCAGACTCGCCGAGGGCGGCCATGTCCTCGACGGGCACGACGATCTGCACCTCGATGCGCTTGGCCGCCGGCGGCGCGACGATAGTGACATCACGGGAGCCGCCGAGGAAGCGGGCCACCTCGTCGGCCGGGCGGACGGTGGCAGACAACCCGATGCGCTGAGCAGGCGCGTCGAGCAGCGCATCGAGCCGCTCGAGCGACAGCGCGAGATGGGCGCCGCGCTTGGTGGCGCAGACGGCGTGCACCTCGTCGACGATGACGGTGTCGACGCCACGCAGCGACTCGCGGGCGCGACTCGTCAGGATCAGGAACAGCGACTCCGGTGTGGTGATCAGGATGTCGGGCGGCCGGCGGCCGAATTCCCGCCGGTCGGCGGCCGGTGTGTCGCCCGATCGGATGGCCACGGTGATGTCCGGCTCCGGCAGGCCGAGCCGGTGCGCGGCCTGCCCGATCCCGGTCAGCGGGGAGCGCAGGTTGCGCTCGACATCGGCCGCGAGTGCCTTCAGTGGGCTGACATAGAGCACCCGGCACCGGCGAATGGCCTCGCCCGGCGGCGGTCCGGCGGCCAGCCGGTCCAGCGACCACAGGAAGGCCGCCAGGGTCTTGCCGGAGCCGGTCGGTGCCACGCACAGCACGTCGCGCCCGCTGGCGATGGCGTCCCAGGCGCCCTCCTGCGCCGGGGTGGCCCGCTCGAAGGCACCGCGGAACCACGCCTGGGTGGCGGGGGAGAAGCGGTCGACGACGGGTGGCACGCTGTCCATAGTGCCCCGGGGGTACGACAGTGTCCCCCGCCCGGGCGTACAGGAGGCCGGCCGGCTCGCCGATGCAAGGGCCATGGGGCCTCCGGCGAGAGTTGTCGTCGTACTCCTGGCCGGGGCACTGGCCGCGGGTGTCGGCCTGCACAGCCCGGCCCGGCCGCTTGCCGCGACGATCCGAACGCTGCCCGGCACGGCATGCCGGGTGCTGCCGGCCGACAACATCTGGCATGCCGACGTCAGCCGCCTGCCGGTGTCGGGGCAGAGCGCGGCCTGGCTGGCCCACATGTCGGCCTCGACCCGCAAGCTGCACCCGGACTTCGGCCCCTCCTATGGTGCCCAGCCGGTGCCTTACGGCATTCCGGTGACCCGGGTGGCGGGTGCCCACCCGAAGGTGCCGGTGCGCTTCGGCTACGCCGCCGAGAGCGATCGGGGTCCCTACCCGCTCGGCAGCGACACCCTGATCGAGGGCGGCCCCGCGGCCTCGGGCGACCGGCACGCCCTGGTCGTGGACGTCGGTACCTGCAAGCTGTACGAGACCTGGGACACCCGACACGCCGCGAGCGGGTGGAGTGCCGGATCCGGTGCGGTGTTCGACCTGCGCTCCAATGCGCTGCGGCCGGCCGGCTGGACGTCGGCCGACGCCGCCGGGCTGCCGGTGCTGCCCGGCCTGCTGCGCTACGACGAGGTCAGGGCCGGCCTGGTCGATCACGCGATCCGGTTCACCACGAACGTCACCGACCGCCGATACGTCTGGCCCGCCCGGCATCAGGCGGGCGGCGCGAACGACACCAGATACCCTCCGATGGGCGCCCGCTTCCGGCTCAAGGCTTCCTTCCCGATCTCCTCGTACTCTGCCCAGGCGCAGGTGATCTTGCTGGCCATGAAGCGGTACGGGTTGATGCTCGCCGACAACGGCTCGCCGTGGTTCTTCCAGGGGACCGCCGACACGGCCTGGCCACCGGCGCTGCTGGACCAACTCAAGAAGGTCCCGGCCGGCGCCTTCGAAGCGGTGGCAGCGACCGTGCTCATGGTTTCGCCGGGCAGCGGGCAGGCGAGCGTGCGCTGACTTCCTGCCAGACTTGGCGGCATGCAACGCAGCCTCTTCCAACCCGACCACGAAGCCTTCCGCGAGATGACTCGGGCCTTCCTGGGCAAGCATGTGGTCCCGCACCACGCGCAGTGGGAGCAGGACGGCATCGTCGACCGGGCGGTGTGGGTGGAGGCCGGCACGCTTGGCCTGCTGGGCACCGACGTTCCCGAGGAGTACGGCGGCGGCGGGCAGCCCGACTTTCGCTATAACGTCGTGCTGGTCGAAGAACTTGTCCGCGCGGGGGCCACCGGCATCGGCTTCGGGCTGCACAACGACGTCGTCGCTCCCTACCTGCTGCGGCACACCACCGAGGAGCAGAAGCAGCGCTGGCTCCCCGGCTTCTGCGCCGGCGAGCTCATCACCGCAATCGCGATGACCGAACCGGCGGCCGGCAGCGATCTGCAGGGCATCCGTACTACCGCACGGCGTGACGGCGACAGCTACGTACTCAACGGGTCGAAGACCTTCATCACCAACGGGATCAACTCCGACCTGGTCATCGTGGTCGCGAAGACCGACCTCGACAAGGGTGCCCACGGGATCAGCCTGCTGATCGTCGAGCGGGGGATGGCCGGCTTCGAGCGCGGCCGCAATCTGGAGAAGATGGGGCTGAAGGCGCAGGACACCGCAGAGTTGTTCTTCGCCGACGTCCGGGTGCCAGTGGAAAATCTCCTCGGTGAGGAGAACCACGGCTTCTACTACCTCATCGACAACCTCCCGCAGGAGCGCCTCGGGATCGCCGGGCTCGCCGTCGCAGCCAGCGAGCGGATGCTGGAGCTCACGGTCGACTACGTCAGGACCCGGCAGGCCTTCGGCCGCTCGATCGGGTCGTTCCAGAACACCCGGTTCCTGCTGGCCGAGTTGACCACCGAGACGGTGATCGCCCGTACTTTCGTCGACCGGTGTATCGCCGAGCACAATCTCGGGATGCTCTCGGCCACCGACGCGGCGATGGCCAAGTGGTGGACCACCGAGCTGCAAAACAAGGTGGCCGACCGGTGCGTCCAACTCCACGGCGGGTACGGCTACATGCTGGAATACCCGATCGCCCGGGCGTTTCTGGACTCCCGGGTGCAGACCATCTACGGCGGCTCGACCGAGATCATGAAGGAGATCATCGGCCGGTCGCTCGGCATCTGAGCACGCCTTTCCGTCGCCCGGACGAGAGGGTTAGCCTGCAACCCGTGCGGCTCACCGAGTTCTGGACGCGGATGCATGAGCAGTTCGGTGTCGCCTACTCCGAGTCGATCGCCACCGACCAGGTGCTCGGCGAATTCGGCGGCCGGACCGCCCGCCAGGCCCTCGAGACCGGGGAGGACCCCAAGGCCGTCTGGCAGGCATTGTGCACGGCTTTCGACGTCCCTGCCCGCAATCGGTGAGGCCCGGTCGATCGGCGTGGGGCTCGGGATCGGACCGGCCGGCTGTGCATCTGCACGGCGGTCTGGGACCATGCCCAGCATGAGACGTCGCCGACTGCTGGTGACCGCCTTCGGGGCGGTAGGCCTCCTGCTTGCCCTGAGCGGCTGCGTCAAGCTCGACATGGACCTCAGCGTGCGGCCCGACGACACCGTCGACGGCACGGTGATCATGGCAGTCGACAAGTCGCTGTTGACGTTGTCCGGCATCAGCGCGCAGGCGCTGCGCGACCAACTGGAGAAGCAGGGCCCCTTCCCTGTGGCCGACCGGCCGAAGAAGGGCAAGTTCAGCGAGCGTCCATACGACAAGGACGGCAAGGTCGGCGAGGCATATGTCTTTTCCGGTGTTCCGCTGTCTGAATTCGGCAAGGGCAACGGCGCCGGACTGAAGATCACGCACAGGGGTGACCGGTATTTCGCCACGGGTCAACTTGATCTCAGCAGCAACTCCTCCACCAGCCCGCAGCTGGACCTCGGCAAGGCGGTAAACAACGCGCCTGACATCCGGATCCGGCTCACGTTCCCCGGTGAGGTCCTCAAGAGCAACGGCAAGATCAGCGGCCGATCGGTCACCTGGTATCCGAAGTTGGGCCAGGTCACCGCGCTGCGGGCGGAGGCTCGCGCCTCAGCGGTTCAGCCGATCCTGCTGGTCGTCGCGGTTGGCATCGTCGGGTTGCTCCTGCTCGTCGGGCTGGTCGTCCTGGTCCTGTTGTCGCGCCGGCGCCGGCGCCGTCGGCGCTCGACCTTCGCTGGAGCCGGATACCCGCCGCCGGGTTATCCGCCATCCGGTTATCCGCCAACGGGTTATCCGCCGCCGGGTCACCCGCCGCCGGGTTATCCACCATCCGGCTATCCCCAGCCGGGCGTCCAGCCTGGTGGACCGGCGTCACCGCACCCCGGCACCGGTGCCAGGCATGCCGCACCGGCCGGCCCGGCTGCACCGCAGCGTGTCTGGTACGACGGCCCGGCGGGATCACCGCCCCCGCCGCCACCAGGCGGCCGGTATGGCGCTCCGCTCGCTCCGTCGGGTCCGGCGGCACCGCAGCGTGCCTGGTACGACGGCCCGGCAGCTCCGCCTCCACCCCCCTCCTCCCCGGCGTCGGACGGGCTGACACGGCCGCTGCCCCTTATCGATCCGACCCGGCCGACACCGCCGGATGAGGCTGCCGGCCGGCACTAGATCACCGGCGACCGGTGGCCAACACTTCCGGCGTGTCGAGAATACTTCGAACAAGTGTTCGGGCTAGTCTGTCGTCCACATGGACAACGGTGTCCACAACTGCGCATTCGCTCGGCAAGACTGTCGGCCCCGTCGCATAGCTTCAGTCGCGGCTCGACTGCTTCAACCGATCGACTCGCTCGACGACAACGACCAACTCGGATCGCCTGGCAGGCCAATTTCCCCGACAAGCCCACTCCTCAAGCCCACTCCCCGAGCCCACTCCCGACAAGCCCACTCCCGACACGCCCACTCCCGACAAGCAAGGTGGCAGGCATGGCAGCACTGGACCGCGACAAGGCTCTCGACCTCGCGCTCACCCAGATCGACAAGTCCTTCGGCCGGGGCTCCATCATGCGACTCGGTGATCGGCCGCAGATCCCGATCTCGGTCATCCCGACCGGTTCGATCGCCCTCGATGTGGCACTCGGCATCGGTGGCCTGCCCCGCGGCAGGGTCGTCGAGATCTACGGCCCGGAAGCTTCGGGCAAGACCACGGTGGCGCTGCATGCGGTGGCCAATGCCCAGGCCGCCGGCGGCATCGCCGGCTTCATCGATGCCGAGCACGCCCTCGACCCCGACTACGCCAAGGCGCTTGGTGTAGACACCGACGCCCTGCTCGTCTCCCAGCCCGACACCGGCGAACAGGCGCTCGAGATCGCCGACATGTTGATCCGTTCCGGGGCGCTCGACATCGTGGTCATCGACTCCGTCGCCGCCCTGGTCCCCCGCGCGGAGATCGAGGGCGAGATGGGAGACAGCCATGTCGGCCTGCAGGCCCGCTTGATGAGTCAGGCTCTGCGCAAGATCACCGGCGCACTGAGCAGCACCAACACCACCTGCATCTTCATCAACCAGCTCCGCGAGAAGATCGGCGTCTTCTTCGGCTCACCGGAGACGACGAGCGGCGGCAAGGCACTTAAGTTCTATGCCTCGATCCGGCTCGACGTGCGGCGCATAGAGACGCTCAAGGATGGCGGCGAAGCGGTGGGAAACCGCACACGCGTCAAGGTCGTCAAGAACAAGGTGTCCGCGCCGTTCAAGCAGGCCGAGTTCGACATCGTCTACGGCCAGGGCATCAGTCGTGAGGGATCGTTGATCGACGTGGGGGTCGAGCAGGGCCTCGTTCGCAAGTCCGGCGCATGGTTCACCTACGAGGGGGACCAACTCGGGCAGGGTAAGGAGAATGCCCGGGCCTTCCTGCGTGACAATCCTGATCTTGCCAACGAGATCGAGAAGAAGATCAAGGAGCGGTTGGGTATCGTGCCGACGCTCGCCAGCGATGCGCCGGCGCCGCCCCCAGTGGACTTCTGACGTGGCCGGGCGCCGAGCCACCGATCGGATGAGACCGGAGCGGGCCGGGGAGGTCGACCCCGATTCGGCCGCCTCTGCAGCTCGCGACATTTGCCTGCGTCTGCTCACGGCGCGCCCACGCACCCGGGCCGAGCTGGCCGAGAAGCTGGGTCAACGAGGCATCACTGACGAGTGCGCCGGGGCGGTTCTCGACCGCTTCGGCGAGGTCGGGCTGATCGATGACGGGGCATTTGCGGCGGCCTGGGTGAGTTCACGTCACATCGGCCGCGGTCTCGCCGGGGGCGTGCTGGCGGCGGAGCTGCGCTCACGGGGCATCGCACCGGACGTCATCTCGGCCGCCGTCGGTCAACTTCAGCCCGAAACAGAGCTGGCGACCGCCCGGCAGCTGGTCGGCCGCCGACTGGCCGCCATGCGCGCGCTCCCGGCCGAGGTCCGCTGCCGCCGGCTGATCGGAATGCTGGGCCGCAAGGGTTACCCCGTGAGTGTGGCAGCCGGAGTGGTCCGAGATGCCCTGGCGGCATCCGTCGGTGAGCGTGATCTGGCGGCGATCGAGGGGCTCTCCGACCGATAGACCGGGAGCGCGCACCGGTTGGTGAGTCAGCGCGCGTGCTTGACCGTCCACAGTTGCCGACATAACCTCGGAATTACTGAGGAGTAAGCCCGCAACGACGCGGACAACATAGATCGCAGGCATCCAAGAGCGCACTATCCGACACTCGTAAGCACCAACGTCGCAACGGCGACGTCCAACCATCGGCAGGTTCACCTGCCGGCTTGTCAACCGGGCCGTTCCCACGCTCCGGCAACCACCTGCCCCAGGGCTTAGGTCGTTTGGGCTCTCCTCATGCGCAGCTCCGCGGCGCGCCCAGGTACGCCTGGCGCAGCGCAGCGGCGACCCTGAGGAGGAGCCGTGACCGCTCGGATCGGGACCGTCGAAGTCATTGCGGGTTTGCTCTTCGTCGTGGCGGTGCTGCTCGCAGCGATGCTGGGCGCGGCCATTGTCGTACGCCGCGCGGGGTCGCGCGGCCCTCGCCTCCTGCAACCTGAGCCGCCCCCCCTTGGCGTGCCTGCACCCGCCGTTGACCAGGACGGCGCCGCCAAGCCGCTTCTCGACGCCGTCAAACCCGCCGACGAGGCCAAGTCTGCCGACGACGACCTTGCTGCCGCGCGGCGGCAGTCCGAGAGGATCGAGATCGAGGCCATCCAGGCGGCGGCCGACGAGATCACCTCAACCGCCCGTCGGCAGGCCGCCGCCGTCCTGGACAACGCGAGGCGGGATGCAGAGCTTGCATCCTCCGACGCCCTACTCGAGGCCCGTCGCCAGACCGAGCGCGAGACGACGGAGCTGCGTGCGGACCTCGAACGTCGTGCTCAGCGGCTGGCCGAGCGGGAGGAACGCCTCGATGCGGAGGTCACCCGCATGGAGGCGCGGGACGCGGAGCAGGCCGCGGCCGAACGGCTGCTCGAACGCCGTCAGGCCGGCCTCGAGCAGGTTGAGGAGGAGCGCCGGCGGGAGCTCGAGCGGATCGCCGGCCTCTCGGCCGAAGCGGCCCGCGCGGAGTTGGTGCGCGCCATCGAGACCGCCGCCAAGCGGGAGGCCGCCCTGCTGGTGCGCGACATCGAGTCGGACGCCCGGGAGACCGGTGAGCGGCGGGCGAGAAACATCGTGGTCGACGCCATCCAGCGCGTGGCCAGCGAGCAGACCGCGGAGAGCGTCGTCTGCGTGTTGCACCTGCCCAGTGACGACATGAAGGGCCGGATCATCGGGCGCGAAGGGCGCAACATCCGGGCGTTCGAGCAGGTGACCGGCGTAAACCTCATCATCGACGACACCCCGGAGGCGGTGTTGCTCTCCTGCTTCGACCCGGTCCGGCGGGAGGTCGCCCGGATCACGTTGGAGAAGCTGGTCCTCGACGGTCGCATACACCCGCACCGGATCGAAGAGGTGCACGAGCGCAGCAAGGAGGAGGTGGCGGCGCTGTGCCTGCGGGCAGGTGAGGACGCACTCGTCGAGGTGGGGATGACCGAGCTGCATCCCGAACTCCTGACGCACCTCGGCCACCTCCGCTATCGCACGTCGTACGGGCAGAACGTCCTCAAGCACCTGATCGAGACCGCGCACATCGCCGGGCTGATGGCAGCGGAGCTGCGGATGGATCCTCGGATCGTCAAGCGGGCGGCGTTCCTGCACGACATCGGCAAGGCGCTGACGCACGAGGCGGAGGGCAGCCACGCGCTGATCGGCGCGGAGCTGGCGCGCCGGTGCGGCGAGAGCGAGGAGGTCGTGCACGCGATCGAGGCCCACCACAACGAGGTGGCGCCGCAGACGATCGAGGCGGTCCTGACCCAGGCGTCGGATTCCTGCTCCGGCGGCCGGCCGGGGGCCCGCCGGGAGAGCCTGGAGACCTATGTCAAGCGGCTGGAGCGGATCGAAGAGATCGCCAGTGGCAAACCCGGGGTCGATCGGGTCTTCGCGATGCAGGCCGGTCGCGAGGTGCGGGTGATGGTCCAGCCCGAAGCCATCGACGACATCGCGGCTCAGGTGCTCGCCCGCGACGTCGCCAAGCAGATCGAGGAGGAGCTCACCTATCCGGGCCAGATCCGGGTGACGGTGGTACGCGAGACCCGGGCGACCGAGGTGGCCCGCTGAGATGTCGTGACCCTTGAGGTCAGCAGACCTCCGGCTCCCCGGAAGCGGCCTCTTGGCGGCCCTGATCGCCTGATTCAGCCGGACCATTCGGCGCGCAGCAGGCCCATGAGCAGGGTGTCGACCCAGTCCCCGTCGACGAAGGCATGTCGCCGCAGAAGGCCCTCCTGCACGAAGCCCGCCTTTCGGTATGCCGCGATCGCCGCAGCGTTGCCGGCGAGTGTCTGCAGGTGCAGCCGTTCCAGGTTGCGGGCCCGGAAGGAGAACCTGACCAGCACCCGCAGGGCGTCCGTGCCGTGACCCTGGCCCCGCGCCTCGCGCAACAGAGCGATCCCGACCTCCGCGCAGCGGGCCAGGCTGTCCTCGGCGAAGATGGCGCACCGTCCCACGGGCCCCCCACCGACCTCGATGACGAACTCCGCCCCGTCGGGCTCGGCCGTGATCGGGACGTACCAGTCGCGGAACGCCTCGAACGTCAACGGTTGCGGCGGTCGTGTGGTGCGCGCCGCCCAGCTGTCGAAGTCGGAGAAGACACGGTAGAGCGCGTCCAGATCGGCTGGGCGGAACGGCCGCAGCAACACCTGCTCCCCGGCCAGCATGACGGCGAGCCTATCGGTCGGGCCGGTCGGCGTAGCCTCCTTAACGAGATGCCTACCTACCAGGTGCGCACCCATGGGTGCCAGATGAACGTGCACGATTCCGAACGTCTGTCCGGTCTGCTGGAGGCGGCCGGCTACGCGCGTGCGGCCAGCACCGACGAGGCACCCGACGTCGTGGTGTTCAACACCTGCGCGGTGCGGGAAAACGCCGACAACCGGCTGTACGGCAACCTGGGCATGCTGGCACCGCTGAAGCGGCGCAATCCCGGGATGCAGATTGCCGTCGGTGGCTGCCTCGCGCAGAAGGATCGAGGAGAGATCCTCCGCCGGGCGCCATGGGTCGACGTCGTCTTCGGTACGCACAACATCGGGGCGCTGCCGGTGCTGCTCGAGCGGTCCCGACACAACGCGGCAGCACAGCTGGAGATCCTGGAATCGCTCGAGGTATTCCCGTCGACACTGCCGGTGCGCCGGGAGTCCGCTTATGCCGGCTGGGTGTCGATCAGCGTCGGCTGCGACAATTCGTGCACCTTTTGCATCGTGCCTTCGCTGCGCGGCGGGGAGCGCGACCGCGAACCGACCGACGTACTGGCCGAGGTCCGGGCGCTGGTCGATGACGGCGTGATCGAGGTGACCCTGCTCGGGCAGAACGTCAACTCCTATGGCCGCTCGTTCGGCGACCGGTGGGCGTTCGGCAAGCTCCTACGGGCCTGCGGCTCCATCGCCGGCCTGGAGCGGGTCCGCTTCACCAGCCCACATCCCCGCGACTTCACCGACGACGTCATCGCGGCGATGGCGGAGACGCCGAGCGTCTGCCACGCACTGCACATGCCGCTGCAATCGGGCTCCGACGCGGTGCTCCGGGCGATGCGCCGGTCCTATCGCCAGGAGCGCTACCTCGGCATCCTGGAGCGGGTACGGGCGGCGATGCCTGATGCGGCCATCACCACCGACGTCATCGTGGGCTTCCCCGGTGAGACAGCGGAGGATTTCCAGTCCACATTGGACGTCGTGCGCCAGGCGCGGTTTGCCGGGGCGTTCACGTTCCAATACTCGCAGCGCGCCGGCACGCCGGCGGCGGCCATGGCCGACCAGGTGCCCAAGCAGGTGGTGCAGGAGCGGTACGAGCAGCTGGTGGCTGTGCAGGACGAGGTTTCCTGGGCGCAGAACAAGGAATTGGTCGGGACCACCGTGGAGGTGCTCGCAGCCGAGGGCGAAGGTCGCAAGGACGCCGCCACACACCGCCGCTCGGGCCGTTCCCGCGACGGCCGCCTGGTGCACTTCGCGGGTACGCCCCAGGTGCGACCCGGCGACCTGGTCGAGACGACGGTGACCTATGCCGCCCCGCACCACCTCGTCGCCGACGGCGCGCCGGGATCACATCGGCGGACCCGCGCGGGTGATCTCTGGGCCAGCGGTCGTTCGACGGCCCGGCCGGCCGTGCTGCTCGGCATGCCGGCCATCGGCGTCCCCGCCACCGGGTAGGCGGCTGCTCGCCCCACGCCTGGCCTGGTAGCTCAGCGGGCGGACCGCTCGGCCTGTTCCAGGAAACCCCGCCGCCGGCTCAGCACCTCCTGCGCTTCGCGCACGGCGTGTTCGTCGCCGCAGCCCTGCGCGCGGGCCACCTGCTTCTCGGCCTTGGTCACCTGCTCGCGCATCTGGTCCAGGAGCGGGTTCGACGTCGCGGCCGCCCGTTGCCAGCGGTCGTCGACGGCGTCGCGGATCCGATCCTCCGCCGCTCTCATCCGGTCATCGAGGCCGGCGGCGTCCTCCCGAGGCACCTTCCCGGTTTTGTCGTAGCGCTCCTGCAGGTCACGGAGGCGCTGTTGCGCCGCGTGCGGGTCGGCAAGGTCGAGCCGCTCCGCTTCGTCTATCAGTCTCTGCTTGACGCTGCGGTTGCCACGGCTGGCCGTCTCACGCTCGGCGAAGGCGGCCGAGCGGCGGCTGAAGAAGCTGTCCTGAGCGGCTCGGAACCGCCGCCACAGATCATCCTCCACCTCGCGGCCGGCCCGGGGGGCGGCCTTCCACCGGGTCATCAGGTCCTTGAGCTGACGCGCGGTGGCACCCCACTCCGTCGACCCGGCAAGCACCTCCGCCTCGGCGATCAGTTCTTCCTTGCCGACCTGCGCTTCCTTGCGGGCGACATCGAGTTGGGCGAAGTGGGCTCCCCGTCGACGGGTGAAGGCGGTGCGCGCGGTGTTGAGCCGGGCCCACAGTTCCGTCTCGTGCGCTCGATCGATGCGCGGGCCGTCCTTCCACCCGGTCACGATCTCGCGAATCCGTTCGCCGGCGACCTTCCAATGTGTACTCGACTCGGCCAGTCGCTCGGCCTCCGCCACGAGCTCCTGCTTGCGCTCCAGCGCCTCCTGCGCCTGAGCGGCACGCAGGGCCCTGGCCTGCTCCAGCCGTTGTTCCGCCTTGACCTGCACGGTGTCGAGTCGCGCGGCGACGGCCGCGAGGTCGCCGACCACCGCAACCGTGGGCAGCGAGTCACGCAGCCTGCGGGTGGCGGTCACCGTGGCCTTGGGATCGGCGGCGCCGGACTCGATGCGCTGGCCGAGCAAAGTGACCTCGGTGACCAGGTCGTCGTAGCGCCGGCAGTAGTGCGCCAGCCCCTCGCCGGGCGGTCCCGCCTGCCAGCAGCCGACCACCCGCTCGCCGTCCTCGGTGCGTAGGTAGACGGTGCCGTCTTCGGTCACCCGGCCCCACGGGCTACCGGAGGTCGTGCCCGGATCGCCGGTCTCGCCGATGCCAGTCGTCACTAGAGCATTCTCACAAACTGCGCGCCGAATGGGTCAGGCGACCTGGAACTGGTGCCCGGCGAGTGCTGCGTACGCTCCTCCGTGTGCTGGTCGCAGCGGCGATGTGCCCCCACCCGCCGTTGCTCGTGCCCGCCGTGGCGGCAGGCGCGGCGCCGGAGTTGGCCCAGCTGCGGGCCGCCTGCCGCCAGGGGATCGACCGGCTGCTGACCGTCGACCCGGACGTGCTGTGCATCGTCGGCGACGCTCCCGCCGAGCGGTGGTATGCCGCCGGCGACGCCGGATCCTTCCGGCCGTACGGACTCCGGCTCGACGTGGCGCTGGACCGGGTGGCGGCCGGGTCGCCGACGATGCCGCTTTCGCTCACCCTCGGCGCCTGGCTGCTGGAGTCGGCCGGCTGGCCGGGTCCGCGGCGTGCGCTCGGCGTGCCTCGTCACGCCACCGATGCCGACCTGGCCCGGCTCGCCGCCGACCTTGCCGATGTGGGCCCGCGGGTGGCGCTGCTGGTCATGGGCGACGGCAGCGCTCGCCGCAGCGAGAAGGCCCCCGGTTACACGGACCCTCGGGCCGGATGCTTCGACCAGGCCGTCACGAGCGCGCTCGCCACGGCCGACACGGCGAGTCTCGCCGCCCTCGACCAGCAACTCGGCGACGAGTTGCTGGCGGTTGGGACCGCCGCCTGGCGGCTGCTCGGGCGGGCGGCCGGGGGAGCTTCCTGGGACGCGGAGCAGCTTGCTTCGATCGCCCCGTACGGCGTGGGCTACTTCGTTGCCGTCTGGATCCGCCGGCCGTGAGTCGTGTCCTCGCCGTGGTCGGCGCCACCGCCACCGGGAAGTCCGGGCTGGCCGTGGAGCTGGCAGCGGCCCTCGGTGGAGAGGTGGTGAACGCCGACTCGATGCAGCTCTACCGCGGGATGGACATCGGCACGGCCAAGCTGACCGAGCCGCAGCGCAGGGGTATCCCGCACCACGTTCTCGACGTGTGGGACGTGACGACCACGGCCAGCGTCGCGGAGTACCAGCGGCTGGCCCGGGCCGCCGTCGACGCCGTACTCGCCCGCGGCGCCGTGCCGATCCTGGCGGGTGGCTCCGGGTTGTACGTCCGGGCCGTCATCGATCCGCTGGACTTCCCGGGGACCGATGCGGTGATCCGGGCGGGCCTGGAGGCAGACTTGGCGACCGGTGGGGCGCGGGCCCTGCACGACCGCCTGCGCGCTGCCGACCCGGCCGCCGCGGTGGCCATCCAGCCGAACAAC
Organism: Mycobacteriales bacterium; assembly: GCA_038237645.1. Classification (GTDB taxonomy): domain Bacteria; phylum Actinomycetota; class Actinomycetes; order Mycobacteriales; family QHCA01; genus QHCA01. Next base: position 153,974 of record JBBRYN010000002.1, read on the forward strand.
GGGCGCAAGGTCGTCCGCGCCCTCGAGGTGATCGCGATCACCGGGCGGCCGTTCACGGCTGCGCTGCCCGGTTACGACGCCGGCCGGCCCGATGCGTACGACGTCGTGCAGGTCGGCCTCGACCCGCCCCGCGATCAGCTTGCCGCACGCATCGACCGCCGGGTCGGGCAGATGTTCGACGAGGGCCTGGTGGCGGAAGTGCACCGCCTCGACAGGCTCGGGCTGCGTCGCGGAGTGACGGCTGCCCGCGCGCTGGGCTATCGGCAGGCATTGCAACTGATCGACGGTCACCTCACCGAGGCGCAGGCCCTCGACCTGACGGCCCGGGCGACCCGGCGCCTGGCCGGCCGCCAGCGCGGCTGGTTCGGCCGCGACCCGCGGGTGCACTGGTTTGCCACCGCCGATCTCGCTGGGGCGATGAAAGTGGTGCGTTCGGCTGGCCGCTCGGGCTGACCTGCGAGAGGATGCCAGGCATGCGTACCAACCGGCTGATGACTGTCCTCGCCATCGCGGTGGTTCCGGTCGCCCTCCTCTTGCCGGCGACCGCGAACGCCACGACGCAGCCTCCGCCCAAGACCCCGACCGCGATCGGGTACGGCGGCGCAGTGTCCACTGCGGATCCCGACGCGACGCGGATCGGGCTGAATGTGCTGCGCAAGGGTGGAAACGCGGTGGACGCCGCGGTTGCCGCCGCGGCCGCCCTCGGCGTCTCGGAGCCGTATTCCTCGGGGATGGGCGGTGGCGGCTTCTTGGTCTACTACGACGCGCGCACCAGGAAGGTGCACACCATCGACGGCCGGGAGGCTGCACCGGCCGCCTTCACCGAGACGACGTTCACCGAGGGCGGTCAGCCGATCGCCTTCCCGGACGCCGTCACCAGCGGTCTGTCCAACGGTGTGCCGGGCACGCCGGCCACCTGGGCCAACGCGCTGCGCCAATGGGGCACTCTCTCCCTCGGCGACGCCCTGCGACCGGCCGCCAGGCTCGCCGACCGCGGCTTCGTCGTGGACCAGACCTTCCACGACCAGACGCAGCAGAACGCTGCGCGGTTTGCGCTGTTCCCGGCCACGGCCGACCTTTTCCTGCCCGGTGGGCAACCACCGGCCGTCGGGTCCGTCCTGCGCAATCCCGGCCTCGCCCGGACCTACCGGCAGCTCGGGCAGCAGGGGGTCTCGGCCGTCTATGGTGGGCAGATCGGCAGGGACATCGTGCGGACGACCACGCATCCCCCGATCGATCCGGCCGCCACCTATCACGCCCGGCCCGGGCTGATGACGCTGGCCGACCTGCGCAACTATGCCGCCCCCGACCGCACCCCGACCCGGGTCCGCTACCACGGCCTGGACGTCTACAGCATGGCGCCGCCGTCTTCGGGCGGATCGACGGTGGGGGAGTCACTCAACATCCTCGGCAACTTCGATCTCAAGTCCATGAGCGACGTGCAGTTCTACCACCACTACCTCGAGTCCACCCGGCTCGCCTTCGCCGACCGCAACCGCTATGTCGGCGATCCGGCATACGTCGACGTGCCGCTCAAGGAGTTGCTCAGCAAGGGATTCGGTCACGAGCGGGCGTGCCTGATCGACCCGCACCGCGCGGGCACCAGCCCGGTGCCGCCCGGAAGTCCGGACGGGTCCTACGACAACTGCACCGTCCAGGGTGCTGCTGCCCCGACCGGCTACGAGGGCCCCAACACCACCAACCTGACGGTGGCCGACGTGTGGGGCAACGTGGTGGAGTACACCCTGACGATCGAGCAGACCGGCGGTAGCGGGATCACCGTGCCCGGGCGGGGCTTCCTGCTCAACAACGAGTTGACCGACTTCAACTTCGTGCCGATCTTCCCCGGCGTGCCTGACCCCAACCTGCCGGCCGGCGGCAAACGCCCGCGCTCGAGCATGTCCCCGACGATCCTCCTCAGGCACGGCGTGCCGTTCCTGGCCGTCGGCTCACCGGGGGGCGCCTCCATCATCACCACCGTGCTCCAGGTCCTGATCGAACGTCTGGACCGCGGTCGCACCCTGCCGCAGGCAATGGCGGCGCCGCGCGCGTCGCAGCGCAACTCCTCGTCAAGCCAGGCCGAGCCGGCGTTCATCGACCGCTACGGCAGTGCCCTGCAGGCGTTGGGCCACTCGTTCACCCTTCCGACGCCCGCTCCGGAGCTGGGCGCGGCCACCGCCATCGAGTTCCTCGGCTTCGGCCGCCTGCTGGCCTCGGCCGAGCCGTCGCGGCGAGGCGGGGGAGCGGCGGGGGTGGTCCTCCCCGGCTGAGCTCCCCAGGGGGGCCGTACGCTCGGAAACCGTGCAACACCGCATGCGCTACCTCAAGGGCCACGGCACGGAAAACGATTTCGTGCTGTTGCCCGACGCGGAGGCGGTGCCGCTCACCCCGGTGCTCGTCCGGGCGCTGTGCGACCGGCGACGCGGCATCGGTGCCGATGGCGTGCTGCGGGTGGTGCGCGACGGCGAGCGGTGGTTCATGGACTATCGCAATGCCGACGGCTCGGTGGCCGAGATGTGCGGCAATGGGATCCGGCTCTACGCCAGGTATCTCGTCGATGCCGGGCTGGCCGAGCCCGGTGTGCTCGAGGTGGCCACCCGCGACGGGCTGAAGCGGGTCACCCTCGGCCGGACCGGCGACGTCACCGTGGACATGGGGAAGGCCGCGGTGCTCGGCGCGGCAACCACAGGCCTCGGCGGGCGGACTTGTGCCGGCACCCGGGTGGACGTCGGCAACCCGCACCTGGTCTGCGTCGTCGACGACGACCTGGCCGGCTACGACCTGACCCCGCCCCCCGCTGTCGATGAGGCCGTCTTCCCGGACGGCGTCAACGTCGAGATCGTCTCGGTCGTCGGTGAGCGCCGGATCGCGTTGCGGGTCCACGAGCGCGGTGTCGGGGAAACGCGGTCATGCGGTACGGGTGCCTGCGCGGCCGCCGTTGCCGTGGCCCGGGCGTCGGGCCAGGGCGACGACCAGTGGACCGTCGACCTGCCCGGTGGGTCGCTGGTGGTGACCCTCGACGGTGAGACGGTCCGCCTCACCGGGCCGGCCGTCCTGGTCAGCAGCGGGACCATAGATTCCGACTGGCTGGCAGCACACGCCGGCTGACGACGTAGGGCGATGTGGGGTCTGCGCGACGTGCTGGTGATTCATCGGCCGAGAGTGCGGATCTGGAGCGGCTGCGGGGGCTACTGGCCCGGTGGGAGCAGCTTTGGGTCGACTGCCATGCGGTCACTCTCCAGTATCAGAGGCCTGGATTGTCCGACGCCGAGATCGACGCAGCCACCGCGCCTCTGGGGCTGACCGTGCCGGTAGAGGTTCGGGAATGGTTCCGCTGGCACGACGGGGTCAACCGTAGCGACGATGACCCGCCCAGCGTCCGTGCTGCGGACGGCGGACCGCCGATGGAACTGCGGACGTTGGCTGAGTGCGTCAACAACACCGAGTTTTCCTCCAGGGCGCCCAGCAGGCTCGGGTACTCGACGTCGATCCCGAGTACGCCTGGCCAAGCAGTTGGTTCGTACTCTCGGTAGATCCCGGCGGGATTCCCATGATGGTGGAAACAGCCGTGCCGGATGGTGCCCCAGCCCCGATAAACGTGGGTGAGTGGGGCGACTTCGAGGAGCAGCGCCGCGTCCGCGTTGCCTCCCTCACCGACGTTGTCGCCACCTGGGTAAGGCCCATCGAGGACGGTGTCTACACCTACGACCCGACGATCATGGCTTGGCGGACCGACGCCCGCCGCCTCACCCTGGAGCTTGCCCTGGCCGGGGTGTACTGAGGGTTGGGTGGAGCAACAGCGAACACAGGCTGTTCTCCCACGTCTCCCCGGACCGGGGCCCGGGCACACCGGCTAGCGGCGTGCTGGGCCCGCTGGCCCGGCGCTCGCGGGCTCGGTCTGGGCAGCGGGTGCCCTTGCAGCGGTGGCCTCGGCGCGCACGGCGGCCGCCACGGCCGGGGCGACCGCGGGGTCGAAGACGCTGGGCACGATGAAGGTGGCATTGAGTTGGTCGTCGTCGACGACATCGGCGATGGCTCGGGCTGCGGCGAGTGACATCTCGCGGGTGAACACCCTCGCGTGCGCATCGAGCAGCCCGCGGAAGATGCCGGGGAACGCGAGCACGTTGTTGATCTGATTGGGTTCGTCGCTGCGCCCGGTCGCCACGACCGCCGCATGTGCCCGGGCGGCCCGCGGGTCGATCTCCGGGTCGGGATTGGCGAGCGCGAAAACGATCGCATCGGGCGCCATCGTCGCGATGTCCGCGGCGTCGAGGATGTGCGGCGCGCTGACCCCGATGAAGACATCCGCTCCGGCGAGCGCACCACGCAGGTCGCCGGCGTAGCCGGTCCGGTTGGTGTTGGCCACCAGCCACTGCATCGACGGGTCGAGGCCGGTGAGGCCGACGTGTAACGCGCCCATCCGGTCACAGGCGACCAGATCGCCCACCCCTTCGGCCAGCAGCAGCTTCATGATCGCCGTACCGGCAGCGCCCGCCCCGGAGACGACGATCCGGACATCGCCAAGCTGCTTGCCCACCACGCGCAGGGCGTTGGTCAGCGCAGCCAGCACGACGACGGCAGTGCCGTGCTGATCGTCGTGGAAGACGGGGATGTCGAGCAGGTCGGCGAGCCGGCGTTCGACCTCGAAGCAGCGCGGTGCGGCGATGTCCTCGAGGTTGATACCGCCGTAGGCGGGGGCGATGCAGCGCACGACTTCGACGATGGTGTCGGTGTCCTGGCTGTCGATCACCACCGGCCAGGCGTCGACCCCGGCAAAGCGTTTGAACAGTGCCGCCTTGCCTTCCATGACCGGCAGGGCCGCGGCCGGCCCCAGGTTGCCGAGGCCGAGTACGGCGGAGCCGTCGGTCACGACCGCGACGGTGTTGCGCTTGATCGTGAGGCGGCGCGCATCGTCGGGATTGGCCGCGATGGCGAGACAGACCCGCGCAACGCCTGGGGTGTATGCCCTGGACAACTCGTCGCGGTTGCGCAGCGACACCTTGGACGTCACCTCGATCTTGCCGCCCAGGTGCAGCAGGAAGGTGCGGTCGCTGACCTTGCGCACCTCGACCCCGTCGAGTGCCGTGAGGGCAGCGGCGACGCGCTCGGCCTGCCCACCGTCGCTGGTGTCGCAGGTGAGGTCGATCACGATCCGCTCCGGATGCGATTCCACGACGTCCAGGGCCGTCACGACCGCACCGGCCGCGCCGACCGCGGTGGTGAGCCGGCCGACGGCGTTGGGATCGGAGCGGGCGGCCACCCGTACGGTGATCGAGTAGCCCGCGCTGGGCAGCGGAGTCGTCCCGGTCGCCGTCACCGGCTCATCTTGGCACCCGGGCCGCAGCGGCCTCCGCGGGTACGGGACCGGTCACCCGGCAACGTTCCGGGAACAGGTCGCTTCCGGGCGCCAGGTGGCGACGGCGCCCCGGAACTTGCCGCATGGAGTCGGGCGGACGAACACGCGAGGGAGGCCGGGGCCTCAGACCATCCAGCTGAGCACGGGCGTCGACTGCAGAAAAACGAGGACGCACATCAGGACGAGGAACAGCAAGCTCCAGCCGATCACCCTGCGGAAGAGCTCCCCCTCGCCCTTGCGGTCGGTGAGACCGACCGCCGCCGCGGCGATTGCGAGGTTCTGCGGGGAGACCATCTTCCCGAGCACGCCGCCGGAGGAGTTGCCGGCTGCAATCAGGGTGGGATCCAGCCCCGCCCGATGGGCCGCGGTGACCTGCAGCAGGCCGAACAGCGAGTTGGACGAGGTGTCGGATCCGGTGACCGCGACGCCGAGCCAGCCCACGGCGCGTAGGCCCGCGCCACCTCGGCGCCTGAATCGCGCTGCCCGGCTCGCTCCGCGAAGCCGGTGGTCGGCTCGTCAGCCGCTCCGCCGGCCACGACCGGCACGTTTCGCCCGCCCCGCGCCGGGTTGCCCTGGGCCGGCCGCCACACCTGCAGGAATCCCACGACCGCGAGTGCGGCAAGCAGCGCCGCCACGATGTCGGCCAGCGGCACCGAGATGAAGTTCGATGTGGCGAACTGCGCGACGCCGAAGACCGCGCCGCACAGCAGTGCCGCCGGCCAGGTCTGCGCAGCCCGCGGCGCCCGTCGACGATGAAGACCAGGGCCAACGGCACGAACACCGCGAGGATCGGCGTCTGACGGCCCACCGTGGCCCCGAGATCCTCGACCGGCAGGGAGGTGATCTTGCCGAGGGTGATGATCGGAATGGCCAGGGCTCCGAAGGCTACCGGAGCCGTGTTGGCGACCAGTCCGATCGTGGCTGCCTTGATCGTCTCGAAACCCAGCGCGATCAGCATGACCGCGGTGATGGCCACCGGAGTGCCGAAGCCGGCCAGCGCCTCCAGCAGCGCACCGAAGCAGAAGGCGATGATGATGGTCTGGACGCGCTGGTCGTCGCTGACCCGGGCGAATGACCGGCGGAGGACGTCGAAGTGGCCGGTCTCGACGGTCATGTTGTAGATCCACAGGGCGTTCAGCACGATCCACATGATCGGGAACAGGCCGAAGGTGGCCCCCTCGCCGCCGATGAGGAGCGCTTGCCCGGGCGGCATCGAATACACGGCCACCGCCACGACCAGGGCCACCACGAGGGCGGCCAGGGCCGCGGCCCAGGCCCGCAATCGCAGGCCGCCCAGCAGGACGAACGGCGTGACCAGGGGGATCGCCGCCACCAGCGAACTCAGGAACAGCGAATTGCCGACCGGGTCCAGCACCTGGTGGTACATGTGCTCACCGTCCGGAGCCGGTCGTCGATCGGTTTGCATCGGCAAGCGTTGAGCCCCGGATCGAGGCGTCGAGCACTTCGGCGGTGTGCCGGAAGCCTAGCGCCGACCGGCCGGCGTCGCCTAGGGCCGCGGCGACCTGCATCAGGCAGCCGGGATTGGCCGTGACCACCCAGTCGGCGCCGGTGGCGACGACGGCGTCGGCCTTCCGTCGCCCGAGCGCTTCGCCGGCCGATGGCTGGAGCAAGTTGTAGACGCCGGCCGAGCCGCAGCACAGCTCGGCCTCGGCGATCTCCCGCAGCTGCAGTCCCGGGATGGCGCGCAGCAGCTCGCGCGGCTGGCTGCGGATGCCCTGAGCGTGGGAAAGATGGCAGGCGTCGTGATAGGCGACGGTCACCGGCAGCGGGTGCCGGACCGCCCGCGGTCCGAGCTCGACGAGGAATTCGGCGAGGTCGCGGACCTTGCCCTGGAAGGCGTGCGCCCGCTCGGCGTAACCCGGATCGTCGCGCAGGAGGTGGGCGTAGCCCTTCATCGCCGAGCCGCAGCCGGCCGCGTTGACGACCACCGTGTCGACGCCTGCGGCAGTGAAGGTGTCCAGCAGTTCGCGCGCGAAGCGGATCGCCTCCGCCTCCCGGCCGTTGTGCAGGGACAACGCCCCGCAGCAGCCCTGTTGCCGGGGGATGACCACCTCGCAACCCTCGGCGGCCAGCACTCGCGCCGTAGCGGCATTGACGTGACCGAAGAACGCACCCTGGACGCAGCCGGTGAGCATGCCGACGACGGCCCGGTGCTCGCCGCCGGCCGGCACCCGCTCGGGCAGCCGCCCACCGGCCTGGAGCGGCGGGGCGATCGACTCCATCACGCGCAGGCTCGCCGGCAGCCGGTTCAGCAGGCCGCTACGGCGCAGCAGCCGGTGCCCGCCGAGCCGCTGGTAGCCCCGCAGCGGCCACCGGAGGAGGCGCAGTCGCTTCGGGTACGGGAACAGCGCGAAGATCAGCCCGCGGAGCAGCCGCTCGCGCCGCCCGCGGTGGTGGTGGTGGCGTTCTACCTGCGGCCGGGTGGCCTCGATGAGCTTGTCGTATTGCACTCCGGACGGGCAGGCCGTCACACAGGCCATGCAACCCAGGCAGGCGTCGAAGTGCCCGACCATGGAGTTGCTGAGCGGCTCGCCCTCCAGACCCTGCTGCATCAGCGAGATGCGGCCGCGCGGGGAGTCCATCTCTTCCCCCCACAGTACGTACGTCGGACAGGTAGGCAGGCAGAAGCCGCAGTGCACGCAGTCGGCCACGAGGTCGCGGTCGGGCGGGTGGAAGGCGTCGAAGGCGCCCTGCTGGTGGTCGCCGGTCGCGCTCTCGGCGTCGCGCGCGGCCGGCACGGTGACCTGTGGGCGGGACTCCTCGGAGGTCATCAGGTCCCTCGCTGTTCAGATTCCGCCGACGAAGCGGCCAGGGGCCATCCGATGGTCGGGGTCGAACTCCGCCTTGATCCGGCGCATGAGTTCGAGGCCGGCGACCGGCCCCCATGTGTCGACCGTCGCGCGGACCCGACCAGGGGCCCGCAGCAGGACCGCGCAGCCGCCGGCCTCGCGGCAGTGCGCCCGGGCGGCCAGCACGAAGCGGCCGGCCGGCTCCGGCTCGGCGTCCGCGGGCAGCCCGGCATACAGCACGCCGACGCCGGCGGACCCGCGCACGTCGGCGTCGAGCCGGGTCGCGGTTGCGGCCTGTCGCAGGCCGCGCAGCACCTGGGGGACGGCCGCGATCTCGGCGGTCAGTTTGAGGGTGATCGGCCCCGGCAGAGCCCCCCACCACATGGGCGGCTCGTCGGCGGTGTTCGCACCGGGCCCCAGCAACCGGCTGACCGTGGCGCAGCGGGCGTGCACGCCCGGCGCCACGCCCTCGAGCAGCACGGCAACGGAGATCGGGCCGGCCGGCACCGGCCGGTGGATCTCGACGGCGGAGGGCACCACCTGAGAGCCGAGGACGGCGGCTACCGCGGAGCCTGCCGCGCCCTCGTCCGGGAAGTCGGCGCACACCCAGGAGGCGGCCTCGGGCAGGGGGTGCAGCCGGAAGATCGCCTCGGTGATCACGCCGAGGCTGCCGTATGCCCCGGTGTAGAGCTTGCCGAGGTCGTAGCCGGCGACGTTTTTCACCACCTTGCCCCCACTGTGCGTGACCGCGCCGTCCGGGCGCACGACGGTGATCCCGATCAGCAGGTCCCGGACGGTGCCGTAGAGCAGGCGGGTCGGCCCGGACAGCCCTGTGGACACGACACCACCGACGGTGGATCCCGGCACCATCTCGTCGATCGCCAGCCGCTGACCGGCGCCGGCCAGCGCGGCGGCCAGGGCGCTCAGCCTCAGCCCGGGCTGCACCCGCACCACCAGGTCACCCGCGACGTGCTCGACCACGGCGTCCAGAGCGGACACGTCGAGCAACAGCTCCACTGTGGAGGGAGGGGAGCCCCAGTCGAGCTTGGTGCCGGCGCCCTTGGGCACAACGGTCAGCCGCTCGCGGGCCGCCGCGCGCAGGGTGCCGGCGACGTCCTGTTCGTCGGCGGCCCGGGCGACCTCCGTGGCCCGGACGCCGTGCACGAAGGCGGTCTCAGAAGACATCGGCGACCCCGGTCTGCGCCAGCGGGTGTGCCCCCTTGTGCCGTCCGGGCACCTCCCCGCACAACCGCGGAGTCGGGAAGATCTTGCCGGGGTTGCACAGGCCGGCCGGGTCGAAGGCGCAGCGCAGCATCTGCATCGTGTCGAGATCGTCCGGGGTGAACATCCGGGGCATGTACCTTGCCTTGTCCGAGCCGACGCCGTGTTCGCCGGTGATCGACCCGCCGTGCGAGATGCACAGGTCGAGGATCGCGCCCGAGACCTCCTCCGCCCGCTCGGCCTGTCCCGCCACCGACTCGTCGAAGAGCACCAGCGGGTGCAGGTTGCCGTCGCCGGCGTGGAACACGTTGGCGACCCGGACGCCGCTGTCCCCGGACAACTCGGCGATGCGCCGGAGCACCTCGGGCAGGGCGGTGCGCGGGATCACGCCGTCCTGGACGATGTAGTCGGGGCTGATCCGGCCCACGGCGGCGAAGGCCGACTTGCGGCCCTTCCAGAACAATGCCCGCTCGGCGGCGTCGGCGGCCATCCGGATCTCGACGGCGCCGTGGTCACGGCAGTGCGCCTGCACGGCGGCGAACGTGTGCTGCACTTCGGCTGCCGGGCCGTCCAGTTCGACGATGAGCACGGCACCCGCCCCGGCCGGGTAACCGCAGGCCACGGCGGCCTCGGCAGCCTCGATCGCCAGCGCGTCCATCATCTCGACCGCCGCCGGCACGACGCCGGCGCCGATGATCGCCGACACTGTCGCGCCGGCGTCGTCGGTGGAGGCGAAGCCGGCCAGCAGGGTCTGCACCGCCTCGGGTGCCCGCAGCAGCCGCACGGTCACCCGCGTGGCGATCCCGAGGGTGCCCTCGGAGCCGACGAAGGCGCCCAGCAGGTCGTACCCGGGGGGATCGGGCGCCTTGCCGCCAAGCTGGACGATTTCGCCGTCCGGCGTGACAACCTCGCACCCGGTCACATGGTTGACGGTGAAGCCGTACTTCAGGCAGTGGGCGCCGCCGGAGTTCTCCGCGACGTTGCCGCCGATCGAGCAAACCTGCTGGCTGGACGGGTCGGGGGCGTAGTAGTAGCCGGACGGCGCCGCCTCGCGGGTCACCTGCAGGGTGGTCACGCCGGGATCGACGACTGCCCGCTGGTTGTCGATGTCGATCTCGTGGACTGTGCGCATCTGGGCCGTCACGATCAGCACGCCGTCGGCGCGGGGGAGCGCGCCGCCAGACAGGCCGGTGCCCGAGCCGCGGGCGACATAGGGCACCCCGGCCTCGACGCAGGCCCGAACGACGTCCTGGCACTGCGCGGTCGTACGAGGGAACACCACGATCGCCGGCATGACCCGGAACCGGGCGAGCCCGTCGCACTCGTAGGTGCGCAACTGCTGGCGGTCGGTAACCACTGCGCCCGGCTCCAGCAGCGGCCGCAGTCGTTCGGCCAGGGCGAGCACCGCAGCCGCCGCCACTTACGGCATCCGTTCGTAGGCCGGCAGCGTGAGGAAGTCGACGAAGTCGTCGGCCAGGGCCACCTCGGTGAAGAGCTTGCGGGCCTCGGCGTAGTTCGCCGGGTCGCCGAGCGCGTTCAGCTCCTCGACGATGATCCGATTGATCAACCCGCGGGTGACCGGCTCGCCGCTGTCCAGGACGACGTCGTTGTGCAGCCACTGCCAGATCTGCGAGCGGGCGATCTCGGCGGTGGCGGCGTCCTCCATCAGGTCGAAGATCGCGACTGCGCCGGAGCCCCGGAGCCAGGAGGCGAGGTATTGCAGGGCGACGCTCGCGTCGTTGCGCAGGCCCGCCTCGGTGATGCTGCCGGGGATGGATGTCACGTCGAGGAGCTGCTCGGCCGTGACCCGTACGTCATCGCGCGCGCGGACGAGCTGGTTGGGCTGGTCGCCGAGGACGCCGTCGAACACCTCCCGGCACAGCGGCACCAGGTCGGGGTGCGCCACCCAGGATCCGTCGAAGCCGTCGCCGGCCTCCCGCTGCTTGTCCTCGCGCACCTTGGCCATCGCCTTGTCGTTGACCTCGGTGTCCTTGCGGCTCGGGATGAACGCGGCCATGCCGCCGATCGCGTGCGCCCCGTGCCGGTGGCAGGTGCTGACGAGCAGCTCGGTATAGGCCCGCATCATCGGCGCGGTCATGGTGACCGTGTTGCGGTCGGGGACGAGATGTTCCTTCCCCCTGGTACGGAACACCTTGATGATCGAGAACAGGTAGTCCCACCGGCCGGCGTTGAGGCCGGCGGAGTGCTCGCGGAGTTCGTAGAGAATCTCCGCCATCTCGAAGGCCGCGGGGATGGTCTCGATCAGCACCGTCGCCCGAATGGTGCCCCGGGGGATGCCGAGCAGGTCCTGCGCGTGGACGAAGACGTCGTTCCAGAGCCGGGCCTCGCGGTGACTCTCCAGCTTCGGCAGATAGAAGTACGGCCCTGCGCCGCCGTCGATCTGGCGCTGCGCGCAATGGAAGAAGTACAGACCGAAGTCGAACAGGCTCCCGGATACCGGCTCGCCGTCGACGAGCACGTGCTTCTCGGGCAGGTGCCACCCGCGTGGCCGCACGACGATCGTCGCCAGGTCGCCGGCGTCCTTCAGCGCGTAGGACTTGCCCACGGCACTGGTGAAGTCGATGGTGCGATCCAGCGCGTTGCGCAGGTTGACGTGTCCGCCGACCATGTTTTCCCACAGTGGGGTGTTGGCGTCCTCGAAGTCGGCCAACCACACCCTTGCCCCGGAATTCAGCGCGTTGATCGTCATCTTCGCGTCGGTCGGCCCGGTGATCTCCACCCGGCGGTCGACGAGCCCCGGCGCCGGATCGGCGACCCGCCAGTCGCCCTCCCTGATCGCCGCCGTCCCGGGCTGGAAGTCCAGCGTGCCGCCCGCCGAGATCTCCCGCTGGCGCTCCTGCCGCGCGGCCAGCAGCTCCTGGCGGCGGCGCCCGTGCGTCCGGTGCAGTGCGGTGATGAACTCCAGCGCCGGGTTCGTCAGGATCTCCTGGGAGCCGGGCACCGGCGGACCCGTCACCTCGGTCGCCATGGCACCTCCTCGACTGGTCCTACTCGACTGGCCCTACTCGAAACAAGCGTGCCCCATGCCGGTCGGCGTGACACCATCGGAGGCGATGACGAGTCCTCCTGCCCAGCCAGCCCGCCGGGACCGGCCCTCCGCCGGGCCGTTCGGGTCGGTCGAGCTCTCCGACGACGACTTCCCTGACGGCGACTTTCCTGACGGCGACCAGCTCGAGCTGGCCGACCGCCAGGCGTTGCGCCGGGTCGGCGGGCTCTCGACCGAGCTGGTCGACGTCACCGAGGTCGAATACCGGCAGCTGCGGCTGGAGCGGGTCGTGCTCGTCGGCGTGTGGACCACCGGGACGCTGGACGACGCCGAAAACTCCATTGCCGAGCTCAAGGCTCTCGCCGAGACCGCCGGATCGCTGATCCTGGAGGGCGTCATCCAGCGCCGCGGCAAGCCCGACCCGGCCACCTACATCGGGTCGGGCAAGGCCAAGGAGCTGCGCGAGATCGTGATCTCGACCGGCGCCGACACCGTCGTCTGCGACGGCGAGCTGTCACCGGGTCAGCTGCGCAAGCTCGAGGAGGTCGTCAAGGTCAAGGTCATCGACCGCACCGCATTGATCCTCGACATCTTCGCTCAGCACGCGCGCAGCCGCGAGGGCAAGGCCCAGGTGGAGTTGGCCCAGTTGCAGTACATGCTGCCGAGGCTGCGCGGCTGGGGCGAGTCGATGTCCCGGCAGGCCGGTGGCCGGGTTGCCGGTGGCGGGGGGATCGGCACCCGTGGCCCGGGCGAGACCAAGATCGAAACCGACCGACGGCGAATCCGGGCCAAGATCTCCAAGCTGCGCAAGGACATCAAGGCGATGGCCGGCGGCCGAACCGTCCAGCGGCAGGAGCGGGTCCGCAACCAGACCCCCGCCGTGGCGATCGCCGGATATACCAACGCGGGCAAGTCCTCGGTGCTCAACCGGCTCACCAATGCCGGCGTGCTGGTCGACGACACGCTGTTCGCCACGCTCGATCCGGCCGTCCGGCGGGCGGAGACCGCTGAGGGCCGCGACTACACCCTCACCGACACCGTGGGGTTCGTCCGGCACCTGCCGCACCAACTGGTCGAGGCATTCCGCTCGACACTGGAAGAGGTCGGGGAGTCCGACGTCATCGTCCATGTCGTTGACGGGTCGCATGCCGACCCCGAGTCGCAGGTCGACGCGGTGCACGAGGTGCTCGGCGAGATCGAGGCGCAGCACGTGCCGGAGATGCTTGTCGTCAACAAGGTCGACGCCGCCGACCCGCTGGTGCTCGACCGGCTGCGGCGAGTCCTCCCGGCTGCCTTGTTCGTCTCGGCGCGGACCGGTGAGGGCATGGACGAGTTGCGTACGGCGATCGAGTGCGCCCTGCCCGTGCTGTCGGTGCAGGTCGACGTCCTGGTCCCCTACGTCCGTGGCGACCTGGTGTCGCGGGTGCACGACGCGGGCGACGTGCTTGCCGAGACGCACACCGGGGAGGGCACGCACCTGCAGGCCAGGGTCACGGCGGCCCTGGCCGCCGACCTCGCACCGTTCGCGACCTCCTGAGTCAGCCGCCGCTCGGTGGTGCCGTCCGGTTGGCGAACATCTCCTCGCCGGCCTGCCACGTGACGCCTCGGTCGTGGGAGGTCTCGGCACTCCACCGGAAGGAGTGGCCGGTGATCTCTGCGAACCGCCAGCGCAACTCTGGCGAGTCCTCGTCGCTGAGCAGCACGATGCCTCCGTCGACGGGCCGGCCGACGAAGCGGCGAACGCGTCCGTTGACCGGCTCGATCCAGGTCGAGTGCCACCCGTCGAGGGCAGGGTCGTAGAAGCGGATGGTCGATCCGTGGAAGGCCAGCGGGGCCGGCCCGCACCGGGTCGGCCCGGACCGGGGACGATCCAGACGTCCTGCACCGCCCGACCCCCGAGCACCCAGCCGAAGTGCACCTCGCCGGTCATCTCGACCGGTTGCCCGTCGACACCCGGACCGCACCACCGGAGATCCCAGGAGCCGACGAACTGGCCGAACAACTGCAACGTCTCGGCGAGGTCGGGGTCGGGGCCAGGCGCATGCAGCGCGGTGGCCGGGCCGTTGCCTGCCGGGGCGGAGACGGTCGACGGATTTATCGCAGGCGTGATTTCAGAGCTTCCGCAGCACAGTGACAACGCGGCCGAGCACTGTGGCCTCGTCACCCGGAATCGGCGAATAGGCAGGGTTCTGCGGCAGCAGCCAGACGTGCCCGTCGCGGTGCCGGAAGGTCTTTACCGTTGCCTCACCGTCGATCATCGCCGCAACGATCTCGCCGTTTTCGGCGGAGTTCTGTTGGCGCACGACCACCAGGTCACCGTCGGCGATGGCGGCGTCGATCATCGAGTCCCCGACCACCCGCAGGCAGAACAGGGTGCCCTCGCCGACCAGATCGCGGGGGAGCGGCAGCACCTGCTCGACGGCCTGATCGGCCAGGATCGGGCCACCGGCGGCGATCCGGCCGACCACTGGCACGTAGGCCGGGGCCGGCTGGGCAGCCTGGCGCGCGGCCTCGTCGTCGGCTGAGGCATCGGGGAGGCGTACGTCGACCGCGCGCGGTCGGTTGGCATCGCGCCGCAGGAAACCCTTCGCCTGCAGTGCGCCGAGTTGGTGCGCCACGCTGCTGGTGCTGGTGAGGCCGACCGCCTCACCGATCTCGCGCACGCTAGGTGGGTAGCCCTGCCGGCGCATGTGCTCGCGGATGACCTCGAGAATCCGCCGCTGGCGGGGGGTCAGCCCGGCCTCATCGGCCGCTCCGTCGGGGATCTCGGTCACCGAGTCGCCGGTGCTCACCACAGGTGCCTCCTTGAGCGTTTCGGCCGGCCGATCAGGTCGTCGGGTGGCCAACGTGTTGCCGACCGTAACCCGATTGCCCCTGCCGTTCAAACAAACGTTCGAACGACACGCCGTGAGATCTGGAAACTGTCGGAGCCTCGTGCTACACATCGCACGTACGTTCGATCGCACAGGCGTTCGATCCGCAAGGACGATTCCCATGGAGGGCAACCATGACGATCACCGTGCCGGAGCGCACGCCGATGGGACCCGGCGGCCCGCTGGCCCTCGCCGACCCCGCTTCGCTCTTGTTCCGGCCGCCTCGCCGGGCTCGCCCGCTGCGGCTCGTCCCGACCGGTCCGGTCTGGCCGGCGACACGTCCGAGCATTCCCGCGACGCGTCGGTCCAATTCCGCGACAGTGCCTGCGGCTCCTGCGACCCCGCCGATGCGACTCACCCGGCGTGGCCGGCTGCTGGTGACCACGACCACCGCCGCGCTGATCGCTGTCATCGCACTGACCGCCGCCGCCCAGCCCGGGCATCCCGACCATCCTGGCCGTCCTGCCCAGGACCGACTCGCCGGCTCGGTGGTTGTGCAGCCCGGCGACACGCTGTGGGCACTTGCCGTTCGAGCCGATCCCGGGGCTGATCCCCGAGCGACCGTCGAGCGCATCCGCAGGCTCAACGGCATGCCGGATTCGACAGTTCGCCCGGGTCAGCACCTCCAGATGCGCTAGCAAGCCGGGACAGCGCCGACACGCCCGGCCGATGCGCTTGCCAGAGCTAGTGGTCCGGGCTTACCTTGGACCCCACATGTTGTGAATCACAGGCATGTAATCCTTCCACAGGATGTACACAGGGTTGGACGGTCGGCTGCACAGGTTCTCCGCAGCTTGCCCACAGTTCTGTCCACAGCTCCGGCCGAAGCTCCCTCACAGGCAGACCGGCTAGGCGAGTGTTGAGAAAGGGGTGTTGCTGTGCGCTGTCCCTACTGCCGGTCCCCCGACTCACGGGTTGTCGATTCCCGCGAGGTCGACGAAGGCCAGACGATTCGCCGCCGGCGTTCCTGCTCGCAGTGTGGCAAGCGGTTCACCACGGTCGAGGAGGCCACGCTAGCCGTCATCAAGCGCAGCGGGGTGACCGAGCCGTTCCGGCGTGACAAGGTGGTGACCGGCGTTCGGAAGGCCTGTCAGGGCCGACCGGTCGACGATGACGCGCTGGCGCTGCTGGCCCAGCAGGTGGAGGACGCAGTCCGCGCCACCGGCGCGGCCGAGGTCGAGTCCGGCGACGTCGGCCTCGCCATCCTGGGGCCGCTCCGCGCGCTAGACGAGGTGGCCTACCTGCGCTTTGCCAGCGTCTATCGCGGGTTCGACTCGCTGACCGACTTCGAGGCCGAGATCGCCACCCTGCGCGCGGCCCAGCGGAGTCGCCCTGAGGAGGACCACGAGGTCGGCAAGCACGGCGACGCCCATGACCCCGCTCCGCCGCCCCCGGCTCGCGGCCGGGTCCAGGTCACCTGACGGACCGCGCGCCTACCGACATCGGGCATTGGCCCAGTCACGAAAGCGTTGAAATCACCGAGGACGGAAGGCAGGACAGCTATGACGGAGGCGGTCGGCACCAAGCGTGGCGATGCGGGATTGCACATGGCCCGGGTGTTCACCACCGAGGGAGTGCATCCCTACGACACGGTGGCGTGGGAGCGCCGTGACGTCGTGCTGACCAATTGGCGGGACGGCTCGATCAACTTCGAGCAGCGTGGGGTGGAGTTCCCGGACTTCTATTCGGTCAACGCCGCCAACATCGTCACCAGCAAATACTTCCGCGGAGCGGCAGGCACCGAGCAGCGGGAGTCCAGTCTGCGTCAGCTCATCGACCGGGTGGTCGACGCTTACAGCGCCGCGGGCCTCGGGCATGGATACTTCGCCGGGCCGAAGGACGCCGAGGTGTTCAACGACGAGCTCAAGTACGCGCTGCTGCACCAGTACTTCAGCTTCAACTCACCCGTCTGGTTCAACGTCGGCACCACGGCGCCGCAGTTCGTCAGCGCCTGCTTCATCCTCTCCGTCGAGGACGACATGGACTCCATCCTCGACTGGTACAAGGAGGAGGGACTGATCTTCAAGGGCGGGTCGGGTGCGGGCGTAAACCTCTCGAAGATCCGGTCCTCGAAGGAGCTGCTCTCCTCCGGCGGCACGGCGTCCGGCCCGGTGTCCTTCATGCGGGGGGCCGACGCCTCGGCCGGCACCATCAAGTCCGGTGGTGCGACCCGGCGCGCGGCCAAGATGGTCGTACTCGACGTCGACCACCCGGACATCGAGGAGTTCATCGAGCTCAAGGCGCGCGAGGAGGAAAAGATCCGCGTGCTGCGCGACGCCGGGTTCGACATGGACCTCGGCGGCAAGGACATCACCAGCGTGCAATACCAAAACGCCAACAACTCGGTCCGGGTCAGCGACGAGTTCATGCGGGCTGTCGAGGAGGGCAAGGAGTTTCACCTGCGTGCCCGCCAGGACAACCGGGTCCTGCAGACCGTTGACGCCCGTGCGCTCTTCCGCAAGATGGCCAAGGCGGCCTGGGAGTGTGCCGACCCGGGCATCCAGTACGACGACACGATCAACGACTGGCACACCAACCCGGAGAGCGGCCGGATCACCGCGAGCAACCCGTGCAGTGAATACCTCAGCCTCGACAACTCCTCGTGCAATCTCGCCTCGCTCAACCTGATGCGCTTCCGCAAGGCCGACGGCACGTTCGACGCTCCGCTGTTCGCCAAGGTCGTAGAACTCGTCGTCACGGCCATGGACATCTCGATCTGCTTCGCCGACTTCCCGACCGACAAGATCGGTGAGACGACCCGGGACTACCGCCAGCTGGGCATCGGCTACTGCAACCTCGGCGCGCTGCTGATGTCCACCGGCCACGCCTACGACGGCGAGGACGGCCGGGCCATGGCCGCCGCGATCACCTCGTTGATGACGGGCGCGGCCTACAAGCGCTCGGCCGAGCTTGCCGGCGTGGTCGGGTCCTACGCCGGCTACGCCAAGAACGCCCAGGCGCATACCCGGGTGATGCGCAAGCACGCCGCGGCGACCGACGTCGTCCGTACGATGGGCGCCGACGACGCAGCCGTCCTCCGGGCGGCGACCGCGGCCTGGCGGGACTGCCTGGCCACCGGCGCAGCCAACGGCTGGCGCAACGCCCAGGCCAGCGTGCTCGCGCCGACCGGCACGATCTCGTTCTTCATGGACGCCGACACGACCGGCGTCGAGCCGGACCTCGCCCTCGTCAAGTACAAGAAGCTCACCGGCGGGGCGTCGATGCAGATCGTCAACCGCACGGTCCCGATGGCGCTGCGCACGCTCGGCTACAGCGAGGAGACGGTCGAGGCGATCGTCGAATACATCACCGAGCACGGTCACGTCGTCGGCGCTCCCGGCATCCGCGAGGAGCACTACGAGGTCTTCGACTGCGCGATGGGTGAGCGGTCGATCTCCTGGATGGGGCATGTGCGGATGCTGGCGGCGGTGCAGCCGTTCCTGTCCGGCACGGCCAGCAAGACGGTCAACCTGCCGGCCACCGCCACGATCGAGGACATCGAGAAGGCCTACTTCGAGGCCTGGAAGGTCGGCCTCAAGGCGCTCGCCGTCTATCGCGACAACTCCAAGGTCGGTCAGCCGCTGTCGGACACCTCCGCCAAGAAACAGGCCGCTGCGGCGGCCGTGCCAGAGAGCCGCCCGGTACGCAAACGGCTGCCCAAGAAGCGCCCCTCGCAGACGGTCTCGTTCGCCGTCGGCGGCGCGGAGGGCTACCTGACCGCGGGGTCCTATCCAGACGACGGTCTTGGCGAGGTGTTCCTCAAGCTCGGCAAGCAGGGGTCCACGCTGGCCGGCGTCATGGACGCCTTCTCGATCGCCATCTCCATCGCGCTGCAGTACGGCGTGCCGCTGTCGACCTACGTATCGAAGTTCACCAACATGCGCTTCGAGCCGGCCGGTATGACCGACGATCCCGACATCCGGATCGCCAACTCGGTGATGGACTACATCTTCCGTCGACTCGCCCTGGACTACCTGCCTGACGACACCCGCGCCGAGCTGGGAATCTTCACCGCCGACGAGCGCATTGCCCGGTTGGACGCGTCTGCTGCCATGACTCCGCTGGCAGATGCCGATCCCGACATCGAAGGCATGCGGTCCTCGGCCCCGGTCGAGCAGAACCGGCAGTCGGCCGCCCGGCCGGAGATGGCGACCGGGGGGATGGGAGGGCAGACGCTGTCCGGCCAGACCGCCGTCGACGCGCCGCTGTGCATGACCTGCGGCGTCACGATGCGCCCGGCCGGCAGTTGCTATGTCTGCGAGTCCTGCGGGAGCACCAGCGGCTGCAGCTGATACCGAGCGATATTGCAACGGATGCAGCCTCGTCGGACGGGCTGCGCTACGGCGCAGACGGCTGGTCTGTCAGGTCACCACCGTCCCGCAGAGGGACCAGCGCCTTCCGCACGGCGAGACCCATAATGGTACTAATATCCATCAGTCTAGTACCATTGTTGGTCTCTTTGGAGGTTTCCCTTGCGCTCCTTCGCAGACCTCGACCGGCTGATCGGCGGGGTCCCGGCCGGGGTGGTCGTGCGCCTGCGGACCATCGACACCGGCCGCGGCAGCGAGGCGCTCTACCGCAACCAGGTGCCCACCCTGCTCACCGAGCTTGCCCACCGCGCCAGGGTGCAGAGCATCACCGCATCTTCGGCCATCGAAGGCGTTGTGGTGCCCAACCTCGCGCGGGCCTCCAACATCATCTCGGGACGGGCCACAGTGCTGCGGACCCGCTTTGAGCAGGAACTCGCCGGTTACCGCAAGGCACTCGACTACCTGTTCCAGGATGAGTGGCGTCCCCTGAACACCGGTCTGATCCTGCACCTGCATCGGCTGCTCTGGTCGGAGACAGATGTCGAGGGTGGACGCCTCAAGCTCGAGGACAACCTGGTGGTCGATCGTTCACCCGACGGCACGGTCGAGGTCCGGTTCGTTCCTGTACCGGCCGACCAGACCGCGTTCTACGTTGGCGAACTGGTCGACCGTCACCAGGCTGCGCTGGCCAGCGGCGAACACCATCCGGTCCTGCTCGTCGGATTGGCCGTGCTTGACCTCCTCGTCATCCACCCCTTCGTGGACGGCAACGGCCGGGTGGCCCGGGCACTGGCCAACGCCCTACTGGTCGACGCCGGTTACGAGGTGTGCCGGTGGGTGTCCCTGGAGCAGTTGATCGCGGAGTCGGCCGATGCCTATTACGACGCACTGCTCCGGTCGACCCATGGCTGGCACGAGGATGCCGCAGATCCGTGGCCCTGGCTGTCCTACTTCGTCAACGTTCTTGCCGACGCCTACGACAGCTTCGCCCGCCGGGCGGTATCCGCGCGCAGTGCTGGTACCAAACAGCAGCGGGTGCGGGATTGGGTGATCGGCCGAGCAACTCCGGTGTTTCGGCTGGCAGACGTGCGCACCGCTCTACCGGGCGTGAGCGACCAGACGATCCGGCTCGTGCTCGAGCAGCTCAAGGCCGCCCGGGTCGTTGCCCCCGAGGGATTCGGGCGGGCAGCGGTTTGGCGCAAGCAACCCGGCGACCGTCGAACGTAGGCCAGGTGAGCATCGAGCGCTCGGTCAGCCCCGGAGCGCCTGCGCGCTGTTGCGCGATGACTCGGGACCTGGGCCGGCGCGGCGCCGCGACCTGCGGACCCGTCCGTACAGCAGTGCGCCGCCGAGCATGGCCGCGGTGATCATTGAGATGCTGTGGCCGACAGCGGTCGGGTCGAGTTCGCTCAGACCGGGGAACAGGTCGTTGCGCAACAACAGCAGTCCGAGCAGGCCGGCGAGCGGCCGGGCCACGCGGACCTTGCATGAGTCGCCGCCGGTCCAGGCGTAGAACAGGGCGAAGGTCAGGGCGCAGATCACCAGATAGGACGGGCCGACGTCGTCGAGGTTCATGGACGAGGGAGGCAGCGAACCGTGGTCGACCTTCCAGGCGACGATGCCCTCGCTGATCAGCGTGCCGGCAACGTGCGCCGTCGCGACGAGCAGCAGCGCCCGGCACCAGCCGAGCAGGGCGTCGGCGCTGAACATGCCGAGGGCGGCGAGCACAAGCCAGGCCGGCGGGTTCTCCGACGGAATGAAGGCCGACAGGACGAGTGCCCCGAGCGGATGCGACCTCAGGTTGCTGACGCTCGTACTGGCCCAGTCGCGCACCACCTGCTGATCGTGCGCGGAGAGGGCGGCATAGGCGATCTCGGCGACTACCAGCAGCAACAGGAACGTCGTAGCGGTCAGGTGTGTCCGCAGGAACCGCAGGATCTGGCGCAGCACCACCCGCAGAGTATGGCGGCTATTTCGCCGGCCGCCTGGCCACGGGATACATATTGAGCCCGTGCGGTTGCACGGTCGTCCACGGGAGCTTACGTACCCGGGTGCCCGCCTGATGGACGAGATGCCACCGACGACGCCCGCCGAGCCTGCGATGCCACTGGCGCGGTCATCTGGCTCACAGCCCCTTCGAGTAGCCCAGCGCCCCAGTGGTCCTGAATGAGCGACCACCCGGTGGCAGCGGATAGTCCCAGACCCAGCCCCGATATCCGGGCAGCCTCTCTCGCAGGCCTGCGGGTGTGCGCTTCGCCGTGTGCCGTGCCCGGCGACCGGCTAACGTACGGCATCCAGTGACGCAGGATGGTGGGAACTGATGGCCGAAGACCTGGATTGGGTAACCCCTGGTACCGACACGACCGTGCCGAATGCGGCGCGGGTCTACGACTACTGGCTGGACGGCGTGCACAACCTTCCGGGCCGACCGCCAATTCGGCGATCAGGTCTAGCAGTTGCTCCCCCAAATCCGCGACGCGGTCCGGCTCAGCCGGTCGTTCCTGCGGCGGGCCGTGTCGTTCATGGTCGAATCCGGAATCCGGCAGTTCCTCGACATCGGCTCCGGCATCCCGACGGTCGGCAGCGTGCACGAGGTCGCCCAGCAGGCCGATCCCGAGTGCCGGGTCGTCTACGTCGACCAGGAGCAGATCGCTGTCGCACAGAGTGTAAGGCTGCTGCAGGGCAACGACCGGGCGGTGAGCATCCAGGGAAACCTACGCGATGTGGACGGGATCCTCGATCATCCGGAGACCCGGCGAGTGCTGGATCTCGACCAGCCGGTCGGCCTGATGATGATGCTGCTGCTGCACTTCGTCCCGGATTCCTGCAAGCCTGTCGACATCCTCGCCCGGTATCGGGACCGGCTGGCACCGGGCAGCTACCTGGCGCTGTCCCATGTCACGGCGGACGGCGATCCGGTCACGCTCACCGACGCGGCCCGGCTGTATCAGGACACGGCCACCCCGTTGTTCCTGCGCAGCTGCGGGGAGGTGCTGCCGCTGTTCAACGGCTTTGATCTGGTCGAGCCCGGGGTGGTCGACGCCGCTCTCTGGCGGCCGTCGGGCTCGGCTGGGCCGTCGGCTGTCAGCATGGCGACAGTCTGCTACGGGGGGATCGGCCGCAAGCCCTGACCGGACGCCTGTGCCGAGCAGCGGCGACCGGTGTCGACGGGGCCAGCCGACCGCTGCGGCTCGACGACACCCTGGTCAACGCCCTAGGCCGGCTGGGGCGAGCGGCCGACTCTGTCGCGCCGGGCGACCGTTCGATGACATCGGTTTCCTGACCACAGTGCGCCTCATGCCATGGTGCGGCCGCCGTTGACGTGCAGCACCTCCCCGGTGATGAAGCCGGCCGCCGGCGACGCCAGGAAGCTCACGGCTTGTGCGACGTCCGCCGGCTCACCGAGGTGCCCGGCAGGAACCGCTGCGGTGTAGGACTCGAACGCCGCCGGCGCCATGCCGGCATGGCGTTCGACCGGGATCCACCCCGGAGCGACCGTGTTGACCGTGATGCCGAAGGCTGCGAGGTCGAGGGCCCAGGCGCGAGCAAGCCCGAGCTGGGCGCTCTTGGCGGCGATGTAGGAAGACTGATCGGGCGTCGGCCGAGCCGTCACCTCGGATCCGATGTGGATGATCCGGCCATACCCGCGTCTCTTCATGCCGGGCAGGACCTCCCGCCCGAGGAGCACGGGACTCTTGACGAAGAACCTCAGATGAGCCAAGTGGTCTTCCCACGACGTCTCCGCCAGCAGGAGTTGCGGCTGCGGGCCGGTGGCGTTGAGCACGAGGACGGCTATCTCGCCGACCCGGTCGCTGACGGCCGACACCAGGCGCCGCACGTCGGCCGGCGCGGTGACATCGGCGGCGAAAGCCTCGGCCGTCCCGCCTTGGCTCCGCACCCGCGCCACGAGCGCCTCGGCGCCCTCGGCGCCCTCGGCGGCGATTCGGTAGTTGACCGCGACGTGCAGGCCGTCGGCGGCCAGGTGCTCGGCGATCACGGCGCCCAAACCCCGTGACGCCCCGGTCACCAGCGCGGTTCGGGCGAGGCTCACCTGGTGGATGCTATGGCAGCGGCCCGACGACGGCATGGAAGACTCGCGCCGGTGAGTTGTCGTCCCGCAGCCGTCGGACTGGCCGGCATGCCGCCCTCTGCGGCAGCCCGGCGGGTGGCTTTCAGGGTTGCTTACCGAGTGGCCCTTGTCGTGGCGCTGGCCCTCGTCCTGACCGGTCTCGCCGGGTGCACGTCCGGTCCGAAGCCGCAGGACGCGGCGGCCGGTTTCCTCCACGCCTGGTCGGCCGGTGACCTTGCCGCTGCAAGCCGGCGCACCGACAACCCGGCTGCGGCCCTGACCGCCCTGGTGTCGGCCAAGGCTGCGGTCGGGGCCACCGCGATCGGCCTTCCCATGGGCACCGTCACCAGTAAGGACAAAGGTGCCCTCGCCCACTTCACCGCCCGCTGGACGCTTGCCGGGATTGCCAAGCCGTGGACCTACCGGGGCTCGCTCAGCCTGCGCCGGCAGGGGGACAAGTGGGTGGTCCACTGGGATTCGCGGGCGATCCACCCGCGGCTCGGTCCGGGCCAGCGGCTGGCCGTGCGACGGACCCTGCCCGAGCGCGCACCGTTGCTCGACAACGCCGGCCGTCCGCTGTTCACCCGCAGCGATGTGGTCACGGTCGGCATCGAGCCGGGCAAGGTGCACGACCTGCCCTCCCTGGCGAAGTCGTTGGCCGGGGCGCTGGGCATCAGCGCGGGGCCGATCGTCGCGGACGTCAAGAAGGCCAGACCGAGCGATTTCGTCTCGGTGATCATGCTGCGCGCGACCGACTACGCCCGGGTCCGTGACGCGATCCACGACCTGCCGGGCACCGTCTTCCGTACGGGCCAGCAGGTGCTGGCGCCGTCGCCGCACTTTGCCCAGCCGCTGCTGGGCAAGGTGGGCGAGGTCACCGCCGACGTGCTGAAGGAGACCGGCACGGCGTACCGCGCCGGCGACCAGGTCGGGCTGTCCGGGCTGCAGCGGGCCCTCAACCGGCAGTTGACGGGTACGGCGTCGGGCGAGATCTCCGTCGTCGACACGAAGGGCCAGTCGGTCGCCGGCCTGGCCACGATCTCGGGCACCCCGGGCCGGCCGGTTCAGCTGACGCTGGACCGACGGGTGCAGGAGGTGGCGGACGCGACCGTGGGGCCGATCCGCCTCCCAGCAGCGATCGTCGCCCTGCGCCCCTCCACCGGCGCCATTCTGGCGGTGTCAAACAGCCCGTCGGCGCCCTTCGACATTGCGCTGTCCGGGCAGTATCCGGCCGGGTCCACCTTCAAGATCGTCACCGCCTCGGCGGGCTTGACCAGCGGCATCGTGACACCGACGAGCACTGTCGCGTGTCCGGGCAGCGTGACGATCGGCGGGCGCCGGATCCCCAACGAGAACGGCTTCGCGCTGGGTCAGATCCCGCTGCGCACAGCCTTCGCGCGTTCCTGCAACACCACCTTCGCGGCGCTGGGCGACAAGATCGCCCCGGACGTCCTGCAGCGGACGGCTGTGCTGTACGGCATCGGTGCCGGCTGGCGATTGCCGGTCACGTCCTTCAGCGGATCGGTTCCGCCGCCGGCGGGTGAGGTGGAGCGGGCTGCTGATGCGATCGGGCAGGGCAGGGTGCTGGTCAGCCCGCTCGCCGAGGCGCTGATGGCGGCCACCGTGCAGCACGGGACGGTGCCAACACCCGTCCTCCTGGCCGGTCAGCCGGCCACCGCGGGCACCCCGCCGGCCGGCGTCCTCCCCGCCGGGGTGCTGGCCGCCCTGCGCGACTTCACCCGGGCGGTGGTGACGGACGGCACCGCGACCGTCCTCCGCGGGGTGCCGGGTGGACCCGTCGCGGGCAAGACCGGCACGGCGGAATTCGGCTCCGCACCCCCGCAGGCGCATTCCTGGTTCGCCGGCTACCAGGGAGACCTGGCCTTCGCCGTCTTCGTCTACGGCGGTCAGACCGGCGGAACGCCGGCCGACCCCGTCGCCGAGAACTTCCTCACCCGGCTGCCTCGCTGACCGGCCGAGTCGTGACCGGCTCAGCACCGAGGGGCCCAGCACCGAACGGCCCGGCAGTGCTGATCGGGCGGTGGGTGAGGCCGTCGAGCAACCGCTGGGTGGTCTCCGCGACGGCGGCGACTGCAGCCTCGAACACCGCGGTGTTGGCCTTCGACGGGACGCGATAGCCGGAGATCTTCCGGACGTACTGCAGCGCCGCCTCGCGGACCTCGGTCTCGGTGGCCCGGTCGACGGCCGGTGGCCGCAGCGTCTTGATGCTTCGACACATGCCCCCAGCATGCCGCTGACGACGGCCACCGGGGAAGGCCGCCGGGGGAAGGCGGGCGCGGTAACCCGAGAAAGGCGAGTGGCCGCCCCGGGATGGGACGGCCACTCACCTGATGCCGGAACCGCCAGCTCGCCTCACGGCGGTTGGTCGCTCGTGGCGACAAGGTTGGGTCCGGGGGGCATGGATCGGACCGGCACTGCGACAACGGTACCTGCTGACCGGACATTCCCGGAGCGAACTGCACAGGGTTGTGTGATCGACCGCGGGGGTTTCTACACTGGAGCGGGCCGCCTGACCGGGGGGCCCGCCGATGCAGGGAGGACGAGCCGCCCGTGTCAGAGCCCGAGCAGCGACGCCTGCGGCCGCTGATTGCGGCCGACGTCGAACGGCTGGCCCGCGACGCCGGGCACGGCGACCCCTACGCGCGGCTGGAGCTGGCCCACGCCACGGCCGCCGTGGTCGTCGAGGCAGGCCGCGCCGACCACGGTCGGCCCACCGAGCAGTTCATCCGCCTCGTCGACGAGGTCGGCCTCGACACGCTGTCGGAGCTGTGGCGTGACGCCGCCGCGGACAGCCTGCCTGGGGCACTCTGGGCGCTTTACCTGCTGCAGACCTGGTGCGGGGGGCAGGGCGAGGCAGTGGCGCGTGCCTACCGCGCGGGCCGGCCCTATGCGCCGGTGGACGAGGTGGTCGCGGGCGTGCCCGATGACGTCGACCCGGCCGCAGTCCGGCGGCTCGCCGATGCCGTACTCACCGGAGCATACGAAGGCGACTTTGATGTCGCGCTGGAGCGCGCCGCTGCCTTCTTCCGGGTTGTCGCGACCGGTCGGGACGAGCTCGGCGAGGACACCGAGCTGGCGGCGCGCAATCTCGACACAGCACTTGCCCTTCAACGTGCGGCGGCCGGCTGGCGGGCAGGCACCCTGCGCTGACCATGGGCGGCTGACGAATGAGCGCCATCCGGGTCGGCACCGCCTCATGGACCGACAAGACGCTGCTGGCCTCCGGGTGGTATCCCGACGACGTGACGACCCCGGCGGAGCGCCTGGCCTACTACGCCGAACAGTTTCCGCTGGTCGAGGTCGACTCGACCTACTACACCCCGCCGAACGAGCGCAACAGCGACCTTTGGGTGCAGCGCACCCCACCCGGATTCACCTTCAACATCAAGGCCTTTTCGCTGCTGACCCAACACCCCACCCGGCCGTCGGCGCTGTACAAAGATCTGCGTCCGGCGGCGGAGAGCAAGAAGAACCTCTACCTCAAGGACGTCGACCCGGCGGTCGTGGACGACGTGTGGGAGCGGTTCCTGTCCGCACTGGAGCCGCTGCATGCCGCCGACAAGCTGGGCGCGGTGCTATTCCAGTTTCCCCAGTGGTTCCCCATCGGGCGGCGCAACAAGCAGTACCTCCTCGAGGTCAAGGAGCGGGCACAGCCGTACCGCGTCTGCATCGAATTCCGCAACAAGACCTGGCTCTCGCCGGCCAATCAGGCCGAGACGCTGGAGTTCCTCAGGTCCTACGCACTGCCGTATGTCTGCGTCGACATGCCGCAGGGCCACGCCTCGTCGGTGCCGCCCATCGTCGAGGCGACGGCCGACTTGGCGGTCGTGCGCTTTCACGGACACAGCGATAGGTGGACCAGCCGCGATATCTACGAGCGGTTCGGCTACCGGTACTCCGGCGACGAGCTGGCACAGTGGGCGCCCAGGCTGCAGGATCTGGCGGCCCGGGCGGGGGAGACCCACGTGCTGATGAACAACTGCTACGCCGATTACGCCCAGGTCAACGCCCGTCAGCTGGCCGATCTGCTGAACAGCGCAGGCACCGAGTAGCCGGATTTGGGCTCCTCGCTAGATCGTGTGGATTTGGGGTAGCGGGAGCTTCCCGGCGATGAGGTAGATGATGGTGATCATCTTGGGTTTGGAGCGGTAGCCCCGGGCTCGGCGTTTCGCGGCCTGGATGAGCGAGTTCGTGCCCTC
>JBBRYN010000003.1:0-109943 GCA_038237645.1 Mycobacteriales bacterium
CCACATCCGAGATTGCCGTTCGGTCAAATGAGGCCTGATCGTGTCGTAGCGACGGACGAGAGACTCCTTGACCACGGACATAGCACAGACCGTAGCCACCGCAAACACAAAAGCTGGGTTATTTCGCTACGTGTCCTAACGTAATCACCCTGAGCTGGGCTGGTTCGCCCGCCAGTCGTTGCGGATGCTCGACGAGTTGCGCTGCTGCAGGGTCGCCTCGACCAGCCGGTGCCGGTGGGTGAGGTCGACGGCACGCTGCGGATCGAGCTCAACCACAGCGATCCGGGCGTGCTGTCGATCGGCTTCCGGGCGGACGACAACGACGGCCGGATCCTGACCGTTGCGCTCAACCTGCGGGCAGAGGGCCACGACGTCGTGCTTGTCACCAAGGACCTGCCGATGCGGGTGAAGGCCGCCGCCCTGGGGCTCGCTGCCGATGAATACCGCGCGGAGCTTGCCATCGACAGCGGCTGCACCGGCATGGCCGAGATTTCGCTCACCGACGCCGAGATGGCGATCCTGTACGGCGATGGCCAACTCGACCTGCCGGTCGCCAGTGAGTTGCCGTGCCACACCGGGCTGGTGCTGCTGTCCGGCGGGGGGTCGGCGTTGGGGCGGGTGGCGTCCGACAAGTCGGTCCGGCTCGTGCGCGGCGACCGCGAGGCCTTCGGCTGCACGGGCGCTCGGCCGAGCAGCGCATCGCCCTGGACCTCTTGCTGGACCCCGAGATCGGGATCGTCTCTCTCGAGCGTGGCGTGCTCCTCACGGTGCTCTCCCGGCTTGGCCAGGGATCTCGGGTGGTGCTCACCCATGACGTGGCGCGGCGGGACAACCTGCGGGTCGGCCGGCACGACGGGGTGGCCGCGGTCATCGAGGCACTGAAGGGTCATCCACTGTTCGCCCATGGCATGTTGACCCGCTCCGAGCGATCCCCCGTGGCGGCATTGGTGACCGAGATGCTGGAGGACTTGGCGCTCTAGGAATGCCCGATAGATCCGGTCTGTCACGTTATTTTTTGTGTTCTGTTTCACTTTCTGGCGCGTCGACGTGACTTTACGGGTGTTCTTCCCGCAGGGTCGGAATGCCTTCCCGCAGGGTCGAGAGGCCCTGAAACACCCCGGCGGCCACCAGAGCGCCGCCCGCGCGAGACGTCCGGACCACCCGGCGCAGCGCGACCAGCCCGCAACCGGCGGGCGCCTCGGGGTGTCGCCAGGACGCACGTGGCCGACCGCGGCCACGCCGTCCTAGACGAGAGGACAACCCAGACGTGAAGCGCAGGTACATCCTTGGGGCGACCCTTGCCCTGACCAGCCTGGCCACCGCCGGTGGACTGGCGACGTCCAGTGCCCGGCCGGCCGTCACCGCCGGGTCGTCGCCGGACACACTTGCTGTTGCTGCTCCCGACGAAATGGTGATGGGCCGGCAGGACGCCGCTGCGGCACAGCGGCACGCCCGTGCCGCGGCCGGCCCGGCGCGGGCAGCACGCGCCGATCGCAAGGGCACCGGCATCGGCACCGCCAAGCTAGTGCTTACCGGGGCCCGGCCCGCGGCGCCGGCCCGCGCGGCCGGCCGGGAGAGCCGCTCGCAGGCCCGTGCGCCGATCTACAGTGGCGACGCCCGGGGCATCGCCCGTGCCATGCTGCCGAGCTTCGGCTGGTCGGCCGGCCAGTTCCCTTGCCTGGACTCACTCTGGGCGCGGGAGAGTGGCTGGCGGGTGAACGCCGCCAACGGGTCGGGCGCCTACGGCATCCCACAGGCACTGCCAGGGTCCAAGATGGGGGCCTATGGCAGCGACTGGCGGACGAACCCCAGGACCCAGATCACCTGGGGGTTGCACTACATCCAGGACCGGTACTCGTCACCGTGCGGGGCCTGGTCGCATTTCCAGTCGCATGGGTGGTACTGACGACGCCAGTGGCGGCGGCAGCCGCACGCCGGGGAACAGGCACCTGACGACTGGCCCGCGGTGCCCATCCTGAACAGGCGGAGCGAGGTACGCCTCACGGTCGCGTCGACGTCCTGTGCGGTCGGTCAGCCGCTCACCGTCAAAATGCGGATCGTCGCGGCCACCGACCTCGACGCCGGCGCGGCGGCGGTGGGACTGCTGCAGACGATGAGCAGTTGCTCCGGGCAGGGGATGGAGCAGCCGCTCGGGGCCACCGGGCGCGAGCGTCGCTCGCGTACGGTCACCCTGGGCGCGGCTCCGCTCGGGATCGCCGGGCCGCTGCGGGGCGGCACCGTGGTCGAACGGACTGTGCATGTCCCGACCGCGGCGGCGAGCCCGTCGGCGCGCTGCGGCGGCATCTCGGTGGACTATTGGGTGCGCGCAGAGGTAAACACCTTCGGCGGTCAACTCCTCGCCGGCCAATCGCGGGTGCGACTGGTGTCCGGCCGGGCCCTCTACCAGGACTCGGAGGGCACGGTGCTCGCTAGTGCGACCGGCGCCTGTGAGTTGGACTTCGACCTCGCGGGCCCGTTCGCCGGGCGGCCGGGTGGCGTCCTGCACGGCCGGTTACTCGTCCGGCCGAAGCAGCCGTTCGTCGCCCGGCGGGTCCTGGTCTTTCCCCGCCGGGTCACGAGCGGAGTGGGAACGTCCGCGGTCAACATCTGGCGGCATACCGATCCGGCCTTGTCCCGGCACCGCCGGCGGCGCTCGGTGACGCTCGCCGAGCAGGCAGAGCTGGCCGGGCCGCGGGCCTTCCCCTTCGCCGTGCGGTTGCCCACCGATGCCTGCCCGACGCTGGTCACGCCGGACTGCTCGGTGCTGTGGTGCCTGCGCGCCGAGGTCCATCACGGGCGGCCGTCGTCCAACGTCCTGGAGCGACAGTTGAACATCTACAACGGACAGTGATCAGCCGGTGGCCCGCAGCGGTTGCGCGGGAGGGCCGGGCACCGCCAGCACGTGGCCGTAGGCGATCGTGGCGGGGTCGGCGATCTGCGGGTTCGCGGCCCAGATCCGGGTCCACGCCATGCCGTCGCCGTAGACCCGCTGGGCGATCGACCACAGGGAGTCGCCGTGCTGCACCGAGTAGGCGGCGACGCCTGGCATGGCGCGAGCGGGTAAGGCTGGAATCGGGAAATCCGGCGCGATCGGCGCGGGCGGCGGCAGCGGGGGCCCGCTAACTATTACCGGCGGTGGCGGGTAGTTGATGACGTAGTTGATGGCGTCCGAACCGAGGCCGGTTCCCCCCCGGACGATGTCGCCGGGAGTGACCGCGAGGCCGGTGGCGGTGGCGGGGAAGCGCTTGGCCGGGAAGAGCGGCAGGCCGTTGGGGCCAGGCACCGGCAGGCGGCCGAGCGGAGCTGGTGCGGCGGCGAGCGGTTCGCCGCGCGGGCCTACCAGGCCGGCGAGCGGCCGGGTCGGCACGGGCAACTCGACGCCGTCGGTCCCCAACGGCCGACGACGGGGGCCGAGCAGGCCGGTGAGCGTGGGCTGCTAGTCGGCCAGCACCCTGTCCTCGACCGCCGTGGCACCCGGCCAGCGGACCGATCCGATGGCCCCCGGGAGGCCGACGAACAGACCGGCGGTCCCCCACCCCGACAGGCCGCCGAAGATGGTGCTCTTGCCGACGTTGAGCCAGGCCTCCGGATCGGTCGGTGAGGCCCCATCGAGCCAGAACTGCGAGACCACGCTGAAGGCGCCGCTGCCCGCGCCACCGGCTGCGGCGAAGCCGAGGTAGGGATGCGCCTCCAGTGCCGCCGAGATGGAGGGGGTGCTCGCCATGGGTCCCATCGCCATGACCAGCATGCCGTCGAGGAGTACCTTGGCCGCGTCCTTGGCATCGTAGTTGGCCGGATCCAGGACATCCTGGTGCCGGACCAGGCCCTTCACCCCCACCGTGGAGGCGATCGAGAAACCGACGCCCATGGAGAATCGCGCGACCGTGGTAGTCATGGCGCTGATCAGCGCGGACACGGCCTGTGCCTCTCCCGCCAGCAGGCTGGCCAGCCGGGCCATCATCACCGTGATGGCGCCGGCCTCAGCCTCGACCGTCGCCGCCGCCGCGACGTCGGACAGTCCGAAGGTGAAGAGGGTCATCGCGGCGCCGACGACCACGGTGGCGCCGAGGGCGATCTTGAAGTTGCGCGACTGCACCTGCGCCTCGTGCAACAGGTCGGCCACCTTGTCCAGGCTGTCGCCGGCGCCGGCCAACTGGTGCGCGTAGTCGTGCATGGCGGGAGCGAACGTCTCCCACGAAGTCCGGAAACCGTTGCCGGGCCGCCCCTTCCAATGCTTGATCAGCTCGGCGGAGACCGGATCGAGGGCGTCCAGGCAGCCGCTGAAGTGGGTCGAGAGCTGCCGGCAGGCACTGGCGGCGCGGCGGATGCCGTCGACGTCGCCACCGGGGTCGAACAGCATCCCGGTGATTCCCGCGTAGGCACCCGGCTTGTCGGCCATGGGCGGAGTATTGATGATCGAGATTGCACGGTTGTTTCACATTCGGGCACCGCGGGCCATCGCTGTGACAGGGGACGCTGCTGGGCGGCCGGGCGTGCTCAGCCCACGGGTTGCGGGACGGCCGGGATGGCGAGCGTCTGACCGTGGAAGACGTGGTAGGGCGGGCTGAGGTGGTTGGCCTCGGCGATGAGGCCGAACTTGCTACCGTCGCCGTATTCCCGTTGGGCGATCGCCCACAGCGAGTCGCCGTCGTGCACGACGTAGCTCGTCGCCTGCACCGGGTTGGGCAGCGGTGCCGGCAAAGGCGGGATGACGAGGCTCTGGCCGACGTGGATGGTGTACGGCCGTCCGATGTGGTTGGCCTCGGCGATGAGGCGCCACTTGCTGCCGTCGCCGTATTCCCGCTCGGCGATCGCCCACAGTGAGTCGCCGCGGCGCACGGGCACGGAGATCGGAGGCGGCAGCGGGTGCTCGATCGGGAAGTCGGGTGCGGTCGGGCCGGCCGGCGGCAACCCGGGGCCGGCAAGCGGCGCTGTCGGGTGCGGGAAGGTGATGAGGTACTGCAGCCCGCCGGCGGGCAGGCCGGTGAGCCCGCGGACGAGATCGCCACCCGTAACGGCCCTGAAACCCGGCCGGGGAAACTGCTGGGGCGGGAAGAGCGGCTGCCCGTTGGGTCGGATCGACGGCGTGGTCACGGTCGATGGTGTGCTGGGCAGCGGCTCGCCGTCCACCCCGAGCAGGGGGCCGGCCGGCGCTGGAATCTCGTCGCCGGCCATCGTCAGGGGCCGGCCGTTGGGGCCGAGTAGGCCGCTGAGCTGGGGCTCGTCGGCAACCAGGAGGGGCTCCTCCAGCAGTGGCTCGCCGGTGCCGCCGATGGCTGTTACTCCCTTCGAGATGCCGACGGCTGCGCTGCCGATAGCCACGCCGGACACCGCGGCGATACCGGCGCTGAGCGCGATGTCCGCCCAGGTATTCAGGTCGAGCAGCGATCGGTGGTTGAGCCAGACCTGGCCGATGGTCGACCCGCCGCCGCCGCCGATGATGCCGGCCACCCCGGCACCCGCGATGGGGTGGGCGTCGAGCACTGCAGAGGCCCGGCCGATGCCCGCGATGGTCCCCATCCCGGCCGTGAGGACGCCGCCGAGCAGGATGTTGGTGGCGTCCTTGGCGGTGTAGTTGGCCGGATCGAGCACGTTCTCGCCCTGCAGAATGCCCTTGACCCCTACCGTTGCCGCCGCGGACAGGCCCATGCCGAGGGCGAACCGTGCCGCGGTGAGCTGCATTGCGCTGAGCAGTGCGGAGACGGCCTCCGCCTCCCCGGCCAGCAGGGCACCGAGCCGGGCCATCATGGTCGCCACCACACCGGCCTCGGTCTCCACAGCTACGATGGCCGCCGCGTCGGAGGTGCCGAAGGTGAAGAATGTCAGCGCGGCGCCGACGACCAGCGTCACGCCTACCATGATCAAGAAGTTGCGGGCCTGGACCTGGGCCTCGTGGATGGCGTCGGCGACCTTGTCCAGCGAGTCGCCGGCCTCGTGCAACTGCTGAGCGTAGTGGGACATGATCGGGTTGAACTCGGCCCAGGCCTTCTGAAAGCCACCGCCGGCCTTGGAGCGCCAATGCGGCTGGAGGCCGGTGGCAACCGGATCGAGCACGGCGAGCACGGTGGTCAGGTCTCCGGAGAGCGTGCGGCATGCCGTGGCGCACCGGTGAATCCCCTCGGGATCCCCGCCGGGATCAACGATCGTGCCCCAGATCCGGTGGAAGGTGTCGGGCGCGTCCGCCATGAAGGGGTCGTCGCCTCAGCGCTGACCGGGCAGCGTGTTGTCGCCCTCGGCGACGCGGTAGTTTTTCGCGGTCTGCGTCAGCCGTTTGGAACAGCCGTTAAGGGAGTCCTGCAGCGCCTTCAGATCGGTCTGCACCTGCTGGAAGAACGCTTGGAACTGATTGGCCAGTTTGTAGGACTCCGGCAGGTTGCCGAAGGCGCTGTCGGGCAGGGCTGCCAGTCCGAGGAAGACGCCGGCGTGGATCTCGGCCTGCTTGCCCTGCACGTCGAATACCTGGCTCGCAAGCTCCAGGGCGGCCGGTTCGACCTCGTAACCCTGTGCCATCGGCGCTCCTCAAGGCTCATCCGCGCTCGCTGGGCAGATCATCGTGGATGCGGCCGCGACTTTTCGGGATGGTTACTCTTCGTACCACGGTGGAAAGACCGACGCAACGAAGCATTGCGGGTCCAACAGTGGCAAACTCACAGTGCGCGGTCTGGCCGGTCCGCGGTGCCGATCGCCGATCACGCTGCGCAGGAGGTGCCCGGATGGATGGCTACGAGGTCGTTCCGCAGGACGTGGAAGCCGTCGCAGGCCAGATGGCGACCCACAACCACCAGATCGACGCCGACATGAACCGGCTGCTCGACCAGCTGTCCGCCCTCCGGGGGCTGTGGAGCGGCCCGGCCGCCACGAGCTTCCACGACGCCAAGGAGCGCTGGGCGGCTCGGGCCACGGACCACAATCGGCGGCTTGCCGACATCGCTGCTGGCCTCACCAAGACCCACGGCCACTACACGCGGACCGAGGAGGCAAACACCGGTGTGTCCAACCGCTATCGGGCAGCCTCTAAACCCTGATCACCGCTGACCCGTCTACAGCTCAGGTGGGCACGAGCCGGCAGTCGAGGAGACAGTGATGGCCGCAGAGCGTTACAAGTACCACTTCGACGGGATAGCGACCGCCCGCGCCGACATCATGGCCGCTGCGGCCCGGCTCAACCAGACACACACCGACGTGACCGAGCTGATGAACCGGCTGAGCAAGACCTGGAAGGCGGGGCCGGCCGCCACTGCCTGGCAGGGCTACCAGACGGAGTGGAACGCCATTTTCTCTGACGTCGCCGCGGAGCTGGCCAGCCTCGGTACGGCCGTCGACCAAGCCCTGCACAACGCACACAGCGCCGAGACCGCCAACGGGTCGATGTGGCCGGATTGATGGGTCCGGCTATTCTCCCGAGCCCTTCGAGCCCGTTGCGGGCCGGGTCATTGCCAGCACGTCGAGGGCCTCGTCGAGTTGGGCCTCGGTCAGCCGGCCGTCGCGGAGGTGGCCGCGCTCCACGACGACCTCGCGGATCGTCTTCCCCTCGGCCATGGACGCCTTGACCACCTTGGCGGCCTCCTCGTAGCCGAGGTAGCCGTTCAGCGCAGTGACGATGGCCGGCGAGCGTTCCGCGTAGGTCCGGCAGCGCCGCTGGTCGGCGGTGATGCCGTCGATGCAGCGGTCGGCCAGCAGGCGGCTGATGTTGGCGAGCAGGCGCACCGACTCCAGCACGTTGCGCGCGATCACCGGCAGGTTGACGTTGAGCTCGAAGTTGCCGGCCGCGCCGCCGAACGCCACTGCCGCGTCGTTGCCGATGACCTGGGCCACCACCTGGCAGACGGCCTCGGGCAGCACCGGGTTGACCTTGCCAGGCATGATCGACGACCCCGGTTGCAGGTCGGGGAGGCAGATCTCGGCCAGGCCGGTGTTCGGCCCGGAGGCCATCCAGCGCAGGTCGTTGGCGATCTTGTTGAGACTGACCGCGACGGTGCGCAGCACCCCGGATGCCTCCACCAGAGCATCGCGGGATGCCTGCGCCTCGAAGTGGTTGCCCGCCTCGGTCAGCCGCACGCCCAACTCGTCGGCCAGCCGGGCGATCACCTTGGCGGCGAACCCCGGCGGCGCATTGATGCCGGTGCCGACGGCCGTGCCACCCAGCGGCAGTTCGCCGACCCGCGGCAGACAGGACCGGGCCCGGTCGATGCCCAGCCGGATCGCCGCTGCGTAGCCACCGAATTCCTGTCCGAGGGTGACCGGGGTGGCGTCCATCAGGTGCGTGCGGCCGGACTTGACCACCGTGGCGAACTCGACCGCCTTGCGTTCGAGTGAGCCGGCCAGGTGGTCGAGGCTGGGCAGCAGGTCGCGCTCCAGCGCCCGGGTGACCGCGATGTGCATGGCGGAAGGGAAGGTGTCGTTGGACGACTGCGACGCGTTGACGTCGTCGTTGGGGTGCACCGGCGCACCGAGCCGCTCGGCGGCGAGGGTTGCGATCACCTCGTTGACGTTCATGTTGGTCGAGGTGCCGGAGCCGGTCTGGAACACGTCGATCGGGAACTCCTCGGCCCAGTCGCCCCGCGCCACCTCGGCAGCGGCGGACTGCACCGCCTTGGCGATGTCGGTGTCGACGACGCCCAACTCCGCGTTGACCGTGGCGGCGGCGCCCTTGATGGCGGCCAGTGCCGAGATGAGCCGGGGGTCGACGCGCAGGCCAGAGACGGGGAAGTTCTCCACCGCCCGCTGGGTCTGGGCACGCCACTTGGCGGCGGCCGGGACGCGTACCTCACCCATCGAGTCGTGCTCGACCCGGTAGTCCTGCTCCGGCACGCTGGCTCCTGACGTCGGCTGAGCCCGATGTTAGTCGAGCGAGCATCGAGCGGAGCGAGGAGCGCAGTGAGGTGAGGGCACAGTCGAGCGAGCATCGAGCGGAGCGAGATGACAACCAGCCAGCGGGACCGCGGCGGCCTCAGCGGTCGCGCGGCGTGCCCAGCGGTGCCTTGCCCTCGGACTTGAGCTTCTTGGCGGCGCGCTTCTCTTTCAGGCTCTTGCCGACCTTCTTCTCGGTGGCCTTCGGTTTGGATTTCTCGCCCATGGTGACTCCTGAAGTTTGATTCACCCGACTGACCGTCATCTCGCTCCGCGCCTCGCTTCGCTCGATGCTCACCCGACTGACCGTCATCTCGCTCCGCGCCTCGCTTCGCTCGATGCTCACCCGACTGTACCGAGCCTGGCTCAGTTGTGATGCTGGTAGTCGATGCGGCTGTAGGCTCGCAACTTCGTCAGTGAGTGCTCGCTGTCGACGACCCGGATCGTGCCACTGCGCGAGCGCATCACGATGGACTGGGTGCGCACCCCGCCGGCGCGGTAGCGCACTCCGCGCAGCAGGTCGCCGTCGGTGATCCCGGTCGCCACGAAGAATACGTTGTCGGAGGCGACCAGGTCGTCGATGTCGAGCACCCGGCCGGGCTCGTGCCCCGCCGCCAAGGCCCGCTCACGCTCGGCGTCGTCCCGCGGCCAGAGGACCCCGAACTGCGCGCCGCCGAGGCACTTGATCGCACAGGCCGAGATAATGCCCTCGGGTGTGCCCCCGATGCCGATCATCAGGTCGACGCCGGTGCCGTCACGGGCAGCCATTATCGCGCCGGCGACATCGCCGTCGGTGATGAACTTGATCCGGGCTCCCGCCGCGCGGACGTCGGTCACCAGTTGGTCATGCCGGGGCCGGTCGAGGATGCAGACGGTCACGTCCTCGACCTGGCCGCCCTTGGCTTTGGCCACCGCACGGATGTTGTCGCCGATCGGGGCCTCGATGTCCACGCTGCCGGCCGCCTCCGGCCCGGTCACCAGCTTCTTCATGTAGAACACCGCCGACGGGTCATACATCGTGCCCCGCTCGGCGACGGCGAGCACCGCGACCGCGTTGGGCATGCCCTTGCTCATCAGGGTGGTGCCGTCGATCGGGTCGACTGCGACATCGCACTCGGGACCGGTGCCGTCGCCGACCTCCTCGCCGTTGTAGAGCATGGGCGCCTCGTCCTTCTCACCCTCGCCGATCACCACGACCCCGCGCATCGCCACGGTGCCGATGAGCATGCGCATGGCGTCGACAGCCGCGCCGTCACCACCGTTCTTGTCGCCGCGGCCCACCCACCGGCCGGCCGCCATCGCCGCCGCCTCGGTGACCCGTACCAACTCCAGGGCCAGGTTGCGGTCCGGGGACTCCTCGCCTACGGACAACTCAGCGGGTACGTCAGTCATCGCCGGCTCCCTCGTGGTGATGTGACCATCCTGGCAGAGTGTGGCCATGGGTGATGCCGCTGATTTCTCCAGCGATCGGCACCGCGACCTGTTGACGCGCCGGGATGATTATCCGGTCCTCGCTGACACAACGTATCTGGTCAACCACTCGCTGGGTGCGATGCACCGGGCGAGCGCCGACCGGTTGGCCGCCTATGCGCGTCTGTGGGCCACGCGTGGCGTCCTCGCGTGGGACGACTGGCTGGCCGAGATGGCCCGCGTCGCCGATCTGGTCGGGGGGATCGTCGGCGCACCGGCCGGCACGACGGTGCTGCGGCAGAGCGTGGCCGATCTGATGGCGGCCGTCGCCTCCTGCCTCGACTTCACCGGCCGCCGCAACCGGGTTGTCTATTCGGACCTGGAGTGGCCGGGCAGCCACTACCTCTGGTCGGCGCACGGCAGGTACGGCGCGGACGTCTGCGTGGTGCCCTCGGCCGGTGACGGCGTGCACCTCGACGTGCGGCGGCTGGTCGACGCGATCGACGAGCGCACCGCGATCGTCCCCATCTCGCTCGTGCTGTTCCGCTCCTCGACCCTGGTCGATGTCCGTCCGGTGATCGGGCGGGCCCACGAGGTTGGCGCGCTGGTGCTGCTGGACGCCTACCAGGCGGCCGGAGTACTGCCCGTCGACGTGGTGGATCTCGACGTCGACCTGTGCGTCGGCGGATCGGTGAAATTCCTCTGCGGCGGCCCGGGTGCGGCCTGGCTGTACGTCGCACCTCGGCTCACCGACACACTCCGACCGGCCTCCATCGGCTGGTTCGGCCACCGCACGCCGTTCGATTTCTCCTTCGCCGAGGTGGACTACGCGGGCGGGGTGGGCCGCTTCGCCGGTGGGACGCCGGGCGTCTCGGCGGCCTACGCCGCCTCGGCCGGCTACCAGGGCGTCGCGGACGTCGGGGTGCAGCGCATCCGCGAGCGTTCGGTGTCGCTCACCCAGCCCCTGGTCGAGGCGGCGCTGGCCCGTGGCTGGACGGTCCGCTCGCCGGGCGACCCCGCCCAGCGCGGTGGCCACGTGACGGTCGACCCCGGCAACGCCGCGCACGTCCATGATGTGCTGCTGACCCGCGGGTTCCTCGTCGACCACCGGCCCGGGGCGGGACTGCGGATCGGCCCGCACTTCTTCACCACTGCCGACGAGTGCGCCGCGGTCATGCACGAGATCGAGCGCATCGGCCGGGGCCGATGACGGCGCCGGCAGCGCGGCGCGCCCGGCAGAGCGTACGGGACATGGCGTTGTCACTTCTCCTGATCCTGCTGATCGTCGGCTTCGTCCTGGCTTTCCAGCACCGCGGCGGCAAGGGCGTCCGGGTGGTCGATCCGTCGAACACCTATGCCGGCGCGCGCACGGCGGCTCACTACCCGGTCCTGGTGCCGCGGTTGCCGGCAACGTGGCGAGTGACCAGCGCCACCGATCAGCCTACCGAGGGGGGGCACCTCACCTTGCGGGTCGGCCTTCTCACCCCGACCGGTCAGTACGCCCAGCTGGTCGAGAGTGACCTGCCGCGCAACACTCTGCTGCACCGTGAGCTGTCGGCGGTGCGCCCGCTCGGGTCGGTGCCGGTCCGCGGGGCGCAGTGGCAGCAGCTCGCGGCCCGCAAGTCCGGTGACCGGGCAATCGCGCGTACGGACGGCGGGGTGACCTATCTGGTGTTCGGCAGTGCCGGGCTGGCAGAGCTCGGCGTGCTCGCCGGTTCGCTGCGGCCGGCCGAATGACGACCCGCGGATCGCTCAGTCGATCAGCCGTTTCCGCATCTTGCGGACGGCGAGGGTCCACATCACCCCCGCGAAGACCAGCAGTGCCGCGAGATGCCGCAGGTCGCTGACCGGCCGCAGCCCGAACACTGCATGGCGGACCAGCTCGACGCAGTGGTAGAGCGGGTTGACCTGGGCCAGGTGCTGCGCCCATTGAGGGAGCCGGTCGAGCGGAAAGAAGGTGCCGGCGACGAGGAAGAGCGGCGTGAGCACGGCCGAGATGATGTAGTTGACGGCGTCGATCGAGGGGATGACCGCCGACAGCCAGATGCCGAACAACGCGAAGCCCAGCCCGGTCACGAAGGCGATCACCGGGACGAGCACCACGCCGGGCCCCGGTCGCAGGCCGAAGGCAACTGCGACCAGCAGCGGGGCGCAGCCGTAGACCCCGGACCGCAACGAGCTCCACAACGCCTCGCCGAGCACCAACTCGTGGGTGTCGACCGGCGCCGCCAGCACCGCGTCGTAGATGCCCTGGTGGGTGCGGCGGAAGAAGGTCTGGAACAGTCCGGTGAACGCCGAGGTGAACAGCACTGACGTGGCGACCACGCCGGTGCCGACGAAGTCGATGTAGCGATAGCCGTCGACCACCGCGACCAGCGAGCCGAAGCCGAAGCCGAAGGCCAGCAGGTAGATGGTGGGCTCCACCACCGAAGCGAACGTGTTGGACGGCCAGAACCGCTTGAACAACGTCAGCTCGTGGGTCAGGACACCGGCGAGGGCGGCGGGCTCGAAGCGGCGCAGCCGGCGGGCCGATCCGGCGGTGGTCATGCCTCCTCCGCGCCGGTGAGCACCACGAAGACGTCCTCGAGGCTGGCCGCGCGCCGCAGGCCACCGTCACCGAGCGCGTCGGCCAGGGAGTCGGGCATGTCCTCGGCGCGCAGGACCGACACCGAGGGGCCGGTGCGCCGGGTGGTGAAGCCGGCCGCCCACGCCAGTGCCTCGATCTCGGCGAGCCTGGGGGGCGGCCCGTAGAACTCCGCGGCGCTGCGGCCGGCGTGCGCGGCCAGCAGCCGGGCGGGTGGATCATGGGCGATCAACGTGCCGTGCGACATCACCGCGACGTCGTCGGCCAGCCGCTGGGCCTCCTCGATGTAGTGCGTCGACATGAGGATGGTCACCCCCTGTGCCCGCAGCCCGTCGATCAGCGCCCACAACTCCTGGCGCACCTGCGGGTCGAGGCCCACCGTCGGCTCGTCCAGGAGCACCAGCCGGGGATGGTGCACCAGCGCACGCGCGATCAGCAGTCGCCGGCGCATCCCCCCGGAGAGCTTGTCGACCTTGCTGTCGGCCCGGTCGGTGAGCTGTGCCTGTTGCAGTGCGCGATCGACTGCTGCTCGCCGCTCGCCCCGGGGCACGCGATAGAGCCGGGTGAAGATCGAAAGGTTCTGTCGTACGGTCAGCTCGACGTTGAGGTTGTCCAACTGCGGGACCACGCCCATCTGCGCCCGCGCCTGCTTGGACTCCGACGGGACCGGATGGCCGAGCACGGTGATCTCGCCCCGGTCGGCGATGGACTGGGCGGTGAGCAACCGCAGCGTCGTGGACTTTCCGGCACCGTTCGGACCCAGCAGGCCGAGACACGTGCCGGTCGGCACGTCGAGGTCCAGCCCGTCGACTGCCCGGATGGCGCCGTAGTGCTTGACCACGCCGCGGATCTCGATGGCATGGTCGGTGGGCACGCCGCCCAGAGTAGGCGGGTGGCCAGCTCAGTCGCGGGACTCTTCCGCAGCCGCAGCCGCAGCCGCCGCCAGCCGCCCGCGGGCACCGTCGAGCCATCGCTGACACGTGGCGGCCAGCGCCTCACCGCGCTCCCACAACGCCAGGGAGTCCTCGAGCGTGACGCTGCCGGCCTCCAGCTTGCGGACCACCTCGGCCAGCTCGTCGCGGGCCTGCTCGTAGCGCGGCGGGTCGCTGGTTGGACCGTCGTCTGCCGAGTCGCCGGGCTGCCCGGTATCCGCGTCGACCACCCGCCCTGCCTCCTGGTTGGATCAGCCCCTGTGGAGATCCCGACCCTACGCCCGGCCGGCGTTGCCGACGTCGAGGAACTGGTCCGCCTGCGGGCGGCGATGTTCGCCTCGATGGCCGTGGCTGCCGACGTCGGCGGCGAATGGCAGCAAGCCTGCCGCGACATGCTCGCCCCCCAACTGTGCGACCGGGAACAGTTCGCGGCCTTCGTCGTCGGCGCGCCTGAGCCCGGCGTTCCCTGCACGCGAGCGGCGTCGGGTACGTCGAGGTGCACCTGCCCGGGCCGAGCACGACGGACGGGCGTCGCGGCCACATCGGGTCGGTGTGCACCGACGAGGCGGCTCGCCGGCAGGGCCATGCACGGAGGGTGTTCGGTGCGCTGGTCGCCTGGTTCGACGAGATCGGGGTGGTCCGGGTCGACCTGCGGGCTACGCCGATGGCCGCGAACCTTTACCGGGAGGCCGGCTTCCGGCCGCACGGCGGCGAGGCGCTCACCCGCTTCCGGTCTCGGTGACCCGTACCGCCAGATCACCGGCGGACAGTCGTACTCGCAGGCGCTCCTCCGCAGTGACGTCGACCGGCCGGCGCACGACCTGACCGGAGGCGCGTTGCACGACGGCGTAGCCACGCCGCAGCGTCGCCGACGGGCTGAGGGCATTGACCTGCGCCCGGGCGTGACCCAGATCGGCCATGGCCTGATCCAGCCGGTGCTGCAGGCAGCGGCGGGCCCGCTCGCGCAGGGCGAGCACCTCGGCGGCCCGGCCCTCGACCATCGTGAAGGGGGTGGCCAGCGCCGGGCGGCTGCGCAGTGCGTCGACCTGGCGCTGCTCGCTGTCGATCCGGGCGAGGATCACCCGCCGGAGCCGCCCCACCGTCACGTCGAGGCCGCGCTGCTGCTCGGCGACGTCGGGCACCACCAGCTTGCCGGCGTCGGTCGGTGTGGAGGCGCGCACGTCCGCCACATGGTCGAGCAGCGAGGTGTCGCTCTCGTGGCCGATCGCGCTGACAACGGGGGTACGGCAGGCCGCCACCGCCCGGCACAGTGCCTCGTCGCTGAAGGTCAGCAGGTCCTCCACCGAGCCGCCGCCCCGCGCCACGACGATCACCTCGACGGCCGCGTCCCGGTCCAGCGTGCGAATCGCCTCGATCACCTCGCCCGCCGCGCCGGCGCCGTGTACCGCGACGGTGAGCACCCGGAAGCGCACCCCGGGCCACCGGGCCCGGGCGTTGGTCAGCACGTCGCGCCCGGCGGCACTCGCCCGGCCGGTCACCAGCCCGACACAGTGCGGCAGGAAGGGCAGCGGCAGCCTGCGGTCGGCAGCGAAGAGACCCTCGGCCGCCAGCACGCTTTTGAGGTGCTCGAGCCGGGCCAGCAGCGCGCCGACCCCCAGCGGCCGGATCTCACTCGCCCGCAGGTGCAGCGAGCCGCGGGCGGCGTGGAACTCCGGCCGGGCGCGTACGACCACCCGGGTGCCCTCGG
Organism: Mycobacteriales bacterium; assembly: GCA_038237645.1. GTDB lineage: Bacteria > Actinomycetota > Actinomycetes > Mycobacteriales > QHCA01 > QHCA01. Next base: position 15,485 of record JBBRYN010000003.1, read on the forward strand.
TCAGCGGCGGTGCCACGTCGGTGTACACCGCCCGCGGACAGGTCACGCTGAGCGACACCGCGGCCGCCGGGTCACGCAACGTCAGGTAGATCGTGGCCACCCCTGGGCGGACGGTGAGCTGCGCCACCTGGCCCTCGACCCACACCTCGCCGAGCCGGGCCACCCATCCGGCGATCTTCTGCGCGACCATCCGGACCGGCCAGGGGTGCTCCGCACTGGTCTGCTGTTCGCCCACCCGCCGACCCTATTGTGCCTATCCCCAGTCGGCCGCCGTTTCACGCCATGCGCGGGGGCCCATTGCAGGCGCCGCCGTACCCTGGGTGGCGTGACCGGAGACCGCAAGCGCGTGCTGCTCGCTCGACCCCGCGGTTATTGTGCCGGTGTCGACCGGGCCGTGATCACGGTCGAGAAGGCGCTGGAGTTGTACGGCGCCCCGGTCTACGTCCGCAAGCAGATCGTGCACAACCGCCATGTCGTCCGCAGCCTCGAGGCACGCGGCGCGGTTTTCGTCGAGGAAGCCGACGAGGTGCCCGAAGGCGCGCTCGTGGTGTTTTCGGCGCACGGGGTCGCCCCGGTGGTGCACGAGCAGGCCGCCAGGCGCAACCTGCGCACCATCGACGCGACCTGCCCACTGGTCACCAAGGTGCATGTCGAAGCCCGGCGCTTCGCCGCCGAAGACTGCGACATCGTGTTGATCGGGCACGAGGGGCATGAAGAGGTGGTGGGCACCACCGGTCAGGCGCCGGACCGGGTGCATCTGGTCGGCGGCCCGGGAGACGTGGAAGGCCTGCAGGTGCGCGACCCGGCGAGGGTGGCCTGGGTGTCCCAGACGACGCTGTCGGTCGACGAGACGATGGAGACCGTTGCCGCCCTGCGCCGCCGGTTCCCTGCCCTGATCGACCCGCCGAGTGACGACATCTGCTACGCGACGCAAAACCGTCAGGTCGCGGTGAAGGAGATAGCGGCCCGCTGCGAGTTGTTGCTGGTGGTCGGCTCGACCAACTCGTCCAACTCCGTCCGGCTCGTCGAGGTCGGCCTGGATTCGGGTACGCCGGCCGCTCACCTCGTCGACAATGCGGCCGGGATCGACCCGGAGTGGCTGACCGGCGTGCAGACCGTGGGGCTGACCAGCGGCGCGTCGGTCCCCGAATTGCTCATCGACGAGACCCTGGCCTGGTTGGCCGCCCGCGGGTACGCCGACGTGCAGGAGGTCACCTCGGCCGAGGAGCACCTAGTCTTCGCGCTGCCCCAGGAGATCCGCCGCGACCTGCGCGCCGCGTCCGCGTCCTGACTTGCCGGCCACCGTCTGGGTCGTCGCCGGGGCACCCGGATCCGGCAAGTCAACGGTCGCCGAACTGATGGTCGGCCGACTGGACCCGACGCCGGCCATGGCGGCTGCTCGCCGGTGCCCCGATGGCCGCGCCCGTGCGCGGCAGGTCAGGCGTCGGGGCTTCTTGCTGCACCCCAGCCGTGCCAGCGGTCGATCTCGATCCAGGCGCTGACCCGCTTGCGCTCCCGGTTGCTGTAGGGACGACCGGTGTAGTGCTGGTCGATCCGGTCGATGACGCTCAGGTCGGCGTCTTCGTCGAGGCGCACCACCCTGCCCTGAACGCTGACGTGCGTGTACCAGTCGTCGGAGTCCAGGACGGTGAGTGAGACGCGCGGGTCGGCTCGCAGGTGGTCCAGCCGCTTGCGCCCCTCGTCCATGTTGACCAGGATCTGCCCCTTGTCGTAGCGGGACTGGCCGTTCAGGGATCGGTCGTAGAGGTACCACGTGGCGACCGAGACCGGCTGACCGTCCGGCCGTAGGGTGGCGATCACTGCAGGATTGGGCTTGGCGAGCAATGCGATGAGCTGGTCGGGTAGCGGCGGCTTGGGCATGAGCAACACTCCTCGTCGAGCGAGCACCAGTGGCAGAGATTCTGCCCTTTTGTGGCGATTGGGGAACCGGCCTTGAGCAGCATGCGTCTGACGAGCATGACAACGAACCGCAGACCGGTCGCCGTGCTGGCCCTGATCGGTGGACTGCTCGGAGCCTGCGCCGCGCCGGCCGATCAGCCCCCCGGTGCGCAGCAGACGCCGCCACCCCGCCCCGCCACCGATCTGACGGTCACGGTCGCCGCGAGCCCCAAGGCAACGCCGAAGACCTGGACGCTGACCTGCGATCCCGCAGGCGGCACGCACCCGAAGGCGGCCGACGCCTGCGACTTTGTCGCGAAGACATCGCCGCAGGTGCTGAAGCTGCAGCTCGGTCACACGGCGTGTTCCATGATCTTCGGCGGGTCGCAGGTCGCCACCGTCAAGGGCACCTGGCGCGGGACGCCGGTGGATGCCCAGCTGTCTCGTACCAACGGGTGTGAGATCACCCGCTGGAACCGGGTCAAGCCCTTGCTCGGCGACGCGGCCGGCTGAGCAGCTCGCCTAGCCGCCGGCGTGCCGTTGCGCAGGCCACGGCTCGGTCGACTGCTCCGGCAGCACGACGAGTGTGTCGCTCGCCGATGCGACCAGCTCGGGGGCTTGGACCTGCCGGGTGACCAGCTCCACCTGCCGCGGGCCGAGCAGCTGTTCGTCGGTGACCTGCAGGTCACTTAGCTTGCGGGCCGTCACGAGCACTCGGCTCTCCAGGGAGCTGACGGATTCGTTGAATGCCTTGACCGCGTTGTTGAGCTGGCCGCCGAGCTTGCTCATGTGCCCGCCCATGGTCGCCAGGCGACCGTGCAGCTCGCGCCCGAGCGCGTGTATCTGGGCGGCGTTCCTGGCCAGCGCCTCCTGCCGCCAGGTGTAGGAGATCGTGCGCAGCAGGGCGATGAGCGTCGCCGGGGTCGCGATGACGACGTTGCGAGCGAAGGCGTGCTCCTGCAGGGCCGGGTCCTCCTCAAGGGCGGCGTTGAGGAAGGCATCGGCCGGCACGAACATCACCACGAACTCTGGCGTCGGGGCGAAGTGCTCCCAATAGGACTTGGCCCCGAGCTGGTCGATGTGCGTGCGCAGGTGCCGGGCATGTGCCCGCAGCCGGGTCGCCTTCGTGACATCGTCGCGCGCCTCCATGGCCTCGAGATAGCCGTTGAAGGCGACCTTGGCGTCGACGACGACCCGCTTGCCGCCAGCCAGATGGACGACGAGGTCGGGACGCAGCGACGTCCCGTCGGCGGTGTGCGCGGTCAGCTGCTCGGAGAAGTCGCAGTGCTCCACCATGCCGGCCGATTCGACAACCCGGCGCAGCTGCATCTCACCCCACCGGCCGCGCACCTGTGGCGCGCGCAGGGCGGTGACCAGCTGGGCGGTCTCGATCTTGAGCTGCTCGCTCGTCTGCCGCATCGTGCCGACCTGCTCGACCAGGCTGCGATAGGAGTCGATCCGCTCGCGCTCCACCGTCTTGAGCTGACCCTCCACTTTGGTCAACGACTCCCGCAGCGGGAGAACCAGGGCGTCGATCGCCTGCTGCCGACGGGCCAGGTCGCCATCGGCCTCCGTCGTCGCCTGCTTGAGGGTGGCCTCGGCCAACTGCACGAACTGCTGGTTGTTGTGCCGCAGCGCCTCGGCCGACAGTGCCGCGAACGTCTCCTTCAAGCCGTCACCCGACCGCTGACAATGGTCGAGCGTCGCCTGGAGCGCGGCCACCTCGGCATCGGCCAGTCGCCGGTGCTCGCTGACAGCGGCCAGCTCCCCGCGGAGCCCGTCGCGCTCGGCCTGCAATGCCTCCCGCTGGGCGACCAGGGCGGCGGCCCGGCCGCGGGCCAGCGCCATCCCCAGCCCGCAGCCTGCGGCCAGGAGCAGCAGAGCGGTGAGCACGCCGGCAAGGTTCATGGGGCGATCCTGACAGCGCGGTCCGACAAAACCGGGTAGCGACGCGGCGGACACCCTGCTTACCGTGCGGGCATGCCCAGCGACAGGTACGTCGGCCACTACGTGCCGGGCCAGGAGCGAGACCGTTTGTCGGCCGGCTGCGGGCTGCTCGAACGCGACCGCACCCGCGTCGTCCTGACGCGGGTCCTGCCCGCCCCGCCAGCGCGGATCCTCGACGTCGGCGGCGCGGCTGGTGTGCATGCGCGGTGGCTGGCCGACGCCGGCTATGACGTGACCCTCGTGCACCCGCCGCCGCCGTCATCAACCGCTTTGCCCCGCTGCTGGACGGGTTGTTCAAGCGCTATGCGAGCTGCCCGGATTTGCTCAGCTGGTCGAGCACGGGCTGACCACTGGCCGACACGATCCGCCGGACGACGGCCAGTGGTTCACGCTGGCCTACCTGCACCGGCCCGAGGAACTCACGGCTGAATTCCGCTCCGCCGGATTCACCGGCATCGAGGTGCTCGGCCTCGAGGGACCGGGCTGTCTGCTGCCCGACCTCGATGACCGCTACGCAGACCCTGCCGCCTGGCAGCACGTACTCCACACGGCCGAGCGTTTGGAGCACGAGCCCGGGTTTCTCGGCGTCAGCAGCCACCTGATGGCGGTCGGCCGCGCCCCGTAGCAGGCCGGTCAGGACAGCGTCATCGACCGTCGCATGCCGACGCACGGGATCTCGACCCCGTCGAGCATTGTCTGCGTCTCGGGACCCGTGTCCTGGAACCCGAATGACCTGTAGAGGGGAACTCCGGGCAGGGTGGCCAGCAGGACGAGGGAGCGAAAACCCTCCGCGTGTGCGGCTCGCTCGCAGGCGTCGAGGATCGCCCGGCCGATGCCACGACGGGTCCAGTCACTGCGGACGAACATCGCACGCACCCGGGCCGGATCGGTACGGGGATCGAGCAACCGGGCGTCGTCCGCCTTGTCGCCGGATCCGGTGTAGAGCTTGCTGCGCCTGCTCCAGCCTCCGCACGCCACGACCTCACCTTGGTGCTCGTGTACGAAGTAGGTGCGGTCTGCGATGAGCGTCATATCGGGATGCGCGATGTGTACGGCCGCACTTGCGGTCTGCCGGTCGTCGTAGCAGCTCGGGAAGAGGCGCAGCACCGACTCGCGCATCAGCTCGGCGATTTGCGGTGCGTCCGGCTCCAGCGCGAGCCGCTGAGCCGGCATCGGCCGCCGGAGCTGTGCCCCGGTGCGCCGGTTGCGAGCGTCCACTGCGTTCCTCCTGGCCATGGCGTTCAGGCGATATCAGAGCGGTTCCGTACGGCCCCCTGATCCCACCGTACCGAGGAGAGCGGCTCGCGCTCCGTAGACTTGGCCGGGTGAGCCTCACCGTCGGCATCGTCGGCCTGCCCAACGTAGGCAAGTCGACGCTGTTCAACGCGCTGACCAAGAACTCCGCGCTTGCGGCGAACTATCCGTTCGCGACCATCGAGCCCAACGTCGGCGTCGTCGGGGTGCCCGACGAGCGGCTGGCGGTCCTCGCCGAGATGTTCAGCAGTGCCCGGACCCTGCCGGCCGCCGTCACCTTCGTCGACATCGCGGGGATCGTGCGGGGAGCGAGCCAGGGGCAGGGGCTGGGCAACAAGTTCCTCGCCAACATCCGCGAGGCCAGTGCCATCTGCCAGGTGATCAGGGCGTTTTCCGACAGCGACGTCGTGCACGTGGATGGCGAGATCTCGCCTAAGGACGACATCGAGACCATCGACACCGAGCTGATCCTCGCCGACCTGCAGACGGTGGACAATGCGCTGCCCCGGCTCGAGAAGGAGACGCGGATCGCCAAGGCCCGGCTGCCGATCCTCGAGGCGGTGCGCACCGCACGCGAGGTCCTGGACTCCGGTCGGACCCTCTACCGGTCGGGCATCGATCTGGCACCGTTGCGCGAGCTGTCGTTGCTGACGGCCAAGCCGTTCCTGTACGTGTTCAACGCCGACGAGTCGCAGCTGGTCGACGAGGCATTCCTCAGCGAGCTGCGTGCCCTCGTCGCGCCCGCCGATGCCGTCTTCCTCGACGCCAAGACGGAGTCCGAGCTGATCGACCTGCCCGAGGATGAGGCCCAGGAGCTGCTGGCGTCCATCGGGCAGAGCACCTCGGGCCTGCGCCAGTTGGCGAGCGTCGCCTTCGGGACGCTGGGGTTGCAGACCTATCTCACCGCCGGCCCGAAGGAGACCCGGGCCTGGACCATCTCCCGGGGGGCCACCGCTCCCGAGGCGGCCGGTGTGATCCACACCGACTTCCAGCGCGGCTTCATCAAGGCCGAGATCGTGTCCTACGACGACCTTGTCGCGGCCGGCTCGATGCCGGCGGCGCGTGCTGCCGGACGGGTCCGGATCGAGGGCAAGGACTACGTGATGGCCGACGGCGACGTCGTGGAATTCCGCTTCAACGTGTGATCGCGATGGGCCTGACGCATAGAAGCGGCGCAGGTCGTTCCTGGTCAGCTGTAGTGGTAGCGGGCCTGGAGGATGACGAGGTCGTCGGCTTCGACGAGGTAGACGAGGCGGTGTTCGTCGGTGATGCGGCGTGACCAGGCGCCGGTGAGGGCATGGCGGAGCTGTTCGGGTTTGCCGATGCCGGCGAACGGGTCGCGTAGCGCGTCGTCGATGAGCCGGTTGATGCGCTTGACGTTGTTGCGGTCCGCGGTGAGCCAGTGGGTGTAGTCGGCCCAGCCGTGCGGGGTGAAGACGACACGCACCGCGGTCAGCGCTCTCGTTGGTGTTCCTCGCGGTCGCCGCGCTGGGCCTGGGCGAGGCTTTCGAGCAGGCGGCGGGCGTTGGCGGGGGAGCGGAGCAGGTGCGCGGTCTCTTCCAGTGCGTCGTAGTCGGCCCGGGACATCAGGACGGCGTCGCCGCGCTTGGAGGTGATCTCGACCGGGGTGCGGTCGTCGTTGACCTGCTCGATGAGCGGGAAGAGGTTCTTGCGAGCCTCGGACGCGGTGATCGCCATGCGACGCCCCTTCTGACTGGTACAAGATACTGTACCACTATGTCAGTGGTTGGTGGAGCGCGCGACATAGCCGCGGGTTGGCGATGACCAGGCCGAACGTGACGGCACCCTGCGCGTGCGGCGGCGGGGGAGTTGCGCGCCGCGACCTTGGCGGCGCCGGTGATCACCGACCGGGGCGGACGGGGCGGCCCTCGGCATGACCTCGCCGTACTCTTCGCCGCCCTCGAACGTGCGCACTTTGCGTGATCGACTCTGGGCCTGCCGGCTGGAGCGGCGCTGCGTAAGGTCGAGGATTTCACCGTCGAGTTCAAGTCGACCGCCCGCTGGGATCTGCGGGAGGGCAGGCCGAGCAAGGCGATGGAGAACGCGGGCGTGAAGACGATCGCCGGCTTCCTCAACACCGACGGCGGCACCCTGCTGATCGGCGTCGACGACTCCGGTGCCGTGCTCGGCCTGAGGTGGTTGACCACCCACCTGAGATGGAGCGGGTGCTGTTTGCCCGGTTCAACAACTCCACCCGGGCAGTGCCCGTCGATCAGGCCGACGCGTACGTGAGCAGCAAGTGGTCGGCATATCCCAGCGGAATTGTGCGTATCGGTGTTCGAGCCCGAAGTGGACGGTTTGCCCCGCCGGATTCCGAAGTCGCCCGTGCGCTACCCGTTGCTGCGTCGCTGTCCTTCTTCGTCCTGGCGCGATATCATTGAGCCCTCTACGGCCAGCGCAGTCGCGCCACATTCCGGGAATGTCCGAGGGAAGACGAGAGATGTTGGCCCGTGCAATCTCGCGCACAGCCGTTGCCGCTCTCAGCTTCGGCTTCGCTGCCGTCTGCCTTCCCTCGCAAGGCGCCGAGGCCCATTCCGCTACCCCCCGGCACGTGCAGCCTGCACGGCACGTCTCCGATCCCGGCCGGCGGCCGGTCTCGCGGCCAACGTTGGGTCACTCGTTCGATTCAGCCGCCCGGCTGGCGACCCTGCTCCACAAGCTCCACAAGCTTCGCGGTCCGGCGCCCCGCATCGGCACCGCTGGCAACCCGCGCACCGGCGTCGCCTGGCACGCACACCACTCGGCCGCGTGGCGGCGCGCGGCGACTGCGCGCCGGGCGGCCGCCGTTCAGACCCTGGCCGTCCAGCAGGGCGAGGCAGCGCGCCAGAAGCGCGGCCAGTTGCTGATTCAGCGGTCCCCGGCCGGCTCCCGATTGTGGTCGCCGCTGTCGTCGGACGTGTCGGGCGATGGCGCGCTCGCCGGCCTCGACAGCCGCCTCGCGGGGAGTGTCGGCACGCAACCCTGGGACCTGCGTGGGGCCGACCTGCTGCTGGGGCCGTCGGACGACCTGTCGTCGGCGATTTTCGCGGCCCGTTCACGCTTCGCGCTCGATGGCAGCCTCGATCGCGCGCCCGGTGCACTGCTCGTCGGCTTCGCCCCTGCCCTGGCCGGTCCGCCGGTACCAGGAAAATCGAGCACGGCTGGGGTGCCGGCTCGAACCGATACGCGGACGGGTCCCGGCACCGCCGTAGTCCGGCGGACGGCTGCCTCAGCGATCAGGCCCCGGTCGAGGCCGGCGCAGGCAGTCCACGCCGGCCGGCCGCCCGTTGTCGCACGCGGCTCGTATGGTGCCTACCGTGGGGCGGTCGCGTCCGTTGCCGCCAAGACCAAGGGGGTCGCCATTCCTGTTCTCCTGATCCTTGTGCTCCTGGGGTTCCTGATCGTGCAGCGCTGGATCGACCGGCGGGATCCGAAGTTGTCCCGCTCCTCGGCGGAGGCCGAGCCGGACCTGAGGTTCGGGTAGCAGATGCCATTGCCGGGCGTGGGCTCATCTCGAGAGACCTCCTTCACGGAGCGGGTGCGCAGGCTGCAGGTCACCAGGCTGCTCCTCGCCATGGCCGCGCTGGTGATCGGGCTGGGGCACCTCGGCGCCACCGCGCAGCCCGCGCCGCTGCTCACCCTCACGGCGGGCTACCTCGCGACGGTCGGCGGCGCGGAGACGTTCTGGCGGCGCACCGGGTCGAGGCGGTTCGCCGTACACGGCCTGCTCGTCGGCGCCGACGCGACCTACTTCGTCCTCGTCGTGGCGATGAGCGGTGGCATGGACAGCGCGGCTCGCTATCTGCTGATCCTCAACGTCGTCGCGACCACGCTGGTGCTGTCCTACCGGTCCGGGGTGCGCCTCACCCTGCTCCAGTGCCTGCTTCTCCAGGTCGCCTACCAGGTAGCCGCGTCCCGGCCACCGGACTGGTGGCTGTTCCCGGTCGCCGGTGGTGTCCACCGGGATCTGCTCGAATTCTCTGTGGCCCTCGTAGCCGTCGCGTTGCTCGCCGGCACCACCGCCGCATTCAACGAGCGGGCGCTGCGCGCCGGCCGGCACGACCTGGAGGTGCTCACCCGGCTCAGCAGCGACTTGGAGCGGGTCGTGGAGCCCGACCTCGTTGCCCAGGCGTTGTGCGCCGCCCTCGAGGAGGGCTACGACATCAATCGCTCGCTCGTGGCGGTCAAGGACGGCAGCCGGCTCAGGGTGGTGGCCTCCGCGGGCGCCACACCGCGGCCCTACCTGCGCATCGACGCACTGCTGGCGCGCGCCCTCGCCGCTGACCAGCCCGTGCTCGCCCATGTTCTCGACCACGACGGGCCGGACGGACTGGCCGATGCCTGGCCGGACGCCTGCGATGTCTTTCTGCTCGCGCTGCGCGCCGAAGGTTCGATCCTGGGTGTCCTCGCCGCGGAGCGCGGCCCGACCCGTCGCCCGGTGCTGGAGGGAAGCGTGGCGGTGGCCTTCCGGCAGTTGGCGGCGCACACGGCCCTCGCGATGCGCCGGGCCACCCTGCTGGACAGCCTGGGGCGGCTGGCGGACACCGATGTGCTGACCGGGCTGGCCAACCGTGGCGCCTTCGACCGGAGCCTCGCCGTCGAACTCGACCGGGCCCGGCGGCAGGGCACCCCGGTCGGCCTGCTGATCGCCGACATCGATCGGTTCAAGCGCATCAACGACCAGCAGGGTCACCCCGGGGGTGACGCAGTGCTGCGGGAGATCGGCCGGTTGTTCGCCGAGGACCGACGGGGCTCCGACGTGGCGGCGCGCTATGGCGGGGAGGAGTTCGCCTTCATCCTGCCGGGTTGCCCGCATTCCGAACTCGCCAGGCGCGCCGAACGCCTGCGCATGCGGGTCAAGAACATGGAACTCGCCGGCGGGCCGATCACCTTGAGCGTCGGTGGGGCGAGCGCGCCGCCCCGGCCCAACAGCGGCGACACCCTGATCGCCGCGGCCGACCAGGCGCTGTATCGGGCCAAGCGAGCCGGTCGGGACCGGGTGGTCATCGACCGGATGGCTGAGCAGCCCGTGCTGCTGCCCACCACCCCCACCCAGCGCAGCAGCCCGGACCCGGTCTGAGCGGTCGCCGCGGTCAGCGCGGCTGCTGCTCGGCGGGCAAGCCGGGCTCCGGTTCGCCGGGTGCGGTGTCGGGCAGCGGGACCTGCGGTGTCCCCTGGTCACCGGCCGGCACCCCGATCAGCTGGTCGGCCGCCGGGCGCCGGCCCGCCGCGGACGGCTCATCCGACCCCGCTGCGCGGGCCTCGGTGACGATCCGGGTCGCCTTGACGTCGTCCGGTACGGGCGGCGGCGGCTGACCGAGGACCCCGCGGATCTGTGTGCTGATCTCGGAGGCGAGCGCGATGTCGAGCGACGTGACGCCGCCCTCGGAGTGCGTCGAGAGGACGAAGAGGGTCTCCTGGCCGGACCGTGAGATGTCCGGGTGGTGGTCCATCGCGTCGGCGCTGATCATGATCCGGCGCTGCACCTCGGCGTGCTGCTCATCGGTCAGCGCGACGGTGCGCGAGAGCCGGTCGGTGGCACCGGACCAGTCCGGCAGGTTGTTGAGGGCGTCGGTGATGAGATCGGCGGTGAGCAGTGTCGCCATGCGTTCTCCCCTGTGCATCGGTGGTGGGTGTAGCGGCGGTCGGTGTATCGGCGGGTGCTGGGCCGGCGGGTTCCCCGTCGCGTGCCCATCATGCCTCTGGCAGAGTGGCCGGATCGTGCAGGTCATCGTGGGTGCCGCCATCGTCGACGGGGACCGGGTCCTCGCCGCCCAGCGCGCCGCGCCACCGCAGCTTGCCGGCGGCTGGGAATTCCCCGGCGGCAAGGTGGAGGCCGGCGAGTCCGACGAGCAGGCGCTGGTACGGGAATGCCGTGAGGAGCTGGACGTCGAGATCGAGGTCGGCGACCGGCTCGGCGCCGACATCGTCCTGCAAGACGGCACCTGGCTGTTGCGGGTGTGGGCCGCCCGGCTGGTCGGCGGCACGCCCACCGCGGTCGAGCACGCCGCCCTGCGCTGGCTTTCCCACGACGAGTTGTCCGAGGTCGCCTGGCTGCCGGCCGACCTGCCGCTGGTCGACGAGCTGCGCCGGCTGCTCCGGACGCGGCCCGGCTACGCGTGATCGGGGGCCTCGGGCGCCGATCTCACAGCTGCGCGCCGTCGACAGTGCGGCGGATCTAACAGTCACGACGTCGCAAGAGGCACCCGCCGGACACATGCGCTTCCTAGCGTGCGGGCATGACGACGACCATCTCCGCCGGCCCGACCTCGGCACGCGCTCACCACAGTGGTCGGTGGATCGACCACTGGGAGCCTGAGGACGAGCAGTTCTGGGAGCGGACCGGCCGGCGGGTGGCCCGCCGCAACCTGGCCTTCTCCGTCCTCGCAGAAAATCTCGGCTTCTCGGTGTGGCTGCTGTGGAGCGCCGTGGCCGTCACCCTGCCGGCAGCCGGCTTCCACTTCTCGGTGCAGCAGTTGTTCTGGCTGGTCGCGCTGCCCAGCCTCGTCGGCGCCTTCCTGCGGCTGCCGTACACCTTCGCCGTGCCGCGATTCGGCGGCCGCAACTGGACGATCGTCAGCGCACTGCTCCTCCTGGTGCCCCTGGCCCTGCTCGTCGCCTGTGTGACGCACCGGGGTACGCCCTACTGGGCCTTCCTGGTCGCGGCCGCCTGGGCCGGCGTCGGCGGTGGCAACTTCGCCTCCAGCATGGCCAACATCTCCTTCTTCTACCCGCAGCGGCGCAAAGGCCTCGCGCTCGGCCTCAATGCTGCCGGGGGCAACATCGGCGTCGCCGTCGTGCAACTCGTCGTCCCGCTGGCCGTCGGAGTCGCCGGGGCCGCCCAGTGGCTCGGAGGTCATCAGGGCCACGGGTTGTTCGTGCAGAACGCCGCCCTGATGTGGGTGCCCCTGGTCATGCTGGCAGCGCTGTGCGCCTGGCGGTTCATGGACAACCTGTCGGCGGCGAAGTCCTCCTTCCGGCAACAGATCGTGGTGGCCCGCCGCCGCCAGACCTGGGTCCTGGCCCTGCTCTATATCGGCACCTTCGGCTCCTTCATCGGTTACTCGGCCGCCTTCGCGCTGCTGATCAAGCTGGAGTTCCCCGGTGTCAAGGTGGCTCACTACGCCTTCCTGGGCGCCCTGGTCGGCTCCTGCGTCCGCCCGCTCGGCGGGTGGCTGGCCGACCGCTTCGGCGGTGCCCGGATCACCGCGCTGAACTTCGCCGTGATGGGCCTGGGTGTCGTGCTGATCCTGGTTTCGCTGTCCCGGCACAGCTTCCCGGCCTTCCTGGCCACCTTCCTCCTGCTGTTCGTGACGACCGGGGTCGGCAACGGTGCCACGTTCCGGATGGTGCCGGCCATCTTCCGCGAGGAAGCACTGCGCCGGGCCGAGGCGGACGGGACGCCGCTGGCAACCGCCCAGGCGACCGGCCTGCGGGAGACGGCTGCCGTCCTCGGGCTGATCTCGGCGGTCGGTGCGCTCGGCGGCTTCCTCATCCCGGTCGGATTCGGCTGGTCGGTGGCGCGGACCGGTCACGTGACGGCTGCCCTGTCGGCGTTCCTCGCCTGCTATGCCGGCTGTCTGGCCCTGACCTGGTGGTGTTACCTGCGGCGGCGGGTGCTGGTCGCCCGCCGGCCCAGCCTCGCCTACGCCCGGATCTGACGTTGCCTCCCGGAAACCTGGGGGACGTCTCGCCGAAACCCCCCGGTGGCACCGTCGCAGCCATGGCTCCGGCGGTGGCGACGCATTGCCCGTACTGCGCCCTGCAGTGCGCCATGACGCTCACCGTGCGGCCCGGCCACCCGGTGGCGGTCGCCGGGCGGGAGTTCCCGACCAACCGCGGCGGGCTGTGCCAGAAGGGCTGGACCTCGGCGGACCTGCTCACCGCGCCGGACCGGCTGACGACCCCGCTGGTCCGCAACCCGGCCAGTGGCCGGCTCCAGCCGGCGTCCTGGGATGACGCCCTCGACGCGGTTGCCGCCGGGATCGCGCGGATCCAGGCGGAGTACGGACGGGATGCCGTCGGTGTCTTCGGCGGCGGCGGGCTGACCAACGAGAAGGCCTACGCCCTCGGGAAGTTCGCCCGGGTGGCGCTGCGCACCTCTGCCATCGACTACAACGGCCGCTTCTGCATGGCGGCCGCCGCCGCCGCGGGCAACCGGGCCTTCGGCCTCGACCGCGGGCTGCCCTTCCCGCTGGCCGACGTGGCGCTGGCCGACGTGCTGCTGCTGGTGGGCAGCAACCTGGCCGAGACGATGCCGCCGGCCATGCGGCACCTGGCCGATCAGCGCGCCCGGGGCGGCCGGCTGGTGGTCGTCGACCCGCGGCTCACCGAGACCGCGCGGGAGGCGACCATCCACCTGCAGGTCACGCCGGGCACCGACCTGGCCCTCGCCCTCGGCCTGCTCCATGTGGTGATCACATCCGACCTGGTGGACACCGCCTACGTCGCTGCCCGCACCAGCGGCTTCGACGCGGTGCGCCGCCGGGCCGCCGCGTGGTGGCCGGAGCGGGTCGAGCGGGTCACCGGGGTGCCCGCCGGCGACGTGCGCCGCGCTGCCTACCTGCTGGCCGACGCGGGGACGGCCATGGTGCTGACCTCTCGTGGTGCCGAGCAGCAGAGCAAGGGCGCCGACACGGTTTCGGCGTTCATCAACCTCGCACTGGCACTCGGCCTGCCGGGCCGGCCCGGCAGCGGGTACGGGTGCATCACCGGTCAGGGCAACGGGCAGGGCGGCCGCGAGCACGGGCAGAAGGCCGACCAGTTGCCCGGCTACCGGCGCCTCGACGACCCGGCCGCCCGGGCGCACGTCGCCGGGGTGTGGGGCGTCGCCCCCGACACGCTGCCGATGCCCGGCAAATCGGCGTACGAACTGCTGGCCGGTCTCGGCACCGAGGGCGGCGTGCGCGCCCTGCTGGTGGTCGGCAGCAACCCGGCCGTCAGTGCACCGCGTGCGGGGCACATCCAGGAGCGGCTGTCCGCCCTCGACCTGCTGGTGGTCTGCGACCCGTTCCGCTCCGAGACCGCCGAGTTGGCCGACGTCGTGCTGCCGGTTGCCCAGTGGGCCGAGGAGGACGGCACGACGACGAATCTCGAGGGCCGGGTGCTGCGCCGCCGGGCCGCCGTTGCCCCACCGCCGGGCGTGCGCACCGACCTCGAGGTGCTGGGCGGGCTGGCTGCCCGCCTCGGCGTCCCGCACGGCTTTCCGGCCGATCCGGAGGAGGTCTTCGGCGAGCTGCGCCGGGCCAGCGCGGGCGGGGTCGCCGACTACGCCGGCGTGACCTACGACCGCATCGACGACGCGGACGGGGTGCTCTGGCCGTGCCCGGACGAGGCACATCCCGGCACTCCCCGGATGTTCCTGGAGTCCTTCGCCACCGGCGACGGGCGGGCCCGCTTCGTCGACGTCGACCACCGGCCGGTCGCGGAGGACCTCGATGCCGACTACCCCGTCTACCTCACCACCGGCCGAGTGCTGAGCCAGTACCAGAGCGGTGCGCAGACCCGCCGGGTGCCGGCTCTCGTCGCCGCGGCCGGCGGCCCGCTCGTGGAGTTGCACCCGGATCTCGCCGACCACCTCGAGATCGTCGAGGGGGAGGTGGTCCGCGTTGTCAGCCGCCGCGGCGCGGCGGTGGCGGCCGCGCGGCTCACCGACACGATCCGGACGGATACGGCGTTCATGGCGTTCCACTGGCCGGGTGCCGGCCGGGCCAACCTCGTCACCAACCCCGCCCTGGACCCGGTCTCCGGAATGCCGGAGTTCAAGGTCTGCGCGGTACGGCTGGAGAAGGTGCCGGTGTGAGCACCGTCGACCCACGCGTCGCCGCGGCGGCGGCAATGATCTCGCAGAGACCCCGGATCGTCATCGTCGGCAACGGCATGGCCGGATCCCGGCTGGTCGAGGAGATCCGTAGCCGCGACCCGCACCGGATGCTGCACATCACCGCATTCGGCGCGGAGAATCACGGGGCCTACAACCGGGTGCTGCTCTCCGAGGTGCTGGCCGGCCGGCACCACCCCGACGACATCCGGCTGGCCGGGCCGGGTAGCGACGACGGCCAGGTGGACGTGCGGCTCGGCGTGCCGGTCGTCGCGGTCGACCGGGCCCGGCGCGAGGTGCGGGCGGCCGACGGCAGCGTCACCCCCTACGACGTCCTGGTGCTCGCCACCGGCAGCCAGGCCCGGATCCCGCCGCTGGACGGGCTGGCCGACGGCTCCGGTGCCCTGCTTCCCGGCGGGTTCGTCTTCCGCACCCTCGACGACTGCCGGGAGATCCTGGCCGCCGCTGCGGGGGCGCACCGGGCGGTCGTCCTCGGCGGGGGGCTACTCGGCCTCGAGGCGGCCCGCGGCCTGGCCGGGCAGGGCCTCGACGTGGTCGTGGTGCATCAGTTCGGTCACTTGATGGAGCGCCAACTCGATCCGATGGCGGGTCGGGTCCTCGCACACACGCTGCGTGTGCAGGGCGTGCAGGTGCGCCTGGGTGCCGCGAGCACGGCAGTCGTCCGGGATGCGACCGGCCGCTTCGGGGGCATCCGGCTGGACGACGGCAGTTGCGTCCTCGCCGACCTGCTCGTCGTGGCCTGCGGTGTCGTGCCGGAGGTGACCCTGGCCCGGGCGGCCGGCTTGTCGGTCGACCGTGGCGTGGTCGTCGACGACGTCCTCCGCTCGGTCAGCGACCCGCGGGTGTTCGCATTGGGGGAGTGCGCCCAGCACTCGGGGCAGGTCTACGGGCTGGTCGCGCCGGCATGGGAACAGGCCACGGTGGTCGCCGCGCACATCACCGGCAGCGACCCAGGGGCGCGCTACGCCGGCTCCCGGACGGTCACCCGGCTGCGCGCCGTCGGCGTGGACCTCGCCGCAATGGGTGAGACCACGCTGGGCGACGACGATGCGGCCGAGGTGGTGCAGTTCGCCGATCCGACCCGCGGCACCTACGCGAAGATGGTCATCCGCGACGAGCGCCTGGTCGGGGCGATCCTGGTCGGCGAGATGTCCACTGTGGGCACCGTGACACAACTGTTCGACCGGGGCGCCCCGGTGCCGGCGGATCGGACGTCGCTGCTGTTCGGCCCGCGCCGCGGCGGCCAGGTGACGACATCGGTCGCTGCGCCGGGCCAGATGCCGTCGCACGCGACGCTGTGCCGGTGCAACGGCGTGACCAAGGGCGCGATCCAGGAGTGCGTGCTGGCCGGCGCGCGGACGGTCGAGGCGGTTGCCCAGGCCACGAGGGCGACCACCGGGTGCGGCGGCTGCCGGGACGTGGTGGAGGGCATCATCGAATGGGTCGCGGCGGCCGACCCGGACACTGCCCCGGCGGTGCCGGCATGACCTCCCGGACGCTCGTGGTGGTGGGCAACGGCATGGTCGGCCAGCGGCTGGTCGAGGTGCTGCGTGCCCGCGACGGCGACCGTACCTGGCGCATCGTCGTGGTCGGGGAGGAGCCGCGGGCGGCCTACGACCGGGTCGCCATGTCGTCCTATGTGGATGGTCGGACCGCGGCGGAGCTGAGCCTGGTGCCCCAGGGCTTCTACGACGACGACCCGGACCTGTCCCTCGCCCTCGGCGAGGTCGTCGTCGGCGTGGATCGCGCCGCCCGGACGGTGCGGACGGATGCCGGCCGTGTGCTGCGCTACGACGCGCTGGTGCTCGCCACCGGATCGCGGCCCTTCGTGCCGCCGGTGCCCGGTCACGACCTGCCGGGATGCTTCGTCTACCGGACCCTCGACGACCTCGATGCCATCCGGGCCCGGGCGGCGACCGCCCGGATCGGTGCCGTGGTCGGCGGCGGTCTGCTGGGCCTCGAGGCGGCGAACGCGTTGCGCAACCTCGGCCTGACCACCCACGTGGTGGAGGCGGCCCAGCGGCTCATGCCGGTGCAGGTCGACGACGGTGGCGGCCACGCGCTGCTGCGCCGGGTGAGCGCGCTGGGCATCGACGTACGGGTGGGGACGCTGACCGAGGCGCTGCTACCCGGTGAGCACGGGCACGTGGCCCGGATGGCATTCGCCGGCGGCGCGGCGCTCGATGTCGACCTGGTGGTGTTCTCCGCCGGTGTGCGTCCCCGCGACGACCTGGCTCGCAGTTGCGGGCTGCCCGTCGGCGACCGGGGTGGGGTCGTCGTCGACGAGTCGTGCCGCACGGAGGATCGGGACATCTACGCCCTCGGCGAGTGCGCGTCGGCCGGCGGCCGGGTCTACGGCCTGGTCGGCCCCGGGTACGCGATGGCCGAGGTCGTCGCCGACCGGCTGCTCGGCGGCTCGAGCACCTTCACCGGAGCCGACCTGTCGACCACGCTCAAGCTGCTCGGCGTGGAGGTGGCGAGTTTCGGCGATGCCCACGCGGCAACTCCTGGGGCGCTCGAGTTGGTCTGGACCGACCAGGTGGCCGGCGTCTACAAGAAGCTCGTGGTCACCGACGACGCGAGCGTCCTGCTCGGCGGGGTCTTCGTCGGCGACGCCTCGGCCTACCCGGTTGCCCGGGCGCTGCTCGACCGGCCGATCGGCGGGCCGCCGGAGTCGCTGATCCTCCCGGCGGCCGACGGGGCGGACCGGCCGGCGCTACCGGCCGACGCGCAGGTATGTTCCTGTCACGCGGTGACCTCGGCGGAGGTATCCGTCGCCATCGCCGAGCGCGGCTGCACCGATGTCGCCGCCCTGAAGGCGTGCACGAAGGCCGGCACGGGTTGCGGCAGTTGCGTGCCGATGCTGGCCCGGCTGCTGCGCGACGCGGGTGTGGCGACCAGCCGGGCACTGTGTGAGCACTTCGACAGCACCCGGGCCGAGCTGTTCGAGATCGTCCGCGTCACCGGGATCCGTACCTTCTCCGAGTTGGTGGCGGCGCGCGGTCGCGGTCGGGGGTGCGACATCTGCAAGCCGGCCGTCGCCTCGATCCTGGCCAGCCTGGGGTCGGGTCACATTCTCGACGGCGAGCAGGCCGCCCTCCAGGACACCAACGACCACCATCTGGCCAACATCCAGCGCGACGGCACGTACTCCGTGATCCCGCGGATCCCCGGTGGCGAGGTCACCCCGGAGAAGTTGATCGTCATCGGCTCGGTGGCCCGCGACTTCGGCCTCTACGTCAAGATCACCGGTGGACAGCGGATCGACCTGCTCGGTGCCCGGGTCGAACAGTTGCCGGCGATCTGGCGGCGCCTGGTCGATGCCGGGTTCGAGTCGGGTCACGCCTACGGCAAGGCGCTGCGCACGGTGAAGTCCTGCGTGGGCTCCACCTGGTGCCGGTACGGCGTCCAGGACTCGGTGGGCATGGCCATCGCGCTGGAGCTTCGTTACCGCGGGTTGCGCGCGCCGCACAAGATCAAGGCGGGGGTCAGCGGCTGTGCCCGGGAGTGCGCCGAGGCGCGCGGCAAGGACTTCGGGATCATCGCCACCGAGAACGGGTGGAACCTCTATCTCGGCGGAAACGGCGGCTTCAAGCCGAGGCACGCAGAGCTTTTCGCCACCGACCTCGACGGGGACTCCCTGGTGCGGCTGATCGACCGGTTCCTGATGTTCTACGTGCGAACCGCCGACCGGCTGTAGCGCACCGCGAGCTGGATCGAGTCCTTGGAGGGCGGCCTGGACCACCTCCGCGAGGTGATCGTCGCGGACAGCCTCGGCCTGTGCGCCGACCTCGACGCGGCGATGGCGGCGCATGTGGACGGCTACGCCGACGAGTGGCGGGACGCGCTGGAGGATCCGGCCCGGCTGGCGAGGTTTTCCTCCTTCATCAACGCCCCGCACCAGCCGGACCCCGACATCGTCTTCGTCACCGAGCGGGGCCAGTCGCGGCCGGCCACCCCGGACGAGCGGGCGGTGCTCGTCGCCGGGCCGAGGCTGGGGGTATGGAAATGACACTTGTCGGCCCAGCGGTTGAGCGGCAGCCGCGCACGCTGCAGTGGTGGACCACGATCTGCGGGTACGCCGACCTGGTGCCGGAGCGGGGCGTCGCCGCGCTGGTGCGTGGGCGCCATCAGGTCGCCGTGTTCCGGCTGGCCGACGGGCGGGTGCACTGCGTCGACAACCGCGACCCCTACAGCGGCGCCAACGTGCTCTCACGCGGCATCATCGGGACCCGCGGCGATCGGCCGACGGTTGCCTCGCCGATGTTCAAGCAGGTGTTCGACCTGGCGACGGGTGCGGCCCTCGACGACCTGTCGGTACGGATCACCGTCCACCAGGTCCGGCTGCGCGACGGGCTGGTGGAGATTTGCCTGTGATGCTGTGCGGGCCGGCGGAGAACGGCACCGAGCCGGCGCTGCCGCTGACCGGTTACACGGTAGCGGTCACAGCCGCCCGCCGGCGGGAGGAGTTGCAGTCACTGCTCGAGCGCCGTGGTGCGCGGGTGATTTCGGCACCGGCCATCCAGCTGGTCCCGCTCAGCGACGACACGGAGTTGCTGCGCGCCACGAGGGAGTGCATCGCCGCCCCGCCCGACGTCGTGGTGGCGACCACCGGCGTGGGCTTCCGTGGCTGGGTGGAGGCGGCTGACGGCTGGGGCATCGGCGAGCAGTTGCTGACCGCACTGGGTACGGCCGAGGTGCTGGCGCGCGGCCCGAAGGCGCGCGGCGCGGTGCGCACGGCCGGCCTCGAGGACACCTGGTCGCCCCCCTCGGAGTCCTCCTCCGGTGTCCTGGAGCATCTGCTGCGCCGGGACCTGGCCGCGGTGCGCGTAGCGGTCCAACTGCACGGCGAGCCGTTGCCGGACTTCCTCGAGGCGCTGCGCGGTGCCGGTGCCGAGGTGGTCGAAGTGCCGGTCTACCGTTGGACGCTGCCGCCGGACGTCGCGCCGCTGGAACGCCTGGTCGACCTCATCGCCGCCCGGGGGCTGGATGCGGTGGTCTTCACCAGCGCACCGGCCGCGGCATCGCTGCTGTCGGTCGCGCAGGCGCGCGGCCGTTTCTCCGAGGTGGTCGACGCGCTCCGTGAAGCGGTGGTGCCGGCCTGCGTCGGGCCGGTGACGGCGGGCCCGCTGGAGCGGCTCGGCGTACCCACCGTGCAGCCGGTCCGGTCGCGGATCGGGGCGCTCGTACGCGAGGTCGTGGCCGAGGTGCCGCAACGGCGGTGTCGCCGGTTCCTGGTCGCCGGCCGGCTGCTGGAGTTGCGCGGCCACGCGGCCACCGTCGACGGGCGGCTGGTCGAGTTGGCTCCGGCGCCGTTCTCCCTGCTGCGAGCTCTCGCCGACCAGCCCGGGCGGGTGGTCCCGCGCCAGGCCCTGCTGCAGGCGCTGCCCGGCGGCAGCCGCGACGAGCATGCGGTGGAGATGGCGGTGACCCGGCTGCGCACCGGGCTGGGTGACCCGCGGCTGGTGCAGACGGTGATCAAGCGCGGCTACCGGCTGCCCGGCGAGCGCTGGTGATCAGCTGGAGGGCGCCCGGCGCCGCCGGATCGTCCTGCCGAGCCAGACCAGCGGGTCGTAGGCGGCGTCTACCACCCGCTCCTTCAACGGGATGATCCCGTTGTCGGTGATCTTGATGTGTTCCGGGCAGACTTCCGTGCAGCACTTGGTGATGTTGCACAGACCCAGTCCGGCGCTCTCCCGGACGGCCGGGCGGCGGTCGACCGTGTCCAGCGGGTGCATGTCGAGCTCGGCGAGCCGGATGAAGAACCGCGGGCCGGCGAAGGCCGGCTTGTTGTCCTCATGGTCGCGGACGACGTGGCAGACGTCCTGGCACAGGAAGCACTCGATGCACTTGCGAAACTCCTGCCCGCGCTCGACGTCGACCTGCGCCATCCGGTAGGTGCCGTCCGGCCCCCGCGGCTCGGGCTGGAAAGCCGGCACCTGCTTGGCCTTTTCGTAGTTGAAGGACACGTCGGTGACCAGGTCGCGGATCACCGGGAAGGTCCGCAGCGGTGTCACGGTGACCACTTCGCCCGCGGCGAAGACGTTCATCCGCGTCATACAGAGCAGCCGCGGCCTGCCGTTGATCTCGGCACTGCACGAGCCGCACTTGCCCGCCTTGCAGTTCCACCGGATGGCCAGGTCTCCGGCCTGCGTCGCCTGGAGCCGGTGCAGCACGTCGAGGACCACCTCGCCCTCGTTGACGGTGACCGTGTAGTCGACCAGGTCGCCGGCATCGGCGTCGCCGCGCCAGACCCGGAAGTGGGCGTCGTGGGCCATCAGTTCCCCTCTTCGATCAGCGCGGTCAATTCGGGTGGCATCGGCGGGATCGGCTGGCGGACGGCGACGATCTCGCCGTCGATCTCGCGCAGCACGAGGTTGACCGCGCCCCACTCGGGGTCGGGCTTCGGGAAGTCGTCGCGGGTGTGCCCGCCCCGGCTCTCCTGCCGGGCCTGGGCTGCCTTGGCGATGCACTCGGAGACCCGCAGCATGTTGCCGATGTCGATGGCCAGGTGCCAGCCGGGATTGTATTGCCGGTTGCCCTCGACGGTGAGGTGCAGGGCGCGCGCCTGGAGTTCGGAGATCCTGGCCAGCGCGCTCTCGATCTCCTCGGCAGTACGGATGATGCCGACCAGGTCGTTCATGGTGGTCTGCAGGTCCGCCTGCAGGGTGTAGGGATTCTCCCCGCCCTCGGTCTCGAACGGCGCCAGGGCGATCCGGGCGGCCTCGTCGACCTCGACGTCGGCGGCGCAGCGGGGGTGCGCACCGAGCGTCCCGGCGTACTGTGCCGCCGCGAGCCCCGCCCGGCGGCCGAAGACCAGCAGGTCCGACAGCGAGTTGCCGCCCAGCCGGTTGGCACCGTGCATGCCGCCGGCCACCTCACCGGCGGCGTACAGGCCCGGCACACCGGACATCTCCGTGTCGGGGTCGACCTCCACACCGCCCATCACGTAGTGGCAGGTCGGGCCGATCTCCATCGGCGCCGCGGTGATGTCGACGTCGGCGAGCTCCTTGAACTGGTGGTACATCGACGGCAGTCGCTTACGGATGTAGTCCGCCGGCCGCCGGGAGGCGATGTCGAGGAACACCCCGCCGTGCGGCGAGCCGCGGCCCGCCTTGACCTCGGAGTTGATGGCGCGGGCGACCTCGTCACGCGGCAGCAACTCCGGCGGCCGGCGGTTGTTGGCCTTGTCGTCGTACCACCCGTCGGCCTCCGCCTCGCTGTCGGCGGTCTCCTTCTTGAAGAAGTCGGGGATGTAGTCGAACATGAACCGCTTGCCCTCGGAGTTGCGCAGCACGCCGCCGTCACCGCGCACCGACTCGGTGACCAGCAATCCCTTGACCGACAGCGGCCACACCATGCCGGTGGGGTGAAACTGCACGAATTCCATGTTGAGCAGGGCGGCGCCGGCCTGCAGCGCGAGGGAGTGCCCGTCGCCGGTGTATTCCCAGGAGTTGGACGTCACCTTGTAGGACTTGCCGATCCCGCCCGTGGCCAGGATCACCGCCGGGGTGTCGAAGCGCAGGAAGCGGCCGGACTCCCGCCAGTAGCCGAATGCCCCGGTGAGGCGCTCGCCGTCGGTGAAGAGCCGGGTGATTGTGCACTCCATGAACACGTCGATGCCGAGGGCCACGGCATGCTGCTGCAGGGTGCGGATCATCTCCAGGCCCGTGCGGTCGCCCACGTGGGCCAGCCTGGCGTAGCGGTGGCCGCCGAAGTCGCGCTGGGAGATCAGACCGTCCTTGGTGCGGTCGAACAGCGCGCCCCACTCCTCGAGCTCCCACACCCGATCGGGGGCCTCCTGCGCATGCAGTTGGGCCATCCGCCAGTTGTTGAGCATCTTGCCGCCACGCATGGTGTCGCGGAAGTGCACCTTCCAGTTGTCTTCCTTCCACACGTTGCCCATGGCTGCGGCGATCCCGCCCTCGGCCATGACGGTGTGCGCCTTGCCGAGCAGTGACTTGCACACGACCGCGGTGCGTGCGCCCTGGGCGTGTGCCTCGATGGCCGCGCGCAGGCCGGCGCCGCCGGCTCCGACGATCACGACGTCGTAGCTGTGACTCTCTATGTCGGCCATCTCTAGAAGAACCTCAGATCGGTGATCGTGCCGCTCGCGACCAGCCGTACGTAGAGATCGGCCAGGGCGACCCAGATCAGCGAGACCCAGGCGATCTGCATGTGCCGGCCGTTGAGGCGGGAGACGAAGGTCCAGAACCGGTAGCGCACCGGGTGCTTGGAGAAGTGGTTGAGCCGGCCGCCGACGACGTGCCGGCAGGAGTGACAGGACAGGGAGTAGGCCCACAGCAGTCCGGCGTTGACCAGCAGCACCAGCGTGCCGAGTCCCATGTGGAGCCAGCGACCGTGGGTGTCACGGAAGGAGATAATCGCGTCGTAGGTCAGGATGACGTTGAGGACCAGCCCCAGGTAGAAGAAGTAGCGGTGGATGTTTTGCAGCACCAGCGGGAAGCGGGTTTCGCCGGTGTAGCGCTTGCGCGGCTCGGGTACGGCGCAGGCCGGGGGAGACGCCCAGAAGGCCCGGTAATAGGCCTTGCGGTAGTAGTAGCAGGTGAGCCGGAAGCCGAGCGGCACCACCAGGATGATCAGCGCCGGCGACAGCCGCCACCAGTCGCCGAAGATCGAGATGTAGGGGACGCCGGCCGAGCCGGGCTGCTTGCCGCAGTCGGCTGCCAGGCAGGGTGAGTAGAACGGCGAGATGTAGGGCTCGCTGAAGTAGTCGCGATTGACGAACGCCGCCCACGTGGCGTAGCCGACGAAGGACAGCAGCACGGCGAAGGTGATGAGCGGCTCGATCCACCACCGGTCGGTGCGGAGTCGGGACGGCGTTATCGGCGCGCGACCCGGTGCCCCGAGGCCGGCTGTGGTCATCCAGGACACTCCTCGTCGGGCGGGATCGCCGCGCTGGGGTCGGACGACTCCGATGTCCCCGCCGCGGCTCAATCGTATTTAACCGGACCGCAACATCGGCCGAGTGGACGGTAGGGTCAATGTCACATCCGGGGGCAGCGTTCACGGCCGGCCGGCCGGCCGGCCGATGGCGTGGGCGTGGGCCACCCTGTTCCACTTCGCCACGCCCCGCTGGCCTCGCTACTGCCGGTAGTTGGCCTTCCAGCGGATGCTGCCTTCCTTCCAGGCGATGCTGCCGCGGGTTTCCATCCAGCGGATGGGGCTGCCGCTCGTCTGGTGTTCCGTGCTCGACGGCAGCGGGTGCCACACAATGCCGGCCGGCTCGCCGTAGGGCGTCGGGCCGGCGTAGGTCACCCCGGCGGCGAACCGCAGCAGGTTTTCCTCGGTCCACGCCGCGGCCGGCGCCAGGATCTGCAGTCGGGTGGTGGCGGAGATCGGCACGATCAGGTCGTACATCCCGGCCGCCTTGACCAGCCGGCCGGACCGCTTGCCGACCGAGACCGTCACTGCGCGGCTGTCGGTTTCCTTGACGGCACGCAGCGCCGTGATCTGGACCGCCGCTGCGTCGCCCACCTGGTTGCAGGCGAGGCAGGACCCGGGCGGTGCCACCGACTGTTGCGGCTGCGGGGTCGAAGTACCTGCCCCGAGGGTGACGGACGGGCCGATCGGCGCGCTGTCGGAGAACTCCAGGAGGTGGAAGCCGGCCGGCACCAGGGCGAAGCGGAACAGCTCGGGCCCGGACAGTTGGATGCGGTGCAGACCTTCGGCGACCCGCAGCAGCTCGACTCGGCTGCCGTAGTCGTGCGTGCCGTCGCTGAACCCGTCCACCCGCAGCCACGTCCCGGACGCGTCGGTCCAGCTGATCGAGTGCGACTGGGCGCGGTAGATGCCGGGCCGGCCGAGGACGGTGATCGGAACGCCCCTCTCCTCCGCCTGCATGTCGTTGATCGGCCGGTCGTTCGTCGTCACCGACAGGCCCGACTCCAGGCCGTCGGTTCGCGGCCGGCCGGGATCCCACGCGGCGAGGTAGTAGCGACCGCCCGGGTCGTGGCTCAACCGCGGCGACTGCGTCAGGCCGGCCGGCAGGTACGACGGCGTGAACGGGAATGACGGGGTGACTTGGCCCGCTGCCACCAGGCGGGGCGCGGCGATGCCTCCGCCGGCGCCCGGCTGATTGCCGCCGGAGGGGTTGGGTGGACCCAGGACGGTCGACGGCGCGATCGCCACCGCGGCCACGGCGGCCGCGGCCAGGGCGACGCCGACATTCCGGGCGAGCGCCCGGTGCCGGCGCTGCCGGCCGCGGTCCCGAGCGGACCGCCCGGTCGGCGCCACGAGCGGCGTCTCGGACAGCTGCTTGAACATGAGCTCGAGGCGGTCGGTCATGAGGTCTCTTCTTTCACGAGGACGGGCAGTGGGGTGGCATCGGGGTCGTCGCCGAGCTGCTCGGCGAGGCTGCGGCGGCCACGGGACAGCCAGCTCTTGACGCTGCCGACGGGGCATTGCATCTCCTCGGCCACCTGCTCGACCGGCAGGTCGGCCAGGTAGTGCAGCACGATCGCCGTACGATGCCGGGTCGGCAGCCGGCGCAGGGCGGCGACCAGCACCAGCGTGGTGGGATCCAGCTCGGGCCGCTGGGGCGGCGGGCCGAGCCGCCGCCAGGCGACCGCGGCATTGTGTGCCTTGCGCCACCGGCTGACGGCGAGCCGGAGCCCGACGGTGCGGACCCAGGCCTCCGGTGCCTGGTATCTGGACACCTGTTTCCAGCGTTGCCAGGCCCGCGCATAGGCCTCCTGCGCGATTTCCTGAGCGTCGCCGAGGTCACCGGTCAGGGCGTAGAACTGGCGCACCAGGCGTTGCGCGGTCGCCGAATAGAACTCGTCGAAGTCGACGGAGTCCGCACTGTCCGGCATCTGTGCTCCTCTCGAGGGGTGACTACACCAGGGAACACGCACCGTGCGCCGCGTCGGTTACAGCCGATCGGGGTCGGCGTATCATGGGGAAGGCTGCGGCGTCACCTCCCGCGCGACCAATCCCTTTCCTTCTTACGGAGCCTGCTGCGTGCCTCTCAGGACCGATCTGCGCAACGTCGCGATCATCGCCCACGTCGACCACGGCAAGACCACGCTGGTCGATGCCATGCTGTGGCAGTCGGGGGCCTTCCGGGTGGGTGCCGACATCAACGACCGGGTGATGGACTCGATGGACCTGGAGCGGGAAAAGGGCATCACCATCCTGGCCAAGAACACCGCGGTCACCTACGGCGACACCACGATCAACATCATCGACACGCCGGGCCACGCCGACTTCGGCGGGGAGGTGGAGCGGGCGCTGTCGATGGTCGACGGCGTGCTGCTGCTGGTCGACGCGAGTGAGGGTCCGCTGCCGCAGACCCGCTTCGTGCTCCGCAAGGCGCTGGCCGAGCGGCTGCCCGTCGTCCTGGTGATCAACAAGGTGGACCGGCCCGACGCGCGTATCGCCGAGGTGGTCGACGAGACCTATCAGCTCTTCCTCGACTTGTGGGATGGGGCCGCGGAGGACGTCTTGGACTTTCCGATCGTCTACACCCAGGCCCGTACCGGCCAGGCCTCGACCGTCCGGCCGGACAACGGGGTCTCACCGTCGGGGGCAGACCTCAAGGAGCTCTTCGAGGTGCTCCTCGACACCGTGCCCGCGCCGACGTTCGCTGAGGGTGCGCCGCTGCAGGCGCACGTCACCAACCTCGACGCCTCGCCCTACCTCGGCCGGCTGGCGCTGTGCCGGGTGCACAACGGCACGATCCGCAAGGGGCAGCAGGCCGCCTGGTGCAGGGTCGACGGCACGGTCGAGCGGGTAAAGATCACCGAATTGCTGATGACCCGGGCGCTCGACCGGGTGCCGGTCGAGGAGGCCGGGCCGGGCGACATCGTGGCGATCGCCGGCATCCCCGAGATCACGATCGGCGAGACGCTGGCCGATCCCGACGACCCGCGCCCGCTGCCGGTCATCACCATCGACGAGCCCAGCCTGTCGATGACCGTCGGCATCAACACCTCGCCGCTGGCCGGGCAGAGCGGCCGCAAGCTCACCGCCCGGCTGGTGAAGTCACGGCTGGAGGCGGAGCTCGTCGGCAACGTCTCCATCCGGCTGCTGCCCACCGAGCGCCCCGACACCTGGGAGGTGCAGGGACGTGGTGAGCTGCAGCTTGCGGTGCTCGTCGAGATCATGCGCCGTGAGGGCTTCGAGCTGACCGTCGGCAAGCCTCAGGTGGTCACCCGGGTCGTCAACGGTGCACTGTGCGAGCCGATGGAGCGGCTGACCATAGACGCGCCCAGCGACTACCAAGGAGTGCTGATCCAGCTGCTGGCCCTGCGCAAGGGCCGTCTCGAACAGATGGTCGACCACGGGACCGGGTGGGTGCGGATGGAGTACATCGTGCCCGCGCGCGGCCTGATCGGCTTCCGTACCGAGTTCCTCACCGAGACGCGGGGCACCGGCCTGCTGCACCACGTCCACGAGCGCTACGAACCCTGGCACGGCGAGCTGCGCACCCGCTCGACCGGCAGCCTGGTCGCTGACCGCCGCGGTGCCACGACCGGCTTCGCACTGGCCAACCTGCAGGAGCGCGGCTCGATGTTCGTCCCGCCCGGCATCGAGGTCTACGAGGGCATGATCGTGGGCGAAAACTCCCGTGCCGACGACATGGACGTCAACCCCAGCAAGGAGAAGAAGCTGACCAACATGCGGCAGTCCTCCTCCGACGTGCTGGTGCCGCTGATCCCGCACCGGCAGCTCTCGCTGGAGCAGTCGCTGGAGTTCTGCCGGGAGGACGAGTGCGTCGAGGTGACGCCGTCGACGGTGCGCATCCGCAAGGTCGAGCTCTCGGCCCAGCTGCGGGAGAAGTCCCGGGGGCGCCGCGCCCGCTGACGGGGTCCCCTGCTAGCTCAACGCGCGGCGGAGGAAGTCGACCTGCAGGAGCAGCAGGCTCTCGGCGACGGCCTCGTGGTGCGTCATGTGGGTTACGCCGGTCAGCGGGAGCAGGCTGTGCGGCCGGCCGGCCGCGAGCAGCGCTGCCGACAGGCGAAGCGAGTGCGCGACGACGACGTTGTCGTCGGCCAGCCCGTGGATGATCAGCAGTTCACCTCGCAGGTTCGGCGCGTCGTCGATCAGCGAACTCACCCGGTAGGACTCCGCGCTGGTGTCACAGCCGAGATAGCGCTCGGTGTAGGCGGTGTCGTACATCGACTGATCGGTCACCGGCGCGCCGGCGATGGCGGCACGGAAGACGTCCGGGCGGCGGAGCAGGGCGGCGGCGGCCAGAAAGCCACCGAAGGACCAGCCGCGGATGGCCACCCGGGACAGGTCCAGGTCGGGCTGCTCGGCGGCGACGGCGTGCAGGGCGTCGACCTGATCTTCGATCGGCGCGGTGGCGAGGTCGCCGGCGACCGCCCGCTCCCACTCCGTGCCCCGGCCGGGCGTGCCGCGGCCGTCGGTCACCACGACGGCGAAACCCTGGTCGGCGAACCACTGGCTCTCCAGCCACATGTCACGAGCCGACAGCACCTCCTGGACGTGCGGCCCGCCGTAGGGATCGAGCAGCACGGGCAGCGGTGTGCCGGGCGTGTGCCCGCGCGGCAGCACCAGGCCGGTGCGCAGCCGGCGTGCACCTGCCCACAGCAGCGAGACTTCCGGGACCACCGGTGGCTCCTGCGCGCACGACGTGACCTCGCGCCGCGAGCCGGCATGGTCCACCGTGACCTGCGTGCCGAAACATTCCATCCCGGCGTGCAGCCGTACCATGGTGTCCGGTCCGCCGACAGCCACCGAGTTGCAGCCGCCGTCGGTGACCGCCGAAATCTCGCCCTCCCAGGTGACCAGGTAAGTGTCGATGTCGGCCGGGTCGGCGGCGGAGGCGGCCAGGTAGACGCCGCGGTCGGTCACCTCCACGACCCGGCGCACGTTCAGCGCAGCCGGCGTGAGCACCTCCCCGTCGACGAGCAGCCGGCGGGCGCCTTCCTGGTCGACCGTCCACACGAGACGGCCACCGGGTCCCCAGGCCGGTACGCCGGTGATCACCTCGACCCAGTGCGGGTCGGTCTCTTCACGTAGGACGGTGCACCCGCCGGTGTCGGCGTCGAGTACGAGCACCCGCATGCAGCGTTGGTCGCGGGTCAGGACGCTGAGCAGCGGTGGCCCCGCGGCACTCCAGTGCACCGTGACCAGGTAGGGAAACCGGTCACGGTCCCACTCGACGTCGACCCGGCTGCCATCCAGCCGGAAGATGGCGAGACTGACGTCGGCGTTCGGCGTGCCGGCCCGTGGATAGGCCACCTCGACAGCCGGCCGGTCGGGGTTGGCCGGGTCGGCGATGTGCCAGCGTTGCACCGGCGCCTCGTCGACCCGCGCGGCGAGGATCGCGGTGGAATCCGGCGCCCACCAGTAGCCGCGGTGGCGTCTGAGCTCCTCGGCCGCGATGAACTCCGCCAGGCCCCAGGTCACGCCGTCCTCGGCTGCCAGCACCCGGTCGCCGGCGAACAGGTCCGCGATCCGCAGGACGCCCTCTGCGACGTAGCCGACGTGCCGCCCGTCCGGCGCCGGGCGGGGGTCGGACACCGGCCCGGCCACGACGACCTCGGCGACCTCCCCGGTCAACAGGTCGGCGGTGAACAACCGCCCCGACAGGGCGAAGGCGGCTACTCGGCCCGCGTCGTCGAGGGCGTAGTCGACGATGCCACCGCCTGCCTCGCGCAGCCGCTCCCGGCGGGCCCGCTCCTGCCGGGTCAAGGACTCGCCGGTGCCGAGCAGGAGGTCGCCAGGATCGGCGACGACGTGCTCCGTACCCGAATCGACGTCGAGTCGCCACAGGCAGCGCACCGGGTCGGTGCCGCTGCGGCTGCGCAGGAACAGCACCTGGCGGCCGTCCGGCGACACCTGCACCGAGCGGGGCCGGCCGAGGGTGAAGCTGCGCGTGCGCGCCGCGAGCCGGGGATAGGAGTCTTCAGCGGCCATGGGCCGATCCTGTCAGGCGACCGACGTAGAGTCGCGGGGTGACGACCAGAGACCCCGGTGACAGCACCGTCAGCGCTGCCGAGTTGTCCCCGCTAGAGCAGGCGCGGGCAGTGGTCGAGCCACTGGAGCAGCGCGCCGACATCGACATGGATCCGCTCGACCACCGCCGGCGCCTGCTGCTCGTGCACGCCCACCCCGACGACGAGTCGATCTCGACCGGCGCGATCATGGCCAAGCACGCCAGTGAGGGCGACCTGGTCACTCTCGTCACCTGCACCCTGGGGGAGGAGGGCGAGATCGTGGTCCCTGAGTCAGCGCACCTGGCTGCCGACCGGGACGACAACCTGGGGCCGCATCGGAGCGCAGAGCTCGCCACGGCCATGGAGGCGCTGGGCGTCACCGACCACCGCTTCCTCGGCGGGCCGGGGCGGTGGCGCGACAGCGGCATGATGGGCGCGCCGGCCAACGACCGGCCCGACTCCTTCTGGCAGGCCGACCTCGACGAAGCCGTTGCTGCGCTCGCAACGATCGTCCGCGAGGTCCGCCCGCAGGTCGTGGTGACCTACGACCCCAACGGTGACTACGGCCACCCTGATCACATCCAGGCACACCGGGTCACCATGGCGGCGGTCGATGCGGCAGCGCGGGCCGACTACCGGCCGGCCGCGGGCGAGCCGTGGCAGGTCATCAAGCTCTACTGGACCGCGGTGCCCAAGACGGTCCTGCAGGCCGGCATCGACGCGATGCGGGAGTCCGGGCGTGACCTCTTCGAGGGTGTGCAGTCCGCCGAGGACCTGCCCTTCGGAGTCTCCGACGACGAGGTGACGACCCGGGTCGACGCGGCCAACCATCTCGCCGCCAAGATGGCGGCGCTGCGGGCACACGCCAGTCAGATCAGCGTCGACGGCCCGTTCTTCGCGCTGTCCGACAACCTGGGGCGGGCGGCGTTCGGAGTCGAGCACTTCCGATTGGTCCGCGGCCCACGCGGCCCCGGCGACGGTCCCAACGGGTGGGAGACCGACCTGTTCGCCGGCATCGGGCAAACTTGATAGCCCATCTGAGTGAACCTGGCGTGATGCGCTTGGTCGCTGGAGGTGCCGTCCCCCAAGCTCAGACGATGCACGGCCCCCGATGGCCGAGCCAAACCGGGGAGAGATCATGGGGGCACCAGTTTCGGCCACACCGTCGACCGTTTCGGACCATTTCTCCGGTCAGTCGGTGATCAAGGCAGCCGGGGTGGATGTCGGGATCACCCGTGAGCACCTCCGCCGCCGGCGCCTTTGGGTGCTTGCGATCACGCTGGGCATCCCCACCGGGTTCCTGTGGTGGCGGCTGTTCGACGACCGCCCCTTCAACGTCTTCGCGTTTCCGGCGGTCGACTGGGTCGTGGTCACCCCCATCCTGTTCTTCGTCGCCCTCATCGGGTTCATGCGCGTCTACTACTCGGTCAGTGGCCGATCCCCGCACGTGGTCTACCGGCCGGAGCAGATCGACGTCCGGCTCTCCGACGTCGTCGGCATCGATACCGTGCGTGAAGAGGTCGTTCGCTCGCTCAACCTCTTCCTGGCGCACAAGACCTTCGCCGCCGAGACCGGTGGCCGGCCACGCCGCGGCCTGTTGTTCGAAGGGCCGCCCGGCACCGGAAAGACCTACACGGCCAAGGCAGTCGCTGCCGAGGCGGGGGTGCCGTTCCTCTTCGCTACGGCGACCTCCTTCCAGTCCTCCTTCTACGGCGCGACGGCCCGCAAGATCCGCGCGTACTTCAAGCAACTGCGCGCTGTTGCCCAGCGTGAGGGCGGGGCCATCGGTTTCATCGACGAGTTCGACGCCATTGCCGGTCGCCGCGGCGGCATGGAGGCCACGGCGCTCCCGCAGGAGCTGACCGGTTGCCAGGGCATGTCCACGCTGCCTTCGACCTACCGCCTGCCGGCGACGCAGCGCAGTGCGTTCGGCACGTCCGACCTCACTGGCCCGGTCGTCAACGAGTTGCTGGTGCAAATGCAGTCCTTCGACCAGCCGACCGGGATCCAGAAGCTGATCGGCGTGCTCGTCGACAAGGCGAACCTCTTCCTCCCGCCGCATCGCCAGCTGCACAAGCCGAAGATCACTCCGGCGAACATCATGCTGATCGCGTCGACCAACCGGGCCGACGGGCTCGATCCGGCGTTGCTGCGGCCGGGCCGGTTCGATCGCAAGCTAGCCTTCGAGCTGCCCGACCGGGCCGGCCGCCGAGCCTTGGTCGACCACTTCCTGGCCCGAAAGTCGCACGGCGCCGACCTCGCGGTCGACGAGCAGCGCGACATCCTGGCCGGGCTGACGCAGGGATACTCGCCGGCCATGATCGAGGGCCTGTTCGACGAGGCGCTGGTCAACGCCGTTGCTCGCGGTGACAAGGCGATGAACTGGCTCGACATCGAGTCGGCCCGGCTCACGGAGGAGATCGGCCTCGGCTCGCCGGTCGGCTACACCGCGCACGAGAAGCGCCTCATCGCCACGCACGAGGCCGGGCACGCCACCGTAGCGTGGTTGGTCGCGCCGGAACGCCGGCTCGAGGTGCTGTCGATCATCAAGCGCAAGGACGCGCTCGGCATGCTGGCGCACGGCGACAAGGAAGACGTGTTCACCCGGTCGCGCTCGGAGATGCTCGCCCTGATCCAGATCGCGATGGCCGGCCAGTGCGCCGAGGAGCTGTTCTTCGGTGACGTCTCGACCGGTCCGGGCGGCGACCTGCTCTACGCCACAAACGTGGCCGCCCAGATGGTCGGGGCGTGCGGCATGGCCGGCTCGCTGGTCTCGTACGCTGCGATCGAGGCCTCGTCGTTCAACGACCACAACCTGGTGGGCCGCGTCCTGGCCGACGCGCGTGGTCGCGACGACGTCGAGGCGTTGCTGCAGAACCAGAAGGTCGTCGCGAGGCAGCTGATCGAGGGCAACCGGCACCTGGTGGAAGCGCTGCGGGACGCGCTTCTCGACCGGCACGAACTGGTCGGCCCGGACATCACCGGCATCCTGGAGAAGGCAGAGCGGTCAGTCACCATCGACCTACGGGACACGGCGGATACCCTGCCCAGGTGAGCCAGGGGGGTACTGCCGGTGTGGACGGTGCGCTGACGGCGATCGAGCGGTTCGGCGGCGGGTTCCTCGTCGCCGGGGCGACGCTGCCGGTGGCCCTCGTCGAGGGTTTCCTGGCCAGCGCCCGGATCGGCACCTACCGGCTGCCGATCAGCATCGGCATCGCGCTGGTGTTCCACCCGGTGCTCACGTGGCTGATGCGCGTGGCGACGCGCAACCCGGTGGCGATGTTCGTCCCCGCACTGACCTGGGCATCGGTGATCTGGCCGCTGGGAGCGCGGCGCGCCGAAGGCGATCTGGTCATCACCGGGAACAATTGGGTGTCGGTGGGCCTGCTGCTCGCGGGAGCAGGTGCCTTCGCGGTGTCACTGGGGCTGCTCCTGCCTCGCCGGGCCAGCGCACGGTAGCGTCGGCGGCGATGAACTGGGCCGGGAAGTCGCCGTTCGGCTCGATGGTCTACCGGGATGTGGTCGGCCGGTTTCCGACCGGGGTGACGGTGGTTTCCACCCGCACGCCGGGCGGCGCCCGGCTGATGACGGCCAACTCGTTCACCTCGGTGTCGCTGCAGCCGCTACTGGTGCTGGTGTGCATCGAACTGTCCGCGCGGTTCCACCAGGCCGTAGTTTCGACCGGCGAATGGGGGGTGTCGATCCTGGCCGCCGACCAGGAGCCACTGTCGCGGCTGTTCGCCAGCCACGGGCCGGACACCGAAGGGCTGACCGTGCCGCACCGTGCCGGCCCGCTCACCGGGGCGCCGCTGCTCGACGGCGCAGTAGCACAGCTGGAATGCCGGACCGTCGCTGAACACCCCGGCGGTGATCACACCATCCTGATCGGATCGGTCCTCGAAGGCACCGTCACCCGCGAGGGCGTTGGCCCCCTGATCTTCCTCCGCGGTCACTACACCGCCCTCCCCGACGGCTGGGGCGAGTGAGCATCGAGCGAAGCGAGGAGCGCAGCGAGATGACGGTGGGGCGAGTGGCGATCGTGCCTCGACGCGACGAGGATCTAGTGCCGCGCGCTGTTAGTTCGTTATATATGTTGTAGTCTGGGGGCATGCCGCGAGCCGGGCGTCCGAAGGCCGTGCTGGAGTTGACCGATGCCGAGTCCGAGCAGTTGCGGCGGTGGGCGCGGCGGCGTAAGTCGGCGCAGGCTGTGGCGTTGCGGTCGCGGATTGTGCTCGGGTGCGCGGCGGGTCTGACGAACAAGGAAGTCGCGGCGCGTGAGGGCGTGTCGCAGCCGACCGTGGGCAAGTGGCGGTCGCGGTTCGTCGAGTTGCGGCTGGACGGGCTCGATGATGATCCGCGGCCGGGGCGGCCGCCGTCGATCACCGCCGATCAGGTCGAGGACGTGGTGGTGGCCACGTTGGAGTCGGCGCCGGCGAACGCGACGCACTGGTCGCGGGCGTCGATGGCAGCGCGCAGCGGCCTGTCGAAGTCCTCGATCGGGCGGATCTGGCGGGCGTTCGAGCTCAAACCGCACCGTACGGACGGGTTCAAGTTGTCCAACGATCCGTTGTTCGTGGACAAGGTCTTCGACGTTGTCGGGCTTTACCTGAACCCGCCGGAGGCGGCGGTGGTGCTGTGTGTGGACGAAAAGAGCCAGGTGCAGGCCCTGGCCCGCTCACAGCCAGCGTTGCCGATGATGCCGGGCATGCCGGAGAAACGCACCCACGACTACGTCCGGCACGGCACCACCAGCCTGTTCGCGGCGTTCAACACCGCCGACGGGACGGTCATCTCCGCCCGGCACCGGCGGCACCGCACCGTGGAGTTCAAAAAGTTCCTGGCCAAGATCGACACCGAGGTCCCCGACCACCTCGACGTGCACCTGGTCTGCGACAACTACGGCACTCACAAGAGCCCGGCCATCCGCAGCTGGCTGCAAGCCCACCCGCGGTTCCACATGCACTACACGCCGACCTACTCCAGTTGGATCAACCAGGTCGAGCGCTGGTTCGCCTACCTCACCGGCCAACTCCTGCAACGCAGTGACCACCGCAGCGTGCAGGCACTCGAGAAAGACACCCGTTCCTGGGTCAAGGCATGGAAGGACAACCCGAAACCGTTCATCTGGACCAAGACCGCCGAACAGATCCTCGACTCCCTCCAACGACTTCTAAAACGAACTACTGGCGCACGACACTAGCGCAGGTTGGCTTCGTGTTCCGACCGACCGGCTGATCAAGAGCCATGGCCATTACCGCGGTGTCCGTTGCCCCGGCACGCTCCCGGTAGGCAGCCAGAGCAGCCTGCACGGTGAGCTCGGGCCCGGGCGTGAATTCCCGTCGCTCCTGCTGGTTACCTGGCCGAGCATGCCGCCGTCGATCCAGCGTCACTCCACATTGGTCAGGTTGGTTGATGATGCCGAGCAGGGAGATCAGCGGCCCGTTCGGTGTCCACTTGGCCTTCTCGTCGGTGAGACCTTCGACCTCGCGGATCACGGCGCAGGAACCACATCCAGCGCAAGAACAGCTCCCGCTCGTCACTGGTGCCATGCGGAAAGCCGAGCTCAGCGTCGGAGGACACCACCACAATCTACGAGCCCTTCTCGCAGCGGTATCCGCCGACAAGCTCGCCGCCGCGACCGCACGTCTCGACCGCGGCGAGAGTGCCACCCAGATCGCCAACGCCCTCGGAGTGTCCCGCGCGACGATCTACCGGCACGCCGCCGTCGTCACCGCACCCGATCAGATCTGACCGACGGCCCTCCCGTCGCCGCTGGCGTTCCTTCTGCACCAGTTGGACCTTCTACCCCGGCTGCTGTCATACGGGGTTAGTGATCGCCCAGCCAGTCGACGACAGTCGACACCAACCAGTCGCTGTGTGATTGATGGACATCGTGGCCGGCTCCTGGCGCTTCGAGAAACTCACCGCGCGGCATGGCGTCGGCCATCTCGCGGACCAGGTTAGGGGGGCAGAACGGATCGTGTGTCCCGGTGATCATCAGCGTTGGGCAGGTGATGAGTGTTGCCCGTGACCGACTGATGTCGCCGCCGGCGGCGATGATTCCACTCAACGCCTGAGCCCAGCTTCTCGCCATGATCCGCGCACTGTCCGCGCCGTACGCCTCGACCAGGTAGGCGGCTAACGCCGTGAAGGGATCGATCGGGTCGTCGACCAGGTGGGCGAGCCCGTCCAGCATGTCCGGCGAGGCCGCGACGTGACCGGCCGCACCCCAGGTGACCGCCGACAGTGCGCGACCGGTTTCCAGTGCCGCCATGAGCAGTGCGTCCTCGCCGCCGTCGCTGAAGCCGACAAGGTGGGCTACCTCGACCCGGAGCTCGTCAAGCAGGCGGAGGAGGGTTCGGGCGTCGTCCAGGTAGTAGCTCGACGGGTAGTGGCGAGGTTGGGGCTGCGAGCGGCCGGAGCCCGGCAGGTCCACGGCAATGACACGAAATCCACACGTGAGCTCGTTTCGCAGGCGATTGAGCTCGATGATGCTGCCACCCCAGCCGGGCAGGACCACAACGGTGTCGCCGCGGCCGGTGTCCTCGTAATGGATCTGCTCTCCGGCCGGGCCGTACCAGGCCATCGCAGATCCCTCCAACCCTTGCAGCGACTCAGCGCAACACATACGGATACGCGGCCCAGTCTTGCGATGACGGCCGCTGTCCAATCATGCCGTCCGTCACGACGTGGTCAAGCCCTGACGGACGCCGTGGAACAAAGCACGTCCATGACCCGTTGGGGGATGCGCTACTGACACAGCCAGGTCCACCATGGCTCGATGATGAGCTTGGTGAGTAGGCCGTAGCCCGCCGCTGTGGGATGCGCACCGTCGCCTTTCTGCACTTCGGTTCTCCAGGCCGGCTCGCGGCCAAGCGGGTCGAAGACAGCGATGTAGGGAACGCCCGCCTGGGCGCAGAGCTTGGCGAAGTGGTCGTCGAGTTCACGGATGCGCACGTTCTGTTGATTGTCGGCGATCGGCGCGGGCCCGACCATGAGCACGGGCCAGTCCAGCGCGCGGGCCTCGTCCAGGATGTCGACGAGGTTTGCACACGATCGGTCGGCTTCGACGCGGGTGCCGCCAGGGATGGCGGTGGTGTCGTTGACGCCGAAGGACAGCACGACCCGGTTGTCGCAGCCGGCGGGCAGTCGGGGTTCGCACTCGCGCCGCCAGCGCGATCGGATATCGGTGGAGGTGTTCAGCCGAATCCCGAGGTTGTAGGTAGTGAAGGCGTAGGCGCCGAAGGTGGCGGCATCACGGGTCTGGGCTCGGGCTGCGACCCGGCCGACCCAGCCGCGATGTTCGGCGTCGCCGACGCCGGCGGTGAATGAGTCCCCAACAAAGCACATACGGATAGCGCGGGCAGTCACGCACCGAATGTTGCCAGCACGCCGGGCGTGGCACCCGAACGCCCCGCGCCCTCTGGTGTCTTCCTAGCCGATGGTGCAGCGGCCCGGTTGTGAACACCAGCGGAAGGTGGGTTCCTCGAGGTCACGACACCCGCGGCCCGCGGACGGTGGTGAACACCATCTGGGAGCGGTTCTCCCGGCCCGGTCGAGGACCAGATCGATCGCCGCCCCCGGCCGTACGCAAGAACGATCGCGACCTGCTCAACGATCTCCGGATCCTCGGGCCACTCGTCGACGCTGACCGGGTAGCAGTACAGCGCCTTGGCTCGCGGCCAGGTCCCGGAAGTGCGGAACACCATGCCGCCTGACAGCGGTAGCCGCAACAGTAGGGCAGCCGCGAGTCCGGGTCGGATTGGCGGCAATCAGCAGCTGATCCACGGAGGTCAGTCCTCGTCGCTGGTGTCGTCGCGAGTGGCTGGGTCGCGCAGCGTCCGCAGCTCGATGGCGGCCCGGGTGGTGAAGGCGTAGCGGCCCAGGCAGTTGAGGTGGGCGTGCCCGAGCGGGGAGAGCCGGGCGACGTCCTCGTCGCGGACGGTGACGTTTTTGGTGCGTAAGGTCCTCGACGATGGCGTCGAGGTAGCGGGTGTTCCACAGCACGACGGCGTTCAGGACGAGGCCGAGGGCGGCGAGTTGGTCTTCTTGTCCGGATCGGGTCTCCGGTGACCCGGTCCACATGGGCCAGACGGTTGATCCAGAGCGCACCAGCACCTGGTGCACCGTGGGGCCAACACGACGCGATCGGAGATCTCAACCGGCCCGAGCCGCTGCTTGGGGCACGATCCGGCGCACCACCGACTGCGGTCCCCGGCGCGGACTCGAGTGTGGCCGGGAACTGCCTGCCCATCGCCCGCTCCTCTCAGATCGCAGAACTCGACCCAAGAAGTCTCGATGGACAGGGCTTGATCATGTGGAACACCCAGCGAGCGAACCCCTACCCAGCAAGGGGAACCCCTCCACGCAGACCGGTCGTCAACATAACCGTGCGCGGGACATACAACCGGCCGTGCCCTTTTCCGGTCAGGCAACCGTCTCACGCAAGCTTTCGAGGTCGCTGGGCTGGTCACAGAGATGGCCCGCTGTATGTGGGGGCCGGTGTTCCCGGGCTTCCTGAACCGCACTGCCGGTTGACGACCTTTGTCTTTCCTCGGATATGTCGGTGGCCCGGGAGCACCTGGTGAGGTGTCTCGCCTCGCCGACGGTGTGACCTCAGGCGGGCCTGCGCCAACAGGTGCTCATCAGTGTCTTGTCCGCCGGTTTCGGTCGATGCGTGAGGCTGCCGTCCCGCAGGCCCAACGCAGGCCGGAGGTACGGACATGACCAGCATGCTGCAAGCCCGCAACGACCTGAACCCGATCGCGGCCAGCAGCCGGGTCGTGGTCTGTGGCGTGGACACGGACAAGGAGCTGCACGTCGCCGCGGTCATCGCCACGGCGGCTGCGTACTGGGCAGCCACAGACGGCAGCTACGGCGCTGGGGTGACCCGGCGGAACGTGATGTGAAGTGACGCAGCTAGCCGGCTGATGGCGAACGCTTCGAGTGTCCTTAGTGGATCGGGACGTCGCCGGAAACGCCCCATGCCACGGTCGCGATGCTGCCGAGATACCACGTGCCGTTGGACGGCCGCCACACGGCGATGTCGGCACTCCCGTCGCCGTTGTAGTCTGCCGGCACCGGGATGTCGGCGGCCAGGCCGAACTGTATCGGCGTTTGATTGTGCAGATACCAGGTGCCGTTGGACGGCCGCCAGACCGCCAGGCGGGTGCCCCCGTCGTTGTTGTAGCCCGCGGGGACCGGAATATCACCGGTCACTCCGTACTGCGTCGTCTTACCCTTGCGAATGTAGAAGGTGGCGTTCGACGGCCGCCAGAGGCCGATCTGCGCGTGCCCCACCTTCTGGTAGTCCAGCGGGAGCGGCACGTCGCCGGACACGCCGAACTGCACCGGCGTCCGGCCTTGGACATACCAGGTGCCGTTGGACGGCCGGAAGACGGCGATGTCCGCCCGGCCGTCCCCGGTGAAGTCGGCCGGGACGGGCAGGTCGCCTGCAACCCCAAAGGCGACGGTGCCGATGCCGCGCAGATACCAGGTGCCGGTCGACGGTCGCCAGACGGCGATGTCGCGCCTGCCGTCACCGGTGTAGTCGGCCATCACCGGGACGTCGCTGGAGACGCCGAACTGGACCGGGGAAGCGCCGCGGATGAACCATGTGGCGCTTGACGGTCGCCAGACCGTCAACGGGATACCAGTGGTTACCGCCTGGCCGGTCGGCGGACCGCCGCGTAGGGCAGATGCCGCCGCCGGCGACCCGACCACGGTCGACAGCAGACCAGTGGCGAGCAGTACGAGCAGCGTCCGACGAACACGCATGAGGGCAACCCTTCAGCCGCGCGGAATGTAATCTCGCCGTCACATTACGCGGTGGATTGAAACGGGTCGGAATACCTCTGGGGCGGGGGGGCGACTTGTCGCCGGCAGTTCCGTCTGGTAAGAAACTGTGCGTCGCCTTTCAATCACACAGAGTGCTCGTGCAGCTTCCGTCATTCGGATCGGGTGAATCACGCGCCGGGAAGGAGGTGGCGGGGAGGTGGGACGGATGTCGGCCGGACCGGCCGGGGACAGTCCCGACGCTGGGTACGAGGCCTACTTGGCCGACCACTATCAGCCGTCGGCCCGCGATGCCGCGCTGGTCAAGGTCAGGTTGCTGACGGTGGCGGTCGGTTCGGCCGCAGCCGCCGCGACGATCTGGGGCGCTGTGATCCTGGCGGCCACCGCGCCAAGCTCGACAGTTGCGACGCCGACCGCGCAACGCTAGGCGGTGAATTCCCAGCTCGTAGCCTCGCCTGTCGATAGCACCTCGCTCTGGTATGTCTGCCGCAGCACCGGATTCGTCCTGCTCATTCTCTTCACCGCCACCATCGTGCTCGGTCACCTCACCGCCAGCCGGAACGCCTCACCTGCCTGGCCGCGGTTCGTGACCCAGTCGCTGCACCGCAACCTGGCGTTGCTCTCCATCGTCTTCCTGCTCATACACCTGGGCTCCCCGGTCATCGAGGGACGCTTCGGGCTGCGCGTCGTCGACGTGTTCGTACCGATGGTTCCAACTCATATCAGCATCTGGACTCGATGCGCTGCGGCGGCCACCGACATCATGCTGCTGATCGTCTATGTCACCTTGTTGCAGATTGGCG
Organism: Mycobacteriales bacterium; assembly: GCA_038237645.1. GTDB lineage: Bacteria > Actinomycetota > Actinomycetes > Mycobacteriales > QHCA01 > QHCA01. The sequence continues at coordinate 55,954 of JBBRYN010000003.1, forward strand.
CCGGCGGGCGCTTCTGGCGGATGGTGCACCTGACGTCTTATGCCGCCTGGTTGCTGTGCCTGGCACACGGCACCGGGATCGGCACCGATCGCGTGTGGGTACTCCGGTTTGACATCTTGTCCGTGCTGCTGGTGTTCGGATCCGGTTGGTACCGGCTGACCGGTTTCCGCCGCGTCGCCGTCGAAGAGCGGGCGCGAGCGGTCAGGTGAGCAGGCACGACGGAGGACCGCGGCTGCTGGCCGGGTGGCTGGAAACCGACGCCCCGGCGGGATTGGCCGCCCACGCCGGCCGGTACGGCGAGCTACCGACCAACCCGGGCTCGTGGATCACCCGGACGGTGATCGACTCCGGGTTGTGCGGCCGCGGCGGCGCTTGGGTGCTGACCGGCAGCAAGCTCACCACGGTCGCCGCCAACGCCGCCAAGGCCGGGGCGGCGTACGTCGTGGTCAATGGCGCAGAGAGCGAGCCCGCAGCGGCCAAGGACAAGCTGCTGCTGCGAGTCGCGCCGCACCTGGTGCTGGACGGCGCCGAACTGGCTGCCGTGGCAGTCGGCGCCCGTCGCGTCACCCTCTGCCTGCACCGCGGTGCCGGCTTGTTGGACGGGCTGCGGGGGGCAATCGCCGAGCGTGCGGCCGCCGGGTGGGGGCGCGCGGGGGTGCGCCTCACCGTGGTCGAGTCGCCGCGCTGGTACGTCTGCAGCGAGTCCACCGCGCTGGCCCGGTTCGTCGGCGGTGGACCGGCCAAGCCCCGGATGGTGGCGGCGTACCTCCAGGGCGTGCGGGACAAGCCGACGTTGGTGTCCAACACCGAGACGTTCGCACATCTCGCGCTGATCGCGCGCTACGGCGCGGAGTGGTTCCGGCGGGTAGGTACCGCCCGGACTCCTGGTACCTGGTTGGTCACCCTTTCCGGAGCGGTGTCCCGGCCCGGGGTGTACGAGGTGCCGGTGGGCGGGTCGGCCGCGGACATCCTGCGGCGGGCCGGCGGCCCGACCGAGCCGTGGCAGGCCTTGCTGATGGGCGGATACTGCGGTAGCTGGCGACGGCTCGGGGAGGTCCTGGACTGCCCGCTGGCACCGGAGGTGCTACAGGAGAGCCGTGCGTCGCTCGGCACCGGCATCCTGGTCGGTTTGCCGGAAAGCGCTTGCGGGCTGGTCGAGACGGCTCGAGTGGTGTCCTGGCTGGCCGCGCAGAACGCGCGGCAGTGCGGCCCGTGCTTCAACGGCACACCGGCCATCGCCGACGACCTGACCCGGCTGACCCGGGACCGGGACCGACTGGCCTGGGGCCGCGTCCAGCGCCGGATGGAGATGGTCGCTGGGCGCGGTGCCTGCTCCCACCCCGACGGCGTCGTCAGGTTGGCGAGCTCCGCCCTGGACACCTTCGCCGACGACATCCCTACGCATCTGGCGCACGGCGGCTGTTCCGGCAGCGATCAGCCGCCGACCCTGCCGCTGCCCGCATCCCTGCCCGCCGACGAACCGTGGCGATGAGCAACCGGCTGCAGGTGGACATCGTCGCCTGCGACGGATACGGCGCTTGTGCCGAAGTGCTGCCGGAGATGATTCGAGTCGACGAATGGGGTTACCCGATCCTGACCTCCGACATCGTCCCGCCCGTGCTGACCCGGCACGCCCGCCGTGCGGTGACGCTGTGTCCGAAGCGCGCGCTGTCTCTCGCACCCGCGGCGGACAGGGGAACCGGCGGCCGTCCGACCAAGGCGGCTTCTCGGGGCCGAGCCTGACCGGCTCGTTCGACAGCGCTGCCTTGCGGTCTTGCCCGGAGGTGAGCCGCTCCGCTGCGCTTCCGGGGCTCCGATGGCGCCCTATACCGCCCGGCGAGCGTCGGTCGGCCGGCAGATCCTGCGCAAGGCTTGTCTGCGCTGGTCACGATCCTCAGCACACCCGCGCCGGATCCGGGACAGGCCGGCGAGCCGGTGGTGGCCGGGATCCGGCTACGGCAATCTCGCCAAGAAGGCCCGAATGCGCATCCCACACTCTTCCTGATGCGCCGGCGCCTGCGACGGCGGCCGGCTGCACGACGAGCCCGGACAGCCGTGGTCGCGCATGGCACCGGGACCGCGTTGTGGATGCTCCCCCGCGGTCGGGCTGCCGCGGGTCTAGCGCGCCGAGGTCAAGTGACGTCAGGGATCCGGGCCCGGTCAGTCCGAGTCGAGGACGTCGTCGACAACCTGGCCGATCGCGTATCGCGCCCACGCCGTGATCTGTGCATTCGTGTGGATGTAGTACGGCAACGCGACGACGGCCACCGAGAGCGCCCAGGCCATGCCGCGCCGCCAGCAGTCGTCATCGAGACCGACCCGGGCGCGAAAGGCCGGTCGCGTCTGCGGAGTGAGCAGTGTCCAGGCGACGCTGAGGTCGACGGCTGGGTCGCCGAGCGCGAGACCGCCCCAATCGATCACCGAAGCGAGCCGTCCATTGCGGACCAGGATGTTGCCGGGATGCAGGTCGGAGTGCATCCACACCGGCGCCGAGGCGAAGTCGGCGACTTGTCGAGCGCCGTCCCACGCGCGGGCTACCCGCGCCGAGTCGATCGGGCGCGGGCATTCGGCGATGCATCGCCGGGTGACCTCGTCGCGCAACTGGATCGAGTCGGCCCGGTAGTGGTGCAGCGGGCCCTTGGCCGCCAGGCGAAAGGTGTCGATGTCCCGGAGCGCGTTCACGAAGTCTGCGAGGTCGGCGGCAAGTGCTGCGTCCGCCTCACCAGGCCGGGGATTGTCCCCGGCCGTCCACGCAGACACCGACCACGGCCAGGGGTATCCGAACCCCGGTTCGCCGGCGCCGACGGGCGTGGGGACGGCGACCGGAAGCTCTGGCGCGAGGCGGGGTAGGAGCCGCTGCTCCTTGTCGATCCCCGTGGCGGCAGCCTCGGTGCGGGGCAGCCGGAGCACGAGCGCGTCACCGAGCCGGATCATGACGTTGTCGGTGCCGATCGGCTCGACCAATTGCAGCGGCAGGCCGGCCCACCGCGGCATCTGGTGGGCAAGGAGTCGCCGGACCAGTGCCTCATCGATGTCGGCCTCGTCGCTGTGCAGTTTGGTGACGCGGATCATCGTGCTACCTCCTGGAACCATCGGCTTCGGTCACGCGGGTCGAGCCCGATCCGCGGACGCACCGGTGGGTGGCCGTGCGCTGGGCGGTAGTGGTCGGCTTCGCTCGTGAACACGGCGGCACCATGGGTGAGCCCGGGCAGCCGGGTGGTCAGCGCCCGCAGCCGGGTGGCCGGGACGGTGCCGAGGATGCGGGAGTAGTGCGATCCCGGGTCGGTCGACAGCGGGACGGCGCCGGCCCGGCCGAGGATGGACAGCACGCTGCTGAGCGTGTCGGAGGGCACCTCGAGATCGAAGCGGTGAATGGGCTCGCACACCTGCGTCCCGGCTCGACCGAGTGCGGCCATGAGGACGACCGGCCCGAGGTTTCGGAAGTCGGCGCCGACGCTGGAGAAGTTCTTGTTGAAGGGCTGGTGGGCGTGGCTCTGCCGTGGCCAGTAGCCGGAGTGCGTCAAGGTGACGAGGCACTCGGCGACCTGCCAGCCGCACAAGCCCTGACGCAGTGTCGCCCGTACGCCCTCCTCGGTGGCTGCGAAGAAGGCAGGGGGCATGGATCCGCGTTCGACCTCCAGCCCAAACCGCACACCGCTGCCGGCCGGGACCGGATCCACGCGCAGCCCGATCGTGGCGAGGTACGGATTGCCGTCGACCTGGATCCGTTCGACCGCCGAGCCGCTGCCCGTGACGCGCTCGATGTGGACGATGGTGGTCTTCCGAAAGGTCACCTCGATGCCGTAGTGCTCGACCAGCAGGCTGGCAACGACTTCCTTCTGCACCTCGCCGTAGAGGCTGACGACGATCTCGCGGCTCTCGTCGTCGGATCGTAATCCGATCAGCGGATCCTGCTCCGCCAACTCGGTCAGGGCACTGAACAGGGCACCCCGCCGGCTCGCATCCACGGGGTCGACCACGGACTCCAGCAGTGCGGGCGCGAACCGGTATGCACCCTGTGTACGGCTCGGACCGAAGGCATCTCCGATGCGTGCGGACCGCAGACCGCCCATGACCGCGATCTGGCCACCTGCGACAGTCCCGGCGTTGGTCAGGCCACCGGACTCACTGACCCGCAGGCTCGTGACGCGCTCGGGAGGGTGACCTGCGAACGTCAACCGGTCGCGAACCGCGACGGTGCCCGCGCGCATGCGCACGAATGCCTGCTTGCCGTGATCGTCGTGGTCGATCTTGAAGATCACCCCTGCGGGCTCGGCCGTCGCGTCGACGCGGGCCCATGGCAGGTAGGTGGCGATGGCCCTGCTCAGCTCGGGTATTCCGGCGCCGGTCAGAGCCGACCCGGCCAGTACGGGGGTCACCCTTCTGGCCTGTACTGCACGTCGCAGCGCTCGGACGGCGTCGCGCCGGCGCGGTGTTTTCCCTTCGGCCCACGTGTCGAGCAACCCCTCGTCGTGGTGCGCCAGTGTCTCGATGACGCTCGGGCTCTCGGGGGGAAGGCAGCGTACGGTGGCCGACGGGCTCCCGGCGTCGGTGACAAAGGTGAGGGACACCGCCGCCGGGTCCAAGCGTTGCCGTACCTGCGTCAACACCGTGGCGGGATCGCCCGCCGCCCGGTCCACCTTGTTGATGAACACGATCGACGGCACGCCGAGCCGGCTCAGGGCACGCCAGATGACGACCGATTGGGGCTGAACCCCTTCGACGGCCGAGAGCACGAGCACGGCGCCGTCCAGGACGGCCAGGGCACGCTCGACCTCGGCGATGAAGTCAGGGTGGCCGGGTGTGTCGATGACGTTGACGGCCACCCCATCGACCGCGAAGGACGTCACGGCTGAACGAATCGTGATCCCGCGCCGTCGCTCGAGTTCCATGCTGTCGGTGCGGGCCGTCCCGGCGTCCACGCTGCCGGGAGAGTTCAGCACGCCGGCGTCGAACAGCAGGCGTTCGGTCAGGCTCGTCTTGCCGGCGTCAACGTGCGCCAGGATCCCCAGGTTGAGTGAACGCATACGACACGGGCTCCACGGGTCGGAAGGACACGGACTCGCCGAACGCCGCTATTGCTCGCATGTGAACTCCCTGATCTGTGGGTGGGAAAGCTCCCCAACTCCAGATCGTTTCACGGCCCGCCAGCCATTTTTCCCAGCAAGCTGCTCGTTTGCGCCAAACCCCAGGTCACACGCCTGTGGCGAGGGTCACGCGCTGGCCGGCATGCCCGGGCATCGGCTACAGTGCACTGGCTGTGCATGATCTTCATGCGCAGGGAACTGCCGGTCTGCGGACCTGACGATGGCCCCGGCGCGCCGCGAAGCACCGATCTGATGACTCGATACAGGTCTCGATACAGGTCTCGATACCAGGCTCGATACCAGGCTCGATACCAGGGCGGGACGGCCGCCTCGTCGCCGCGGTGACCGCCCCGCGTGTTCGGACCCGTGCCGAACTCCGGCCACAACGCCGACCGCGATCGCACTCCTGCTGGGATCATCTGATCGCAGCGCCGTTGTGGCCGCAGCACGGCGCGAACCTCGGCACGTTGTTGCGCACCTGCGATGCCGTCGGCGCCTGTCTCGCAGTGCCCAGGCTGCCGTGGGTTCCCGAGGCGCTCATGCGCGGGAACACGCTACGGAAGCGGTCGTGTGTGCACTGGGTGGGACGCGATCCACACGCCTGGCTGGCGGCACAACGCGAGGCGGGGAGTCACGTCGTCGGCGTCGAACTCACCGACGAGGCGATCCGGCTCGCCGATCTCCCCGCGGCGCGGCGCCGTACGATCGCCGTCCTCGGCCGGGAAAGCAGCGGGATCCCCGATGAGGCATTGCATCTGCTCGACATGAGCGTGGAGATCCCGATGTTGGGCACCGGCGACAGCCTCAACGTGGCGGTCGCCGGGTCGCTGGTCCTCTACCGCCTGGCCGGCCTGATGTGACGGGCCACGCTGCCTGCGGTGCCAGCCCATGGTGGCATCCCGCCGGTGGCCGACCTCGCCGTAGCGACCGGGGTTGCGGGGGATCGCGCGAAGGCGGGCAGCGCAGCTAGGCGTTCCAGCCTCCGGGTCACCGGGCGGAGTCATAAGGCGGTGAGGTGACACCACACCGGGCCGGCCGGGCGCAGTGTCGTCGCGGCGGACAGCGGTAGCTGCTGCTGCGGGCAGGTCAATGTGTAGGCCCGGGTGATCGCCGCCGTGATGATCGCCAACTCCAGAACGGAAAAGTGAACGCCGATACAGGCACGTGGACCGCCGCCGAAGGGAAACCACGCGTAGCGGTGCCTGGCGGCCTCGCGTTCCGGGCTGAACCGATCCGGATCGAAGCGCTCCGCATCGGTCCAGAAATCGGGATGCCGGTGGGTGGCCCACGGCGAGACGAGCATGAGTGCGCCGGCCGGGACCGGATGCCCGCCGATGACGTCCGGGGTCACCGACGAACGGGTGAGGGCATAGGCCGGTGGGTAGAGGCGGAGGGCTTCCTTCGCCACCATCTTCGTGGTGGTCAGGCGGTCGGCGGCACGGGCGTCGACCGGACCGGCACCCAGCACCTGCACCGCCTCGGCCCGGACCCGTTGCTGAACCTCCGGATGTCGCGCCAGCAGGTAGAGGGTGAAGGTGAGGGCCGTCGCCGTCGTCTCGTGGCCGGCCGTGATGAAGATCATCACCTGATCACGCATCGCGGCGGCGTCCAGGGCCGCCCCGGTCTCGTGGTCGCGGGCGCCGTGCAACCGGTCCAGCAGCGTGTCGCTGCCGTCGCGCGACGGCCCCCGGGCGACGAGTTCGTCCACCAGTCGGTAGGCCGCCGACCTGGCCGCGGCGGTGGCCCGGGCGTCGCGCGTCGGCAGCCTGGCCGGCAGCGGGATCGGAGCGGTGCCGCGGCGCAGGATCCGCGCGCTGGCCAGCGGCAGGAAGCGCTCGAGGATCGGGACGGCCTCCTCGACAGCCGACCCGAACAGCGCCCGGCACAGGATGCTCAGGGCACAGCGGGTCAGGTCCGGGTAGATGTCCACGGGCTCACCGGAGGCGCCGTATGGCCGCCAGCGACCGACCACGAGATTCGCCTCGTCGGCGATCACGTCGCAGTAGGACTCGACCCGCCGCTGGGTGAACAGTGGCTGCAGCATCCGCCGCTGCGAGCGCCAGTCCTCGCCCTCGCTGGTGAACAGGCCGTTGCCGACCATGCTCCGGAGCTCGGTGATGAGCCGGCCGCGCTTCTCGTACGGCGCCTGGGCGCTCAACACCTGGCGAATGCCATCGGGGTGAAACACGCCGTAGATGTCGATGCCCACCAGCGGTGGCCCGATGCGCCATCGGACCACATCGCCGTGCTCACGCATCGCGTCGAGGTAGACGGCCAGCGCATCCCGCCGGAAGTCCAGCGCCGACCCGAGCAGTGGCTTGCCACCGGGCCCCGGGATCCTGCGTGATGGGGGGACGCCGGCCGGTGTCACGGTGCCGGGTCCGCGGGAGGGCGGCCGGCCCGCCAGTCGAGCAGGGCCGCCAGCAGCCGGTCGGGGCACTCCAGCGGGGTGAAGTGACCGCACCCCTCCAGCCGGCTGACCGCGGCGCCGGGGAGCAGCCGCTGCATCCGCCGGCCCGGGACCTGCCAGGTCTGGAAGATGTCGGCCATCCCCCAGACCAGCTGCGCCGGTATCCGAACCGCCGGAAGCCGGGTGGGCAGCACGGCGGTGTCCGCCGGCGTCAGCGCGGCCAGATGACGCTGAAACTGGTCGCGGCCGGACGGGTCGGTGAACTTGCCGTCCCAGAAGATGCGGTCGGAGTCGACGGCGGCCAGGGTTGCCGGGTCGGCGAAGCCCCGGCGGATCTCCCGGCGCAGGTAGCCGTTGGGTGCCAGGCGGAGAGCCGCGCCGGGGCGGTAGAGGCCGGCCCGCGCCGCCAGGATCGAGAATCGTGCCCGCGGTGCCGGCCAGGCGCCGTGGGCAACCGAGTTGGTCAGCGTGAGCCGCGACACCACCCCGCCGTGTTGCGCGGCCAGCAGTGCGGCTACCGCCCCGCCGAGGTCGTGGCCGACGACCCAGGCCGGTGCCAGCCCGCAATCACTCAGCCACCTGGCGAGCAGCCGTGCGACACCGCCGAGGGAGAAGTCGGCCCCGGCCCGCAGGCGGGTCTGGCCGTAGCCGGGGAGGTCCGGGGCAATTCCCCGGAAACCGGCGCAGGCCAGCCCGGAGAGCACGGCTCGCCACAACTCGGCGCCGGTCGGCACGCCGTGCAGCAGCACTACCGGCTCGCCCTCGCCGGCGGTCAGGGCCGACAGGCGACCGGCGGGCACCGAAAAGTTCGTGCGAGCAACACCCGGCACCAGATCACCGTACTGGCTTGTGGGGAGTCAGGGCAGCTGCGACGATCCGACCGCGGGGGTGTGATGATCGCCGAAGGCGAGGTGTTGCGCGATGCCCGACGACATCGTCCCGCGTGATGTCCGGTGGACCGCCCGGTTCGTTGCACCTTTCCTGGTGGCCGGGGGAGCGGTCCTCTTCATCCTCCCGACCCGGACCGACCACCTGTGGGCCTGGACGGTCCGGCCCAACATGACGGTGCTGGCCATGGGTGCCGGGTATCTGGGCGGGGCGGTGTTCTTCGTCCGTGCCGGCCGGGCAGCGCGTTGGCACACCGTCGCGTTAGGACTGATCGGCGCCGACGTCCTGGCCACCCTGCTGCTGGTAGCGACCATCGTGCACTGGGACCGGTTTCACCACGACAACCCGGCCTTCTGGATCTGGACCGCGCTCTACGTCGTGACGCCGGTGCTGCTGCCGGTGCTGTGGTTGCGCAACCGTCGACGTGACCCGCGGGTCGTCGAGCCGGGGGATGTGCGCGTGCCGGACGCCGTCCGGTGGGGGATGGGTGGGCTGGGCGCCGGTCAGTTGATCCTCGCACTGGCCATCTTCGCCCATCCGGTTGCCTGGCTCGATGTCTGGCCCTGGAAGATCACGCCGCTCACCGCCCGGACGCTGGCCGCGTTCTTCGCCTTCATCGCGGTCACCTGGCTGGCCTTCTTCTTCGAGCGGCGCTGGAGTGCCTTGCGGCTGCACGTCGAGAGCGCGAGTCTGGGCCTGGGCCTCGTCCTGATCGGAGTGCTCGTCGCCCGGAGCGATTTCGACCGGACGATCCCCGCGTGGGCGTTCGCCCTGCTCCTAGTCGGCATCCTCGCCGGCCTGGGCTGGCTGCAGTGGGCGATGCGCTCGGCGGCGCGCCGGGCCGCCCGGTCGGCAGGATGAGTCGGGCCCGGCCGACCTACAAGTGGGTCCGCAGGTTGGCCACGACCTGCCGGTCGGCCAGATCCACGACGAGAATGCGCCCGTGCTGATCGAAGATGGTGGCCAGCCCGGCGTGGGCCCGAAACCGTGGCCCGACTGCGCGGGGGATGACCGCCTGCACGCCCACCGACCACGTCGGCACGGTAGCGACCTCCACCGTCGTGGACTGCTCGGTGGCGGCGAACACGGCGACGAGATCTCCGCTGGCGGCGATGGTGGGCGTGACATCAGCCGGTAGCCGACGCGGCACCACGCCGCGAGCGTCGTTGTGCCGCAGGACATAGCTCGACCCGTCCGGCGCCCCGAGCAACGTCACCAGGTCGCCGGCCGCCGTGATTGCACCGCCCAGGGCGTCGTCGATGGTTACCGCGGGCCGTCGCCGCAGGATGATGCCGGGCAGTTCCCAACGCCAGAGTTCGAGGCGGGCCGCCTGGTCTGCGGCCACCGGCGGCAGCAGGACCAGCGCGGCGAGGCTGTCCGGGCGGCGTGCGATGTCGTATACCACCGCCTCTCGGTCCAACTCACGCCACACGGCCGTGGGTCGCTCGCCCAGCGCGTCGAGGACGACGATCCCGTCCGCGTCGACCGCGAAGACGTTGGTTCCGTCGAATGTGGGCACGAACCGGCGCACGGCCAAGGTTGCCCACGGCCGCACCTTGCGCGTGGCGAGATCGAGTCGATGGACCTCGCTGACCGCGCCGCGGCGAGCGACCAGGAGTGCGCTGCCGCCATGGTCGGCGACGACCAGTTGGAAGGCGGGCACGTCCCATCGGGCCCGGATGCGGCCGTCGACCGTCAGCAGGCGTGCGCCGAGATCGCCGTGCGCCACGAGGATCGCCCCCCCAGGCAGCGCGACCGCATCGTGGACGGCGAGTTGGCCGGGATCAGGCTGTGCCGTGACGACCACCGTGGCCGGCGATTCGACCGGGTTCCGCCACAGTGGCGGCAGATCGGCGGCCAGGATCGGGTCGGCCCGCTCGCGCAGGGTCCGGCTGATCCGGCGGGCGGTTCGCTTGTCGACCTCGCTGAGCTGCCCATCGTCGCGCACCAGTGACCGGAGGGCGGCGCTGCAGAGCGCTCGATCGAACCCCTTGTCGGCCCCGGGTAGGCCGGCCAGCGCGGCGATGAACCGGTGCCGGGCCGGACGGTCCGCCAGGTCGCGGCGATCCAGCAGAGCCAGGGCGGCGAGCCGTCCCTCAGGTGACGGGTCGTGGCTGACCAGATAGGCGAACAGCGTCGCCGCGGTCGGCCCGCCGAGCGCCATTCCGGCCTGCAGGTCGGGGATGACGACTGATCGGAGCCCAACCTCCGGCCATGCCGCCTCGACGGCGCCGAGATGATCCTGCGCGCTCTGACAGGCTGCTACCCACGCGCCGCGCAGCTCGCGGGCGGCCGTGCGGTCGACGGTGGCGAGCCGGTCGACCGCGGCCGCGAAGGCGCCACGAGCCCGGGCCAGCTCGACCGCCCGGTCCCGGCGACCGGCCCGCCACCAGAGCCGTACCGCGAGATCAGCGGGCAGCCGCCGGCCCTCGGCCAGCCCGGCCGCCAGGTCGAAACGCCGGTGGCGCTCGAGGAGCGCCACCGCCTCCGCCGGCTGATCCAGCAGATCGGCGAGGACGAAGGCCGCCTCGTCGATTCTGCCCTCCCGTTCCAAGGCTGTCGCGGCCTGCCGGTACAACTCACGCAGATGGTCGCGGACGTTCGGGCCGAACGGCACGGATCGTGCCGCGGAGGTGCGACGGGCCGACGGAGCCAGGCCGGCGGTGCGGCGCGACGGCAAGCGCAAGGTGAGAGTGCCGCCGACCCCGCCGCCGAGCGCGATGGCGTCGCGCAGCGCGTCGTCCCACTGTCGCCGGGTGAACTCCTCGGTCAGCCGGCGCAGGTAACGGGCATGCCGGCGCCCGACGACCCCTGCCGCCGGTGTGCGCAGGATCAGGCGGGCGAGGATCCCTCGTGCCCGCGGTGATCCCGCGGCCGGTCGGGGGCCAGCCTGGGTCGCCCCGAGCTCGCGGCTCACCCGTTCTGCCGCCTCGCTCCGCCGTACGCGGGCCCCGGCCCGGAGGTCGGGAGCCGGGGCCGCCACCGGCGGGGCGAGGGCGGTCGGCTGCGGTGGCGGCAGCTGGATCGGCGCGAGGACGTGCATCGGCAGGTTGGCCACATCGACCCAGCACGCGAGGTCGACGCCGGGGAGGTCGGCCGGCCGGAGGTCGTACGACCGACCGGCGGAGGGCAGCGTGACCGTTTCTGCGTCCCCGGCGGCCAACGGGAGACCCGGAGCCCGTTCGGACCGGATCTCGACGGGTTCGGGGAGCACCACCAGCCACCGGCCGTCGGGCATCGCTCGGACGACCGTCCCCGGTCGCCAGGCCGTGACAACGCGGTGCCGCGCCTCGGCCTCGCCGATCAGGGGGACGTCGATCACCAGGGCGGCTGCCCGGACCGTGCCCCGGAAAAGGGCGGACGGCCGAGTCATCCTGCTCCCCGCAGCACAAGCAGCGGCCGGTCCGAGGTCAAGTCGCCGACCTCGACGGCACCGTCGGAACGCCGCACGGCAAGCAGGTTCAGCCGCGGGTGCACGACCGGTCCCTCGGGGGTCCCCGACCAGCGGGTCAGGGTTCTGATCCCGTCGGCAGCCACCAGGCGGACGACCAGGCCGCCCGGTGAGACGGTCACTAGCCAGGGGGTGCCCTCGATGGTCACCATCGCCACCACTCGGGCACCCGGCTCGACCACGATCTGGTCGCCACGGTGCCCATCGACAATCGGGAACCAGATCTCGCCGCCGGGCGACCAGGCGAGCCGACTCTGCGCGCCGAGTACGACGGCAGCGCCGGCCGGGGCGCCGCGTGCTATCTCGTGGTCATCCGAATGCAGCCCGCCGTCCCGCCAGGTGACGGTGTGCGGTCGGTCGGCGTGACCGGTCGGCCCCACGGCGAGGAACGCTTCCACGCGGGGCGGGTGGCCCGGGTCCGGCGAGAGCCGCCACCATGTGCCCGGCAGCGGACAGAGTAGGTCGCCGGAGTGGAAGTACAACGGCGGGAGCCCATTGGTGGTGATGCGGTCGACGGCGTGGCCATCGAGGTGCACCGCCGCGAAGGGTATCGACAGCCGGTTCAGGTGCCCCAGAGGCTTTCCGACCACTCGTACCCGGACCCGATCGTGCTCCTGCTCGGCGTAGAGCACAACCAGGCGGCGCCCCAGCGAAGAAGCGGCGAGCACCGGGCCGGGAAAGCGGTGCCGGCGGAGACGACCCGCCCGGGCGCCCGCCTGCGGCACGGTCACCACGGCGATCTCGTCCGGACCCTCCCTCCGAGCGAGGAGCTTGCGCTCGACACTGGGGAAGCTCGGAAAGCGCAGCGAGCCGGCTGCATCGGCCAGGTTGTCTTCCGGGCCCAGCCTCCGGAACTCCGCGCCGCGCAGGGCCTGCACGGCCCGGTGCCGGTCGGGCAGCGGTAGCTCGATCGTCGTGCCCTCGAAGCTCACCCGCACTGTTCGCGCGCCGTCAGCGTCCCATCCGGCGACGGCGCTGCTCAGCACCCGGCGGCGACCGGGGACCGCCGCCGACAGGCGCGGGCCGGTCAGCAGCCATGCCTCGTCCGGAGCATCGAGGACGTCGGCCCAGCGGGCTACGTCGCCGGCGAGGGACTCCGCGCTGGTGCGGTTCGTCAGCCAGTACGGCAGCACTTCGGCGAGCTCGCCGGTCGACCACCGGCCGGCCGGCTCGCCAAGGACGCCGACGACAAGTTCGGTATTGCGCGCGGCCGCTCGCCGGTGCAGGACGACCAGCGCGGCTAACTGCACCAGCCGGCCGGCCCCAAGCTGCTCCGGCCCGCTGTCGACGAGCACCGCGACCCGGCCGCGGAGCCGATTTTCCCGCAACGCCGGCGCCAGGTGGAGCAGCTCACCGGTGGCAGCACGGCGCAGGAACTCCAGCGGCACCTCGTCGGCGAGCAGCCACTCCGAGGCCAGCAGCCGCGCTGGATCTCCGTGCGTGCTGAGTCCGGCGTACCCGTCGAAGCTCACCTCTCGACCGGCGCCCGCAGCTTGAGCGTCGAACAGCCCGGCGAGTCGAAGCACCATCGGTCCGATGGCGACGGCCAGGTCGGGCGAGAGCGCGGCGAGCGAGGTCGACCACGCCCGCAGCTCTGCGGGCAGATCGGCATTGGACGTCATGTCATCGACTGGCACGGGCGGCGAAGGCGGCGAGGACCGCCGGGTCCGCCGGCCGGACCGGGATCGGGGAGATCAGTATCCGATCCGGGAAGGCGACGATGAGGTCGCAGCCTGGTGGCGAGCGATGCCGCAGGGCCGGGTGCAGCAGATCAGGCGGCGGTGTGGGGGTCATCGTAGTGGGGACCAGGAGGCCGCCGTCCCAGCCGACGTAGGTCACGCGGTCTGCCCAGGGCAGGTCGGCGGCCTCGCCGAGCACGACGAGCCAGTCGCCGTCACCCGCCGCCCGCAACCGGGCACCGGCCACGATCCGGCGCGCCGCCGCGGCAGCCAGTGCCGGTGCCACCCGCGGTGACGCGACGACGGCGGCCGGGGGCAATGGCGACGAGCGCCGCGACCAGAGGAGGTCGGCCGGCCCCGATGGCACCGATGCCAGCGACGGCTGGAGGGCGCTCATCGCCGCTCTGCGGCGGCCCCGGTGTGCGGCGGGAGGGGGCTACCCCGAACGGCGGCCACGAGGTCTGCGCGAACTTCGCCCAGCGCTGCCGGCAGGTCCGCCGCGGCGAAGCCGGCGTCGATCTCCCGCAGCGTCGCCTCCAGGCGCAGCCGGGCGTCCGCCCCGATCGGCGGCGGCCCGAGATCGGCCAGCATCGCCTGACCGGCCTCCGCCAGCCGGTCGCCGCGAGCCTGGGCGCCACGCGAGAACTCCTCCGCCGCACCCCGCAGACTCGCGTTGTGCGAGGTCCGGAGAAGGTCGGACAGGGCTTCGCGGGCCAGGATCTGGGCGTCGGAGGTGGGCGCCACAAGGGGCAGGACCCAGAGGTCGTCGGCGCTGGCCGCCCCGCGACCGTCGAGCACGCCGGCCGCCGCCACCAGGCTCTGCGCCCGCACCACCCGCCGGTCGCTGAGCGGCACCCCGGCCGCCCGCAGTCGGCGGACGGCGACACCGATCAGGGGCTGCACCGCGCTGAGATCGGCCACCCGGGCCGCCGCCGCCAACCGGTCCAGGGCGCCGAGTGATGCGCCCACCCCCTCGACCGGCGAGTGCGCCGTGTCCCAGCCGACTTCCAGCAACTCTTCCAGCCGGGAGTCGGGCACCGGCTCGATGAACACGCGAGCCAGAAATCGGTCGGCGAAGGCGTCGAGGGCCGGATCATCGGGCATCCGATTGGTCGCGCCGACACACACCCGGAGTGGACACCGCAGTTCGGTGCGTCCGCGGCGGAAGGTCCGCTCGTTGAGGATGCTCAGCAGCGTATTGAGAATCGCGGTCGAGCCGAGGAACACCTCGTCGAGGAAGGCCACCTCCGCCTCGGGCAGCATGCCGGCCGTCTCCACCTCGACCACGCCCTCGCGCAGTCGACGCAGGTCGACCGGGCCGAAGATCTCGCTGGGTTCGGTGAAGCGGCCGAGCAGGTATTCGAAATACTGGCCGCCAAGCTGTCGCGCGATCCGGCGCACCGCCTCCGACTTGGCGGTGCCGGGCGGCCCCACGACGAGCAGGTGCTCACCGGCGACTCCGCACAGCGCCACGACTTCGGGCAGCAGGTCGCGGGCCACCAGGCCTGCGCGAGCCGCGACAATGGCTCGCTGGATCGTCCGGGCGTCGGATGGCAGGTCGTGGTGCGAGTCAAGCGGGTCTTCGCAGGTCACCTGGCAAACTCTACGGGCGCCCGGCACCGTGCTGCCGTCGCCGGCCGGCGACGGTCAGCGCACCCGGACGGCCGCAGTGTAGAGGTCGAGTTCGCGCAGCCGCCCGTCGGGGTTGCCCCCGGCGCTGTTGGAGTTGTCCGACCAGGCGGGCCGCAGCACGCCGCCGCCGAAGCTCAATCCCGCGTAGTCGCCGTAATCGAAGCCGGCGTTGAACCGCGCGGAAACGCGTGCGGCCTTGGTGCTCACGCGGACGTTCGGCGCGAACGTGCGTCCTCCGTCCCGGGAGACCGTGCAGTAGATCATCGCGTCGGTGTTGGCAACGCCGTCGGTGTCGGCGAGACCGCCCTTGCCGGCGTCGCCGCGGGCGTCGTACCAGCACGCTCCGACGTCACCGGTGGACTGGTCGACCGCGAGCTTCGGCAGGAACTGGCTGCGTTTGGTGTGATCGTCGTTGAGCCGGATGGAGCCGTGCCAGTGCAGGCCGTTGTCGTCGGACCACCGCAGCCAGATGTCGGTGTTGTTGCTCTCGTTGGGGCTCTCGCCGGTCCACATGGCGTAGAGCCGGCCGCGATGTTTTCCGGAGGTCTGGTCGTAGGCCAGCGCCGTCTCCGCGTCGATGCTGCGGTTGGGCTGGGCCGGGATGAAGTCGAAGGAGCCGACACCGGTGATCACGAACGGCCGCTCGGCCGCCACCTCCGCCGGGCCGAGCCCGTCCGGGTCGATCGCGGTGAAAACGGCGTTCGGGCCGTCGGTGACGTCGGTGTTCTGCTGGTACGTGACGATCACGCCGCCGCTTGGGCTTACGGCCACGTCACCGTAGTCACCGGCGTTGTACGGCGGCGGCACGGTCTCCTGCCCGAAGCTGCCGACCTTGCCGCGCCCGGTGACCGGGGCCCCCGCGAGAGTGATGACACCATCCTGTGCGGTCCAGGTGAGCCACACCGCCCCCGCTCCTGTCGCGATCGTGGGTTGATCCGCGTTGGCGGGGATGGTCGTCAGTGGACGGATCGTGTCGCCCCCGTCGGTCGAGATGGCGACCGGGACGTCGCCGCGGCCGGCGAAGAGGTAGGTCAGGAACAGGTTGCCGTAGCGGTCGAAGGCGATGCTCTCGTCACAGCAGGCGAGGCCGAGCGGGCCACCGATGCCGATGACCCGGGTGTGCCATGTCGCACCGCCGTCGTGTGTGACGGAGATGGACAGGCCCGGGGCGGCCGCCGCCCGCGCGAGCCGCGCACTCGGCGTCGTTTGCTGATGTGGCCGGGCCGCGGCCGTGGCACCGCCCAGGAGATTGGTGGACATCATGACGACGTTGCGGGGATCCGCCGGGTTGACGGCCGCGGCGTCCTCCGCCTCGTTGCCCGGCAGCCGGGTCAGATCCGTGGCGGCACCGACGCCGGCCTGCACAGCGCCGACCGAGGCACCTGCGCCGCCGACCGATGCATCTGCCGCCGGAGCGCCCAGCAGCAGCGGGAGGGCCAGCAAAATGCTGGCCGATTTGGACAGGTGGCGGTAGGTCGGGTTAACCACGTGACCTCGATTTGCCGGGGATTGCGGGCTAGCAGAGCCTACGCCCGCTCCACGACAATCCGGCAGCAATGCGACAGTGAACCGCTCCCTGGGGTAGTGGCGTACATGCGCTACTGGTCGCAGCAGCGCACGTACCGGTGACTGCACCGCATCTGCACGAGGCGCCCTATGTGGGTCAGTCGTCGTCGTTGCCGCACTGCGCGCCCTCGACTCGCATCGGCGCCCCACTCGTCCCTCGCCTGCTTGCGGGCCGGCCCCACCTTCGTGATCATGCAACTCTGCACAGCGACACGCCGACACAGCCCACCAAACGTGCATGATCACCGGGGAGGATTGGCCGGCTTGCGGCCGGTAGGGGACGGCCGACGGCGGGTAGGGCCCCTCCCGTACTCGAGAAAGGGACCTGCCGATGACTCACACCACCAAGCGACGGCGGCGCGTCGACACCCCGCGCACCGGCGACCCGCGCACCGGCGACATAGCCGGCGACCTTGCCGACGTCGCTGGTGCCGACGCGGAGCGACCGACGGAGATCCCGCCGCGCGGCTGGCTGCAGATCCTGCGGCGTTCGTGGCAGGAGAGCAAGGCCGACAACGTGCCGCTGCTCGCCGCCGGCGTCGCGTTCTTCGGCTTCCTGTCACTGTTCCCTGCTCTCATCGCCACCCTGACTGTCTACGGCCTGGTGGTGAGCCCGGCCAAGGCTCGCCGGCAGGTCGACCAGTACGCCTCGGCCCTGCCGCCGGAGTCGCGCAAGGTGCTCTCCGATCAACTCACCTCGGTCGCGCAGGACAACCATCGGGCGCTCGGCTTCGGGCTGCTCGTCTCGGTGCTGCTCGCGTTGTGGAGTGCCTCCGGCGGCATGTCCAACCTGGTCAAGGCGATCAACATCGCCTACGACGAGGACGAGAAGCGCGGTTTCGTCAAGCAGCGGACGATTGCGCTGCTGCTGACCCTCGGTGCCGTTGTCTTCATGATCGTCACCCTGGGCCTGGTCGCGCTGCTGCCGGCCGTGCTGGGCCACCTCCCGCTCGGCGAGGTCGGCCGCCTGATCGTCCAGGTGGGTCGTTGGGTGGCCCTGGTGCTCGCAGTCATGGTTGCGCTGGCGGTGCTTTACCGGACGGCCCCCGACCGCGATGCCCCGCGCTTCCGGTGGGTGAGCCTGGGAGCCATGGCGGCCACCGTGCTCTGGGTGCTCGGCAGCGCCGGTTTCTCGTTCTACGTCAGCAATTTCGGCAAGTACAGCAAGACCTACGGTGCCATCGCGGGCGTTGCCGTACTTATGTTGTGGCTGTACCTGACGAGCTACCTCGTGCTGCTCGGTGCCGAGATCAACGCGGAGTCCGAGCAGCAGACGGTACGTGACACGACGAAGGGTGAGCCGCAGCCGCTGGGCGAGCGGGGGGCCGTCAAGGCCGACAGCGTGCCCGACTCCTCCTGAGTCCGACAGAATCGTCGTCGTGCCGGATACGGACGGGGGCGGCTCGTCGGAGTGGGAGCAGACCCTGGCGCTGCTCGCCCGGCGTGAGCAACGCAAGTGGGACAGCTTTTCCTGGGTGGCGTTGCGCCCGTTGATCTCCTCGCTCAACGACCGGCTCAACCGGTACGCCCCGACGCTGGTCACCGATCTGCGCCGGGAGTGGCTGACCCGACAGGACTGCGGCGACCGGCTGATCGTCGACCGGACCGGGTGCTCGTCCTTCATCGTGCTCGGCGACCCCGGTGAGCAGGACGCCTCCCAGTACGTCGTCGTGCCCGCCCTGCGGGAGCAAGCCGCCGGCGTGGACTTCATGGTCATCTGCAGCGACGTGATCTACCCCGCCGGGGACGTCAACGACTACGTCGACGGGTTCTACATCCCGTACGGCGAGCTGCCCGGCCTGCCGATCCTCGCGCTGCCCGGCAACCATGACTGGTACGAGGGCCTCACCGGTTTCATGTGGCACTTCTGCGGCGCCGAACCGCTGCCGCCCAAGGCCTATCGGCCGGCCAGGGGCACGCCGCTGCGGGAGTGGCCGTCGCGGCTGCTGTGGCGCCGACCGGCCCGCCCGCAGTCACGCTTGCACCTCGCCCGACGGCGGGCCGCTCGGGCGCCCGGCGGCGACTGGAGCCCGCTGCAACCCGGTCCGTACTACGCCGTCGAGACCGCCGAGGTGCTGCTGGTGTGCATCGACACCGGCATCGACGGACGGATCGACCGGCAGCAGGGGGAGTGGCTCCGCCGGGTCTCGGCCCATCCCAAGCCCAAGGTGCTGCTCACCGGCAAGCCGCTGGTGGCCAACCGGGTGCGTCAGCCCTGCCTGATCACCGGTGGCCCGGTCACCGATCCGGCAGATGGATCGAGCCCAATGTTCCGGTCGGTCGCGGACATCGTCGAGCACCGGCCGCACCGGTACGTCGCGTGCATCGGCGGCGACAACCACAACTTCCAGCACTACCGGATCGGCCACCTCGAGCACGTCGTCTCCGGCGGGGGCGGCGCCTACATGATGGCGACCCATCCGATCCCGGTGGCCGTGCAGGGTGCGACCGGCCCGCAGCCGGACGTGCCGCCGGCCAAGCGGTTGTTTCCCGGCGAGGCGGAGTCCCTGATGCACTTCGCCCGGTTGCTGCTGCCCCGGGTCTGGCGGCTGGTCCGCGCCCTGATCGCGGTGCTGGTCGGGTTGACCGCCGGCGTGGCCGCGTTGACGCCGAGTGCCGACGGCTCGCCGGTGCGGCAGGCCGCCGGGTGGGCGCCTTGGGCGCTCGCCGGTTGCGTCGGGCTGCGGGTGATCGTCGTCCCGGCCGGGTGGACGCACAGCCGCGCTTACCGGGCCGGCGTCGTCGGCGCCGCCCTCCTGACCGGGGTCACCATCGCCTACGTCACCTGGTGGCTGGACCACGACCACCTCGTTCGTCATGCCATGGCGTGGGTCGGCCTCACCGCGTGCGGCGGCGTGCTGGCCTGGCTGCTGCGACTGACCGGGTGGTGGCGACCGCCCTCGGGCGGGTTCCACCTCGTCGACCGGCGCGAGACCTCCGTCTGGTTGCCGGTGCTGGCGGTCGGTTTCGCCGTTTTCCCGATCGTCGTCTGGGTGGTGCTCCGGGACTGGTGGCTGACCGGCGCGGCGGCCGTCACCACGGTGGCCGCGTTCGCCGGCTGGCGGGCGCGCTGGCAGCGCCGGCTACCGGGCCCCCCTCGGCCGCGGTCGGCCTGGCGGGCCTGGGCCCCGGCGGTCGCCTACCTGGTACAGACGCTCGACGGAGTGGTGGTGCTCGACCGGCTCGTCGTGCCCGACGTGCCGCAGGTGGTGCTGGGTATCGCTGCCGGGCTGGCGGCCATCGCGGTGGTCACGGGTGCCGCAATCGTGCTGTTGTGCGCGCTGCTGCCCCTGGGCATGGCCAGGGCCGGGCTGGTATTGCCGTTGATCGGTGCCGGTCTCTGGGCGGTGTCGGCCGGCTGTGGCGGCGACACCCCGGTGCGGCGGACGGCGATCGCCACCGTGATCGTCCTGTTCGGACCGATTGCCGCGGTCTTCCTCGTCGACTCGCTGCGGCGCCGGCTCGGGCGGCCGTACAAGTACGTCGCCGTCGCTGCTGCCGTGGGCCTGTACGTGCTGCTGCTCGGCATCGGTGCCTTCGACGGCTGGCTGCCGCGGACCGCCGCCACGGCGGGTCTGGTCGTGGCCATGGGCACGACCACGATCGTGACCCTGCACCTGGTCTTCCTCGGCGCGTTCTCGCTCATCTGGGACCCAGACGCCCACCGGTTGCGGCGGCAATTCAGCCAGGCCGAGGCGGCGCAGGTGATCCGGTGGCGCAGCGGTGGCAGCCGGCCACCCTCCCGGCAGGTGCGCCGTCGGGCCAACATCGCCTTCCCGGGCGCCGACCAGCCGCACGGTCCGATCCAGTCGGCGGTGTCAGAGATCTTCGACTCCGACCGCCCGCCGTTCGTGAAGAACTTCCTGGTGGTGACGACGGCGCCGGGCCTCCTCACGATCACGGCCCACGTCGTCACGGGGACCGGCGACGCGCCGGCGCCCTACGAGATCTTTGTCGAGTTGCCTGCCTGACCGCCTGCCGGCGCGCACACTGAGAGTGACGGCACCGACCCACGGAGGTCACATGATGCGTCGCCCCCTGCCCTGCGGCCTCGCGGTCGTGGCGA
Organism: Mycobacteriales bacterium; assembly: GCA_038237645.1. Lineage (GTDB taxonomy): Bacteria > Actinomycetota > Actinomycetes > Mycobacteriales > QHCA01 > QHCA01. The sequence continues at coordinate 76,733 of JBBRYN010000003.1, forward strand.
CCGCCACCGTCGCCCTGGTTGCCACTCTGGCCCTGGCCGCCACCCTGGTGCTGGTCGCCACGCCCGCCGAGGCCGCCGACCCGGTGCAGATGATCACGGTCAAGGCCCGGTCGAGCACGTCGACCACCGCCGTCCTCGAGGCCTGGCAGCGGCCGGTGACCGGTGGGGCCTACACCCGGATGCACGCCCCGATCTTCGCGCGGGTCGGGGCGCAGGGCGTGGGTCAGGCCCGCGAGGGCCGCGCGGTGACACCGGTCGGCCGCTTCGGGCTCACCGAGGCCTACGGCCGGCCGGCCAACCCCGGAACGACCGTGCCGTACAAGGTGCTGGACTGGTACGACTGGTGGGTCGGCGATTCCAGTTCGCGCCTCTACAACCAGCACTACCGCTGCGGCGGCACGATCCACTGCCCGTTCGACCCACGGCAGAGCGAGCGGTTGATGGCCTACGTCCCCTCGTACAACTACCTGGTGGTGATCAACTACAACCGCTGGCCGTCCGTGCCATACGCCGGCTCGGCGTTCTTCCTCCACGTCGAGAACGGCCAGGCGACGGGCGGCTGCGTGTCCGTCTCGCAGACCGACATGATCTGGCTGCTGCGCTGGATGAAGAAGGCGTATTACCCCATCATCCAGATCTCCGTCGGCTGAGCGTCGGATACAGCGGTTCGGGATACCCGTCGGCCAGGCCTGCATCCAGGTAGCGGGTGACATCCGGCGGCAGATCCTGCGGAATGCAACCGCGGCGCTTCGCCATTGCCGCCGCTGCGCACACCGGCGCGTCGAAGTCCGGGTAGCTGTGGGGGTGGAAGTTGATCCAGTCCCCTTCGTCTTCCTCCCACCACCATTCGACGATCTCGCGCAGCGCCGTGCCGGTACGTGCGTTGTCGCCGGCCGCCACGGCGCTGATCAGGTGGAACCATCCCTGGTCGAGATCATCGCCATCGGCCGGCACCTCGAGTGGTGCCGCACCGGTGAGCAGTTGCCACAGTTGGGCCGGCGCGTACGACCGTCCCGACGGCAGCGATCGCATCCGGTCGAGGAGATCCCACTCTCCGGCCACAGCGGCGTAGGTCGCGGCGTCGGCAAACCGGGATTGCAACGCGAGTCCCGCTGCCGTCAGTGCCGCCCAGTGGCGCCATTGCGGGTGTGGAGCGCCCGCGACGTAGAGATACGACGTCAGTTCGAGCGCCCTCTCAGCGGGATCTGGGGCGGGCTCGATCGCGTCGCCGAGCCGGCAGATGCGTGCGAGCACCGAGTCGAAGCACTCCTCGACCCTGCTCCGGGTGGCGACCAGCCGGTAGGGGCCGGTCGGAGTCCGAACCGCTCCGGCCTCGTCGACCAGCCGGGCGACGTACGTCGGCACGGTGAGCGGCACCGGGTGAACCTGCACCCCAGTAGCATCGCAACACGTGACGGGCGCCGGGACACCGCAGCAGTTGACCGTAGGGCTGGCCGGCGGGAGCCGACTGCCCTTGCTCGGCTTCGGCACATGGCAGGTCCGCGGCGCGCAGGCCGCCCGCGCGGTCGGCTGGGCCCTGGAGGCCGGTTACCGCCACCTCGACACGGCGACGATCTACCGCAACGAGGCCGAGGTAGGCACCGCCATGGCCGACAGCGGCGTGCCCCGCGAGCAGACCTTCGTGACCACGAAGGTCCCGCCCGACCGAGGCGGCGCCGAGACCTCCACACTGCGCGCGAGCCTCGACGCACTGCGCACCGATCACGTCGACCTGTGGTTGATCCACTGGCCGCCGGATCGCGGAGTCGCCGCGGACATGTGGCGCGAGCTGATCAAAGCACGGGAGGCGGGGTCGGCGAGGGCGATCGGCGTGAGCAACTACTCCCTCGATCAGTTGGACCGCTTGCACCAGGAGACTTCGGCCATGCCGGAGGTCAACCAGATCGAGTGGAGCCCCTTCCTGTACGACGGGGCCGTCGCCGAGGGTCATCACGAACGCGGGGTCGTGCTCGCGGGCTACAGCCCGTTCCGCGCGAGCAGGCTCGACAATCCCGAGTTGGTCGCCATCGCCGCCCGGCACGGCAGGGAGCCGGCCCAGGTGATCCTGCGCTGGCACCTGCAGCACGAGTTCGTGGTCATCCCGAAGTCGGCACGCAAGGAGCGCATCGCGGCCAATGCCGATCTAGGCGACTTCGCGCTGACGGAGGAGGAGATGCGCGTCCTGGACGGGCTGGGCAGCCGTCCATCGGGGTAGGTGCCCCGACTGCCGGCTCAGCCTCGCCCGGTGGATGCGGCTCGCCGGCGGGAGAGCGCGTCGACGCTGGCCGCGACGAGCAGCACCGCGCCGGTGACGATGTAGACGATGCTCGACGGCTGGTTGAGCAGGCCCATGCCGTTGATGATCACCGCGATCACCAGCCCGCCCAGGATCGCGTCGAGCACCCGGCCCTTGCCGCCGAAGAGGCTGGTGCCACCGATGACGGCTGCCCCCACGGAGTAGAGCAGCGTGTCGGCGCCGCCGGTCGTCGGGGAGATCGAGTTGTCCCGGCTGGCCAGCAGGATGCCGGCCACCGCCGCCAAGGTCGAGCAGATGACGAAGCAGGCGAGCTTCACTCTGCGTACGTTGATGCCCGCCCGCCGGGCGGCCTCGGTGTTGCCCCCGACGGCATAGATGTGCCGGCCGAACGCCGTCCGGCCCAGCAGCAGGGTGAGGCCGACCAGCAGCACCAGCAGGAGCGCCACGACCTCCGGCACGCCCCGGATCGACGTGACGGTGGGGTTGGGGCTGCGCTCGATGCTCAGATAGAGGGTTACCAGCCCGAGCAACACCGCCAGCACCAGGACCTTCGCGCCGAGGACCAACGGGCCTTGGGTCGGCAGACCACTGGCCTTCCGGGCGGTGAGCCGCCGGGCGGAGACCAGGGCGTAGCTGGCGACCACCGCCAGGTACATGACCCACCCGAGCCAGACCGGCAGGTTGTCGTTGTTGATCGCCAGCAGCGCAGAGTCGTGGATCGGGATGGTGCCGCCCTCGCCGATCGACTTCAGCATGACGCCCTGCAGGCCCAGGAACGCCGCCAGCGTGACGACGAACGACGGGATGCCGAGGCGGGCGACCAGCAGCCCGATGCACGTGCCGACCACCGCACCGGTGAGCAGGCAGGCGATCACCGACACTTCCCACGGCCAACCGTGCCGGGTCAGCACGATGCCCATGACCGCGGCTGCCGTCCCTGCCGTGTAACCCGCGGAGAGATCGATCTCGCCGAGCAGCAGGACGAACACCAGCCCCATCGCGATCACGATGACGGCGGCACCCTGATGGATCAGGTTGGCGAAGTTGAAGGCGTTGGTGAAGCTTGTGGGGCGCAGAATGGAGAACACCACCACGAGCACGACGAGCCCAAGTGCCGCGGGCAGCGAGCCCACGTCGCCGCCTCGCACCCGGGAGACGTACTCCCCGACGGCGTCTGCCAGGCCGCTCTGCTGGACCGGGGTGCTCGGCGGCTCCGTGCTGACCGCGCTCACTGGTGCACCGGTCCGGCCGCCGGATCGGCCGGATCGGCCGCGTCGATCGCCGCGCGGGGGATCCCCAGCGCCCCGGACCGCCCCGCTGTGATCAGCTCGACCACCTGCGAGTGGTCCACCTCGCTGGTGCTGACCTGCGCAGCGACCCGCCCGAGGTAGAGCACCGCGATGTTGTCGGCGACCTCGAAGACGTCGTTGAGGTTGTGACTGATCAGCACGACGGCCAAGCCCCGGTCGGCCAGCCGGCGAACCAGCTTCAGCACCTGTTCCGTCTGCGCCACGCCGAGCGCGGCGGTCGGCTCGTCGAGGATCACCAGGCGGGAATTCCACAGCACCGACCGGGCGATCGCTACGGTCTGCCGCTGGCCGCCGGACAGGCTCGCGACGTGCTGTCGGATGGATTTCACCGTGCGCACCGAAAGCCCGGCGAGAGTCTCGGCAGCCCTGCCCTCCATGGTCCCCTCGTCGAGCATGCCGGCCTTGGTCAGCTCCCGGCCGAGGAAGAGGTTGTGGACGATGTCGAGGTTGTCGCACAATGCCAGGTCCTGGTAAACGACCTCGATACCCAGCGCGCTGGCCTGCTTGGGGTTGGTGACCGTGACCTCGCGACCGTCGAACAGATAGCTGCCCGACTCGAACGCGTAGATGCCGGCGACGCCCTTGATGAGGGTGCTCTTGCCCGCGCCGTTGTCGCCGACCAGTGCGGTGACCTTGCCGGGGTAGGCGTCGAAGTCCACGTCCTGCAGGACGTGGACGGCGCCGAAGCTCTTGTTGATCCCGCGCAGCGACAGCAGTGGTTCGTCGCTCGTCCTGTCCGCCGGAGCCGTGTCGGTGCTGGCGATCGTCATGGGCTGCCTCGTTCTGCCGGCGGACGGGCCGGGGGCCGGCCAGGTCGGCCGGACCCGGGTGAGTTAGGAGATCCCGGCGTTGGCGCAGGCCGTCGCCAGCGCGGGTGTGCAGATGTCGGATTTCTTCCAGAACCCGTCGGCGATGACGTCCTTCACGTTGTCCTTGAAGATCGACTGAGGCTGCTCCAGGGCCGACGGCACGTCCTTGTTGAGTACGGTGTCCTTGACCTTGCCGCTCGCGATCGAGGCGGCGTCCTTGCCGCCGATCAAGGCGTTGGCCAACTGGGCCGCCGCGTCCGCCTCCTTCTTGATCGCCTTGTAGACGGTCATGCACTGGTCGCCGGCGAGGATTGCCTGCAGGCCGTCCTTGCTGCCGTCCTGTCCGGTCACCGGCACCTTGCCGTTGAGCTTGTTGGGCTTCAGCCGAGCAATGATGCCGCCGGCCATGGTGTCGTTGGCCGAGACGACGCCGTCGATCTTGCCGTTGTTCTGCGTGTAGAGCTGCTCGAAGGCGGTCCCCGCGACGGTCGCACTCCACTTGCCGGTCTGGTCGCCGACGAGCTTGTACTTCCCCGAATCGAATGCCGGCTTCAGCGCCTCGGAGTAACCCTGCTTGAACAGTGCCGCGTTGTTGTCGGTGGGGTCGCCGTCGATGAAGACGACGTTGGCCTTGGTCTTGCCGGCCGCGTCCAGGCACTTCTCCAGTCCCTGGCCCATCAGTTTGCCGACACCCACGTTGTCGAAGGAGACGTAATAGGAGGCACCCCCGCCCAGGGTCAGCCGGTCGTAGTCGACGGTCTTGATGCCGGCCTTCTGGGCTTTCCGCAGGCAGGCACCGCCGGAGTCGGAGTCCATGTTGACGATGAGCAACACCTTGACCCCGGAGTTGATCATGCTGTCGCAAATTGTGCCGAACTTCGATTTGTCACCGTTGGCATTCTGGATATCCGCACCGATCCCGGCGGCTGCAAAGGCCTTTTTCAGCAGCGGCCGGTCGTTGGCCTCCCAACGGGGGGACGTCGAGGCATCGGGCAGGATGACGCCGACCTTGCCCTTGCCGCCACTGCCTGAAGTGCCCTTCTTGGACTCGCTGCAGCCGGCGAGCACGAGGACGACGGCCGACGCACAGGCCACGGCGGCAATTGAACGCTTGTACGGCAAATGTGCCATGTCTGGTCCCTTTCGTTGCCGCCCAGCCGGGTGCAGGCCCGGATAAGAAGGCGCTCTCGTCGAGTGTTTCCGCAGCAATGAGCGTCCGGGATCGGAACCTATCGAGGCGCGGGCCCCGGGGCAAGCGCCCGGCAAGCACCGCCGTCTCACCGATCCCCCCCGGGACATCGACCACCCCGGGCGGCCGAAAACGATGCCCAGCCGGATGGGATGGCCGGGAGCCGTCGATCGCCGAGAGACTGGGAGCACCTGCCGCGCGAGCACCAGGAGGCTGCTGATGGATGGCTACCTGCCCACCCGGGAGGACAAGTTCTCGTTCGGGTTGTGGACGGTCGGCTGGCAGGGTGTCGACGTATTCGGTGGCGCGGTCCGGCCACCGCTGGACTCGGTGGTGGCTGTGCACCGGCTGGCCGATTTGGGCGCCTTCGGGATCACGTTCCACGACAACGACGTCTTCCCGTTCGGAGCCACTGCCGCGCAACGGGACCGGCATGTGGAGTCGCTCCGGCAGTCCCTGCAGGAGACCGGCCTGGTGGTCCCCATGGTCACGACGAACCTGTTCGCCCATCCGGTGTTCCGGGACGGCGGGTTCACCAACAACGACCGCGACGTGCGGCGTTTCGCCATTCGTAAGGCGGCCGACGGCATCGATCTCGCCGCGGAGTTCGGGGCGCGCACGTTCGTCGCCTGGGGCGGCCGGGAGGGCGCGGAATCCGGTGCGGCCAAGGACGTCCGGTCGGCCCTGGACCGTTACCGGGAGGCATTCGACGTTCTCGCCTGCTACATCGTCGACCGTGGCTACCCGATGCGGATCGCCATCGAGCCGAAACCCAACGAGCCCCGCGGTGACATCCTGCTGCCCACGATCGGGCACGCCTTGGCTTTCATCAATTCCCTCGAGCACGCCGATATGGTCGGGCTCAACCCCGAGGTCGGGCACGAGGAGATGGCGAGCCTCAACTACGCCCACGGGATCGCCCAGGCACTGTGGCACGGAAAGCTCTTCCACCTCGATCTCAACGGCCAGCACGGACCGCGATACGACCAGGACCTGCGGTTCGGCGCCGGCAACGCCCGCGGGGCGTTCTGGACCGTCGACACTGTGGAGTCCGGAGGCTACGACGGCCCGCGACACTTCGACTTCAAGCCACCGCGGACCGAGGACATGGCGGGCGTCTGGGCCTCGGCGGCCGGTTGCATGCGCAACTACCTCATCCTCCGGGAGAAGGCCCGCGCCTTCCGGACGGACCCGGCAGTGCAGCAGGCACTCCGCGATGCGCGGGTCGACCAACTGGCCGTAGCCACGATGGGCGACGGGGACACGGTCGAGAGCCTGCGGTCGGAGCCGTTCGACCCCGATGCGGCCGGCCGGCGGGGGATGGCATTCGAACGGCTCGATCAACTGGCCCTGGAGCATCTCTACGGTGTCACGGACTGATCAACGGACTGATCAAACGCACTGATCAGCGGGCCGGTCGAGGAGACCGCTCAAACCTTGTTGCGCCGTTGTTGCGCGGGCCCCATCCTGACCACAGTACGACGCACAACCGCCCGCCGACGAGGAGACCGACAGTGACCCGCATCGGGAGCGCTGCCACGTGGCGCAAACGGACTCTCGTCATGCCCGTAGGCCCGTCCTGCGGCCTCCCGGAACAACTCCGTCGTCCCAATAAGCCGCTCGCCGGCCGGCGCCCGCCGGTGGTTCCCGGGTAGTCCTCCGACCGAGGCCCCATCGGAGCCGCCCGCAGCGCCCTCAGGCGCCGTGAGGCGGCTCTTTCGTTTTTCGGGACAAGCCTGCGCATCCATCCCAGATGACCCAACGAGACGACCAGGAGGTGGCCGTCCATGAACGCCGTCCTGCTGCCGTGCACCGACCCGGCACTCGACCCCGACATGTTCTTCCCGGCCACTCCGCAGCAGCTCGCGGTTGCCCAGACCGCGTGCGCCGGCTGCCCGCTCATCGCCGAGTGCCTCGCCGGCGCACTGCGCGCTGGTACTACCGATGGTGTCTGGGGTGGCGTGCTGCTCGAGCGCGGCCGGATAGTCGCGGTCAAGCGGCGTGCCGGCCGCCCGCGCAAGGGCGAGCGGGTGGCCGCCTGAGCCGGCCCTCGGCTGCCGCTTCTGTGTTACTGAACCAGTTCCCAGGCCCGATCAAGTTTCTCGCAGGCCCGGACGAGGATGTGTGTCATGACGGCCACCCAGGTTGCACCCAAGCTGCTCAGCTGGGCCAGCGACATCGGGCAGGATGTGATCGACCCAGCCGTCATCTCGCTTCGCTCGATGCTCGCTCGACCAGGCCGCGCGCACGGCTCGGCTGCCCGTCGTCGAGGGTCACGTGGCCCTGATGCCCGACGCGCACAAGGGCCTCGGCTCCACGGTGGGCTCGGTGGTGCCCACCCGCGGGGCGATCATCCCGTCCTGCGTCGGCGTGGACATCGGATGCGGCATGGTGGCCTCCGAGACGACCCTGACGGCGGCCGACCTCCTCGACTCGCTGGACCGGCTCATGCCGCTCGTCTCGCGGCGCATCCCCGCCGGGGTCGGCAAGGGACACGAACACCCGGTCGCCGGTGGCGCGCTGGCCGCCCTCGGCCGGCCGCGGACGGAGCTGAGCGGCAAGCAGGAGCGCACCGCGGCCACGCAGTTCGGCACCCTCGGTTCAGGCAACCACTTCGCCGAGGTATGCCTCGACGAGCGGGGTCACGTGTGGACCGTGCTGCACTCGGGGTCGCGTGGGATCGGCAACCAGCTCGCGGTGCGCGCGATCGACGAGGCCAAGGGCCTGATGAAGGAGCGCTTCATCCACCTGTTGTCATCTCGCTCCGCTCCTCGCTTCGCTCGATGCTCACTCGACTGGAGGACCCGGACCTCGCCTATCTCGTCCAGGGCGAGCCGTCGTTCGAGACCTATGTCGCCGACATGCTCTGGGCGCAGGCCTATGCCATGGGCTCACGGCAGGTGATGGCCGAGCGGCTCCGGGAGAGCCTGTTCGAGGTGGCGGCGCAGCACGGTCCCGGGCAGCCTGGTCAGCTGCGGGGTCGCCATGTGCGCACGATCAACTGCCATCACAACTTCACCCAGCTGTAGCGGCACGGCGGCCGCAACCTCTGGATCACCCGCAAGGGAGCGATCAAGGCGGCCGCCGGCGACGAGGGCGTGATCCCCGGCTCGATGGGCGCCCGCTCCTACGTCGTCACCGGTCTGGGGTCGGCGGCGTCGTACTCCTCGTGCTCGCACGGGGCCGGCCGCCGGCTCTCGCGGACCGCGGCGCGCCGGACGCTGTCGGTCGAGAGCCTGCACGAGGCCATGGGCGACCGTTCGTGGAACGCCGATGCGGCCGAGCGGCTGCTCGACGAGCACCCGGCGTCGTACAAGGACATCGACTGCGTTGTCATCTCGCTGCGCTCCTCGCTGCGCTCCTCGCTGCGCTCGATGCTCGCTCGACCAGGTGATGGCCGACCAGACCGACCTGGTCACGGTCGCCCACACCCTGACCCAGGTGTTCAACTACAAGGGCGTGTGAGCCTGGTCAGCTTCCGGTCGCGGGGACGCTCGCCGTGAGCCAGGATCCGGCGAGCGGACCCGCGGCCACGTGCCAGGATTCCCGCCCGTTGACGTCGGCGGTCTCGTCACTCAGCACGGTGGTGTGCGCTACGGTCCGGGCGCTGACCGGATCACCACGACCGTCGAGCCGGTAGGCCGTCGTGGCGCCGTCCACGGTGACCGGCCGCCACGGGTAGAAGTCGACCCGCGCGGTGACGCCGTGCAGCCAGACGTGGCCCGGTGTCTCGCGGATCCACCACGTCATGAACCGTCCCGCACCGATGTTCAGGTAAATGCCGTGACCGCGGATTCGCTCACGGGCCCGCGCCGGCAGGCTCGACGGAGCCCAGACGGTCAGCTCCTGGGTGCGCAGCGTCCGACCGGTCGTCGGATCGAAGCGGGCTACCTGATACACCCCGGGTCTCAGTCCGATGGTTCCGGACGAAGTCCGTGCGGGGTAGTCACGGCGGAAGTTCTCGGCGTACGTCGCGAACATGCCGTCATGGGTGTAGGTGTAGAGCTGCGCGAGCTGCCCGGTGTGGATCACGTGGTAGCCGGCCGCCCGTGCACCGTCCTGCAGGCAGTACTTGCTGACCCAGCCCCTGCTGCGGATGGCCGGAGCGTACTGCCGGCTGGTGGTCTCCGCGCCGTCGAGCAGCCGCAGTGCGATCGGCAGCCGTGCCCCGCTGCTCGCCGCCAGGTCGTGGACGAAGTCGAAGAGCCCGGAGACCCCGAAGATGTGGCCGTTGTAGGTCAGGTCAGACCTGGGGGCCGGCCGCTCCGGATACTCGTCGATCCACAGGTACCCGCTGCTGTCGACGTGCGTCACCCAGGGCGTGCGGTCCGACGGCGGGACAAGCAGGCTGTCGAAGGTGGCGAAAGCGGCCTGTTGCCATCGAGAGTCCCCGGTGTCGACCGCCAACCGGGAGAACAGGCTGAGCGCAAGGGCCTGCGACATGCCGCTGTACCACGGCGCCCGCTGCAACAGCGCCGGATCGTCGTGCATGGCGAAGTCGAACCGGTAAGGGTAGAACCACGCTGTGTTCACCACGGTACGGCGCGCGACGATCCGCCGCGCCTGTTTCAACGCCAACTCGAGGAAGATCGGGTCGCGGGTGTGCCGATAGGTGGCCAGCAGGAGCAGCCCGTACTGCGCCTGGCCCAGCGGATGGTCGACCAGCCGGTTGCCGACCCGGTACATCCGTACACCGGTGCGATCGTGCGGCAGCGGGTCGGGCAACCGGATCAAGGTGCCGTGCGAGCTGTACGGGAGGTGTGCGTCGTCGACCGGCTGCGGCCGGTAGCCGCTGCGGTGGAACTCCCCGGCGGCGACAGCGCGTGTTCGATCGACCTTGTCGTTGGGGGCGGCGGCCGAGGGCCCCGGCCGCGGCGGCTTGGCTCGCTGCGCGGGTACGCCGCAGGCGACCCCGGAGATGACGAGGACGACGACGAGGCCCACCGGCCGGGCAACGCGCCGCAGGCCGATCGACCAGCGCATCGGCCGGCCACGATGGCCGACCGGCCGCCGGTGACCCGCAGGCAGTATCACGGGTACCTAGACGCCCGTCCGATGCATCCGGTTGTCCCCGTTTCCGGGGATTTTGCGTCACCGGCTGGGACCGGCGAGGGCAGGCGCTATCGGGGTCCGCTGAGCCACGCCTGCGCGAACTCCTGCTCCTTGCGCACCAGGGTCGCGAGTTGCTCGCCGACGATAGCCTCTGCCTGGCCGCCGACGAACCGGATCTTCACCTCGACCTCGGCCGTGACGACATATCGACAGCCCCCATCGGTCGCCGTGATCTCGTAGGTGCCAGCCAGTCGCAACGGGCTGTCACCGGTGTCGGTGGTCCAGGTGCCCGAGATGCGGTCGTCGCCGATGCGCGACCAGACGTCGGTCTGGATCAGCTCACCGTTGCCGGCGAATCGGCGGAACGGACCGGGGATCGCCTCGACCGGCAGGTGTCGCGGAACGGTGACGACGATCCGGCCGGCCACTCGGTCCACCGAAGGATCGCCTTTGCCGCCGAACCGGGCGCTGCGCGCGGCCAGGAAGCCGCCGTCGGTCAGCACATCGAGCAGTGCTGGGGGCGACACGTCGTATTCGTGCTCGACACGCATCGGGGCAGGCTCCCTGGTGGGTGGGTCGACCTGGCGCAGAATACTCGCCATGATCCTCCGACACCTGTTCGTCATGGGTATCCCGGTCGCCGAGAAGGTGCTCCGCACCGTCGCGATCTATGCCGGAATGGCGCTCTTGCTCCGGGCGTTCGGCAAGCGCGAGTTGGCCCAACTCAACACCTTCGACCTCGTGGTCATGCTGCTGGTGTCCAACGTCGTGCAGAACGCGCTGATCGGCAACGACAACAGCCTCGCCGGCGGCCTGCTCGGCGCGCTGGTGCTGATCGCGCTCAACTTCACGGTGGTCCGGCTCGTCAGCCGCAGCGGCCGGGCGACCGCCGTCTTCGAGGGTCAGCCCACCGTGCTGGTGCGGGGCGGCCAGGTCGACGAGCACGCCATCCACCGGCTGGGCCTGCGCCGGGCCGACCTGGAGCAGGCCCTGCACCGGCAGGGGGCCGACTCGCTCGAGCAGGTGGCCGAGGCCACGATGGAGCCCGGCGGGATGATCGTCGTACGCCAGAACGACGGCGACAAGGCGGCGACGAGACGCGACCTGCGCGACCTCGAGCGGCGGCTCGTCGCGGCCCTGCGGCACACCTGACCAGCGCCTGACCGACGCCTGACCACGGAAGCGGGAGCGCATAGGGCATGCTCGACACGATGACTCCCCGAGCCGCCAAGGCGGTGAAGCCGCAGCGGCCTGCCGTCGAGGCGGCCCGGGTCGGAGTGCGCCTGCTGGCCGGCGTCGTCGTGCTATGGGGGCTGCTCGTCGGCCTGGGTGAGCTGGTCGTCCACTTCTGGGTGCACAGCCGGCTCGGCACCGCCGAGGGCCGGGTGGATACCTATCTCGCCGCCCATCGCAGCGGCACGGGCAACGCCGTCACGCTGGTCATGGTGCAGCTCGCCGACACCGTCACGGTGGTCATCGTCACCGCCATTGTCGCCCTCGGTGTGTACGCCGCCGTGCGCCGGCTGCGCGAGCCGCTGTTCCTCGTCGCGGCGGTTGCGGGCGAGGTCGCGGCGTTCCTGGCCACCACCGCCGTCGTCAACCGGCACCGGCCACCGGTGGTGCACCTGGACGTCAGCCCGCCCACGTCGAGCTTCCCGTCCGGGCACACCGCCGCGGCGATCTGCCTCTACGGGGGCATGGCCGTCCTCTTCGGCGTCGTGGTCCGGCGCCGCAACGTCCGCCGCCTGATGTGGGGCCTGGCAATCGCGGTGCCCGTCCTGGTGGCCGCCGGGCGGCTCTACCGCGGGATGCACTTCCCCACCGATGTGCTGGCCGGCGGCCTGCTCGGTGTGCTCTGGCTGATCTGGCTGACGAGGGTCTATCCACTGGGAAAAGGTCCGGCCCGCGCAGGGAGGACGCGGGCTTGACGGCGATCGTGGTGGTGAACCCGACCAAGATAGGTCCCGAACAGCAGCTGATTCTCGGTCGTGCCTTGGCCCATGAGGGCGTCGAGTCGGTGCGTTTCGTCGAGACGACGGTCGACGACCCGGGGGTCGGGCAGTCCCGGGCGGCCGTCGAGGGCGGTGCCGATCTCGTGCTCGCCTGGGGTGGCGACGGGACGGTGATGGCCTGCGTCACCGGGATGGCGGGCAGCGACGTGCCGCTGGCTATCGTTCCCGGTGGCACCGGCAACCTGTTGGCGCGCAACCTCGACATCCCGCTGGGCATGGATGCGGCCATCCACGTCGCCGTCCACGGCACCCGGCGGCGGATCGACGTGGGAGCGGTGGACGGTGAGAAGTTCGCCGCAATGGCCGGGATGGGCTTCGATGCGGCGATAATGCGCGATGCCTCGGAGGGCGCCAAGGCCCGGGTCGGGCCGGCGGCCTATGTCGCGTCGGGGTTGACCAACCTCCCCAAGCGGGGTTTCGATTGCACGATCACCGTGGACGACCAGCCGCCGCGGCACAGCCGGGTCCGTACGGTCGTGGTGGGCAACGTCGGCAAGTTGCCGGGCGGGTTGCCGTTGATGCCGAACGCCGTGCCCGACGACGGCTGGCTCGACGTGGTGGTGATCTCACCACGGACGACCGTGCAGTGGGCGCAGGTCGCGTTGCGGGTCGCCATCCGCCGGCCGCATCCTCGGCACATGGACTGCTTCCGGGGCCACCGGATCCTGATCGAGAGCCGGACACCGCAGCCCTACGAGCTCGACGGTGACGTGCGCGGCGAGACGACCCGGATGCTGTGCCAGATCGAGCCCGGCGCGCTCGTGGTGTGCGTGCCGTCAGTCGACTGACCGTTGCCTCGGCCCCGCTCGATGCTCACTCGACCCAGCCCTCATCTCGCTCCGCTCCTCGCTTCGCTCGATGCTCACTCGACCAGCCGTGGACGAGCGGGGGCCGCCAGGGCGGCCAGCACCTCGTCGTGCAGCACACCGTTGGTGCAGACAACGCTCCCGCTGTCCGGTCGCGCCTCGCCGCCCAGGTCGGTAAACCGCCCGCCGGCCTCCTCGACGATCGGCTGCAGCGCGACGAGATCGTGCAGGGCCAGCCCGAGCGGCTCGCAGGAGATGTCGACCGCACCGTCGGCGACGAGCACGTGCGACCAGAAGTCGCCGAAGGCGCGCGCCCGCCACACCGCGCGGCTCAGCTCCAGAAAGGGCTCGAGCCGGCCGGCCTCCTCCCAGGAACCGAGGCTGGAATACGACAGCGAGGCGTCTGACAGCGCCGCCACTCGTGATACCTGGCAGCGGGTCGCCTGCGACCGGTTGCGCCCGGTCCAGGCGCCACTGCCCCGGCCGGCCCACCAGCGCCGCCCCAGGGCGGGTGCGGACACGACGCCGAGGACCGCCTCGCCGCGGTCCAGCAGCCCGATGAGGGTGGCCCAGACCGGCACGCCGCGGATGTATCCCTTCGTCCCGTCGATCGGGTCGATCACCCACTGGCGGGCGCTGTAGCCCTGGGTGCCGAACTCCTCGCCGACGACGGAATCCCGCGGCCGGGCCCGCTTCAGGGTGGACCGGATGGCCTCCTCGGCGCGCCGGTCGGCGTCGGAGACCGGCGTCATGTCCGGTTTCGTGCTGACCTGCAGGTCGAGCGCCCGGAAGCGGGCCATCGTCACCGAATCGGCGGCGTCGGCGAGGACGTGCGCGACTCCGAGGTCGTCGTCGTACATGCGTGGACACTATCGTCGGTGCATGCCCCGCTCTGACCGCGGAGTGGTCGTGGGTTCGTCCCTCGGCTCGTCCACGTGAATGCCGACGAGTTGGCGGGCCTGCTCTCCGAACCGGACCGGCTGTGCGTCGTGGCGGCGCTGGTGCTGGGCGCCGCGACGGTGGGCGACGTGGCGGAGGCGACCGGGCTCGACATCCGGGCGACCACGCAGGCGCTGGTCCGGCTCGAGGGCGGGGGACTGGTGTCCCATTCCGATGGCCGGGTGGTGCTGCACGCTGACGCCATCAAGGCGGCGGCGCGGGCCGCTGCGCCCCGGCGGTCCACCGAAGGGCCGCCGACCGGGGATCCTGACACCGACGCGGTACTACGCCGCTTCGTGGCCGACGGCCGGCTGCTCAGCATTCCCGCTACGCGTCGGAAGCGCCTGAAGTTGCTCGAACACATCGTGACGGCGTTCGAACCAGGCGTGCGCTATCCGGAGCGCGAGGTCGACGCCGTCCTGCGGGCATGGCACCCCGATCATGCGTCGTTGCGTCGCTACCTGGTCGACGAACATCTGCTGAGCCGGGAGGCGGGGCACTACTTGCGCAGCGGCGGCCCCGTGGTTGTCTGATCAGCCCGTGATCTGATCGGTGGGCCGGATCAGTCCGGGTCGACCAGCCGGGCCCGGAGCAACCGGCGATAGGACTCCAGGCGCTCCGGCGAAGCGTGCCCGTCAGCCACCCAGCGGTCGAGAGTGCAGCCCTCCGTGGCGGACATGTGCTCGCAGCCCGCCGGACACGCCTGCGCCCCGTCGGCGAGGTCGGGGAAGGAAGCGAGCACGTTCGCCGGCCGTACGTGAGCGAGCCCGAATGAGCGCACGCCTGGCGTGTCCACGACCCACCCGCCGCCGGGCAGCGGCAGCGCCACAGCGGACGAGGAGGTATGGCGACCGCGGCCGGTGACAACATTGACAATGCCGATCCGGCGGTAGGCCTCCGGGACCAGCCGATTGACCAAAGTGGACTTCCCGACGCCGGAGTGTCCGATGAAGACGCTCACCCGGTCTATCAGGCGCTCGCGCAGGTCTGCCGGCTCGTCGACTTGCCGGGTGGTCACCGCGGCGACGTCGAGGTCGCCGTAGAGCCGGAGCAGGTCGTGCGGAGTGGCGAGGTCACCCTTGGTGAGGCACAGCAACGGGTCCAGCCCGGCGTCGTAGGCGGCCACCAGGCAGCGGTCGATGAACCCGCTCCGCGGCGGCGGGTCGGCGAGCGCGGTCACGATGACCAACTGGTCGGCGTTGGCGACCACCACCCGCTCCACCGGGTCGGTGTCGTCAGCGGTGCGGCGCAGAGTGGTGGTGCGAGGTTCGATCCGCACGATCCGGGCGAGTGCGTCGACCTCACCGGAGGTGTCCCCCACGATCCCCACCCGGTCGCCGACCACTACCGCGCGCCGGCCCATCTCCCTCGCCCGCATCGCGGTCACCATACGGTCACCGACGACGCAGGTGAACCTCCCCCGGTCGACAGCCACGACGAAACCGGACTCCGCCCCGGTGTGCTGCGGCCGGGTGCGGGTACGTGGTCGCGAGCCGCGTCCGGGCCGGATCCGGACGTCGTCCTCGTCGAGGTCGCGGCGGCGGCTCAGGCAGGGCTCCGCAGCATGGCCGTCCACATCGGAACGAACTCCGGCATCGTCTTGGCCGTGGTGGTCACATCGACGACCTGCACGCCCGGCACGACCAGGCCGAGCACCGCGGCGGCGGTGGCCAGCCGGTGGTCGCCGTAGGTCTGGAAGACACCACCGTGCAGCGGCGCCGGCTCGATGAGCAGTCCGTCGGGAGTCTCGGTCACCCCGGCGCCGAGGCGGCCCAACTCGGCGGCCAGGGCGGCCAGCCGGTCGGTCTCATGCCCCCGGATATGGCCGATACCCCGCAGCCGGGAGGGTGAGTCGGCCACCGCGGCCACCGCGGCGATGGTCGGGGTGAGCTCGGCGACGTCGCGGAGGTCCACGTCGATCCCGTGCACCGATCCGCCGCCGGACAGGGTGAGTCCACCGACGCGCAGTTCTGCCTGCGCGCCCATCGCGGTGAGCAACTCGGGCAGGGCAGCACCCGGCTGAGTCGTCGCGTGCGGCCAGCCGGGCATCGTCACCCGGCCGCTGGTGATCAGCGCGGCGGCCAGGAAAGGTGCGGCGTTGGACAGGTCGGGCTCGACGTCGATCTGACCGCCCGACAGCGGCCCCGGCTGCACCGTCCACACCGACGGCCCGCTGTCGTCGACCACTCCGCCGGCGGACCGCAGCATCGCGACCGTCATCGCGACGTGCGGCAGTGACGGGACCGGCGGTCCGGCATGGTGCACGACGACGCCCTGGTCGAAGCGCGGTGCGGACAGCAGCATGGCGCTGACGAACTGTGAGGATTGCGAGGCGTCCAGCGTCACCGGCCCACCTGGCAGCCGGCCGGTGGCGCGAACCATGATCGGCAGGAAGCCACTGCCTTGCGCCTCGATGTCGGCACCCAGCGCGCGCAGCGCCGACAGCACGGGTGCCATCGGCCGCTGGCGGGCCCGCGGGTCGCCGTCGAAGCCCACCGTGCCCTTGGCCAAGCAGGCCAGCGGCGGCAGGAAGCGCATTACCGTGCCGGAGTTGCCGACGTCGATGGTGCAGCCCCCGCCGAGCACCCCAGGTGTGACCGACCAGGCGTCGGCGGACTCGGCCACATCGACTCCCAGTGCCCGTAACCCGTCGATCATCAGGATGGTGTCGCGAGCGCGCAGCGGGTGTCGGATGACGGTCGGCCCGTCGGCCAGCGCTGCCAGGACGGCCGCGCGGGCAGTGATGGACTTCGAGCCGGGCACCACGACCGTCGCCTCGACCGGCCGGGTCGCCTGCGGTGCCGCCCAGAGGTCGCTCACCGACCTAGTCTGGCGCATCTCGGGCCTGCCTCGCCCACCCGCCGTACCCGAGTCCACCTGACATTAGGTTCCGGGAAGACTTCGCCTCCCGGCGGTCCCACGCCGCGTTCTCGGACCCTTCGAGGGTGGGTGGGGCGGCATGGGAGCCTAGGCGGATGTGCGGCAGGTATGCGGCCTCCAGGCGGCCGGAGGATCTCACGGTCGAGTTCGAGGCCGCGGACGCCACCGGCGATCGAGTGCTGCCGGCGGACTACAACGTCGCCCCGGCCAAAGAGGTGCATGTCGTCCTGTTGGGGCGAGTGGGCAGCGAGCGCAGCGAGGAAACGGGCAGCGAGCGAAGCGACGAGCGGATCGAGATGACGGCCCGGCACGGCGTCCGCGAGCTGCGGGTGGCCCGCTGGGGGCTGGTGCCGGGGTGGGCCCTGCCGACCCGGGGTGCGACCCCGATGATCAATGCGCGGATCGAGACCGTCGCCGAACGGCCTGCCTTCCGCTCCGCTTGGCGCCGGCGCCGCTGTCTCGTCCCGGCGGACGGCTGGTACGAGTGGGCCGCGGGCCAGGACCGTCCCGGGCGACTACCGTACTTCATCACGCCTCTCGATGGCTCGGTGCTCGCGCTTGCCGGGCTGTACGAGTGGTGCGATGGGCTGCTGACCTGCACGATCCTGACGACTGCTGCGTCGGGGCAGCTGTGCGCCGTGCACGACCGGATGCCGGTCGCCGTCGATCCCCGCCGGTGGGCGGCCTGGCTCGACCCCGCCATCGAGGAGCCGCCGGTCGCCACCATCCTCAGCGAGCAACGGGTAGCCGCCCTCGAGCTGCGCCCGGTCGCTCCGGGCGTGGGCAACGTCGGCAACAGCGGCGCCGGCCTGGTCGCACCATGGGTGCGACCCGCGGCGCAGACGCTGTTCTGACGGCCATGGTGTGCGTCGAGGTGCCCACCGCGCGCGGCCCGGCTCGGGTCAGATCGACGAGCCATCGGGATCGGCCGGCCTCCTGCTGGTCCTCGGGCACGGTGCGGGTGGGGGAGTGGCAACTCCGGACTTGCTTGCCGTAACGCGCGCTGCGACGGCGGTCGGCGTGACGGTCGCCCGGGTCGAGCAGCCCTACCGGGTGGCGGGCCGGCGGGCGCCGGCGCCAGCCGCTCACCTCGACGACGCGTGGGTGACGGTCGTCGGGGCGCTGCGCGACTCCTGTCCCGGCTTGGCAGTGGTGACCGGGGGACGCAGCAGCGGCGGTCGGGTCGCCTGCCGTACCGCGGCGGCAACCGGCGCCGCTGGTGTCGTCGCACTGGCCTTTCCGCTGCGGCCGCCGCGGCATCCGGAGCGCAGCAGGGCGGCGGAGCTGGCCGCGGCCGGCATGCCCGTGCTTGTCGTCAACGGCGCCCGGGATCCGTTCGGGGTGCCCGAGGCCGGCGGGGCGGTGAGTGTGCGGGCAATGCCCGGCGCCGACCATTCGCTGCGCAGCTGCGCGGCGGAGGTGGGGGAGCTGGTAGCCCGGTGGCTCACGGCGTCCATGACCGGTGCAACGCAACGGGGGAAACAATCGGCCGGCTGTGTTGTTGGGACTGACAGTCGCGTACGCCGAAGGGCGCGCCCCTCGCCGGAGGATCCATGATTGGCTCGTCGAATGCCCACCTGGCCGTGGCGCGGACACCGCGACTGTGGGCGCCGCTGCAAGGCACCGGGCCGCTGGGGATAGGCTCCCTTTCGCAGTCCTCCCCAGCGGTAAAGGTGGCGCCGGTGTCTGGCTCGTCCGACGACAGGGCCACCGAAACACGTGATGAGCGCAAGGCCCGCTTCGAGCAGGACGCGCTGCCCTTCATCGACCAGCTCTACTCCGCCGCCCTGCGGATGACCCGCAACCCGGCCGATGCCGAGGACCTGGTGCAGGAGACGTTCGTCAAGGCCTTCTCCGCCTTTCACCAGTTCGAGCCCGGCACCAACCTCAAGGCCTGGCTCTACCGCATCCTGACCAACAGCTACATCAACTCCTACCGCAAGCGGCAGCGTCAGCCACAGCAGAGCCCGACTGAGCAGATCGAGGACTGGCAGCTCGCGGCAGCGGAGTCACACACTTCTCGTGGGCTGCGTTCGGCCGAGACCGAGGCGCTCGACCACCTTCCCGACTCAGACGTCAAGGAGGCGCTCCAGCGGTTGCCGGAGGAGTTCCGGCTCGCCGTCTATCTTGCCGACGTCGAGGGCTTCGCCTACAAGGAGATCGCCGAGATCATGGGCACGCCGATCGGCACGGTGATGTCGAGGCTCCATCGCGGGCGTCGCAACCTCAGGCAGATGCTGGAGCACTATGCCGTCGACCGCGGGGTCCGGCGGTCAGGTGGCGTTGCAGATGGCATGGATGATGGCGTCACCGAGGAGGCGTCGTCATGAGTTGTGGCCGACCACACGAGACGGACTGCCGCGTCGTTCTCGAGACGGTGTTCCTGTATCTCGACGGCGAGTGCGAGAGCGAGCAGCGCGCCAAGATCAAGGAGCACCTCGAGGAGTGCGGGCCCTGCCTGCGGCAGTACGGCATCGAGGCCGACGTGAAGGCCCTGGTCGCCCGCTGCTGCCGGCGCGATCACGCACCGGACCACCTCAAGCTCCGAGTGCTCGACAAGCTCCGCGAAGCCGGCATCGACGGCTGAGCAGGCTGGCCAGGTCAGGCCGTGGCCTGTGTCCGCACTTCGTTGATGATCTTCTGTACGGTGCTCCGGGTCGCTGGCGGTGAGTCGACGTAGGCACCGACCTGCCAGTACGGCGGGCCGCCGTGAACCGCCGGGAAGAAGTGGCTCAGGCTCAGGGCATACTTGCCGTTGGCGTTGTGCATGGTCTCCAGGTAGCTGGTGGTCGCGTCCGTGACGACCGGGCGGCGGCCCGGTGTTTCGAACCACTCGGCCGCCATGCCGCGCTGCCTGGCCACGGTGCAGACCCTGGGGCATGGGCGGAACATGATGTGCAGCCGCTGGTGAGCATTGGAATTCGACTCGTCCACGCAGACGAAACCCTTGGCATGGGGGAGGCTGACGGTGCCACCCATGCAGCCCCAGGTGCCGGGGACCCGCCAGGCGAACGGCCAGCCCATGTACGACATCGTGAACGTAGACTCGCCGGCTGAGAACACGGGGCCGACGACCCGCACGGGCCGCATCGCCTTCAGCACCGGCTCGAGGGGGCCGGTGTTACCTGCGATGGAGCCGTCGGTCGGGGCGCCGGGGCCGCCGGCCGGGTCGCTCGGCGTCGAGGTCGGCGCCGGGGTGGCCGAGACGGCCGGCCGGCTCGCCGGCGGGGCGGCCACCGGGGTCCGGCGGGCGGGGCTGCTGAGCAGCAGGTAGCCGACGACGGCGGCGAACAGCACGCTCGCCGCGAGGCCGGCGGCCACCAGCCGCCCCCACACCCTGGACGGCCGGGAAGGCTGCATCGGATACCTGCTGATATCGGTCACGCCGGAAGGGTACGGTATGTCCCTCAGTCAGTCGCTGCGGGTCAGCATCCGGGCGGAGGCGACGGCATCGTCGGACACCCCGCGGCGGCGGGGCGGCCGCATCGCCAAGAAGACCAGCTGCGCCAGGCCACCGGCCGCCAGCAGGTCGCCGATGCTGTCCACCTCGGGCCGCAGCGGCAGCGGGACCGCGATCACGTCGCCCAGGATCCGCAGCCGGGTGCCGGTCGCGGCCGGCTCGTGGCGGTCGTCTGCGACGGCTCGCTTCCCGAGACCGGCCCGGGCGGCCGCGTAGGCCGACACAGGCATGGCGCCGTTCAGCCCCACGACCAGCGCGTTGAGCAGCAGCCCGGCGGCGATCAGCCCGGTGCCGGTGACCGAGCGGTTGACCAGCATGAAGCAGCCGACCAGCAGCCCGCTCAAGGCAAGGGCGATGGCATAGAGCGGGCCGGCGGGCAGCCCCGCCCAGCCGAGAACCAGCTCGGCGACCAGCACGGCCAGGGCCGCCAGCGGCAGCATCAGCCCATGGGCCGGCAGACGCTCGAACGAGGACAGCCGTCCACCCGCCAGTCGCGCGCCCAGCAGCGCCACCACGATCGAGCAGGCGACAATTCCCACGCCGGTAGTGTGCCCTAGTCGAGCGAGCATCGCAGCGAAGCGAGGAGCGCAGCGAGGTGAGAATTTAGTCGAGCGAGCATCGCAGCGAAGCGAGGAGCGCAGCGAGGTGAGAATTTGGTCGAGCGAGCATCGCAGCGAAGCGAGATGACAACTTGGTCGCCAGTCGAGAAGGGAACGAACCGTCCGTGTTCGACAGCGTGCTCGTGGCCAATCGCGGCGAGATCGCCGTCCGGGTGATCCGCACCGTGCAGCGGCTCGGGATGCGGGCGGTCGCGGTGCACTCCGAGGCCGACGCCGGCGCACTCCACGTGCGGCTCGCCGATGCGACCGTCGCCATCGGGCCGGCGGCACCCGCGCAGTCCTATCTCGACATCGCCCGGATCCTCTCTGCCGCTAAGGAGACCGGGGCGCAGGCGGTGCATCCGGGCTACGGCTTCCTGGCCGAGAACGCCGGATTTGCCCGCGCGGTCGCTGCGGCGGGGCTGACCTGGGTCGGTCCCGCCCCGGAGGCCATGGAGGCCATGGGGGACAAGGTCGCAGCCCGCAACCTGATGTCTGATGCCGGGGTCCCGGTGGCACCGGGCACTCGGCAGGCGATCACCGACGCCGACGAGGCCCTGGCTTGCGGCGACGCCATCGGTTATCCGCTCATGGTCAAGGCATCGGCCGGTGGTGGCGGCATCGGGATGGCCGTAGTGGCTGACCAGGCGGCGTTGCGCGGGGCGTTCGAGACCGCACGTACCCGCGCCGAGCGGTTCTTCGGCTCGCCGGCGATCCTGCTCGAACGCTTCGTCCCGGCCGCCCGCCACGTCGAGGTGCAGATCCTCGGCCTGCCCGACGGCCGGGTCGTCGCGCTGGGTGAGCGCGACTGCTCGGTGCAGCGGCGGCACCAGAAGGTCGCCGAGGAGACGCCGTCACCAGGAGTCGACCAGCTACTGCGCAGCCGCATGCTCGCCGCGGCCGTCCGGGCCGGAACAGCGATCGGCTACCTCGGTGCCGGGACCGTGGAGTTCCTGGTCGACACGGCCGCCGGGGCCGACTTCTTCTTCCTCGAGATGAACACCCGGTTGCAGGTCGAGCATCCGGTGACCGAGCTGGTCACCGGCCTGGATCTCGTCGAGGAGCAGCTCAGGATCGCCGCAGGGCAGCAGCCGACTTTCGGCGCGGCGCCGCCCGTCCCCAGTGGCCACGCCCTGGAGCTGCGGGTTTACGCGGAGGATCCACGCCGCTTCCTCCCCTCGCCGGGGACCATCCGCCGCTGGGTCCAGCCCGTGGGCGAGGGCGTGCGGGTCGATGCGGGCTACGCGGAGGGCGACACGGTCACCCCTCACTACGACCCGTTGCTGGCCAAGCTGTGCGTCTGGGCCGCCGACCGTGAGACGGCGCTCAAGCGGGCTGCCGACGCCGTGGACGGCTTCGTCGTCGAGGGGCCCAAGACCAACCTGCCGTTCTTCGTCGAGCTGCTGGCCGACCCCGAATTCGCCACCGGCACCTACGACACCGGGCTCATCGAGCGGATGCGCTCCTGAATGGATGCGCTCGGTGATTGGATGGCAGTCACCTCGAGAGGAGCACCATGGCAGTGGAGATCCGTGCCGAGATGGTCGCCAACGTCTGGAAGGTCGTCGTCGCTGAGGGCGACCCGGTCTCGGCCGGCGACACGCTGGTCATCCTGGAGTCCATGAAGATGGAGATCCCGGTCCTCAGCGAGTCCGGCGGCAAGGTGACGCAGCTCGCCGTGAGCGAGGGCGACGTGGTTCAGGAGGGTGATCTCATCGCCAGCATCGGCTGAGCCGGGCGGCCGACTGGCAGTCAAGAGGCGTCGATCATCTGCCGAAGCCAGACAACGTGAGCGATGACGACGCGGTGCTGGATATCGAGCCCTTCCTGCGTGCTCTGGTGGAATGCGCCGGGTCCGACTTGCACTGCAAGGTCGGCTCACCGCCCCGGGTACGCATCGACGGGCGGCTGCGCCGGTTGCAGGTGCGCTCCCTCACGGCGGCCGACACCCAGCACATGGTCGAGCAGGTGCTGCGGCCGGACCTGGTCGAGGAGTTCCTACGCACCAACGAGGCCGACTTCGCCTACTCGATCCCCAACTGCGGGCGATTCCGGGTCAACGCCTTCCGCGCCCGTGGCAGTGCCGGGTTGGTGTTCCGGCGGGTCAGCATCGGTGCCATCGCCCTGGAGGAGTTGGGACTGCCGGCGGTGTTGAACACGCTTGCGCTCGAACCACGTGGCCTGGTGCTCGTCACCGGCCCGACCGGGTCGGGCAAGACGACGACGCTGGCCGGCATGGTCGACCTGGTCAACCAGGAGCGCGAGGTGCATATCGTGACGATCGAAGATCCGATCGAGGTCTTGCATTTCGACAAGCTGGCGATGGTCAACCAGCGAGAGGTACGCGTCGACACCGAGGACTTCGGCACCGCGCTGCGCGCCGCGATGCGGCAGGACCCGGACGTCATCCTGGTCGGCGAGATGCGTGACTCCGAGACCGTCAAGGCGGCCCTGTCGGCGGCCGAGACCGGCCACTTCGTGATGTCGACGCTGCACACGACCGATGCCCAGGAGACGGTCAACCGCATCATCGACTTCTTCCCGCCGCACGAGCAGAAGCAGGTCAGGCTGTCGCTGGCCGGCGCCCTGCGGGGAATCATCTGCCAGCGCTTGGTGCCGCGGTCCGACGGCGAGGGGCGGTGCGTCGTCATGGAGATCGCCGTCAACACCGGGCGGATTGCCGACGCGATCGCCGATCCCGACAAGACGTCGACCATCAACGGCCTGATCGCCGACGGTGGCTACTACGGAATGCAGAGCTTCGACCAGCACCTCGTCACGCTCATCCGGGACGGGGTGGTCACGCTCGAGGCCGCCTTGATCGCTTCGACGGCCCCGCACGACCTGACTGTCGAGTTGCGCCGGCTCGGCCTCGTCGCCTGACCCGGACTCGCTTACGGGGGCGTGCTACTGATGGACTCGTGCTGCACCCGTACGTGCGCCGCGGCCGCAACGAACGGAGCCGCGACGTTCTTGGCCTGAGCCTGGGTGTAGGAGCCGGAGATCTCCAGCGAACCACCGGTGATCCGATCCAGGACCGTAGCCGCCGAGACGACCGAGTCGTCGATCATCGTTGCCATCCGGTTGCGCGGCGGCGGCTGGCCGACCAGCCGCCGGGTGAGATCGGCGAGGTGTGCTGAGCCCCGCACGGTCAGGGTGACCAGCACGGTCCAGCTCCCGCCGGGGGCGCGGGGAGGGGTGACCCTGGCCGTGCGCACCTCGCCGCCGCCGATTCCGGTCGAAGCCACCGTGTAGGTCGCACCGTCGCGACCGCACCGGATCAATGCCCTGCCGTCCGGCGACACGCGTCCGGGCCGGCACCGTCCGGCCGGCCGGCTGATGGCGGTCACCGCACGTAGCTCCACCGTGGGGGGTGCGTCCGACAAGGCGGCAAGCAGGCTCTTCGCGGCCGGGGGGACCGCGAGTACGAAGCCGCCGTCGATCATCCGGATCCTCCGTTGGCGCACCCCCAGCGACTGCAGCCGGCTCAACTCCACCTCCGCCGCGGCATCGCGCACCGGGCCGGGTGCCCTGCCTCCGCCGGCCGACTCGACGTCGAACCTGGAGTAGTACCAGCCCGGCGGGGCGAAAGCGGCCCTGGCGGCGAAGCTGTTGCGGACGACGACCAGGCCCACCAGGATCAACGCAACCGTCGACACGACGCCCACGATCAGCAGCAGCGTCCTGCGTCGCGGGGTGAGCCGCACTCGGCTGTCGGGACCGGGCGTCGGCTCGGTCGACGGCTCGGACGATGACTCGGTCGATGGCGCGCTCACCCGGCAGACCCTAGCTTCTCCGCCCAGGCGGATGGGGTATGACTGGGGCGTGCCGACTCGCATCCACCGTTCCGCGCAGGTCGAGGACAGCGTCAACATCGTGATCGAGCGACTGCTCCGTCGGCGCGGGTGGCGGCCCAGGGTGCTGCCTTACGCCGGCTACGGCACCGATGGGTGGGTGCGGCTGCTCGCCCGGGTGCTGCTCACCCCGCCCGGCACCCGCCGGCGCGACGTGGAGACCGGGCGAGGCTGGCGCCGGTTCATGTCCGCGCCGGCGCAGGGCGTTGCGGTGACGGTGAACCTCGGTGGACGGGCGCACGAGGTGCTCAGCCGGCGCGGGGGCTACATCGACGCGCTGATCCCGGCCGATCTCCCCACCGGCTGGGCGGAGGCCCGGCTGTCGGCCGAGGGGTCGCCGGTATCCGCCGCGCCGCTGCGGATCGTGGGGCCGGCAGCCCGGCGCGGCGTGATCTGTGACATCGACGACACCGTCATGATCACCGCGCTGCCGCGGCCGCTGCTCGCCTTCTGGAACACCTTCGTCCGGCACGAGGCCCGTCGCCGGCCGGTGCCGGGCATGGCGGAATTTCTCTGCAGGCTCCTGAGCAGCGATCCGGAGAGCTTCATCGGCTACCTGTCGACCGGCCCGTGGAACGTCGCCCCGGCCCTCGAGCACTTCCTGGCCCGCGAGGGCTTCCCATGCGGGCCGCTACTGCTCACCGACTGGGGGCCGACGACGGAGGGCTGGTTCCGCTCGGGCCGCCAGCACAAGCGGGCCGAACTCCGCCGCCTCCTCGCCGAGTTGCCACAGTTGCACTGGACCCTGGTCGGTGACGACGGGCAGCACGATCCCGAGGTCTACGGCGAGGCGGCACAGGCCGGCACGGGCCAGGTGCGGGCGATGGCGATCCGCCAACTGACGCCCACCGAGCAGGTGCTCACCCACGGGACGCCTGAGCCACTGTCGGAGTTGCCCTGGGCCCCCTCGCGGCCCGGGTCCGCCGTGCCGATGCTCCGTGCCCCCGACGGCCACGGGCTGCTGGCGAAGTTCGGGAGGGCCGGCTTGCTGGACTACTAGCGCACGTCCACGACTCGCTTCGACAGCCGCAACCTGCAGCGCAGAAGGCGAACGGCGCCCATAGATGTCACAAGAGAATCGCCCGGGCAACGGCATGTGGCCGAAGCCCGTATCTGCCTCGGCGTCGTCGACGCAGCCTGTGTGATCGAGCAGGTGGCCGACCGTGCGGACCGACGCACCGCCGAATCGGCGAGGACCAGGTCCGGCAGGTGATCTACCACCCGGTCGTCCCAGACCCAGGCACCCGAACGCCACTGTCTTGCACCTCTTCCCCCGGCGGAGTCGAGTGACAATGGTCCACGTCCTAACTGGTCGTGACTCCATGCTCGGAGCATCGTGCCGTCCAACCACGGGGGTGGACCTGCACCACCATCCGGCGGCGGCAACTCCGGCAGTAGCGCGGCGGCTCCAACGCCATGGCCTGCCGACAGGCCCCGTGGTCAGCCTGTGTCTCGGACCGTCCACAGTGGCCGCAGAACGGCTCGCAGTGAGACGACAACCTAACTTGCCAGCTCTGGGATCGGCTTGATCCGGGGGTCGCCCTGGTCGGCCACGTAGTCGTCGGCGGTGGTGCTGTCGCGGCCTTCCGGCAGCTTGATCGCCCGGAACAGCACCGTCGCGACGATGACCACGATGAAGTTGAGCATCAGCGCGGTGAGCGCGACATAGCCCTTGTCGCCGAGCCCCGGAATGGTGGCCACCTGCGCCCCCAGGTGCTTGTGGGTCAGCGGATTCACCTGCTGATAGGCCACGACGGTGCCATAGCACATCGCCACCGCCCAGCCCAGCAACAGTGCCCAGCGGTGGAACCATCGCGTGTAGAGGCCGATCACGATCGCGGGGAGCGTCTGCAGGATCCAGATCCCGCCGAGCAGTTGGAAGTTGATCGCCGCGGTGCGGTCCAGCAAGAAGACGAAGAGCAGCGCACCCAACTTGACCACCAGTGACACGATCTTGCTGACCTGTGCCTCGCGGGCCGGCCCGGCGGAGGAGTGGAAGAACTCGCGGTAGATGTTTCGGGTAAACAGGTTCGCCGCGGCGATGGACATGATCGCAGCCGGCACCAGCGCGCCGATGGCGATGGCGGCGAAGGCCACGCCGGTGAACCAGCTCGGGAAGAGGTTCTCGAACAGCTGCGGGATCGCCAGCTGCGGATTGGGCTTCCCGTCGAGCCCGATCGGCTTGACCTTGGCCGCGATCGCCATATAGCCCAGCAGGGCGATAAGCCCGAGCAGCAGGGAGTAGGCCGGGAGGATCGCGGCGTTGCGACGGACCACGTTGCGGTCCTTCGTGGACAGTACGGCGGTGATGGAGTGCGGATACATGAACAGCGCGAGCGCGGACCCCAGCGCGAGGGTGGCGTAGGGCCACAGCTGCGCGGTGCCGAGGAGTAGGCCGCCCTTGGTCGGCTTCTTGGGCAGGGCGTCACCGGCCGCGGCGAAGATCTTGTGGTAACCGCCGAGCTTGTACGGGATGTAGATGACGGCCGCGATGACCACCAGGTAGATGAGGAAGTCCTTGACGAAGGCGATCAGCGCCGGTGCCGCAGACCGGAGGTGTAGGTGTAGGCGGCCAGCACGGCGAAGGCGATCAGCAGCGGGAGGTCCTGCAGCAGCCTGTTGCTCGAACTGCCGACGCCCATCACCTCCAGGACGGCCTGGATGCCCACCAACTGCAGGGCGATGTAGGGCATCGTGGCCAGGATTCCCGTCACGGCAACGGCCAGGGCCAGCCCGCGGGAGTCGTACCGCCCGCGGACGAAGTCGGCCGGTGTGACGTAGCCGTGCCGGTGGGAGACAGACCACAGCCGGGGCAGGAAGACGAAGACCAGCGGGTAGACGATGATCGTGTAGGGCACGGCGAAGAAGCCGATCGCACCCGAGGCGAACATCAGCGCCGGCACCGCGATGAAGGTGTAGGCGGTGTAGAGGTCGCCGCCGAGGAGGAACCAGGTCACGAAGGTGCCGAAACCGCGGCCGCCCAGGCCCCACTCGTCGAGGCTGGCCAGGTCCTCGGTCCGCCGCCAGCGCGCGGCGGCGAAGCCAAGCACCGTGACGAGCACGAAGAGCACGACGACGATGGTCAGCGCGACGCCGTTGACGCCGGGTCGCGGTCCGCTGCCCAGGATCATGGCCGCTCACCCGCATCGCGCTCGGCCTGGCGCTCGGCCTGGCGCTCGGCCTGGCGGTCGATGTCGTCGCGCTTGACGAACAGGTAGGCGATGAAGGTCAGCCCCGCGGTGAGGAACACCCAGAGGAACTGGTACCAGTAGAAGAACGGGAAGCCGAAAAGCTCCGGCCCCTTCTTGTTATAGCCGGCAACCCCCAGCAGGGCGATCAGCGGGACCAGGACCGCGACGGTGACCACGACCGTGGTCGCGGCCCTGCCGCCGGCTGCCCGAGGCTCTTGGTGGATCGATCGCGACACGGTTCCTCCTCATGCCGAGCGGGGGCGAGGAGCCCCCGGCGCCGGACGGGAGGTTACTCCGGTGTGATCAAAATCTCGCCCCTTCTCGCCCATGTTCGAGGGAAAGCTGGTCCGGCTGAAACCGGACCGATCCTGCGGGAATCATGGAGCAGGAACAGCAGGCGAGTCAGAGCGTGGCGGACAGCGCCTTGATGGGCATGTCCAGCTCGGTCAACATGGCGAGATCGGCCTCGGCCGGCCGCCCGAGAGTCGTCAGGTAGTTGCCGACGATCACCGCGTTGACGCCGCCGAGCACTCCCCGGGCGGCCAGGTCACCCAGGGTGATCTCCCGACCGCCGGCATAGCGCAGGACCGTCCGCGGCAGTGCCAGGCGGAAGGCCGCCACCGTGCGCAGCGCGTCGCCGGCCGGCATCACCGGAAGGTCGCCGAAGGGCGTACCCGGCCGCGGGTTGAGGAAGTTCAGCGGCACCTCGTCGGGTGCCAGTGCGGCCAGCTGGCCGGCGAACTCGGCCCGTTGCTCCAGCGACTCGCCCATGCCCACCACTCCACCGCAGCAGACCTCCATGCCTGCGGCCCGCACCATGCGCAGCGTTGCGTGCCGCTCCTCCCAGGAGTGGGTGGTCACCACCTGGGGGAAGTACGAGCGGGCGGTCTCGAGGTTGTGGTTGTAGCGGTGCACCCCCATGGCGGCGAGGTCGTCGACCTGCTCCTGGGTGAGCATCCCGAGGGAGGCGGCGACGTTGATGTCGACGGCCTTCCTGATCGCGGCGATCCCCTCGCGGACCTGGGACATGAGCCGCTCGTCCGGCCCGCGCACCGCCGCCACGATGCAGAACTCCGTGGCACCGGTGCGGGCGGTCTCGACCGCGGCGGCGACCAGGGCGGGGATGTCGAGCCAGGCGGCGCGCACCGGCGAGGCGAACAGCCCCGACTGCGAGCAGAAGTGGCAGTCCTCGGGGCAGCCGCCGGTCTTGACCGAGACGATCCCCTCGATCTCCACCTCCGGCCCGCACCAGCGCATCCGCACCTCGTGGGCGAGTTGCAGCAGGTCATCGAGCCGGCCGTCGGGCAACCGCAGGCAGGCCAGCGTCTGTTGCTCGCTCAGGCCGCGGCCGGAGCCGAGGACCTGGCGGCGGGCAGTGGCGAGGAGGGCGTCCCCGGGTCGGCTCACCCGGTGAAGTCTGCCGCATCGAACCTGCCGCCGAACTTGGGGCCCAGCCCGTGGGTGGCCAGGCGGTGAAAGTCCGGGCGCCCCGCGGCCCCTTCGGGCAGCACGCCGGCCAGCGGCTCCCCGGCGATGGCCGGCAGGTCGTGCAGGTTGCAACATGCCGCCAGGTCGGGCCGCCGGGGCCAGGACCCGATGACCAGACCACCGGGGCGCAGCCCGCATCCCGCGAGAACCTCCAGGGTCAAGGCGGTCGCGTTGAGTGCTCCGAGGCCGGCGGCAGTCACCACCACGACGGGTACGTCCAGCGCCCGTGCCAGGTCGGCCAGCGTCCAGCCATCGACCGAGAAGCGGACTAGCAGGCCGCCCGCGCCCTCGACCAGGACCAGATCATGCCGGTCGGCGAGGTCGCGTACCCGCTGGGTCACGTCGTCGAGACGCAGGCCGGGGCGCCCGGAAACCCGGGCTGCCGCCTCGGGGGAGAGCGGATCGGGATAGCGCGCGAACTCGTGCAGGCGGTCGTCGCCCACACCGGACAGGCGGGCAATCTCCTGCAGGTCGCCGGCCTCCCCCGGGCGGCAACCGGTCTGGGCCGGCTTGACGACCGCGACGGATGCGTTCCGGAGCCGGGCCAGGGTGGCGATCGCTGCGGTGACAACTGTCTTGCCCACCCCGGTGCCGGTGCCGCTGACGAGCACGACGGTCACGGCAGGGTGGCTGCCGCCGCCTGCAGTGCGGCCGCCGCCCGCTCCATGTCGTCGTCGGCGAGGTCGGCCCGGGCGGTCAGCCGCAAGGTGGCCCTGCCGGCCGGCACAGACGGCGGCCGGAAGCAGCCGACCAGCACGCCGTGTTCGCGGCAGGCCTCGGCGGCGCGCAGGGCGAGGGCGGGCAGGCCGAGAGCGACGGACACGATCGCAGCGGGCGGTGGCGCCGCGGTCGCCGCCTGCGGGGCCTTCCTCGGACTCGGTGTGGGACTGGGCGTCGGGCTGGGCGCCGGACCCGGGGTCAGCCCGGTCGGGGAGCCGCTTACCGGCCGGGTGAGGGGCAGCCCCGCGGCGGTCACCGCTGCGCTGAGTTCGGCCGCTCGGTCGCAGGCCCGCCGGGCCAGGTCCGGATCGGCGAGCAGCAACTGCAGCGCCGCCAGCGCTCCGCCGGCAGCGCCCGGGCTCAGGCCGGTGTCGAACATGAAGGATCGCGCATCGTTGACCAGCATCTCGATCACCTCCGGTGCGCCGAGCACGACGCCTCCTTGCGCGCCGAGTGCCTTGGACAGGGTCGCCGTGCGCACCACGTCGGGCTCGCCGGCCAGGCCTGCTGCGTGGACGGCGCCCTGCCCGCCGGCACCCAGGACCCCCAGGGCGTGTGCCTCATCGACGACCAGGATGGCCTCATAACGGCGGGCCACCTCGTGCAACTCCTGGATCGGGGCCAGATCGCCGGCGGCGGAGAACACCCCGTCGGTCACGACGAGGGCGTGCTCCTCGTGCCGGGCGACCAGCGCCTGCTCCACGGCGTCGACATCGAGATGCGGCGTGACGCTCACTCGCGACCGGGACAGTCGGCAGCCGTCGATGATCGATGCGTGGTTGTCTGCGTCGGAGACGATCAGCACCCCAGGCCCGCCCAGCGCGCTCAGGGCGCCGAGATTGGCCAGGTAGCCGGAGGAGAACACCAGGCCGGCCGTGGCCCCGGTGAATGCCGCGAGCGCCGTCTCGAGCTCCTGGTGCAGCTCGGTGGTGCCCGTGACCAGGCGTGACCCGGTCGACCCGGCCCCCCAGGCAAGCGCCGCCCGGGCGGTCGCACCGGACACCCGCGGATCCCGGGCCAGGCCGAGGTAGTCGTTGGAGGCCAGGTCCAGGAGGGTGTCGTGAGGTGTCCTGGGAGTCAGCTTCCGCCGCAGCCCGGCGGCCTGGCGACGGGCGGCCGCACCGCGGAACCGGCTGAGGGAGTCGGCCGGCCGGAGCACCTCGCGGATGCTCTCCATGGTCACTCCGATCAGCTCGTCGAGGTCGTCGTCGCCGATCGCCAGGGGCGGCATGACCACGACGACGTCGCCCAGCGGCCGGATGATGACCCCCCGGTCGCGGGCTGCCCGGAAGACCCGGAATCCGGTGCGCTCGCCCGCGGGGGCCAGCTCGATGCCGGTCATGGTGCCCAGCCGGCGCACCTCCACCACGCCGTCGTCCGGCGTCAGCGCGGCGAGGGCGGCTCCCATCCGCTCCCCCACCGCCGCGGCCCGGGCCACCGTGTCGCGCTCGTGCATCAGCCGCAGGTTGGCCAGGGCCGCGGCGCAGGCCAGCGGGTTGGCGGTGTAGGTGTGGCCGTGGAAGAAGGTCCTCCCCGACGACGCGTCGCCGAGGAATGCGGAATACACCGACTCGCCGGTGAGCACCGCCGAGAGCGGCAGGTAGCCGCCGGTCAGCCGCTTGCCGCAGACCATCAGGTCGGGCCTCACAGCGGCGTGCTCCACCGCCCACCAGCGGCCGGTGGAGCCCATGCCGGTGGCCACCTCGTCGGCGATCATCGCCGCACCGTGCTGGTCGCACAGCGACCGCACACCGCGCAGGAAGTAGCCGTCGTGCGTCAGCATGCCGCCGGCCGCCTGCACCATCGGCTCGACGATGACGGCGCACACCCGCGAGCCCTCGCGCTCGAGCAGCGAGGTCAGCTCCTCGACCACCTCGGCGGCCCGGTCGGTGGGCGACTGCTCCGGCTTGCGCACGCCGGGGGAGGACACCATCCGGGTCTCCAGCAGGATCGGGCGGTAGGTCTCGTGGAACAGCGAGATCCCGCCGACGCTGACGGCTCCGAGGGTGTCCCCGTGGTAGCCCTCGGCCACGTGCACGTAGAGCGGGCGGTCCTCACCGCGCTGGACGGCCGCCTGGTAGGCCATCTTGATCGCCGCCTCGGCCGCCGAGGAGCCGTCACCCGCGTAGAACACCCGGCGCAGACCGGGAGGAGCGACCCGCAGCAACTCCTCGGCAAGCTCGATGCCCGGTGCGTGCGTCAGTCCGAGGAAGGTCGAGTGGGCCACCCGGCCCAACTGCTGGCGCACCGCCTCGTCGATCTCGGGCACCCGGTGGCCGTGCACCGAGACCCAGAGCGACGAGACGCCGTCGAGGTAGCGCCGGCCGTCGGTGTCGTACAGGTGCATGCCCGCTGCCCGGTCGATCACCAGCGGGTCGTCGCCGGCCCAAGTCGCGTGCTGCGTGAACGGGTGCCAGACCGCCTCGAGGTCACGCTGGACGAGGTCGGAGGGCGCTGGTTTGGTCACGGCCGGAAGTCTGACAGGTGCCAGTCGTACGCTCGCAGCCGTGGTGCGTCCTGCAAGCTGTCCCAGGCCAGCAGGTGTGAGTCCTGTCCGGGTAGGCATCGGAGCGCCCGGTAGCAGGCCCCGGTTCGTTGGAGAGATCTGGCGGGCTGAGCGGGGTGTCAAGAGCCTCTTTGGAGGG
>JBBRYN010000004.1:0-90668 GCA_038237645.1 Mycobacteriales bacterium
ATCAAAGACGCCGCCCGCGTGGCGTTCGGGTTCCGCAACCTCGACAACCAGCGACGCCGGGTACGGTACGCCTGCACCAGGCGACAACGCCTGGCAACCGTCACATGAGGGTCACTTCCCCCTCAACTTCGAAGAGCCGGATAACATGGCAGGAATGTAGCGCGACTGGCCCTGCCACTTCAAGATCAACTGTAGTTGTCGGCGTGTACATGATCGAAAGTGCCTTGCCTGTAAGGGATTCTGGGCCTGTTGAAGGTCCAGATTGACCGAATAGGAAGGCACCTTCCAGGTGAAGACTACCCGTACACCGTACCCGTACCCGTCCGATGGTCGAGGTGTCGGCTGATGGGCCCTGTCTTGTCGCATGCCGGGTCGGCGGTTGTTGGCCGATCTGGCGGTGATATCGCGCGCGATGCGTTATCGCGCATGCTGCTTGAGCAGGACATCAATCTCTGGGTCAACGATCGACAGGGCGCCATCAAAATGATGCTGGAGGTTCGACGCCAACCTGGCCAGTGTGTTTCCGCATCCGCCCTCAAACAGATACACACGCAGCCAGTCCGGTGTGACGTCGAAGCGAAGCTGCTGCCCAACATGAAGGTCGACGGCCTCGACCTCGGCGAAATCATCCCCGGCCATTTGCGGGATGCCCCACAAGCGGAACGGCTCTCGTGCCGAGAAGAGTTGCTCGAGGAAGAGGCCGAGGTCGGGGATGGAGCGGCCAAATCGCAGCACGAGCGGCGCGCCAACGGGCTGCGCGCCGCCGTCCGGAAATTGGATCCACCGAAGGGCCCGCTGCTCGACTGCCTCAACGAACCCGCGGTACCGATCGACAACTCTGCGAACGACCGTTTGATGGAGTCCAAAATCGTCACCGGTCGCGACGAACCTGCCGTCCCGGCTGATGGCCTCGGCAACCGAACCCAAATCGTCATCAGCGACGTTGATTGCAACACCGCTGAACGAGACCGCCTTGCTGTACTTGCTCTCGACCAGCTGCAAGACGGACTCGGCTGCGCGGCCGCGGACGCGCAGCTTCAGATCGGCAACCTCATCCGTCGGAGGGGTGAGGCGTCCACTGGTGAAGTCGGTAGCCAGCCACTGTGGTGAAACACCTGGCCAGACGCCCCGCAGGTGATCGGATGGCAGCCACATCCAGTCGAGGTCGCGCCTCGACTCGACTATCCCCTTGAGGAATGGCGCGGCCACACTAGTCGGCGCCGTTGTATGCAAGCTCCAGAACCGGTCGTCGAGATGGTCCACGACGAAGTTGACATCATCGACAACCTCATGGAGGTGCACGTCATCGGTATCTCGGACACGACCAGGGCCGAAGACATCGTTGAGGGCATCGGCGACGTCATCTCCGGCGTGCGCCTCAAGGACGAAGGTCTTCCACGGCGCCCGGCGGGTTGACAAGGCGAAGTCGTCGGCCAGCGTGGCTCGATTCATTTCCCCTCCTCCCCCTCATCACTTATCGTTTCTGAATCTTCGGGCACCTCGTGAGCTTGCTGAAGCTCTTCAATGAGATCGTCAAATAGTGCCATTTGATCGACACTTGGTGTTCGACGCCGTCGCACGGGCTTCCCCGCCACACGAGCGATCGACTGGTACACCTGCGTCCGTCCCTGTCGAGCGGCCTCCTCTGGCGAGCGCACAAAGCGTACGACGGCGTGATCGCGCGTGCCTGTCCGGCGCAAGTACTCGAACGTCGCCGGGTCCCTCTCGGCGGCACGTCGGGCGGCCAGGTCGATCTTGGCCAAGAGTCGATTACGTGCTCGGGTACCGAACACCACCAGGTGAGGCAGCGCTTGCTCCGCGAGGGCGAGCACGCTCACCTGCGAACGCTGGTGACTGAGGGTAGCGACCAGCGCTGGGAGTACGAGCACGTCGAACGCAGCATCGGGCGACTCGTCATCCACAGGGATGATTCGAGGAGGAGGCCCCGGCACCGCAAGAGGGTCGGCGAACGCCGTTTGGAGGTCCTGATCAGTGAAGGGGGCGGCGTGGTGCTCGATGCTGTCCTCACCTACGGCAAGGACCGGGCACGCTAGGCCGCTTCTGCCGAGGCCCTGCAACACGCGTTCGAGGCTCTCCACCAGGCAAACGTAGAGGGGCTGCAGGTGCCGGTCGCCGACCTCCCGAATTATCAGCGATGCGGCGATCACGACTTGATCCGGCTTCAGTTGACCGTACCGGCGCGCCTGGATTTCCTCGACGTTTGTGCCCGACTTCGCTTCGCCCGCGAGAATGATGTTGCGGTTGGGCCGGAACAGCACGGCGTCGATCACCACCGTGCCGTCGCTCACCGCGACCGGGACCTCTGCCCCTGCCAGGTGATAGCCAGCCGTAGCGAAAGGGGAGGGGTAGACGTCGCCGTAAGTGCAGAGTGCAATCATCGCATTCACTGGCACAAGGCGACGTTCCACGCCTCGAGGTTACGCGGCGTGCGTGTGTACGCCATCAAGAGCGACGGCGCGTCTGGCGGTCGGTGTCCACAGCGTCACAGGCGAACCCCGGCGAGCCACGGCCCGATGCGCGCGCGGCGTGCCATTACAGCTAGATCGCGGTGACGATCAACGTCAACACAGCCAAGGATCCTCCAGAGAGACGTGCCAACGGGACTGCCCAGGGCTCTCATCGCCTTGGCCCGTGAGTTCCAGTGCGTCGAGCCCCAGAGCTCCTCAACAGTCGCTTCACGCTCGACAAGCTCACGCCGTAATGATCCACCAGCTCCTGTCGCGTAGTGCCGGCGACGAACGCAGCCACCAGCTCGGCTACGGCCGCATCTCCCAGGCGGAACCGTACAGGCTTGAGCTCGCGCCGCTTACCCCGAGTGGCCGCCGAATCTCGCGGCGTCACCGTCGAGGACCCGTGGTCAATCAGAATATGAGCATCCCGGACAATCCGCTGAATCTCTAGCGTCGAAAGACGACCCCTCAGCTCCACCCTTACGACGACGGTCGCACCCTCCATCGGGTCCGGCATGTCTCCATCCTGCTATGCAGAGCCTGGGCGTGATACTCCCCCCCTACGTGGCAGCGGCATCCTGTACAGGGCTGGCCGGAGGGGCTGTAGCTTGAGGCTGCCGGAAACGTCCCGATTCAGGGATCTTGGTCATCGTGGGGTGTTCGACGCAAAGGAGCGACCATGCCGGAGGCGCTGCCCGAAGCCTTGGCGCAGGCGACGGGGGCGCAGTTGCTGCAGGCCATCGCCGAGCACCGGGTGCCGCACCTGGAGCATTACGAGCAGCTGGGGCTGCGCATGGTCAGGGCCGTCAAGGACCGCGTGGAGATGGCATGGACGCCGCCGGAGTCCTTGGCCAACTACGTCGGAGCCGTACACGGGGGGCATACCGCCATGGTCTTTGACGAGGTCTGCTGCAGCGCGGGTGTCAGCAACGGCGAGCGCTTCTACCCGATGGTCACGTTGAATCTCGACGCGGACTACCTATGCGTCGTGCTGCCCGGACAGGTCTACGTGGTCATCGGCGAGGTCGTGCACGCCGGTCGGGCTCGGGTGCTCGTCAACGCCACCATCCGCAGCCAGGAGGGCGATCTCATCGCTCAGGCCCGCGCCGCCGTGCTGCCCAACAAGCGGTTCGCTATCGGCGCCGCCACCGAGGGGGAGACGTCGTGAGTAGGTCGGGCCGGGGGACCGGTCCGGACAAGGGACGACCTCGAATGGCGGCAGGACCTGAATGGGGATGGGTCAACAACGGCAGGCATACGTTGCGCAAACGCGAGTCTCGGGTGGCTGCCGCAGCAACCGAACTCTTCGCTGCGATCGGCGCGGAGATCGGGTCGTCGTCGGGACCGACGCGCACCTGACGAGACCGCGGCGTTCACCGCCCCGCGGTGCCACGGCCGTCCGGCGATGCGGCAAGCTCAGCGCGGATCAAAGCGGTTGGGGAGTTCGAGCGGCGCGGTGTCACGGTCAGCGGGAGTCCGTGCTTGGGCCGGTCGAGGCGGCGTTGCCAGCTGTCGGTCACCACTCCGGCGGTGTCTCGCATGCTGTCCTGCTGGAACGACGGCTGCATGAGCCGCCGCGGTCGTTTCCACAGTGGACCCTCGGCGGTGAAGCGCCCGTTTCCCAGGGCAACCCGGATCCCGTTCATGATCGTGCCCTTGGTGTAGCTGCTCGAGTTCGTCCCGCGTATGTGGTGAGCGATCCAGAGTATGTCCGCCGGGTGCTGCCTACATGCACTGCCCATGTCGGGTGCCTCAGCGCGCAGGCGGAGGTGGCATTCTGCGGGCACGCCACGATCGCGACCGCCGTGGCGATCGCCGACCGCGGCGGCCCCGACCTGCTGCAGTTCGCCACCCTCGCCGGGCCGATCGAGGTTCGGACCAGCACGACCCCGGCGGGGATCGCTGCGACACTGACCAGCGTCCCCACCCGCACCGGCCGGGTCTGACGAGCTCGATTCGGCGCTTGCCGCCCTTCGCTGGGAGCGGCAGGATCGTGGACCCGCGCTATCGGATCCACGTCGCGTACGCGGGCAACGACCACCTGGTGCTGGCGGTACGTGAACGGGCGCGCCTGGCCGCGCTCGACCACGACTATCCGGCGCTGGAAGAGTTGATGAGCCGGCCGGGCTCGGTCACCGTCCACCTGGTGTGGGCGGAGTGCGCGACCGTTTTCCATGCCCGCGACCCGTTCCCGCCCGGCGGCGTGGTGGAGGACCCCGCCAAAGGCGCCGCCGCGGCGGCTTTCGGCGGCTATCTGCGCGCGCTGCATCTGGTCGACCTGCCGGCCCGCATCACCATCCTGCAGGGTGCCGATATGGGCCGGCCCAGCCGCCTGCTCGTCGATGTCACCGCCGACGACGACCGCGTGCAGGTCACTGGCAACGCTTCACTCATGACCAGCCCTGAGGCCTGACGATGCGTCCACCCATGGGTCGTCGAGCCCGAATCGCCGTGGGAGGTCGGAGTCGTGGAAGCGGGTGATGGCGCTGATCCGCCCGTCGGTCGCGGTGAGGACGAGGATGCCGGTGGGTAGTGCTGCCGGTCCGTCCGGCTCGCTGAGGTAGCAGCCGAACGCGGTTGGGTGTTTGCCCGGAACGGCACCAGCCGGAAGCGGCGTCCGGCGCGCCAGTCGGCGCTGACCCGCAGAAATTCGCTGATCGCGGCGGGACCGTGGTACTCGTGGGGTGCGGGTGGCATAGCCAGCCACGCGTCGTCGGTGAGGAGCGCGACGACGCCTCCGAAGTCATCGGCGGCGAACGCCTGAGCGAAGCGCCGAGCCAGCACGCGCTCTTGTTGGACGTCGCGCCTTGCCCCTGGGCCGTGACCGGACGTGGAGTTGTGCTGATCTACCGATGCGCGGGCGCGTTGCAGGGCGCCCTTGACCGCGCTCGGGCTGGCGTCCAGCATGGCCGCGACCTCGGCAGTGGTGAAGCCGAGCACGTCGTACAGCAGGAGGACGGCGGTCTGCCGCGGCGGAAGCACCTGCAATGCCACGATGAAAGCCAGCTCTACCGCCTCACGGGCGAGGGACCGCTCCGCCGGCCCGGGCGCCTGCGCTGCGGCCTGCTCCAGCCAGTCGTCCGGATAGGGCTGCAGCCAGGTCACCTCGCCCAGGCGCGACGGTTGCGGCGGATCGAACGGAGGCGTCGGCTCGGCCGGCCGGCGCCGCTTGCTGTCCCGGATCACGTTCAGGCAGCGGTTGGTGGCGATGCGATAGAGCCATGCGCGAAGCGACGAACGGCAGGCGAAGGTGTTCAGTCCCCGCCAGGCCGCGAGGAGCGTTTCCTGCAGCAGGTCATCGGCATCGACCACTGATCCGAGCATCCGGTAGCAGTGCAGGTGCAGCTCACGAAGGTGGGGAGCGGTGAGTTCGTGAAACGCCCGTTCGTCTCCGTCCCGCGCCTGCTGAAGCGTCGATGGGCCCACCGGGGCATGGTGTCACGCGCCTGCCGGCCAATCCCCCCAAAGGAAGTCCAGTCGGGAAGCGGTCCGTTCGTAGGTCCGACGGTGTCTCAACGATCGACCGCGACCACCGACCGAAGGACGGCCAATGACCGAGCAGAGCACACCTGCGCTGGACACCGCACTGGCATACCACCGCGCCTTGTCCACTCACGACTTCGACCGGGCCATGACCTACATTGCCGAGGACATCGTCTGTCAGGCACCGGCCGGCCGGCTGGACGGCGCTGAAGCATTCCGCGTTTTCATGGGCCCTTTCGTGCAGATCCTCACCAGGTCCCAACTCGTCGCCGCGTTCGGGGACGAGACGACCGCAGTGCTGATGTACGACACCGCCACCGTGCCCGTTCACGATGCCCCCGGCGCAGAATGCCTCACCGTGGCAAACGGCAAGGTCACCCACATGCGGATTATCTTCGACCGCCTGCCGTTCGAAACCGCCCGCCGAACTGCCGTGAGCGCTGAGCCGGGCAATGGCGTGGGCACCTGACAGCGGGGGCCGCCACCAGCAGGAGGCAGCGCGTCGTGCCGTCGGATAACTCCGCTGAGGCCAGCGGGCGCAGCATCCCCGCTGGCGAGGGGGCGCCCCCCGAGCCGGCACGGAACCCGTCGTAGAACGCCAGCTACGGACTTGCTCGTGCACGGCCAGCGGTCGGCAGAGTAGGGCCCGCGGCAAGCCGGTGGACACGACGCCGTTCCCTTACCCGACCGCGTCGAGGACCACGTAGACGATGGCCGCGATCTCCTGTTGTCGGTGCCGAGCTTCGCAGTAGGTCGCGGACGTCGGCTGGGCGCTGGCTACGGTGAGGCGGTAGATGCCCTTGTCGGGGCAGCGTTGGTCGAGGTCGACCGGGACCGGTCGGGCGAGCAGGAGACGTAGCGCATCGAGTCGCTCCGGCTGGATCTGGCCGACCCTGCCGGGTTGGCCGGAACGGCTCACCGTTACGAGCCCGGGCGGGTGTCACCGTCTGGTGGGCGCTGAGGGAACCGGTGTTGCCGATGCGGGTGAGCGCCAGCGCCGGCAGGCCCGGTGCCGCCGGCGGCCGGGGGAGGCGCTCCAGCCGGCGCGGGGAAGTGAGCGTGAGCACTCGCTGGAAGGCCGGAGCGACGACCGCATCGCAGAAGTACCGACTCACCCGCAGTTCGCCCATCACCAGGGTTCGGGTGAATCCGTCCCGGCAGTCACCACGGTCGTCGGTGTCGGAATTGGTCGCCTCGCGTCGGAGCCGGCTGCTGGTGCGGACCCGCCGCAGCTCCTTGAGATCGGCTGGGCGCAGCTTGCCGCCGACGGGTACGGGGGTGATCACGACGGTGCCGTCGACGCTGACCTGTTCCTGACTCCAGCCGCCAACACCGCCCGACGTGGTGATGGTGAACGGTTCGAATTGTTCTGCGCAGCATAAGTGATCTTTGCGCAGGCATCCGGAGGCGTCGATTGACATGACGACCAGCACGACCGCAGGCCGAGCCGTTGAAGCCTGCCATCTCGCGCGCACGCTCATGCGACGCGGTGGGAGAGTTCGGGGTTCCCGATCGAGCCGGGCTTGCCGAGGCCCTTGGGCTCAGCTCGGCGTACCGGCTGCTTGGTCGGTGACCTCGACGAGGAGTTCGATCTCGAGTGCGAGGTTGGCGGGGAGCGAGCTGACTCCGACGGCGATCCGGGCGTGTCGTCCCCTTTCACCGAAGACGTGTACGAACACGTCGGAGGCTGCATCGATGACTTGGGTGTGACCGGTGAATTCCGGTGTCGCGTTGACAACACCGCGCAGCGAGACGATCCGCACGACCTGATCCAGCGACTCTAGCTCGGCGCGCAGTGTCCCGAGCGCGCTGAGCGCAGCCAGCCGGGCGGCTCGCCGACCATCTGCTACGTCCAGGTCGGCGCCGAGCTTGCCGAAGATGACCTGCTGGTCAGCTCCGATCGGGATGTGGCCGCCGATCATCAGAAGGTTGCCGGTGCGGATGGCGTTGACATAGCTCCCGGCCGGGGGAAATGGGGCGGGCAGCTCCAGGCAGAGCTCGCGGATCTTCGCATCGATCGACATGGGTCAGCACTCCCAACCGCTACGTTGCATGCAGGCAGTACGTAACTTACAGGCAGGCTGTATGAAACACCAGAGACGTACTCAGGCGGAGCGCACCGAAGCGAGCCGCAATGCACTCATCCAGGCCGGGCGACGGCTGTTCGCCGACCGGGGATACGCCTCGGTCGGCACGGCGGAGATCGTCGCCGCGGCGGGCCTGACTCGCGGGGCGCTCTACTACCAGTTCGCCGACAAGACGGCGCTGTTCGTGACGGTGCTCGATCAGGTGGAAGCAGAGGTCGTGCAACAGGTGGCCAGGGTCCTCGATGGAGCCGGCGACTTGGGTCCGCTGGCGCGACTGGCTGCGAGCGCCGAGGCCTGGCTGGAGGCGTGCGCGGACCCTGGGGTCCAGCAGATCGTGCTGGTCGACGGGCCGGCTGTGCTCGGGTGGGAGCGTTGGCGCGAAATCGGGCAGCGGCACGGAATGGGCCTCACCACGGCGGCTCTCCATCATGCGATGGATGCCGGCGCCATCCCTGCTCAGCCGGTAGCACCTCTTGCGCACCTACTGGTCGGAGCGCTCGACGAGGCAGCGCTGTATGTCTCTCGCGCCCCGGATCCGACCAGCACGCGTCGAGACATCGCCGCAGTATTCCGCCGGCTCGTCTACGCCTTGGCCGCCCAAGACTGATCGTCGGCAGCAACCCCGCGACAATCAGGTGGCGGAATCGGCGCTTTTCAGACTCGCCAGCCGAACCAGATCCTGACCTGCGGTCGCCGCATATACCTCCTGGATCTCGACATCCAGCGGAATCGTGATTGTCAGATATATCGAGTTCCGGGTTGCATTGGAAAACGGGTCTCCGCCCTCTGACATTGGTCTGCGAACAAAGTACGCCCCTGGTCTGACCCTGGCCTGACACCGCACTCGCGTAAGGGCCCGAGGACTGTCAGAGGAGGGAGGCTGCTGGGCGGGGCGGCCTATCGTGTGGCGCGTGACTTGCCCGATCGGTGCCGTTCGGCATTACCGTCGCTGTCTCGTGGCGGGCCGTGCCGGGCGCGAGACGTGAAGCTGCTGACCGCCTACAGCGTGGCACAACTCGATGTGGTGCGGGCGACCGGCGAGTTGGTCCTTGCGCCGGCATCGGGCACGGAGCCACCTCTCGCCGTTTCTGAGCTGCTGCTGACGGAGGATCCTGCGTATTGGCACCAGGTGATCGAGGCTCAACCTGATCGTGGGCAGATCTCCGACTACCGGTACGCCTACGTGATCAGCGTCGAAGTCCCCTCGGCGTTCGTCGCGGCACTGGTGACCTCGTCGGAATATGGGCGGATCGGTCCGGAGGTGGCCGCCATGCTCGAGCGGCTTGCCCGGCCGGGCCCTGTGCCGCACCCGTTGGAGTCGGAGATCTTCGTCCTGCAGCGGATCGAGGAGTCCGCGGAGACAGTCGATGGTATGACCCAGCCTTACGTGCTGCGCGGCGGCATGCCGGCGACGATTCCCTGTTGGCGCGCTTCAATCGGCAGGTGACGCGAGTCGCGGTGTGCGGCTGGGTGGCAGGCTCAGGTCAGTTGCGGTGAATCCTCGGGGCCCCGGGTTCAAAGACGCGGCTGTCCCGTATGGCTGCCCCAGCCGGTCGGCTGTGGTCGAACGGTACGGCGGAAACCGTTGGGCGGATCGAGGATCCGGCGGCGTCCGGACCGGGTGGCCTTCGGGGCCGAAGCTGAGTAGTTTGACGCTCTCCCCCGCAAGGAGTGGTGATGGACGATGACTTCCATGAATAGTCCACGCACTCCTGGCTACCCGTCCACCCCTGCTGCGATGCCGCCCGCTGCTAACCGGCCGACGGACGGAACCGACGGGGCGTGGTGGATCGTTCCCGCTGTCGTCGGCACCTGTGCCGCGGCGGCTGCGCTGCCGATGAATTTCGCCCTCGCGTTGTGGTCGATGCTGCCCCTGGACTCCTGCGATTCCGACGGCTGCGGCGGCGGACCAACCGGCTGGACCGCGCTGTTCGCCTTGGGCACGATCATCTCCCTGGTCTGCGTCACCCTCTGCTGGGTGCTGCGCCGGCCGACCCGGCGGATGGCCCGGATCGCGCTTGCGGTCGTTGCCGTGCTGGCCGCAGTGCTGCCGTTGATCGCCTTCCGGCTGGTGATCTTCTCGGGTTGAGCCGGGCGGGGGTTAGCCATAGCCCGATCGGTGGGCTGGCTGGAGCGACGCACGACCGGCCTGGGTTCAGTGTTCAGGGTCCAGCGCGGTGCAGCGCAGCCTGGGGTGGGACGCTACGAGCCCAGTGGCAGGCGATCGAGCGACGGCGGGACGGTGAGCGGTGTCCGGCATTTCACTCCTTCCGCGTCCGGATCCCATTCCCGGCAACTCGGTGCGCGCCCTGGCCTCTCCGCAGCTGTGGTTGGCCACGGTGCACCTGGCAAGCGACCTCATCGCACCCGCCGTGCTCGTCGGCCTCGGGTGGCTTTCAGGGGCCTGGTTGGGCAGCCTCTTCGCGGGTGGGGTCGGCATCGGGGTGGGGGGGCTCACCGTCCGGCTGCTCTGGTGCGGGCTGTGGACTCTCTGGCTGTTCCTCCCGCTGGGCATCTTCGAGCGGGCCCGCTATCGGCTGACGCTCGGCATGAGCGTCGCCGCGCCGCCGCTGCCTGGCCGCGGCCGGTCGTGGGATCGTCGGCTACTGGCGCTGGGCACCAGCCGCACGACATGGCAGCAACTCGGCTACTTCGTGCTGCTGACCCCGCTCTCGGTCGTCAATTTCGGTGGTGTGCTCCTGGCATGGTCGATCCCACCCGCCCTGCTGCTGCTCCCGGTCTACTACCCGGCCTTTTCCGACCGGCATACCACCATCGCCGGGTTCGGCGTAGGCACCGGCGTCACCGGCTGGGTGGTGAGCGGGTTGGCCGCGGTGTTCCTGCTTCTCGTCTCGCCGCAGATCGTCCGGGCACTGTCTCGGCTCGACGCGACACTGGCGCGGTCCCTGCTCGGCCGGTCCGTGGCCGGTCAGCTCACCGAGCGGGTCGGCGAATTGGAGACGAGTCGGCGCCGCACGGTCGATTCCGCGGAAGCGGAACGGCGGCGCATCGAACGTGATCTGCACGATGGCGCCCAGCAGCGGCTCGTCTCGGTCGCGATGACCCTCGGCCGGGTGAAGGCGCGACTGCCGAATCTGCTCGACCCGGACACCCGCCTGCTGATCGACGATGCCTACCAGCAGGCGAGACTGGCGACCGCCGAGCTGCGGGATCTCACCCGTGGCCTGCACCCGCCGGTGCTCACCGACCGAGGGCTGGACGCGGCTCTGTCCGCGGTGGCCGCACGCGCACCTGTCCCGGTGCGGGTCGACGTCCGGGCCGAACCCCGTCCGTCGCCCACCGTCGAGGCGA
Source organism: Mycobacteriales bacterium (assembly GCA_038237645.1). GTDB lineage: Bacteria > Actinomycetota > Actinomycetes > Mycobacteriales > QHCA01 > QHCA01. The sequence continues at coordinate 11,354 of JBBRYN010000004.1, forward strand.
TCGCCTATTTCGTCGTGGCCGAGGCGCTGACCAACGTCGCCAAGCACGCGCGCGCCACCTGCGCGTCGGTGGTCATCCGCCGCGACGGCAACCTGCTTCATGTCACGGTCGGCGACGACGGGGTGGGTGGAGCCGAGCCCGCCGCCGGCTCCGGCCTACGCGGACTCGCCGATCGGCTGGCCGGCGTGGACGGGCGGCTGTCCGTGGTCAGCCCCCGTGGCGGCCCGACCGCGCTGACCGTGGAGATCCCATGCGGGTGATGATTGCCGAGGACTCGGTGCTGCTTCGCGAGGGCATCCAGCGGCTGCTCGTCGAGCAGGGCTACGACGTCGTCGCCACGGTCGACAATGGTGACGCGTTGCTCCGCGCAATCGGGGAGGATCAGCCGGACGTGTGTGTGGTCGACGTGCGGATGCCACCGACGTTCACCGACGAGGGGCTGCGCGCGGCGCTGGTCATCCGCAGCCGCTGGCCGCGCGTCGGAGTGCTCGTACTCTCGCAGTACGTCGAGGAGCGCTACGCGACCGAACTGCTCGGAGCGAAACCGACGGGTGTCGGCTACCTCCTCAAAGACCGGGTCAGCGACATCGCCGAGTTCGTCGACGCGCTGAGTCGGGTCGCTCGCGGCGGCACGGCGCTCGACCCCCAGGTGGTCTCACAATTGCTCGCCCGCTCGCGTCGGGCCGACCCGATCGCCGCGCTGAGCCCGCGTGAACGTGAGGTGATCCGTGCCATGGCAGAAGGCCGCTCCAACGCCGGAATCGCCGCGGCGTTGTTCATCGGGGAAGGTGCCGTCGAAAAGCACATCAGCAGCATCTTCCTCAAGCTCGGCCTCACCCCCGGTGAAGGCGAGCATCGCCGCGTGCTCGCCGTCCTGCGCTACCTGGGCAGCTGACATGGGTCCGGCGGGGCTGTCGCCATCGCACGAGGCCAGGACTTCGCTCCCACCTGCTCGCCGGGCCGTGCTGGTCATCGGGCTTCCCTTGGTCGCGCTCGCGTGTCTGGCCGTGGCGGTGAACATGTCGGGATACGCTCGCGTCGTCGACCCTGTCGACATCAGCTACGACGTCGCCGCCGGATCGCGCGTCACAGTGGACGTTCCCCGCGCTGTGCTCACCGTCCGGGCCAGCCAGGACGGCCGCGTGCACGTGTCCGCGCACGGGGCTTACGTGGGCACGAAGCCGACGTTGGCAGCAAGCACTTCCGGCGACCGGACGGCGATCAGCGTACGTGGCTGCACGTCCGGCTGGTTCCAGCGGTGCTGGCTCGACGTCATGGTCGAACTGCCCTCGACGCTGCCGCTGAAGGTGAACGCCGGCTTCGGCATCTCAGCCTCTGGACTGGCCGGTCCGCTCGACCTGGTCACCACATCCGGTGACATCGAAGCGATCGGCACCCGCGGACCGGTCGACGTGCGCAGTGACGGCGGCAACATCCGGGTGTGGGCCACGGCCTCCAGCCGGGTTGTCGTCGCGACTCACACCGGCAACGTCGATCTGGCCTTTCTCATGGCCCCGACGACGGTGCGGGCAACGACGATCAAGGGCAGTGTTCGGATCATTGTTCCATTGCGCGACGTCACCTACTTCGTCAGCGGCCGGGCTGGCCATGGCCGTACGGACACCTCGTCCGTTCCCAGCGATCCCACGTCTGCGCGCACCGTCACCGCCCGCGCCGGCCACGGCAACGTGACGGTCGCCCGAGCCTGACCGATCGCGGCCCGCAGTGACGGCACGTGGGTGGGGGTAGCCGTAGCCCGATTCCGGGGGTTGCCGGGACCGACATCGACCCGCCAGTCGAGCAGGGTGATGAGCGTTCCCGGCCCGGTTGGGCAGGCCGGCTGATGGAGGGTTGAGCGATGATTCGAGCTTGTGGCCTGACGAAGCGGTATGGCGACAAGACCGCTGTTGCTGGTCTGACGTTCACGGTCCGTCCGGGTGTGGTTACCGGATTCTTGGGTCCGAACGGTGCCGGGAAGTCGACGACGATGCGGCTGATCCTGGGGCTGGATCGGCCGAGTGCGGGTGAGGTGCGGGTGAACGGGCGGCGGTATCGCGATCATGCGGCGCCGTTGCAGGAGGTGGGTGCGCTCCTGGAGGCGCGCTCTGTCCACAAGAGCCGGTCGGCCTACAACCACCTGCGGGCGCTTGCGGCAACGCATGGGATCTCGCGGCGGCGGGTGGACCAGGTGGTCGACCTGGTTGGGCTGCGCGAGGTGGCTGGCCGGCGGGTGGGCGGGTTTTCGCTGGGGATGGGTCAGCGGCTGGGGATCGGCTGCGCGTTGCTGGGTGATCCGGCGACGGTGATCCTTGACGAACCCGTCAACGGGTTGGACCCGGAGGGCATCGTGTGGATGCGCGCTCTGTTGCGTGGTTTGGCTGCTGAGGGTCGCACGGTGTTCGTGTCGAGTCATCTGATGGCGGAGATGGCGCGGACGGCCGAGCATGTGATCGTCGTCGGGCGGGGGCGGCTGATCGCCGATGTCACGGTCAGCGACATGATCGCCGGCGCCTCGACGGGGTCGGTATCGGTCCTCAGCCCGCAGGCGGGCCGGTTGGGTGAACTGCTGGCCGGGCCGAGAGTCGCCGTCGCGGCGGGCGAGGGTGGGCGGCTGCAGGTGCGTGGGCTGCCGGCGCCGCGGATCGGCGAGATCGCCGCGGAGCACGGCCTGGTCATCCACGAACTGGTCTCGCAGCAGGCCTCGTTGGAGGAGGCGTTCATGACGTTGACCCGCGACTCGCTGGACTACCAGGCCACCGTTTCCGCCGATGAAAGCTCACCGAGGAGTGCCGCATGAACACCACCATCACCCCGGCGTCGCACGTCGACGGGTCGGCCGCATCGGCGCCCATACCCGGTATCGGCGGGCGGGTCACCATGGCCCGCGTCGTCGTCTCGGAATGGCTGAAGCTGCGGTCGTTGCGATCGACCTGGCTGACCTTTGGCGCCACGCTGCTGACCCTGGTGGGCCTGGGGCTGTTGATCTGCGGCCTGACGGCGGCGCATTGGGCGGACATGCCCCCGGCGTCGCGGGCACACTTCGATCCGGTCGAGGCCAGCTTCGGTGGGGTGTTCTTCGCTCAGCTCGCGCTCGGCGTCCTCGGTGTGCTCGTGGTGACCGGGGAGTATTCCACCGGCACGATCCGGGCCAGCCTCACCGCGGTGCCCCGCCGCCTGCCGGTGCTGTGGGCCAAGGCCGGCGTGTTCGCCGTGGTGACATTCGGGCTCACCGGCGCCGGCGCGTTCGCCGCGTTCCTCGGCGGGCAGGCCCTGCTCGGGGCACACGGGACGACCGTCGGCCCCCCGCAGGTGCTGCGGGTGTTCGGCGTCGCGCTGTATCTCACGGTCGTCGGCCTGCTCGGCATCGGCCTCGGGGCCCTGCTGCGCAGCACCGCCGGCGGGATCGCGGTGCTGTTCGGCGTGCTGCTCGTCGTCCCGATCAGTGCCGGATTCCTGCCCAGCGACTGGCAGCGGACCCTGGCGCCCTACCTCCCCAGCAACGCCGGCGCTGCGCTTTACAAGCTCCACGCGCACCCGGGGATGCTGGCGCCGTGGACCGGCTTCGCGCTGTTCGCCGGCTACGCGCTCGCCGTCATCGCCCTCGCCGCCGTACTGCTCCGGCGCCGCGACACCTGAACGGCCTGTGGCTACGCCGACCGCTCGATCCGTTGCCGCGCCGTGGAACTTTGTTCAGAGGGGGGACTGTCCATGACGGACAGTGCTGGTCGCTGCGCGCCTCGGAGGGTCGCTGACTCACCTCGAGGTCGGGAGGCAGGGGCTGCGAGCTCTGGAGCGACAGCCGCCCCGGCCGCCCCAGGCGCCGATCACAACGACTCGCCTGGTCACCCGGCGGTTCGAACATGCACGGTAGTGAGCTCCGCCGGCCCGACCGGGCGCATGACCAGTTCTGGTCCTACATCACCGCCGCCGCCCAGGCGACCGCTGTTGTGATCCGGCAAGAGGGCAGGAACTTGACAAGACCCTTCCCAGCCGAGGATCTGCTACAGAATGCTGCTGCTACCACCGGTGACGACTTCGTCTCCGCAGTGGTTCGCGAACGGAGGACCTCTTGAGGAAGAGCATGCGATGCGCGGGGGTGGCGGGCCTGGCGGCAGCCCTGTTAAGCGCAGCGTTCATCACACCGGCCGTGGCCACGCAGGCAGCGGCCACGCGGGGCACGATCCTGCATGCCGGCGGTGCCGCAGCCGTTAAGGACCGCTACGTCGTCGTACTCAAGGACACGCCCGCGCTGCGCCGGCAGGCGGTCCCCGCCGCCGCCCGCAGGCTGGCCGCCCGGCACCACGGCACCACCAGGTACATCTACCAACGGGCGCTGCGTGGCTTTTCGGCCACCATGAGCCGGTCCGATGCTGCCGCGCTGGCCACCGAGCCCAGCGTCGCCTATGTCGAGCAAAGCCACCTGATGCGGCTCTCGGCCACGCAGACCAACCCGCCCTCCTGGGGGATCGACCGGATCGACCAGCGCAGCTTGCCGCTCGACAAGTCCTACAGCTATCCCAACGACGGCACCGGCGTGCACGCCTACGTCATCGACACGGGTATCCGATTCAGCCACAGCACCTTCGGCGGGCGGGCGACATCGGGGTTCGACGCCATCGACGGCGGTTCGGCCGATGACTGCCACGGGCACGGCACGCACGTCTCGGGCACGATCGGCGGATCGGAGTACGGCGTCGCGAAGGGTGTGTCGCTGGTCGGCGTCCGGGTGCTCAACTGCAGCGGCTCCGGCACCACCGACCAGGTGGTCGCGGGCATCGACTGGGTTACGCAGAACGCCATCAAGCCGGCAGTGGCGAACATGAGCCTCGGTGGGGGACCCGACACCGCCCTCGACAGCGCGGTGGCCAACTCGATCTCCTCGGGCATCACCTACGGCATCGCGGCCGGCAACGGCAACTCGGTCGGCATCGGCGTGGACGCCTGCGGAACGTCTCCGGCACGCGTCCCCGCAGCCATCACGGTCGGGGCCACCGACATCAGCGACGCCAAGGCCCGCTTCTCCAACATCGGCACCTGCCTGGACATCTTCGGCCCTGGGGTGAACATCACCTCGTCGTGGAACACCAGTGACACCGCCACCAACGCCATCAGTGGCACGTCCATGGCGACGCCGCATGTCGTCGGTGCCGCGGCAGTCTGGCTGGCAGCCCACCCAGGCTCAACGCCGCAGCAGGTCCGCGACGGCCTGGTTGCCGACGCCACAAGCGGCGCGGTGACCAACCCGGGCTCCGGCTCGCCGAACAAGTTGCTGTTCGTCGATCAGGGCAGCACGGCAATGTCGTGACCGTCGACAGCCCAGGCGACCAGACCACGGCGGTGGGCACCTCGGTCAGCCTGCAGATCACCGGCAGAAACTCCGGCGGTTGATCCCTCAGCTACACCGCGACCGGTCTACCAAGTGGCCTGTCGATCAGCTCGGCCGGTCTGGTCAGCAGCACGCCGACCACCGCCGAAACCGCCAGCGTGACGGTGACCGGCCAGGACAGCACCGGCGCCAGCGGTTCGGTGACGTTCACCTGGACGGTCACGAGCACCTGAACATCGACGTGCCTTCCAGCCTGCCCCGCTCGGCAGTCAGCTGCTTGTCATTGGAGGCCGACGGTCTGGTATCGGGAGGCGGAGAGGCGGAACGCGGAGTAGCTGGGGCACCTGGGCGGGGCTGGTACGGTTGGTGGTGTCGCCGAGGCCGAGTTCTCCGTCGCCGTTCCAGCCCCAGCACCAGACGCTGCGATCGCCCCAGCACGAGATCGTGCCGTCGGTGCGCAGGCCGCAGGTGAACCAGCCACCGCTGTACACGCCGTTCCGGGTAGTGGCACGAACCCACTTGGGTCGGGGTCGTGCGATTGGTGGTGGTGCCGTCACCCACCTGTCCGTTGCTGTTTCCCCCAGCACCACACCGTGCCGTCGGTGCGGGTGGCACAGGTGTGCTGATCGAAAACTGCCGGGGAGACGCTGCTCCAGGTGGCGCTGCCGACCTGGGTGGGCGTGGACACGGGGCTGACGTCGGTTCCCCACCGGTGCAGCGCTCCTTCGTCGAAGTTGGCCGCGGAGGACACGGTCAAGCCCGGTTCAAGGTCGTGGCGCTGAACGCCGACCAGGCCGCCCCCCACGTTGTTGCGCCGCTCGCGAGCAGGACGACGGTGGCCACCGATGCGGCTCGCGCATATGTGGTCGGTTCACCCGGAATCAACCGCATCATCGCACCGTCGTTGGATTGCCCGGCGGTCCGCCACCCACCCCCCGAGTCTGAAGGTCGTCACCGCTCATTCACTATTTGTCCGACTCCCAATGGAGATCCTTGAGGTTCGGCGCCGGTCAGTTCAGTTCAGTCGTCGTGGACGGCTCCAGGATCCATCGAAGCCTCCCCGAAGCCGGACACTGCTCCTGTCAACTCATCAGGTGTGACGGGACTGAAGCGCCCTGGTTCGGTGGCCACTGTGGGCTGCGCCGTGCACGGCCGGGTCGCAGCCGTTCACACCTTCTCGAGCACAACGGCCTCCCGGTGGCACCGGCGTGCCAGCGGAGCGCTGGCCGGAACGCAATCGACCGGCGTCAGCCACCGCCGCCGCCGTCGGGGAACTGGACAAGGCGCGCGACAGGAAGTTGATCTTAAGACGCCAGGCTAGAAACGAACTGTTGCGGGCAGTGGCGGACGAGCCGTAAAAGCGGCCCCTCGGACAGGGTTTCCGTCGAGTTTCCGACAAGTTGATCTACTGAAAAGGATACCAGGCCAGGGTGACAAGTCCCTGACCTGCGTCTTTGGTGCGCCGTCAGGGACTCGAACCCCGAACCCGCTGATTAAGAGTCAGCTGCTCTGCCAATTGAGCTAACGGCGCCGACCGTGCCGGCGAGCGACGATACCAGCAACGGCGAGGCAACTCGTACCGTGCCGGCCACCACGTAGAGTGGTCTCTGGCACCCAGCGATCGGGGATCTGCGGCATAAAGCGGTCGCAGCCCTCGCCCATGTGGTTCGGTGGGACAGGATGTCGCAAGCTGTCGAGGGGACGCGGGATGGGACTGGTTTCGAGCGGGGCGGCTGTTCGCCGCTTGGTGTACGCCGGTGCTGCCGTGTCCCTGCTCATCGGGGTTACCGGCTGCCAGCAGACGTCCTTGCGTCGCGCCGCCTCCAGCAAGCCTGCTGCGAGTCGGTCGTCGACCGCACCCGAGCGATCCATCCGGCTGGCGACGACGCCGGCCAATGCCGCCCGTGACGTGCGACCAAGCCAGCCCGTCGTCGTCACCGTCGTCAACGGCCGCCTCACCGGCGTGCGGATGACCACCAGCAAGGGCACCGCGGTGCCCGGCGTCATCAATCCCGACGGCAACAAGTGGACCTCGACGGCTCTGCTGGCCTTCAGCACCGGTTACAAGGTCGCCGCGGCGGCGGTCGACCAGCGCGAACGCGCCACGTCGATCACCTCGGCGTTCACCACGGTCACGCCGCGCCGGCTGGCCTATCCCAGCGTCGTGCCGGTGTCCGGGGAGACGGTCGGCGTCGGCATGCCGATCATCGTTTACTGGTCGCGATCGATCCCGGACCGGGCAGCGGCCGAGCGGTTGCTCAAGGTGACCAGCGACAAGCCGGTGGTCGGCTCGTGGAGCTGGATATCCAGCAGCGAGGTGCATTTCCGCCCGCGGGTCTACTGGCCCGCATACACCCACGTGACGGTCGCCATCAACATCGGGCGGGCCGACCTCGGCAACGGGGTCTACGGCGAGAGGAGCCGCCGGATCTCGTTCACGGTCGGGTCGTCGGTGGTCAGCAAGGTGAGTAACGCGACCAAGACCATGACGGTCTATCAGAACGGCAAGCCCGTGCGCTCGATCCCGGTCAGCATGGGCCGCCAGAGCATGCCGACCTCGGCCGGCATCAGCGTCGTGCTGGTGAAGTTCGACCAGAAGTTCTTCGACTCGGCCAGCTTCGGCATTCCGCGCGACTCGCCGGGCGGCTACTACACGAAGGTCTACTGGGACACGAAGTTCACCTTCGGTGGTGAATACGTCCACGGTGCTCCGTGGTCGATTCACCAGCAGGGCCGGCGCAACGTCTCCCACGGCTGCATCAACGTCAGCACGTCCAACGCCAAGTGGTTCTATTACCTCAGCAAGCGCGGTGACATCGTGCAGGTCATCGGCACCGAGCGGGCAGTGCACCGCGGCGACGGCTACACGGACTGGAACGTGCCGTGGACCACCTGGTCGGCCGGCAGCGCCCTGCACTGACCGGCTGCACGGATCAGCTCGATCGGGCTCAGCTGGGTCGGCGGATGTCGCCGAACGACCGCTCGTAGAGGGTCATGTTCTCGTTGAGGGCCCTGAGGATCTCGAAGATCTGGCCGGGCGGCACCCGGACCCTGGTCACCACTCGAGCAGGCACCTGCACCACGGGGGTGCCGTCGTCGCTCTCGCCCATCTGCGCCGGCTGCTTCACCGCGAAATCGAGGGTGAACTCGTCTTCGCTGTGCCAGATGGCCAGCAGGTTGGCGTAGACGCCCACTTCCAGGTCGGGAGGCAGGACCATGTTGATGAACTGTGGCGGCTGCGTCATCACCCGACCGTACGGGAGTCGATCGCCGCGTACCGGGCATGCTCGGCCCCGGTGGCGAAGGCCCAGTAGCGGTCGCCGTAGGACCAGTGCCACCATTCCGTCGGATAATTCACCAACCCGGCCCCGCTGAGCACCCGTGCCAGCAGGTCGCGATTGGCCCGGGCGGCTCCGGTCACCGCCGGTGCGGCGAAGTAGCAGGCGCCGTCGCTGTCCTCCGGGCTGGCGTTGACCGCAGTGCCCATGTCGAGTTCGGCACCGGCCGCGTCGCACAGCGTCAGGTCGACGGCCGCCCCGGCGACGTGCGGGGCGACCTCCGGTGGGGAGATGTAACGGCTGGCCATGCTGGCCACGGTCTCGGGTGGCCACTGCGGGTTTTCGGCCCGCAGCAGGTCGCAGTATTTGGTGAAATAGGCCGACTGCAGGCTGGCCGGCCGGTAACCTTCCCAGATCAGCAGGCGCAAACCGGCCGGCAGCGCGGCCTGCGCCGCGACCAGCCGGTCCAGCAGTCCCGACCGAAGGAAGGCGTAGGCACCCGACGGGTCGGCGCGGCGGGAGTCGAGCCGCAAGTCTGCGTGTTGCCTGACGTCGCGCAGGGGCTCGCCGCACTCCACCACCGGCACGGCGACCACGGCAGGGTCGCTGATCAGCACGATGTCGGCGACCATCTCACCCCAGTCCCGACTGGCGCAGGGTGACGTTCAGCCGGCCGTCCAGCCCCAGATCGGCCGGAGCGGTGCCCGCCATGGTGCGCAGTACGCCGTGGTAGGCCAGGCGGGCCGGGCCACCGAAGACGAACAGGTCGCCGCTGTCCAGCTCGACGTCGGTCCAAGGGCGACCACGGCCGGCCGGGTTGCCGAATCGGAAAACGCAGCGGTTGCCGAGACTGAGCGAGACCACCGGAGCAGGCGAGCGCTCGTCCCGATCGGCGTGCAGGCCCATCCGGGCGTGCTCGTCGTAGTAGTTCACCAGTGCGACGTCCGGCCGGTAGTCACCTGGCTGACCGTGGGCCGCGCCGACGGCCGCCCGCCCGAGGTCGGCCAGCCAGCCGGGCAGCGGCTTGACCGGCTCGCCGGCGCCGTCGTCGACGGTGCGCGAATAGCGGTAGGGCTGCCAGTGCCAGCCGAGGCAGACCGTCTGGACGGACATCCGGCCGCCGCTGGGCATCCGGGTGAATCGCATGCCGGCCGGCGGCGCGGCCCACTCCCGCCAAGCCGTCACCAGCCGCTGCTGCTCGTCGGGGGACAGCCAACGCGGGACGTGCACGGCACCAGGCGCCACCTGGATCGCCGGCGGGTCGAAGAGCGGCTGCATGGTCTTCCCTCCGCGCTCGCACCCGCTACGTGTCACGGCCGCGCGGGACTGACGGGTGGGGTGACTGATGGGACTTGAACCCACGACATCCGGGACCACAACCCGGCGCTCTACCAACTGAGCTACAGCCACCACGTTCGCACGAGACGGCCCATGGTATCCGCTCGGCTCTCAGCCGGACTCGGGCACCGGCCCCTGCGGCCCGGGGTGCTCGTCCGCCGTGAACCCTGCGGCCACCGCCCTGGCCTCCTCGACGGTCGGCCCCGGCGGCGCTATGAAGACGGTCGCCCGGTAGTAGCGCAGCTCACGGATGCTCTCCTGGATGTCGTTCAGGGCGCGGTGGGACAGGCCCTTGGCGGGTTGACCGAAGTACGTCCTGGGATACCACCGGCGGCACAGCTCCTTGATCGAGGAGACGTCGACCATGCGGTAGTGCAGGAAACCGTCAAGTTCCGCCATGTCACGCGCGATGAACCCGCGATCGGTCGCGATCGAGTTGCCGCACAGAGGAGCGCTGCGCGGCTCCGACACGTGCTCGCGAATGTAGTCGAGGACCGCCCGCTCGGCGTCGGCGACACTGACCGTCGAAGCTCTCGCCGCGTCGGTCAGGCCGGATTTCTCGTGCATCCGGGCGACCACGTCCTCCATCTGGTTGAGCCGCTCGTCGGGTGCGGAGATCACCACGTCGACGCCCTCGCCGAGGACGTTCAGGTCGGAGTCGGTGACGAGCGCGGCGACTTCGATGAGGCAATCGCGGTTGAGGTCGAGCCCGGTCATCTCGCAGTCGATCCACACCAGACGGTCGGTCACCCCTTGAGCCTAGCTTGAAGAACTGGGCGTCGGGCGACCTCAGGCGCTGGTCAGCCGACCGACAGCGAGACGATGTCCCACTCCCCGTAGTAGGCATGCGGGTAACCGCCCTTGACGTCCGAGCCGTGCACGTGGATGTCGGCGTTGTACATCAGCGGGACGATGGGGGCCAGGCCCATGATCTGCTCGTCGAGGCTGCCCCATTCCGGCGCCTGCATCGTCGGGTCGAGGATCGCGCTGATCCGGTCGATCTCCCGGTTGACCGCCGGGTTGTTGAGTTGTGAGAGGTTGGTGTTGCCGGTCGGCCGGATCTGGCGGCCGTCGAACTGCGGCGGCAGCACGGTGCTCCCCGACGGCCAGTCCGGTCGCCATGTGCTGAACGCGAGATCCGGCATCTTCCGTACGTCGCCGATGGTCCGGTAGTAGACCGCGGGTGGCACCGAGAGGATCTCGAGGTCGATGTTGGCCCGCCTCAGTGCCGACTGCAGGGCGACCGCCTGGGCGACACCCGTGCCGACGCTGGAGGAGGCGACGGTGAGCTTGAGCGGCAACCGCACGCCGGCTTGTTGCAGCAACTGCTTGGCCTTGTCGGGATCCCCCTCGGGCTGGGCCGGATACCGGTCGTAACGGTGGTGGCCGGGCAGCAGTGGCGTCATGATCGTCGTCGCGTAGTCGCCGGCCATCCTGCCGCCACGGGCCACCCGGTAGGTATCCCGGTTCACGGCGTAGTTGATCGCCTGTCGCACCTGCAAGTTCGGGATCCGCTTGGTGTTGATCGCCAGATAGCTCAACTGGCCGTCCAGTGCCCGTACCGACCGGGCCCTTACCGCCGGCTTGCGTTGTGCCTGGGCGATGCTGTCCGGCGCCAGCGGGGTGCCCAACTCGATGGCAGTCCTGTCCTGGCCGGAGTCGGCGATCAACCGCTGGTCGATGGTGGCCGCGTCCAGCCCGAAGGTGCAGACGATGTTGTCCGGGTAGGCGCCACGGACCGGGTCGGTGCTCCGGTCCCAGTAGCGGTTGCGGATCAGCGCGAGCGTCTTGCCGCGCTGGTAGCGCAGGATCTGGTACGGGCCCGAGGAGAAAACCCGGTCGTCGTAGCGCAGGTCGGTGTCCCTGCTGCGCGGCACCGGAGCCGTCGTCGGCTCGGCCGCGGCGTAGCCGAAGTCGCTCACCGGCCGCTTGAGGGTGAACGTGATCGAATTGGCTTGCACGACGATGGAGTTCAGGCTCTTGCCCGACTTCTTCGGTCCCTGGTAGCCGGCCGGCACGCCGGCAAGGAGCACCTGGAGGTATTGCGGGCCGTCGCCCAGGGCGGGATCAAACGCCCGCTCGACGGCGTACTTGACGTCAGCGGCCCTGATGAAGGTGCCGTCCTCGTACCGGAGTCCGTCGCGGATCGTGAACCTCCAGACCCGGCCGCCCGCGCTCAGGGTGCCCGTGTCCGTCGCGAGGTCGCCCACCAACTCGGTGCCGGCCCGCCCAGGCATTGCTCGGTAGGTCGTCAGGCTGCGATAGAGGAGGCGGCCGAAGTCCAGCCCCTCCGAGATGTAGTTGCGGGCGGGATCGAGGTGCTCGAAGTCGGCGTGCATGAGGACGTTGAGCGTGCCGCCGGTGGTCCTCGGCTGCGCTGGCTGGACGTCCAGGACGGCCTGCCCGTCGTTCTGGCGGCCTGGGCAGCCGGTCGCGAGCAGCATGACGACGGCTGCAGCCGCGAGGAGCTTGATCCAGGACCGACCAGCGAGCACGTCGGGCAGCCTCCTGCGAAGACGGGCGCACGCATCTGGTGCGGTGCGGGCTCAAAGATAGCCACATCGGTCAACTGTTGCGCTGTGCCGCTGGGAGCGGGTGCCTTCAGACAGGAAGCCAGCCTGCCGACAACATCCGCATGATCCGTCGAATATCCGTACGTGGGCGTGCGGCGCTGGGCTCCATCTTGCCCAGAGGGCGCGAACTGCCCCTCGCGGCGTGGGCGTCCCGGCACAAGGGCATGACCGTCCTGCTCTGGCTGCACGTCGTTGGCCTCTTCGGGATAGCGCTGGTGCGTGGCTACCCGGTTGGCGGCGCCGCCGGCGAGGTCGTGCTCCTCGCCGCGGCCGCGGCGTTCGGGTCCGTGGGGCGGCTGGGCCGGCGGGCGAGGTCCTGCATCGTCTCGCTGGGCCTGCTGATGTCGTCGGCGACCCTTGTCCACGTCACCGGCGGCGTCACGGAGAGTCACTTCCACTTCTTCGTCATGATCGCCGTGATCACGCTCTACCAGGACTGGCTGCCCTTCCTGATGGCTGTCGGCTTCACCGCGCTGCACCATGCCATCTTCGGGATCCTCATGCCGACCCACGTCTTCAGCAGCCCGGAGGCGCAGCGCAAGCCGGTCCTGTGGGCGGTCATCCACGCCGGGTACGTGCTGGCTGCCGCCGCCGCCAACCTCTACACCTGGCGACTGGCCGAGGACGAGCGGGGCCGGACCGACGCGGCCAATTCCGCCGAGGAGCAGGTCCGTATCGCCAGGGACGACGCGCTGGAGGTCTCGCGGTTGAAGTCGCAGTTCCTGGCGACCATGAGCCACGAGATACGTACTCCGATGAACGGCGTGATCGGCCTGACCGGCCTGCTGCTCAACACGGCCCTGGACGAGACCCAGCGGCAGTACGCCGAGGGCGTGCAGACCGCCGGCGACGGCCTGCTGTCGTCATCAACGACATCCTGGACTTCTCCAAGCTGGAGGCCGGCAAGGTCGACATGGAGTCGATCGAGCTGGACGCCGGCTGGCTCGTCGAGGATGTCGCCGCGCTCGTGGCGCCCCCGGCGCTGGCCCGCGGACTGGAATTGATCGCCTACTGCCATCCCGACCTCCCCGGCGGCCTGCGCGGCGACTCCACCCGGATCCGTCAGGTGCTCATCAACCTGGTGTCCAACGCGGTCAAGTTCACCTCCAGCGGCGAGGTCGTCGTCAGCGCCCAGTTGGTCAGCGAGGACCACGCCGCAGCGATCGTGCGCTTCAAGGTGTCCGACACCGGGATCGGGATCGCCGACGAGGATCGCCAGCGGCTCTTCGAGCCGTTCGCCCAGGCCGACGCCACCACGACCCGGCGGTACGGCGGCAGCGGGCTGGGCCTGGCGATCTGCGTCCGGCTCGTCGCGGCCATGGGCAGCGAGCTGGAACTGGTCAGCGAGGTCGGCAAGGGCAGCACCTTCCACTTCGACCTCAGTCTGGAGAAGGGCCCGATCAGCGACATGAGGCCGCTGGACGTGTCCAACTCCTCGTTGGCCACCCTGCGGGCGCTGATCGTCGACGACAACGCGACGAACAGGTGGATCCTGTCCGCGCAGCTGCACGGCTGGCAGATGGACGCCGACCTGGCCGAGGACGGCGCGTCGGCACTGATCCTGATGCGGGAAGCGGCGACTGCCGGCAGGCCGTACCACATCGCGGTCCTCGACATGAACATGCCCGAGATGGACGGAGTCGAGCTCGCCCGGACCATCACTGCCGACCCGGTGCTGATCGCCACCAAGCTCGTGTTGCTGACCTCGGGCGGCGACGTGGATGCGCAGACGGCGGCCGAGGTCGGCCTCGCTGCCCGGTTGACCAAGCCGGTGCGGCAGGGCGCGCTTCGGGCGCACCTGCTGCAGGTCGCCGGCTCCAACGCCGTCATACCGGCGCAGCGGCGCCGGTTCCCGGTGACCGATGCCGCCCAGGTGGATCGCGGCCATGTGCTGGTGGTCGAGGACAACCACCTCAACCAACTCGTCGCCCAGGGCCTGTTGACCTCCCTCGGCTACAGCTTCCATACGGTGGGCGACGGGCTGCAGGCGGTTGCGGCGCTGACGGCACAGCCAACGGGGTACTCGGCCGTCCTGATGGACTGCCACATGCCCGAGATGGACGGCTTCGAGGCCACCAAGCAGATCCGGCAGCGGGAGGGCGACATCCGGCACACGCCGATCATTGCCATGACCGCCTCGGCGCTTGCCGAGGACCGGGACGCGTGCATGGCAGCCGGCATGGACGACTTCGTCACCAAGCCGGTCGATCCGCGGGCACTCGGCCAGTCGCTGGACCGCTGGTCGACCAAGCAGCCGCAAGCGAGCGCTGCGGCGCCGCCGGACGTTGGGCTGCACCGATCGGAAGTCTCACCCGCAGGGAGCACCAATGGGGCAGCCGCGGGGAACGGCGCTGTGCCTGCCGCTGTGGCCGTCGCCCGCAGCGCGGCCGGCACTCCCGCCGCGACCGCCGCCACTATCGCGTCGTCGGCGATCGACTTCGAACGGCTCGACGCACTGCGCCGGCTCGGGCCCGCGGATGGGCTGGGGCTGTTGCCGATGCTGGTCACGGTCTTCGTCGACGACGTCCCCGCCCGGCTGACCGCTGTCGAGCAGGCCAATTCGGCCGGCGACGCCGTGGCCCTGTATCAGGCTGCGCACCAACTCAAGGGTGCGGCCGGAAACGTCGGCGCGGTCGCTGTCTCGGACATCTGCGCCGAGCTCCAGAGGATCGGCCGGAGTGGCCAGACGGCCGCCCCGGAGCTGGTTGACCAACTCGCTACCGCACTCGAGCAGGCCGTGGGCGCGCTGCACGACGTCGTCTCGACCTCGTCTGCGGTGACCAGGTGAGGATCCTCGTCGCCGACGACGACCTCGGCTCGCGCCTCGTTGCCAAGAGCGCCGTGGAGGCGCTCGGACACGAATGCGTCACGGCGGTCGACGGTGACGAGGCCTGGCGGATGTTCTGCGACGACGGGCCGGAGGTGCTGGTCACGGATCGGGAGATGCCCGGCCTCAATGGAGTCCAACTGTGCCGCGCGATCCGCAGCGCAGCGGTGGACAACTACACCTACATCATCCTGGTCACCTCCGCCGGTGACGACGGTGACGTGCTGTCCGGCATGGAGGCGGGCGCGGACGACTACCTGACCAAGCCGCTGGACCCGTTCGCGTTGCAGTCGCGGCTGCTCGCGGCCCGGCGGGTCACCTCCCTGCACGCGGAGCTGGCACGGTACCGGACCGATCTGGCCGAGCTGGCCCGGACCGACCCGCTGACGAAGCTGCGCAACCGGCTGACCCTGGCCACCGACCTCGAACTGCTGCACAGCCGCAGCGCTCGGTATCAGCGTGCCTATTCCCTGGCGCTGTTCGACATCGACGGCTTCAAGTCCTTCAACGACCGGTACGGTCACCAGGCGGGCGACCAGGCCCTTCGGGGGGTCGCCCTGGCGCTCGACCGGCACGCTCGGCTGGGTGATGCCGTCTACCGGTACGGCGGCGAGGAGTTCCTCATCGTCCTGCCCGAGCAGGCACCGGCTCAGGCGATGGGCGTGGTCGACCGGCTGCGCAGAGCGGTGGAGAGCCTGGGCATCGGGCACGCAGACAGCGCCGGCGGCATCCTGACGGTCAGTGCCGGAGTCGCGTCGTACGTTACCGGCCGCGACATCTCCGCCGACGAGCTGCTCAAGGAGGCCGATCTCGCGCTGTACCACGCGAAGGCCACCGGGCGGAACAGGGTGGTGGCCGGTGCTGAGCCGCACGACGACCGGGTGCTCTCCGGGGGTTAGCGGCCAAGCACCCGCCGGCCGATGCGGCGCACCTCACCGGTCCCCTTGCAGCGCGAGCACTTGCGCCAGGTGACCCCGAGCGGTGCCCGCCGCTTGCCGTTGCCCTTACAGACCGGGCACGGCTTGAGCGGCCACACGACGCAGGACAGCAGGTAGCCGCCGATCAGCACAACGAGGAACAGCGCGGCGTACACGCCGACATAGTGCCCCCCCTGGCGCGCTCAGGCACGTAACCTGGCCGCCCGCCCCGATGACTTCGGCGGCGATCCGCCAGCTGCACCAGCCCGCCGGCGGGCTCGCGGGGCCCGGCTCTGAGGCGCTGCGGACCGCCGCGCTGGAGCTAAGGCATAGTCCCGATGTGGGGCCCTCCCTCAGACGCGCATTCTCTGATCAGCAGGGAAAACCGCTGACCAGAAGGAGCCCGAAATGTTGTATTCCGACGAGTTGCTCGCCGCGGAAGCCACCTACCGGCAGGAGCGGGCGCACGAGCTCTTCCGTCAGGTCTCCTCGGAGGAGCGGCACGCTCGCCGCGGCGCGCATCAGCACCGTGGCTCGGCGCGGCTGCGCCACGCCCTGCACCTCTCGCACGCCCACGCAGCCATCAGCGGCTGAGCGGGCGGGTGAGCGTCGCCCAGGACTTCCAGCAGGCGGGTGCGGCCCGGACTGTCGGTGGCACCGGGATGATGGAGGGCATGTCATCCGGACCGGCCCTTCGCTGCCCGCTCGTGGGGCGGGCGGCGGAGCTGGCTCGGGTGTCCTCGGTCATCGGGATCGGGGACGCCGAGGGCGGGGAGTCCGCCGTCCTGCTAGCCGGCGACGCGGGAGTCGGCAAGACCCGCCTGCTTGCCGAGTTGCGCGGCCTCGCGCACGAAGCCGGCTGGCGGGTGCTGGTGGGTCACTGCCTCGACTTCGGCGACGGCGCCCTGCCCTACCTGCCGTTCAGCGAGGCCTTCGGCCGGCTGGCCGCCGACTCGCCGGGCCTGGCCGCCTCACTCGCGGAGGCGAGCCCAGCCGTCGCCGGCCTCCTGCCCGGTCGGCGGTTGCTTTCCGACGCCGGCAAGGGCTCCGCGCAACGGATCGATCGTTCAGAGCTGTTCGAGGCGGTGCGTGCCGCACTCGGGCAGTTGAGTCTCTCGGCACCCTTGCTGCTGCTCATCGAGGACGTGCACTGGGCCGACCAGTCGACCCGAGAGCTGTTGAGCTACCTCTTCACCCGCCAGGCCGCCAACCGGGTCTCGGTCGTCGTGTCCTACCGCAGCGATGACCTGCACCGGCGCCATCCGCTGCGCGCCGCCGCCGCTGAGTGGTCGCGGCTGTCCGGCGTCACGCGAATACAGCTCCAGCCGCTGGCCGATCCGGATGTCCGCACCCTCGTCCGGGCGCTGCATCCGTCGCCGCTGCGTGAGGGTGACGTCCGCCGGATCGTGGAGCGCGCCGAGGGCAACGCGTTCTTCACCGAGGAGCTCGTTGCCGCGGCCGAGCTGGGTGGCAGGTCGCTGCCCACCGACCTCGCCGACCTGCTGCTGCTCCGACTCGACCAGCTCGACGACACGACGCGGCTGGCGGTCCGCGCCGCCTCTGCCGCGGGCCGGCGGGTGTCGCACGACCTGCTGGCGCGGGTCGTCGGCATCGATGGCGGCACCCTCGAGCGGGTGCTGCGGGCAGCGGTGGACAGCAATGTCCTCGAGCCGGTGGGGGCATACGGCTACGCGTTCCGGCATGCGCTGCTGGCCGAGGCGGTCTACGACGACCTGCTGCCCGGCGAGCGCGTACGGCTGCACGCTGCCTACGCGCAGACGCTGGCCACGGGTGACGCCGACGGGACCGCGGCGGAGCTTGCCCGCCATGCCCGAATCGCGCACGACCTGGGACGGCCATCAGGGCCAGCGTGCAGGCCGGCGACGAGGCGATGTCGGTGGCCGGCCCGGACGAGGCGGCCCGGCACTACGAAACCGCTCTCGAGCTGCTCGCCGACCACGAGGCCGCGGCTGCGGCCGGGCCGCTCGACAAAGTCGCACTCACCGTCAAGGCCAGTGAGGCAGCGGCTGCTGCGGGGCACCTGTTCCGGGCGGTTGCCCTCGTCCGCGAAGCGCTCGCAGAGCTGTCACCGGAGGCTCCCGGCCTGCAGAGGGCCGTCCTGCTGCATGCCCTGGCCAACGTCGAGATGCTCAGTGACAGCACCATCGACCTGCTCGAGATCACCGCCGAGATGCTCCGCCTCGTCCCGACGACGCCGCCCACGGCCTTGCGGGCGCAGGTGCTCAGCGTGCATGCCCGCGCCAACGCCGATCGGCAGCGCGAGGAAGCGACCCGGTGGGCCACCGAGGCACTGCAGATCGCGCGCGACCTCGACCTGGCCGACGTGATCGCCGACGCCACCACCACGCTGGCGCGGATCGACGGGCAGTCGGGCGACCCGGAGGCGTCGCGGCGCGGGCTCGAGCAGGCGATTGCCAAGGCGCGGGCGTCAGGCGAGGTGGCAGCCGAGTTACGCGGCACCTACAATCTCGGCAGCCTGCACTACGAGCTCGGTGATCTCCGGCGGGCACTGGCCGTCTTCGAGGGCGCGGCCGCCCGCGCCCTGGAGACCGGCCGGCCCTGGGCGCCGTACGGTCTCGACGGCCGGGCCATGGCCGGGGTCGTCGCCTATGTCGCCGGGGACTGGGAGCGGACCAGCCGAATCGTGGATGTCACAGGCCAGTCACCCCCGGGCCTGGCGGAGGCGCTGCTTGCGGCGGTGCAGCTGTCGGTCGCCGCGGGCCGCGGCGAGCACCAGGCGCTCGACCTGATGCCCCAGCTGCGCCCATGGTGGGAACGCGATGGCCTGCTGGCCATCTTCAGCGGCGGCGCGGCGATCGATCTCTACGGTGACGCCGGCGACGTGGCGGGCGCCACGAAGGTCTACGACGAGGTGGCGACGTGCGTCATCGGGCTGTGGCAGATGAAAACGTTCCAGGCGCAGATCCGGCTCAGCGGGCTGTTGCTCGGGCAGTTGTGTGCCGAGGCCGTGCGCTCGGGCAGCCACGACCTGGCCGATCTGGCTCGCCGCGGCGACGACGTGGCCGCCAGGGCCGATGCGGTCGCGGCGCACAACGAAGTCAGTGGGCGGCGGCATCACGGTCCCGAGGCCGACGCGTGGGTGGCCCGGGTCGCGGCCGAGCACGCCCGGTTGCGGTGGCTGACCGGTGTCGATCCGCCGGGTGGAGCGGAGCTGGTGGCGGCATGGGAGCGCGCCGTCGCCGGCTTCGAGAGGTTCGGTCATGTGTTCGAGCTGGCGCGGTCGCAAGCCCGCCTCTCGTCGGTCCTTCGTGCCGTCGGACGTGCTGCAGATGCCGCCGGCCCGGCCCGCGCCGCCAGACGCACGGCCGCCCGGCTGGCGGCCGAGCCGCTGCTGGCGGAGCTCCGCACGCTGGGCATCCCCGCCTCGGCCTCCGGCACGCCGGAGTCGAAGCGCGCCGAGCACCTGACGGCGCGCGAGCACGAGGTGCTCGCCCTGGTGGCGCAGGGCCGCAGCAACAGCGAAATCGGCCGGCAGCTCTACATCAGCGCCAAGACGGTCAGCGTGCACGTCTCCAACATCCTCGCCAAGCTCGGCGCAGCGTCGCGCACGGAGGCTGCGGCGCTGGCCCGGCGGCGCGGGCTGCTGACCGACGCTGGAACCTAGTGCCCGCCGATCTGGCGGTGCTCCTGGAGTGCTGGACAGCGGGGTTATTCTCGTCCAAGGGTGACGTCAGTTGGTGGCGGACCCGTTGGGCCAGGGTGCCCGGATCGGCCTGCCTGACTTCTCCGGCATGCACGCCCTGGATGCCTGGCTGGCCGGGCACGACGCCGGGTTGATCCTTGTCGGCCCAGACCCCGACAGCCCGCGGCCGCTGGTGGACGGCATCGTCGTGGACCAGCAGCCACCGGCCGGCAGCCGCCTGCATCGCTGGGACGTGGTCACCGTATGGGTCCGGTGGGTCCGGGCGGTCTGAGCGGGGTCCGCGAGCCGCGCCGGCCCTACCCGCCCGCTCTCTCCGACGCCGGCGAGCTCCCTTGATTGCCCGCCCGGCGACCCCGATCGACCGGGTATCGGCGCGGCTCACGACGCCGACGGATCGCGGGTCTCAGCTTCGATCCACCGCAGATAGGCCGGGTTGCCGCCGACGATGGGCAGCGCGATCACGCAGGGCACGTCGTAGGCGTGATCGTGGTTGGCGCGTTCCACGATCAGCGGGACGAGGGACATCCTGGTGTGCAGTGCGACCCGCGTCTCGGGCTCGTCATGCATGGTCCCGTCCCAGCGGTAGACGGAGCGGATCGCCTCGATGCTCTGTCCACATGCCGCCAACCGCTCGGTCACCAGCGCCGTGGTGAAGCCCGCCAGCCAGTCGGGATCCGAGGCGGTGATGACCACCTCGCAGTACTCCGTACTCACGAAGGTGTCGAGCCCCTCCCGGCGTATGCCTGTCAGCACGAACCCGATCCGGTGGACGTGGGCCATCGTCGCATCCGGTCGCTGGGCGGGTGACAGACGGCCCGCGATCCGCGGCCGGCCGGTGCCAAGCATGATGCGGTGATGCGCAGTGTTCGTCCTCGGCTACCCGTGCTGCTCCTCGTGGTGGGCGCCACCGTGGCTGGCCTGGCGGCGGGCCTGGTGCCACGCCGGGCCGGCGACGCGGCCGCGCAGGCGTGGCCCGCCTTCGTGCTTGTGCTGGGACTGCTGCTGATCGGCTTCGCCGCCGCGGAGGACGGCGCCTTTGCTGCGGGCGCCGCACTGCTGGCCCGGCTGCGGGGCGGGCGCTGGGTCGCCTACCTCGTGTCGATGGGTCTGGTGGCGGTCACATCGGTGCTGCTCAACCTGGACACAGCCGTGGCGTTCCTCACACCCGTCGTCGTGTTACTGGCCCGGGAACACGACACGGACGAGCGGCCGTTTCTCTACGGGTGCGTCCTGATGGCGAATTCGGCCTCACTGCTGCTGCCGGGATCCAACCTGACGAACCTCATCGTGTTGCGCCAAGAGCATGTGTCGGGGCTGACGTTCGCCGCTCGGATCTGGCCCGCCTGGCTCGTGGCTGTGGCCGTCACGGCGGCCCTCCCGCCACTGCTGCTAAGAGGTTTGCGCGATTCGGACAGCCCCGGCGTCCAGGAGAGAAAGCGCAGGACGCCGGGGCTGAGCCTCGTTGCCATCGCCTGCTCCGCGGTGGTCATGCTCGTCTTGGCCGACCCCGCTTTGCCTGTTCTAGCCATCGGTGTGGTGGTTGTGGTTGGAGTTGTCGCTCGGGGTCGCAGCACCCTGCCAAAGCTCGCGTCCACAATGGACGTAACCGCCTTAGTCGGGCTGTTCGGGCTGGCCGTGGGCACGGGCAGCCTCGCCCGGGCGTGGACCGCGCCGACCCGCTGGCTGACACATGTCGGGCGCTGGCCCACGGCGCTGCTCGGGGCCACCGCTGCCGTGGCCATCAACAACCTTCCCGCGGCGATGCTGATGTCAGCTCAGGCCCCGGTCCACCCACGAGCACTGCTGCTCGGCCTCGACATCGGTCCTAACATCGCGGTCACCGGGTCGCTGTCAGCGCTGCTCTGGATGCAGGCGGCAGGAACTGTCGGCAGCCGTCCGTCCGTACGGCTCTACACGCTCATCGGGAGCCCTATCGCTGCACTGGCCATTCCGCTGGCGCTACTGGCCATCCGGCTGCCCTGACAGCGGGTGCGGGCACCATTCGCTGCTGCCGTGGTAGGGGATAGCGCTCGATCTGGCGGTGTCGTTGCTGTCAATTGCCGCGTGACATCCGGGGCCGTCCGTACGTTCCCCGTATGCGATAGCCGGGCTGATCGCAGGCTAATCGCAGGTCACGCGCTGTGCGCCCGGCAGGACTCGAACCTGCGGCCAAGTGCTTAGAAGGCACCTGCTCTGTCCACTGAGCTACGGGCGCTCGGGTGCCATTGTGCGCCATCGACGCACGCTGGTTCCGCGTTGCACGGAATCGTCGCTGGGTCGACGTGCCAATACGGCCCGCCGCCGGCTTGCACCCCCACCAGCCGTGATTACGCCGAGGGCGTCAACTGATGATCCACACCGTTGTTGCGCACGAACGCGTGAGCACCCTCCGTCCAGAACACCTCGCCAGTGAACGGGTCGGCCGAGGCTGCCACCATGACATCCCGGCCGGTTCGCAGGGCGACATTCACTCAGATCAGCATGCTGCGAACGGCAAAATTCACAGTCCCGCACAAGGGATCAACCAACCACACGCGCTCGGTCCCGCCTGAGCCCCTGCGCCCACTCTCCTCGCCGATCACGACGTCGCCTGGCCGAGCAGCACGCAAGACACCGATGATGGCCCGCTCCGCGTCGACGTCGGCCGCCGTGGCGAAATCGCCCTGAGCCTTCTCGAAGCGCACCAGCGGTGCACCGTACTGGGAACGCACCACCGCCGCTCCGGTCTGCGCGGCCGCAATAGCCAAGTCCCGGTCCGTGATCAGCACGCCCCGCAGCGTATGACGCGCCGGCGACAGAGGCCCGAGGCCTGCTGTTCTGCTTCTCCAGCCATGACCCGTGGTGATGTGGGTGCGGTGATCAAAGCTCACGCCCAGTCGACCCTTCGGCCCCCATGCGCTCGCGCAGCCACCGCGCCCGCCAGCGCCGAAACTTGTCCCGCGAAACGAGCCCGCCCTCGCTGGTTTCGTCAAGGCGTCGTCCCCAGTTGTGGCCGTGTCCACAGACTGCGCCGAGCGGGGTGGCCCGACGCGTCCCGATCGGCAGGGTGGTCGTAGGTGGGGGCGATCGGCGCCGCCGCATTCCGGCAGGAGGATCCAGTGAACGACACCGTGCTGACGGTCATCGGCAACGTCGTCGACACCCCGCACCGGCGGGTGCTCGACAACGGCGCCAGCGTGACCACCTTTCGCGTCGCGTCCACCTCTCGCCGCTTCGACCGCGAGCAGAACACCTTTGTCGATCGCGACACCCTGTTCGTGCGGGTGAACTGCTGGCGGCAGTTGGGCGACAACGTCGCACGGTCAGTGGTCAAGGGTGACCCTGTCATCGTCACGGGGCGCTACTTCAGCCGCAAGTACGAGGTCGACGAGCAGAAGCGCACGGCCTACGACCTCGAGGCCCAGGCCATCGGCCACGACCTGGGCCGGGGCACCACGATCTACACCCGCACCCGGCCGGCGATCGATGCGTCGCCCTCCTACGAGGTCGACGAGCCCGAGCCCGAAGTGGTGGAGGACGAGGTGCCGGCCGGCGTCGGGTGAGCGGAGCGGAATGTGGCCGGAGCCGATGTGCTGAGACACTGGAGCGGACACCCCTTCAGCTAAGGAATTCCGCCTAGTGGCTCAGTACATCTACACCATGCGCAAGGTTCGCAAGGCGCACGGCGACAAGGTCATCCTCGACGACGTCACGCTGTCGTTCCTGCCCGGCGCCAAGATCGGTGTCGTCGGTCCCAACGGGGCCGGAAAGTCGACCGTGCTCAAGATCATGGCGGGGCTCGACACCGCGTCCAACGGCGACGCCACCCTCAGCCCCGGTTACACCGTCGGGCTCCTCGCGCAGGAGCCGGCGCTGACCGAGGACAAGAATGTCCGCGACAACGTCGAGGAGGCCGTTGCCCACACGCGTGACTTGCTGGCCAGGTTCGAGGACGTCAGCGCCAAGATGGGGGAGCCGGACGCCGATTTCGACGTGCTGCTGGCCCGGCAGGGCGAGCTGATGGAGCAGATCGAGCACGTCGGCGCGTGGGAGCTCGACTCGCAGATCGAGATGGCGATGGACGCACTCCGATGCCCACCGGGTGAGGCCGACGTCACGACGCTCTCCGGTGGCGAGCGGCGCCGGGTGGCGCTGTGCAAGCTGCTCCTGCAGCAGCCTGACCTGCTGCTGCTCGACGAGCCGACCAACCACCTCGATGCCGAGAGCGTGCTGTGGCTCGAGCAGCACTTGGCCAAGTATCCCGGCACCGTCCTGGCGGTCACCCACGACCGCTACTTTCTCGACAACGTCGCCGAATGGATTCTCGAGTTGGACCGCGGGCGAGCCTTCCCGTACGAAGGCAACTACACGACCTACCTGGAGACCAAGCAGACCCGGCTGAAGGTCGAGGGCGCCAAGGACGCCAAGCGGCAGCGTCAGCTGGCCCAGGAGCTGGAGTGGGTGCGGTCCAACCCCAAGGCGCGGCAGGCCAAGAGCAAGGCCCGGTTGCAACGGTACGAGGAGTTGGCGACCGAGGCCGAACGTGGGCGCAAGATGGACTTCGAGGAGATCCAGATCCCGGCCGGGCCACGGCTGGGCAACCTCGTCATCGAATCCAAGGGTCTGGCGAAGGGCTTCGACGGTCGTTCGCTGATAGCCGATCTGTCCTTCTCGCTGCCCCGCGGCGGGATCGTGGGCATCATCGGGCCCAACGGCGTCGGCAAGACCACCTTGTTCAAGATGATCATCGGTGAAGAGCACGCCGACACTGGTGACCTCACCATCGGCGAGACGGTCGAGATTTCCTACGTCGACCAGAGCCGGTCGCAGCTCGCCGGTGACAAAACGATCTTCGAGGCGATCTCCGACGGGCTCGACCACATCAAGGTAGGCAGCCGGGAGATGCCCTCGCGGGCCTACGTGGGCACCTTCGGCTTCAAGGGCCCCGACCAGCAGAAGCCGGTCAAGGTGCTCTCCGGCGGGGAACGCAACCGGCTCAACCTCGCGCTCACCCTCAAGCACGGCGGCAACGTTCTGCTCCTCGACGAGCCGACCAACGACCTCGACGTCGAGACCCTGCAGTCACTCGAGCAGGCGCTGCTGGAGTTTCCCGGGTGTGCGGTGATCACCAGCCACGACCGGTGGTTCCTCGACCGGGTGGCCACCCACATCCTGGCCTGGGAGGGCACGGCCAACCAGCCTGACCGATGGTTCTGGTTCGAGGGCAACTTCGAGGACTACGAGCGCAACAAGGTCGATCGGCTCGGTGCGGAAGCAGCCCGGCCGCACCGGGTGACCTACCGCAAGCTCACTCGCGACTGACCCGACCGGTGAGGCGCTCGTGGTGGGTGCCGCGCTGCTGCAGCGCGTCCGGGCGGGCCGCCAGAGTCAGACGATGTCGACGACGGCCGTGGCGAAGCCCGGCGAAGCAGCGAGCGCCGCCAGGCCCAGCACGACCCGGCCGGGGAGCAGCAGGCGGCGGGGCATCCGCGCCGGCAGGTCGGGCAGCCGTGACACGAACACGACCACCACACCGACTAGGGCGACTGCGAGGGCAAGCGGCGGGACGAGGAGCAACGCGAGGACGGGTGCGTATCGCAGCATCGTGCCGGGGCGCCGGCTGATCAGCGGCAATGCTCGGCCGTAGCGGGCGGCTATCCCCGCCACGGCTGCGCCGTGCACGACGGCCAGCAGCCCGAATGTCACCAGCGCGAGGGCGGGGGGCCCGACAAGCACGAAGTCGGGGTTGTTCGACCGCAGCGGCTCCAGCCGGGTGGACAGCGCCAGGAGCAGGAGCAGGCCGAAGGCCAGCGCTCCCCACCGGCCGGGCGGTAGCCACGGCCGGATCAGGACGTAGATCAGGGCGGAGAGCAACCCACCCAACAGGCCACCGAAGACGATCAGCGAGATCGTCCCGCCGAGGCTGATCCGGCCGACCGTCTCGCCTGCCTCGGTGATCGCACCCCGCGCGTCCGACGACGTGGCTGCCAGCAGCCGCATGATCAGGCGACCGCCGGCCCCAGCGACCACCAGGCCAGCAGCGAGACCGGTCGCGTTGGTCAGCGTCACCCACCACAGGTAGCGGGCCAGCACCTCTCGGACCGGCGGGGGGCGCGGCCGCTCGGGCCGCTCGGGCCGGTCGGGCCGCTCTGACCGCTCGGGCCGCTCTGACCGGTCGGGCCGCTCTGACCGGTCGGGCCGCTCCGGGATCGTCAGCGAGAGCCCGCTCCACAGCACGGCGGCGTACACGCCGGCCGCGAGCAGCAGACCGCAGGCGATCATGATGAGCACGGGCCCAGTCTGGGTGCGACCGAGATCCGGCACAAGGCGCCCGCCCGCCCGGACTGAGGATTTCGACCTGGCGGCCCGCGCGATCGCTCAGTCGGAGTGCCGGTTTTGCAGGCTGAAGGCCGCCGACTCGAGGTAGTCCCACAGCGTCACGGCGTAGGGCTCGGGCAAGCCGAGCTAGTCGAGTGCGGCGCGCATGTGCCGGAGCCAGGCGTCCCGCTCGCGCTCGCCGATGGCGAAGGGCACGTGCCGCCGTCGCAGTCGCGGATGGCCGCGCCGGTCGGAGTATTCGCGGGGCCCGCCCCAATACTGGCTGAGGAACATGGTCAGCCGCTCCTGGGCGTGGGACAGATCCGCGTCGGGGTAGAGCGGGCGGAGCACCGGGTCAGTAGCGACGCCGGCGTAGAAAGTCGACACCAGCCGACGAAAGGTGTCTCCACCGCCAACCGCGTCGTAGAAGCTCGTCCCTGCCGGCTCGCTCACCCATTCATCATCCCATCGGCCTAGTCAGCTCGGATTCGCCCGGCCCGACAAACCAAGGGTGACACCCACCGCGATGACCCGGCGCCGCCTCCTCGGCGCGGCCGCCACCGGTGTTACGGCGGCGGCGGTCCTCCCGATGATCGGGGTGACCCCGGCCGCGGCGGCCACCACAACCACCGCGACTTACCTCACCGCCGACCCGCTGCTGCACCTGCTACGGCGCGCGACGTACGGCACCACACCGGCTCTCATCGCCGAGGCGACCAAGCTGGGTGCCGCCGGCTGGCTGAACCAGCAGCTCGCACCCGCGCTCATCGATGACCGGGCCTGTGACGCCTACCTTGCCCGCTACCCCAACCTGACCAAGTCCATTGCCGATGTCCGGGCGACCGACTCCGGCAACTGGGACGTGATGTTCGACACCGGCCGGGCCACCCTCGCCCGAGCCACGTGGAGCAGGCGCCAGCTCTTCGAGGTGATGGTGGACTTCTGGTCGAACCACCTGAACATCACCTGCCCGTCCGACAACGTGTGGGACAGCCGCCACCGCTTCGATGCCGATGTGATCCGGGTGCACGCACTGGGCAACTTCTCGGACATGCTGGTCGCCAGCTCCCTGCACCCGGCGATGCTGCACTTCCTGAACAACAACGTCTCGCGCAAGGGCTCGCCCAACGAGAACTTCGGCCGGGAGTTGCTGGAGCTGCACACCGTCGGCGTGGAGGCCGGCTACACGGAGACGGAGATGCGTACCTCCGCCCTGGTGATGACGGGATGCACCGTCGATCAGGCCACCGGGGCCTTCGTCTACAAGCCCAGGTGGCACTACACCGGCCCCGTCAGCGTGCTCGGCTGGTCGGCGGCCAATGCCACCGCCGAGGGCGGCTACGTGGTCGCGGTGAGCTATCTGCGCTACCTCGCCGGGCACCCCAGCACCGCCCGGCACATCGCCGAGAAGCTCGCCATCCGGTTCGTCTCCGACCAGCCGTCGGCCGCCCTCATCGACAGCCTGGCGGGCGTATACCTGCGCAACGGGACCGCGATCGTCCCGGTGCTGCGGGCGCTCTTCGCCTCCGCCGAGTTCCGGGCCTCGATCGGGGCCAAGGTACGCCGGCCCTACGAGGACATGGTCGCGACGCTGCGCACGCTCGACATCCGCCCCGATGTGTCCGGCACCGCGGGGGTCCAGGGGCTGTACTGGATGTCGTCCGACATGGGCCAGGCACCGCTGGCCTGGCACGTCGTCGACGGCTACCCAGACGTTGCCCTGGCCTGGCAGTCGGCGTCCGGCCTGCTGAGCCGCTGGAACAACCACATGATGCTCGCGGCGGCCTGGTGGCCCCGCACCCTGGTACGCCGCCCGCTGCGAACGCTGCTCCCGGCCGTGCTGCCGCTCACCTGGGGCGGCATCGTCGACGCTCTGGCGACACGATTGCTGAGTCAGCGCTTGACGGCCGCCGACCGGGCGGTGGTCCTGGCGTTCGTCGGGAAGACCTCCACCGGCGTCGTCAGCGCCAACGACCAATGGCTGACGTGGAAGCTGCCATACCTCGTCGCGCTCCTGCTCGACCTGCCCTACCACGGACTGCGGTGACCATGACCAGCGAATCCAGTTGCGGCTGCCCGGACCACGAGGCCAAGACGGGCGGAGTGAGCCGGCGGACCTTCCTGGGGGCCGCCGCGGCGGCCGGTGCCTTGGCCGGGCTGAGTGGCCCGCTGATGTCGAGCCGGCTGGCCTTCGCCGCCACGGGTGCGCCCTACACCGGCGACGTACTCGTCGTGCTGTCGATGCGGGGTGGGTTCGACGGGCTGTCCGCGATAGTGCCGGCCGGCGATCCGGCCTATTACGCCGCCCGGCCCAACATTGCCGTGCCCGCCGCCGCGCTGCTCGCCCGCGACGCGATGTTCGGCCTGCATCCCGCCCTCGCGCCGCTGCTGCCGTACTGGCTCGACGGCACCTTCGGGGCCGTCCACGCGGTGGGGCAGACCGACGCCACCCGTTCGCACTTCTCCTCGCTGGAGGAGATGGAGCGAGCGGCTCCCGGCACGTCGCTGCGCACCGGCTGGCTCGACCGGACGCTGGGTGTGCGGGGTGGCGGCTCGACGTTCCAGGCCGCCGTCGTCGGCAACAGCATGATCTCGCAGTCGCTGATCGGCCCGGCCCGCGAGATCGCACTGCAGGACATCGACAGTTTCGGACTCGACGGCGACCCGACCGTGAATGCCCGGCGGGCCCGGGCGTTGCAGACGGCATACGCTGCCGCCCCGGCGCGGATGGCCGTCCCTGCGGCCACCGCTGTGGGCGCACTGGCCACGACCGCAGCGATCAAGGCCGGCGGCGACGCGCCCGCCAACGGATCGGTCTATCCCGCGACGCCACTGGCGAAGGCGCTGCGGGAAGTCAGCCGCCTCATCAAGGCCGGCGTGGGGCTGCAGGTCGCCTGCGTCGACTACGACGACTGGGATATGCACGTCGGCCTGGGCAAGCCGGTCGCCGGCGGCGCCATGAACGACCACCTGGCCGACTTCGCCGGTGCGATGGCGTCCTTTGCCCGCGACCTCGGCCCGGCCATGTCCTCAGTCACCGTCGTCACGCTGTCGGAGTTCGGCCGGCGGCTGGCGGAGAACGGCTCCGGTGGCACCGACCACGGCCACGGCAACGCCGTGCTGCTGTTCGGTGGCGGGGTCGTCGGCGGGACCGTGCACGGTCCGTGGCCCGGCCTGGCGCCGGCCGACCTGGACAACGGGGACCTCAGCGGGATGACCGACTACCGCGACGTGCTCGGCGAGATCCTGCAGAAGCGCTGCCGCATCGGCTCGCTGAGCCAGGTGTTTCCCGGCTTTACACCGACGCCGCTGGGCGCGGTCCGGATCCGACCCTAGGCCGGAAGATGCCCGGTTAGTGACCCACAGTGCGGTGCAGCCGTAGGAAGGCCGGTCGGAAACCCAGGCGGGGCCAGGCCCGCGACGACAGCAGGTTGGTCGCCCGCCAGTCTGTGACGACGGTCGGGAAGCCGGCCTGGGCGGCCCAGGACAGCACCGCCTCGCCGAGCGCCCGGCCGACCCCCGACCCCCGGGCGGTCGGGTGGACGGCGGCGAAGGCCAGGAACCCTGCGTGCGCGGGCCGGATCAGCCCGACGTTGCCACGGGACTCGCGGATGTCGCAGCCGACGGCCGAGCCGATCACCGTCCCGTCGTGTTCGGCGACGAACGTGGTGAAAGCCGGGTCGTCGACCGACTCGTGCCATTCGGCCAGCGCCTCGGCCAGGGTCGACACGGGGCCCGCGGAGAAGACGGGGGAGCGGGCCTGGTGTTGCGGCAGGACGGGGTCGAGTGCGGCCAGCGAAGCGATGTCGGCGGCCGCGGCCCGCCGGATTCGCACCTCGGTCGACGGCCGCAGCGGGGTCGGGGGTGCTTCCCGTACCGCGTGGACCTGCTGCTGGCCGAATCCGAGGCGGAACCACGCGTCGACCGCGGCTGGGTCGTGAGCCGGGACGACGGCGTAGTGCGCGATGCGCCCTTCGTCGACCCAGCGCTGGGCCGCCCCGGCGTACAGATCGCGCACCGTCTCGGCCGTCGCCGCCGCGTGCGCCTCACTGGTGAGCCAAATATTTGGCCCCCAGACGCCGTTGGGGCTCGGTGCGCCCAGCAGGTAGCCCGCGAGCCGGCCGTCGGCCAGCGCGACCGTCCCGGACGAGTCCGGATCGGCCCACAATTCGGCGACCAACCTGCCCGCTGCCGATGGTGCCTCGTAGGCCGGGTCCAGGAGCGGCTCGCTGATCCGGTGCCCGCGGTGCCGGGCGGCGAGGAGGGCGGCCGCGCCGTCGATGTGCTCGGCAGCGAACGGTCGGACCTCCACGCGCGACACGAAACCCGACGCTATCGGCCGCCCAGGTGGGTGTCAGGGGAATGCCTGTCAGGGAAAGCCTGCGGGTCCGGGGAAGCGTGTCCAGGGCACCCTGCCAGGGCAAATCGCCAAGGGGCAGGATGGCGGGCATGACGACACCGCCGCGGGCTGACCCGCCCCTGATCGCCGACGAGCGAACCATGCTGACCGGCTGGCTCGACTACCACCGCGCAACGCTCGCCATGAAGTGTGCCGGCCTCACCCCCGGGCAACTGCGGGAGCGCTCGGCGCCCCCGTCGTCGATGTCGCTGCTCGGCCTGCTCCGGCACATGGCGGAGGTGGAGCGCGGTTGGTTCCGCCGGACGCTGGCCGGCGAGGATGCCCCGGCGATCTACTACAGCGACGAGCGACCTGACGACGATTTCGACGCCCTCGACTCCGCCGCACCCGACGAGGTCCTGCGCACCTGGCACCGGGAGTGCGACCTCGCTCGCGCGGCGACAGACAGCGCCGCCTCCCTGGACGTGCTCGGCCGCAGCTGGCGCGGACACGACGTCTCGCTGCGCTGGATCCTGGTGCACATGATCGAGGAGTACGCCCGGCACAACGGCCATGCTGACCTCCTGCGCGAGCGGATCGACGGCTCGACCGGCGACTGAGCAGAGTTGTCGCGAACGGCACTCGCCCTGCGGTCATCTCGCTCCGCTTCTCGCTCCGCTCGATGCTCACTCGCCACTAGCTCGCCGGATGATCGCCGGCCGGCGGTGTGCTGGGTACGCCCGGAGTGGGCGTACCCCCCGGGACCAGCAGGCCGGCCGGCGGATGCGGCAGCGCGATCCCCTCGCGGTCGAAGCGCTCCTTGATGCGGGCCCGCAACTCCCGGGCCACCGGCGCCTGCTGCTCGGGCTTGGTCTTGACGGTCAGCCGAAGGACCAACCCCTCCTGGGTCATGTTCTCCACCCCGGTGACGGCCGGCTCCTCGATGATCAGGTCAGCGAATCCCGGATCGCCCCAGACCTCGTCGGCGACTTCCTTGAGCACCTCCCGGGCGCGCCGCAGGTCCGTGGAGTAGGACACCGGCACGTCGAGGATCGCTCGCGACCAGCCCTGGCTCTTGTTGCCGACCCGGACGATCTCGCCGTTGCGGACGTACCAGACGACGCCCACGTCGTCGCGTAGCCGAGTGGTTCGCAGCCCGACCGCCTCGACGATGCCGGTGGCCTCGCCGACATCGATGACGTCGCCGACACCGTACTGATCTTCCATGATCATGAACATGCCGGAGAGGAAGTCCTTGACGAGGTTCTGCGCGCCGAAGCCGACCGCAACGCCGACGATCCCCGCACTGGCGATCAGCGGGGCGAGGTTGATGCCGAGCTTGCCCAGGATGAGCATCAGCGCGATGACCAGGATCATTGCAGATGAGGCGCTGCGCAGCACCGATCCGACCGTCGCCGCCCGCTGCCGGCGGCGCTGCGAGGCAAGCGGCTCCAGGTCGAGGCGCTCCACCGCGCGGTCGCGCAGCGGGCGCAGCGCGCTCGGGACCGCCGAATTCGACGTGGACGAGATCAGCCGGTTGATCGCCCGGTGCGTGAGAAAGCGGAGGACCAGGGCACCCAGCGCGATGAGCAGGATCTGCACGGGCCGGGCGATCAGCCAGTCGGCGCTGCTGGCGAGCCAGCCGCGATGGGTCAGCCGGAAGACGAAGGCGCAGAACGTGCCCGGCTCGGACGCGCACGGCGGCTTCGTGGTCATCAGGGTGTGGAGGGCGGAAGTCACCCCTCCTTGGTAGCGCATGCCCGTCGAGCCACTGGCAAAGGGGGCGGCGGGCGCAAACGGCCCGGTGGTCACAAGACGCGTGCCAAATCGCCGGTTGTCGGCCAGACTGTGCTCTGTCGGAGGTGAACCTGTGGCCCGGTCAGTCGTTGCGCTGGTGCTCAATGCGACGTACGAGCCGCTCTGCGTCGTGCCGGTTCGCCGCGCCGTCGTGCTGGTCCTCACGGCCAAGGCGATCGCCGTCGAATCCGGCGAAGGCGCATTACACAGCGCGACGCGCACGATCAGGGTGCCCGCCGTGGTCAAGCTGACCCACTTCGTCCGGGTGCCCTACCGCGCTCAGGTGCCGCTCACCCGTAAGGCGGTCTTCGCCCGTGACTCGGGCCGCTGTGTCTACTGTGGCGCGGCGGCCACCAGCATCGATCACGTCGTCCCACGTTCGCGCGGTGGCACCCACACCTGGGACAACGTGGTTGCCGCGTGTAGCCGGTGCAACCACGCCAAGGCCGATCGCTCGGTGGCCGAGCTGGGCTGGCCGCTCGGCGTGCTGCCACGTGCCCCCAAGGGGATGGCCTGGCGGGTGCTCGGGCACCGCAGCATCGATCCGCGCTGGAAGCCCTACCTCGGCGACGCCGAGTCCGCCACCGCCTGACATCAGCCGTATACCGCTCCACTAACGTGCTGCTGATGGGCCTCCTGCACGACCTGTCTGCGCTCGAGCAGGCAGCCGCGATCCGGCGCGGCGAGGTGAGCCCGGTGGCGCTCGCGGAGCACTACCTGGGGCGGATCGAGGCGACCGGGGATGCCGTGGGTGCGTTCGTCACGGTCACCGCCGAGGCGGCGCTCGACCGGGCCCGTTCGCTGGCCGCTGCCGGCGAGGGCGAGCGGCCGGCCCTGTACGGCGTGCCGATCGCGGTCAAGGACCTCAACCTGACCGCGGGCGTCCCCACCACCCTCGGCTCGCGCAGCTACGCCGACTTCGTGCCGCCGGTCGACGACCACGTCGTCACCCTGCTGCGCGCCGCGGGCACGGTCAGCCTCGGCAAGACCAACACCCCGGAGTTCGGACTGCCCTGCTACACCGAGCCCGACGTCGCCCCGCCGGCCCGTACGCCCTGGGATCTGGACCGGTCGGCCGGTGGATCCAGCGGCGGGGGGGCCGCGGCAGTTGCCGCCGGCCTGCTGCCCTTCGCTCAGGGCAGCGACGGAGGCGGGTCCATCCGCATCCCGGCCAGCGTCTGCGGGGTGTTCGGACTCAAGCCGTCCAGGGGACGGGTGAGCGGCGGCCCACTGGGCGGGGACGTCACCGGATTGGCGATCAACGGCCCGCTCACCCGCACCGTCGCCGACGCGGCGGCGCTCCTCGATGCCATGGCCGTGCCCATGCCCGGCGACCCGCACTGGGCACCACCCCTGCCGGCCGGGGAGACGTTCCTGGCCGCGGCCGCCCGGCCGCCGGGCCGCCTGCGGATCGGCCGGTTCATCGACCCGCCGGTGCCCGGTGCACAGGTGCACCCCGATTGCCGGGTTGCCTGGGAGGCGGCGTCGGCCCTGCTCGCCTCCCTCGGCCACGAGATCGAGGACATCGCGCTGCCCTTCGGACCCGAGCTCATCGCGATGTTCGAGGTCGTCTGGTCGGTCTCCGCCACCGGTGTGCCCGTCGACCCGGCCCGGGAGGGGGAGTTGCGGCCGTTGACCCGCTGGCTGAGATCGCGCGGGAACGATTGTTCGGGCGCGGACTTCTTCCGCGCGCTCAGCGGGCTGCAGTACGCCGCCCGCGTCTCGATCAGGGCCACCGCGGCCTATGACGCGGTGTTGACGCCGACGCTGGCCCAGCCGCCGTTGCTGGTCGGCGCGCTGCGGGACGACGCCGACCCGGCGGCCGACTTCGAAGCCCAGAAGCGCTTCACGCCGTTCACCGCCGTCTACAACCTGACCGGCCAGCCGGCGGTCAGCCTGCCGCTGTTCTGCAACGACGCCGGCCTGCCGATCGGGGTGATGCTGGTCGGGCGTCCCGCGGCGGAAGCCACCCTGCTGTCCCTGTCGGCCCAGTTGGAGGCGGCATGTCCCTGGCGTGATCGGCATCCCGCGTTGTGGTGAGCATCGATCCGCCGGTCGCGGAGCTGGCTGCGGCCTACGGTGTCGCTGTGTCCTATGTGGACGCCATCGATCGACCGGTCGAGGTGGCACAGCGCACGGTCGTCGACGTGCTGGGTGCACTCGGCGTCGACGCGACGACCCCGGAGGCGGTCGGCACCGCTCTGGCGGCCAGCCGCCGCGAGGCCGCGCGGCGAACGCTGCCCCCGACGGTGGTCGTCACGGCCGCAAGCCCAGCAGGGCTGTCGCTGCCCGGCCGCACGCCGGTCAGCCTGCGGGCCGAGGACGGGCAGGTCGTTGCGGTCACCGGCCGGACGCTGCCTGCCGGACTGCCGGTGGGGTCGTACACGCTGATCGTCGGCGACCAGACGGC
The DNA here is from genome assembly GCA_038237645.1 of Mycobacteriales bacterium. GTDB lineage: Bacteria > Actinomycetota > Actinomycetes > Mycobacteriales > QHCA01 > QHCA01. Next base: position 46,141 of record JBBRYN010000004.1, read on the forward strand.
CACCCTGATGGTGGTCCCGGATCGGCTGCCGCCGCCCACCGGTCGGGCCTGGGGCTGGATGCTCCAGCTGTATCAGCTGGCCGGCAGCCGCTCGTGGGGGATGGGCGACTACGGCGACCTCGCCGAGGTGGCGTCCTGGTCGGCCACCGGGCCAGGCGGTGGAGCCGGACTGCTGCTGTGCAACCCGCTGCACGCGCCGACGCCGGTGACCCCGATCGAGCACTCCCCGTACTTCCCGTCCAGCCGGCGCTTCCGCTCCCCGCTGTACCTGCGTATCGAGGACACTCCCGAGTACGTCACATGCGACTCGGACACCCGGCGCCGGATCGACGACCTCCGGCCGGTGCTGGACGGTGACCTGATCGACCGGGACGCGATCTGGACGTCGAAACTGGCCGCCCTCGAGCTGCTGTGGCCCTCTGCGCGGCGGGACCGTATCGACGATCTCCGCCGGTTGCACGGGCCGGCCCTCGACCGGTTCGCGGTGTTCTGTGCGCTCGCCGAGGTGCACGGGCCGCGGTGGCAGGCGTGGCCGGAAGAGCTGCACGATCCGGGCGGCGCGGCTGTGCAGCGGGCGGCCGGCGAGCAAGGCGACCGGATCGACTTCCACGTCTGGCTGCAGGTGCTCTGCGACGAGCAACTGGCTGCGGCGGCCGATGGCCTGGAGATCGGGATCATCCACGACCTCGCCGTCGGGGTCGATCCGGGGGGAGCCGACGCCTGGGCACTGCAAGACGTGCTGGTCGGCGGGGCCACGGTGGGCTGTCCACCCGACGAGTTCAACCAGCGAGGGCAGGACTGGCGCCTGCCACCGTGGCATCCGGTGCGGTTGGCCGAGGCAGGCTACGCGCCGCTGCGTGACCTGGTGCGGTCGGTATTGCGGCACGCGGGCGGCATCCGGATAGACCACGTCATGGGGCTGTTCCGGCTGTGGTGGGTGCCTGAGGGCAACGGTGCCGACCAAGGGACATACGTCTCCTACGACTCGCGCGCGATGCTCGGAGCCGTGCTGATCGAGGCCCACCGGGCCGGCGCCATCGTGGTGGGCGAGGATCTGGGCACGGTGCAGCCGGAGGTCACCGAGGCGCTGGCGGCGGCGGGAGTGCTCGGCAGTGACGTCTCCTGGTTCGCGCGTAACAAGGAAAATCGCGCGCCGCTGCCCCCGGCCAGGTGGCGGGAGGCCGCGATGGCGTCGGTGACCACCCATGACCTGCCCACCGTCGCGGGCTGGCTGGCCGACGAGCCGGTTCGGGTCCGGGCCAAGCTCGGCCTCCTCGGTGTTCCGATCGAGCAGGAGTGCGCCCATGCGGCGGCCGAGCGCGCGGCGCTGCTCGGGCTCTTGCGGCGGGAGGGCCTGCTTGCCGATCCCGGGGATGATCCGGTCGAAGTCATGCTCGCCATGCACCGGCTGCTGGTCGCATCGCCGGCGGCGCTGGTCCTCGCCTCGCCCGCCGACGCCGTGGGGGACCTGCGGCAACCCAACCTGCCCGGCACCGTCGACGAATACCCCAACTGGCGGCTGCCGCTCACCGACGGCCAGGGCCGCCGGGTGCGCATGGGGGACCTGCGAGACGATCCGACGGTCCGTCGGCTCATCACGGTGCTCGCGGGGGTTCGCGGGCCGGGGGCGGCCCATCCGATACCGTTCAGCACGTGAGCATTTCGGAGACGTTGCTGGTCTACGTGGGCATCCCGTTGGCCGTCTATCTCCTGGTTGCCGCTGCCGTCTACGGCACCAGCAACCGCCATGTGCGGCGTTACCGGCCCGGTCGCCCCTTCCCGATCGAGGCGGTCTGGTTCGTCGCCGCCCGCCCACCGAGCCGGCTGGATGATCCCACCCAGCCCGCTCTACCCGCCGTCGACGTTCCCGCGGCTCTCCCGGCCGGCCCGAGCCATGATCCGATCGGGGCCGCACCCGTGGACAGCCCCACAGGCGGCGCTCGTGGTACCTGGTAGCAGCACGTCCCAGCCGGCCGGCCGCCTGCAGCCGTTCCTGCCGCGGCAGCTCTGGCGTCTCGACGGTGCGCTGGCCGCCGCCGACCGTGAGACCGGGCTGACGTTCAGTGTCTACGTGGGCGACCTCGAGGACCCGACCCGGATGTCCGCTGCGCAGTTGCACGCCAAACTCGGCGACCGGTCACCGTCCGGAGTGCTGCTCGCCGTCTCACCGCAGCAACGGGTGCTCGAGGTCGTCACCGGCGTCGAGGCCCGGCGGATGCTGCCGGACCGGGTCTGCGGGCTGGTGGTCCTGTCGATGACGGCCGCCTTCGAGGGCGGAGACCTGGCCGGTGGCCTGATGTCCGGCCTCCGGATGCTGACCGAGCAGGCCCGCCGCTAACGCGTCCCGCCCGGGCCCAGTTGTCCTCTCGCTTGAAAATCCGCCTGAAAATCCGAGAGCAACGTCAGAGTTCGATGAACCAGGCTTGGCTAGTGGCTGGCGTGACTCAGCCCGTTGTGCTGAAGCGGATCCGGAGGTGTGTGGCTGACATGTGCTCACGGGCTGTGAGGGGTGCCCGGCTGGGACCCCGTGGAGCAGCCGAGGAACGATCGGCCGTCGCGGTCGATGGTGAGGGGGCCCTCGCACGTGGTCATCGTTACTTTTCGGTCGAGGAACTAGAGGTCGGTGAAGTCTCGTAGCCACTGGTCGATCTCGGCCATGGCGTCACTGCCTACACTGCCGGCGTAGCCGCTGATCCGGGCCCGCGCGATCGTCCGGGGCTGCTCGGTCATGGCAAAGCTGGGACGATCCAGCGTGAGCTGCTCGCCGGTGAGCCGGACGTGGTGCGGCCAGCGTCGGTCGCGGCTGCTCACGGGAATGACGATGACCAGTTCGGGGACGCTGGCGAGGTAGCCGTCGCTGGCGATGACGACGCCCGGGCGGATGCCCGCCTGTTCGCGGCCACGGGTGGGATCGAGGTTCACCCACACAGCCGCGCCGCGGCGCAACGGATCAGGCACCAGCGAGCCGCTGGGCCGCATCGAGTTCTTGGTCTGCCGCCCGATCCCACGCCTCAGCGAGCTCGACATAGTCGTTGTCGACCTCGCCGGCGTACGCGCGCCGCACTTGAGCAAACCGCCGATCGCGTTCGTAGCGATCGAGCAGCCCGGCCAAGAATGCCGCGGCGGTGACACCTTCCTCGGCAGCATCGCCGGCGATGCGCTGACGGAGCGGCTGCGGAACCTTGATGGTCGTCATCGGCGCTTTCGCGGTCGTCTCAGCTGCCATGAATCCATCATACCGCTAGGCACTCATTGCGTCATACTTTCAAGCAGTCTCTCACGGACGACGCGTCGCGCTCTCTCTGCACCCGGCTGCACAACCAGCTACTCACGCCGCTACTCGCAGCCGATCGTCTGCCAGCACCAGTCGAGCTCCGCCAGCGCTACGAACCATCGACCCAGCACCCGCAGAGCTGCATCCACAATGCGCACCTACGAAGAGCCGCCGGAGAGTCCAAGATCAACGTCAGAGTCCACAGGACCAAGCTCGCCCGGCCGTCAGCTCGCCGCGCTCGATGCTCGCTCGCCCAGTTGTCATCTCGCTGCGCTCCTCGCTTCGCTCGATGCTCGCTCGCCTAGCTAGCCGGCGGCGGTGTCGCGCTCGCGGGCACGCAGGGCTCGCAGCACTCCGTCGCGGCCCTCGGCGATCAGCCGGCGCAGGGCCGGCGGTACATCGGGGTCGGTGAGGTAGGCCTCGGTCGCGCGTACGGTGTCGGCCGACACCGCCCACGTCGGGTAGAGGCCGATGGCGACGTTCTGGGCCACCTCGCTCGACCGGCGCCGCCAGACGTCACCCACGACCGCGAGGTACCGCTCCATGTAGGGCTCGAGCAGCGCTGCCTGATCCGGGTGGGTGAAACCGCGGATGATCGACAGCCCGGTCTGGTTGGGCAGCTCGTCGTCCTCGGTGGCCATCCGCCACGCCTGTTCCTTGGCCTGCGTGGTCGGCCGTAGCGCCCGGGCGGTCCACGCCTCGCGCTGACCGGCGTCGGTCGGGTCGCGCCGGAGCTCTGCTTCGATGTCTTCGTCGCCGGCCGCACCACAGGCGACCAGAGATTGCAGCAGGTGCCAGCGCAGCTCGGTGTCGACCGCGAGCCCGTCGAAGGTAGTCGTGCCGTCGAGCAGCCCGCGGACCACGGCCAGGTGGGCCGGGTCACGTGCCGCGCCGGCAAAGGCCCGGGCCCAGGTGAGCTGGTGGTCGCTGCCCGGCTCGGCGGTGCCGAGGCTGGCGTAGGCCGCATCGGCGAGCCTCGTCCAACCTGCCCGCCGCCACGCCGGGTCGGCGTAGAGGGACAGCGCGAGTGCCACCTGCCGCAGCAGGACCTGGACCACCCCGATGGCCGACTCACCGCGGATGCCACTGAGCACCAGTTGCAGGTATTCGCGGGTGGGCAACTCGCCGTCGCGGGTCATGTCCCAGGCGGCGGCCCAGCACAGCGCCCGCGGCAGCGATTCGGTGAAGTCGCCGATGTGGTGGGTGACGGTGCCCAGAGAGCGCTCGTCGAGGCGGATCTTTGCGTAGGTCAGGTCGTCGTCGTTGAGCAGCACGACGTCCGGCTGGCGTTCGCCCCTGAGCTCGGCGATTTCGGTCTTCCCGCCGACCACGTCGGTCTCCACTCGCCGCCGGCGGACCAGGGAGCCGTCGACCAGGTCGTACAGTCCGATGGCCAGCCGGTGCGATCGCAGCGTCGGGTGAGCGTCGGTCGCCTCCTGCAGCACGGAGAACGAGGTGAACCTGCCGTCGCCGTCCACCGCCAGGGACGGCCGCAGCGTGTTGACCCCGGCCGTCTCCAGCCATTCGTGCGACCACGAGGAGAGGTCACGTCCGGATGCTTCCCCCAGCGGTGCCAGCAGGTCGGCCAGGTCGGTGTTGCCACAGGCGTGCCGGGTGAAGTACGACCGCAGGCCGGTCATGAATTCGGGCTGGCCGACGTATGCGACCAGCTGCTTGAGGACGCTCGCGCCCTTTGCGTAGGTGATGCCGTCGAAATTGACCTCGACCGCCGCGGTGTCGGGAATGTCGCACGCGATGGGGTGGGTCGACGAGAGCTGGTCCTGGCGGTAGCCCCAGGCCTTGCGGCCGGTGCAGAACGTCGTCCATGCCTCGGTGTAGCGGGTGGCCGCCACGGCCGCGAGGTGGGCGGCCCACTCGGCGAAGGACTCGTTGAGCCACAGGTCGTCCCACCAGCGCATGGTGACCAGGTCGCCGAACCACATGTGCGCCATCTCGTGCAGGATGGTGTTCGCCCGGGTCTCGTACGCGAAACGGGTGACCTTGCCCCGGAACAGATAGTCCTCCGTGAAGGTCACGCAGCCTGCGTTCTCCATGGCTCCGGCGTTGAATTCCGGTACGAAAAGCTGGTCGTACTTGCCGAAGGCGTAGGGATAGCCGAACTCTCGCTGGAAGAAGTCCAGGCCTTGCTTGGTGACCTCGAGGATCTCGGTCGCGTCGAGATAGCGGGCCAACGACTGTCGGCAGAAGATGCCCAGCGGGATTCCCTCGTGCTCGTCGCGCACGCCGTGGTAGGGACCGGCGACGACGGCGGTGACGTAAGGCGACATCCGGGCGGTCTGCGCGAAGTGGACGGTCTTGCCGCCTCGGGCAGCGGTGTCGGTGGACTCGACCGAAGCGTTGGACGTCACTTCCCAGTGTTCGGGAGCAGTGACGTGGAAGGTGAACCGGGCCTTCATGTTCGCCTGGTCGAAGCAGGTGTAGACGCGGTGCGCGTCGACGGTCTCGAACTGGCTGTAGAGGTAGACCTCGCCGTCGACCGGATCGACGAAGCGGTGCAGTCCCTCGCCGGTGTTGGTGTAGCGGCAGTCGGCATCCACGATCAGGGTGTTTTGCTCTGCCAGCCCGCGCAGGACGATCCCGCGCTCCGCCTCGTAGTCCCCGACGTCGACCGGCTCGCCATTGAGCGTCGCCGATCGCACGGATTCCGCCAGCAGGTCGATGAAGGTCTCGGCACCGGGGGCGGCACAGTCGAATTCGATGGTCGTCAGGGAGCGGAACGTCCGCTCACCCGGCTTGCCCCCGCCGTCGGTCAGGTCGAGGCTGATGTCGTAGGTGGAAACCTCGAGCAGGTCGGCCCGCGCCGTCGCCTCGTCGCGGGTGAGATTGCTGCCAGCCACCGGATCGTGCTCCTTAGTCGAAATGTTCGAGACGTACGAGCGTCTCACACGCTGGGGAATAGCCGCCGCGGCCATGGCCGCTGCTAGCTGTAACCGACCTGAGGAGCATGCCGTGGCCGAGCGGATGACCGTCGACTTCTGGTTCGACCCTGCCTGTCCGTGGGCCTGGCTGACATCCCGCTGGTTGCTCGCTGCGGCCGAGGTGCGCGACATCGACCCGCACTGGCACGTCATGTCGCTGGCCCTGCTCAATTCCGGTCGCGACCTGCCGCGGGAGTATCTCGACAAGATCCAGGCCGCCCTGGGGCCGGTGCGGGTGTGCATCGCGGCGCAGCAGAGGTCCGGCGACGAGGTGCTGCTGCCGCTCTACACCGCACTCGGCACGCGCTTGCACGTTACGCCCACGGAGGCGACCGCTCGTCAGGTCGTCGACGAGGCGCTCGCGGAGTTGGGGCTGCCCGGCGAGTTGGCCGAGGCGATGACGAGCGCCGACTACGACGATGCGCTGCGCACCTCGCACGACGCCGGCATGTCGCTCGTCGGCACTGACGTCGGCACCCCGGTCATCGCCTTCGGCGGCTCGGCGATCTTCGGTCCCGTCGTTTCCCCGGTGCCCCGGGGCGAGGCGGCCGGGCGGCTGTGGGACGGTGTCGTGCAGGTGGTCACGACACCGGGCTTCTACGAGCTCAAGCGCAGTCGCGACCAGCGCCCGGACTTCACTTGAGCAAGTAGGGGGCCGCTGTGCAGGCCAGGGATTCGCTGTTCATCGGTGGTGCCTGGACCGCACCGGCGGGGAGGGGGCGCATCGGGGTGGTCGACCCGGCCATCGAGGCGGTGATCGCCACCGTCCCCGAGGGCACCGCGGGCGACGTCGACAGTGCGGTCGCCGCGGCCAGCGAGGCCTTCGGCCCCTGGTCGGCCACCGCACCGGCCGAGCGCGGCAAGCACCTCACCGCGCTGCACGAGGTGCTCAGTGGCCGGGCCGGCGAGATCGCCCGGACGATCACGGCCGAGATGGGCGCGCCGCTCAAGGTCGCGGGGCAGGTGCAGACCGGGCTCCCGCTCACCGTACTGAAGTCCTACGCGACGCTCGCCGAGACGTTCGCCTTCGAGGAGGAGATCGGCAACTCCCTGGTGCTGCACGAGCCGGTGGGTGTGGTCGGCGCGATCACCCCGTGGAACTACCCGCTGCACCAGGTCATGGCCAAGGTCGCGGCCGCGCTGGCGGCGGGCTGCACGGTCGTTCTCAAGCCGAGCGAGGTGGCGCCGCTGACGGCGTTCCTGCTGGCCGACGCGTGTGCCGAGATCGGCCTGCCGGCTGGTGTCGTCAACCTGGTGAGCGGCTACGGACCGGTGGTCGGCGAGGCGATCGCCGCCCACCCTCACGTCGACATGGTGTCGTTCACGGGCTCGGTCGCGGCCGGTCGGCGAGTCACGTGCGTGGCGGCGGAAACCGTCAAGCGGGTGACCCTCGAACTCGGTGGCAAGTCGGCCAACGTCGTGCTGCCCGACGCCGACTTCCCCCGGGCGGTCAAGGTGGGGGTGGCCAACGCCTTCCTCAACTCGGGACAGACGTGCACGGCCTGGACCCGGCTGCTCGTGCCGGCCGACCGGCACGACGAGGTGGTCGAGATGGCGGCCCAGGTGGCGGCCGGTTACACCCTCGGTGATCCCACGGCGGAGGGCACCCGGCTCGGCCCGCTTGCCTCTGCGGCCCAGCGGGACCGGGTCCGTGGCTACATCGAGGCCGGCGTCGCCGAGGGGGCTCAGGTGGCAGCCGGCGGTGCGGAGCCGCCGGAGGGGTTGTCCACCGGCTACTTCGTCCGGCCGACGGTGTTCGGGGGGGTACGGCCGGACATGACGATCGCCCAGGAGGAGATTTTCGGCCCGGTGCTGACGGTCCTGCCGTATGCCGACGAGGCCGAGGCGCTGCGCATCGCCAACGGCACGATCTACGGCCTGGCCGGCGGCGTCTGGTCGGGAGACCCCGGCCGGGCGCTGGCGTTTGCCCGGCGGATGCGCACCGGGCAGGTGGACATCAACGGCGGGCGCTTCAACCCGCTTGCCCCGTTCGGCGGCTACCGGCAGTCGGGCAACGGGCGGGAGCTGGGCAGGTACGGCCTGCTGGAGTTCTGTGAGGTCAAGGCCCTGCAGCGATAGGGCCCAGCAGCCGGCGGCCGAGGAGTTTGCCGCCCCGGAGCTTTCGGACTGCCCGCTCTCGGGCAGGCTGGCCCCATGACTGACCCCGTGCGGAGCACGCAGGACGAGGTGGGCGGCCGGGTGCTGAAGCTCGGCCGTCAGGGAGTGGGGTCATTCCATTCCCCGGAACGCGTGGTGGGTGCGTTGAGGGCGGCCCACCCCCATGAAGGCGACGACCAGATCGTGCAGCGGCTGATCACCCTGCATTGCTCGCAGAGCGCCCTGCAGGGTGCGGTCTCCGGGGTCGGCGGCATCTTCACCCTGGTGCTCAGCCTGCCCTTGTCGTTGTTCGCCGACGGTGTGATCCAGGCGCGCCTGGCATATACCATCGCGCTCGCCTACGGCCACGATCCCGACTCGGTCGGGACGCGACAGCGGGTCGCCGGCTGCCTCGTCGGCGTCGGCGGCACGTCGGCGAGCGCGCTCGGAGTGGGCGCACCCCGCGCTCTCGTCGGGGCGGTGCGGCGCAAGGCCGTGCGGCGGGTGGGCGCGCGGTTGCTCTCCCGGGTGGGCGGCGAGGGAGCCGCCCGGCTGGTGCCGGTCGCCGGAGCGGTGGTCGCCGGCGCCATGGACTACGCCCTCACCCGCAGCGTCGCCCGGCGGGCGGTCGACGCCTTCAGGCAATAACCCGGAATCCCTGCCGTCAATGACCGGCCCGGTCTAACGTGCAATAGCCCGACAGGGCAATTCGGGGGGCGCCGGGCCGCTTTTCACACGATGAAATGCGGCACATTCTTTGGGGAGGCTCCACTCATGCAGGAAACGGTACATTCGGCAGAATTCAAGATATGTCGGCGCGGCGGGTCCGTTCTGGCGGCCCTGTCGTCCGGCGTGCTCGTGCTCGGCCTGGCCTCGCCGGCATCGGCCGCGACCGCGGTGGACGTGCAGGCCAACAATCCGCAGGTCGCCGGTCAGGCCTCCTCGGACGTCACCGCGAGGTTCCCCACCAACAAGCAGAACGAGCCCACGATCGCTGCGAACCCGGCGTCGCCCCACCTGATCGCCGGTTCGAACGACGAGCAGGGGCAACCGGCGTGCGGAGCAGCGATTCGGGCCAGCATCCCCTCCGACTGCTCCTTCTTCCCCGGCGTCGGCACTGACGGTGTCTACACGTCCGCCGACGGCGGCGGATCGTGGGTCAACCGCGGGCTGCTCGACCAATTCGCGGGCTGGCAGGCCTCCGCACTGGTCAGCGACGGCGACCCGGTGATCGTCTACGGGCCGCGCTACAACACTGCCAGCGCGACATTCAGCACGACTGCATTCGACGCCTACTACCAGAGCCTCGCCTCGTACAAGGTCGGCCAGCAGCCGGGCAGGCAGGCGCCGGAGTTCATCGTCGTTTCGCGCAGCGCGGACGACGGCACGTCGTGGTCCGGTCCTTCGGTCGTTGTCAACGCTCATGGCATCACCTTCAACGACAAGAACGCGATGTGGGCGGACAAGAACCCCAGCTCGCGCTACTTCGGCCGGCTGTATTCCTCGTGGACGCAGTTCCGCGGCGTCCCGGGCCGGGCCGAGCCGATCGAGACCTCGTACTCCACCGATGGTGGTCGCACGTGGTCCGTGCCCAAGCAACTGTCCGCCGCGCACAACGGCGGCCCGCTCGGCGGTCGCCAGGGCTCCGCGGTCCGCACGGACGGGCGCGGGAACGTCTACGTCGCCTGGGAGGACGGCAGCGACCAGGTCTACGCCGTCAGCACCGACGGCGGCGTGTCCTACTCACGACCGCGGGCGATCGGCCCGGTCGCCGACCTCGTCGACCCGATTCCCGGGTCGAACTTCCGCAACGACAGCTTCCTGAGCCTCGCGTCCGACCCGCGGGCCAGCAGCACGACGCTGTACGCGGCCTGGGTCAACCGCACGACCGCCGATGGCTCGGCGGCCGAGGCCGTGGTTTATCGCACCAGCGGTGCCGGCTGGTCGAAGGTCGCCACGCCGTACACGGGTTCTGTCGCCGGCTCCGGAGTCCCGTTCTTCCAGGGTCTCGACGTCTCGGGCAGCGGGCGGGTCGATCTTGGTTGGCAGGCGATGACGGCGGTCAAGCCGGCGACGTTCGGCACCGGCAACGCGGCCATCGATGCCTACTTCGCCTCGTCCCCGGCTGGTGGCGGGTCGTTCACTGCACCGACGAAGGTGACCACTGTGTCCTCCGACCCGGCGGCATCGTCGCAGAACAACCTGCAGCGGCAGTTCTGGGGCGACTACAACACGCTGGTTTCCAAGGGTGGTCGCGCCTGGTTCGTCCACACCGACAGCCGGCACGGTGCCGGCTGTCCGGCGGTCGATGCCTACCAGAACTTCCTGGTCAGCTCCGGCGCGGTGATCGAGCAGGAGGAGCGGGAGGCTGACCGGAAGTCGGCCAAGGACGGCCCCGCAGACGGCGACAAGCCCGCTCCGCCGAGCGACTGCCCGGCACAGTTCGGCAACACCGACGTGTACGTGAGCGTGGTCACCCCGTAACAGTCCGAGCACGGCTGGAGGGGGTGTCCCGCATGCGGGGCACCCCCTTCAGACATGCCGGCGCGCCTCGATAGGTTTCCTTGCATGTCTGTCAGCGCCCGCCCCGAAGCGGCAGCTCATCCCATCGATCTGGCCTGGGTGTCCGCCGGAGGCACCGGGGCGCAGAACTACGACGAGTTTGCCTCCGATGCCGAGATCGAGGCGATCATCGCGCGGCACCCCGACACGGTGCTGGCGGTCGAGATGCCGCACTGTGCTCCTGATGCGCGGATGTCCGGCCGGACGTTCGCCGAGGCGCTCCCGACGGCGGTGCGACGGTTGGCCGAGCTCAAGGCCGCCGGCCGCTTCCAGCCGCAGCGTGACGTGGTGGCGCTCTACCGCATCACGTCAGAGGTGGCCGTCGCCTACGGCGTCCTCCTCATGGTCGACACCGACCAGATATCGACGTCACCCGGCGACCCGGGCCGGGTCATCCGCAACGAGGACGTCTTCCCCGCCAAGGTGGCCGAGCGGACCGCGCTCATCCGGGACCTGCGGCACCTGGTGAGCCCGGTGCTGCTGGTGCAGTCGGAGGGCGGCGGGGATCTGGAGGACATTCTGGCCGCCCTGGTCAGCACGATGGAGGAGCCGTCGGTCACCGACTCCGACCAGCTCGGGCAGATCCACGACCTGTGGCTGCTGGCCGCCGGTGAGGAGCGCGACGCGGTGCTGGCCGCAGTCGACGTCGGCCAGCTGATCGTGGCCGACGGCAACCATCGCACGCTCGCCGCCCAGCAGGCCGGCCTGCCCCGGTTCCTTGCGGTCGTCACGCCGCCCGGTTCGTTGCACATCCGCCCCTACAACCGGCTCATCCACTCCCTCGGCATGCCGGCCGAGGACTTCCTCGACCGACTGCAGGTGGCCGGGGCGCAGGTGCTGCCGTGGGAGGGCGAGGTCGCCGTACCCGTCCTGCCCGGCACCATCACCCTGGTGCTGCCACACGGAATGACCTACGCCGTCACGCTGCCCCCGGTGACCGGTGGCACCGTGGTCGACCGGCTCGACCACACCGTCGTCGAGCGGATCGTGCTCGGTCAGGTCCTCGGCCTGCACGAGCCCGATTCGGCGGAGCCCGAGGATGGCGAAGTCGCCGCCGTCAGGTACGTCGGCGGCGACTACCCGGCCGAATGGTTGGCCGGCGAGGTCGACGAAGGCCGGGCGGAGGCTGCCCTGCTGATATCGCCGGTGTCGGTGGAGGACTTCATGACGGTCAACCTCGAGCGGCTCAAGATGCCGCGCAAGAGCACGTGGTTCAGCCCCAAGGCGCGGGCCGGGCTCATCCTGGCGGAGTTGCCGGGCTGACCGTCGCTGCCTCCGTCACCGTGGCCGGCATCCGGCGCGGCACGGGCCCCACCGCCAGCGTGATCCACAGGACCAGCGTCCCGAGCACCCAACCGGCAATCACGTCGCTGAACCAGTGGTAGTCGAGGACGATCATGCCCACGCCCGCGGCCAGGGCGACTGCGGCCGTGATGATCCGGCGGCGTGACCGTCCCAGGGCCCGTTCGGCCCGCTGGCTGACGCTGACCAGGAATTCGAGTACCAATCCCCAGCAGACGACGGCGTCGATGGCATGCCCGGAGGGGAAGGACGCCCCGCCGGCGTGGATCGCATCGCGCCCGCTGCTGGGCGCTACCCGGCCAACGGCGCCCTTGAACGTGAGGACCACGATCGCCACGCCGACGAGGACGCCGAGGCTGACGAGCAACGGCCGCAGGCTGCGGTATCGGCGCGCGGCGAACCCGGCCAGGACGACCAGCGGGACTACGACGATTTCGCGCCGCCCGAGTAGCGACATGGCCGTCCCGAGCACCCAGGCGAACCCGCCGTGCAGGTGTCCGTCGACCTGAGCATGCAACCACCAGTCGACGTGGCGAATCGGGCCGTGCGCCAGGACATCCGCTGTCAGCGCGGCAAATGCGGCGGCGAGGCCCGTCACCAGCAGGGGAATGGTCGACCGGCGCATACCATGATCAGACCATGGCCTCGCCTGAAACACTCCACGCCATGCGACTACACATCGGCGCAGACCACGCGGGCTTGGAGCTCAAGGCCCGGCTGGTCGAAGCGCTGCGCAGCCAGGGCCACGAGGTCGTCGATGCGGGCGCGCTCTGGCACGACGCGGACGACGACTATCCGGTCTACTGCCTGACGGCTGCCACCCGGGTCGTCGCCGACCCCGGGAGCCTGGGGATCGTCGTCGGAGGGTCGGGCAACGGCGAGCAGATCGCCGCCAACAAGGTGCTCGGCGCTCGTGCCGCACTGGTCTGGAGCGAGGAGACGGCTCGGCTCGCGCGGCAGCACAACGATGCCAACCTGGCCGGCATCGGGGCCCGGATGCACAGCGTCAACGAGGCGGTGGCCATCGTCCGGGTGTTCGTCGAGACCCCGTTCAGCGGCGACCAACGGCACGCGCGGCGGATCGCCCAACTGGCTGACTACGAGCGCTTCCGCGTGCTGCCGGGGCTGCCCGAGGCCGGTGGGGCATAGTTGCGCCGGACCAACCGCAGCTCTCGCTCGGCGGCAGCCTCGTCGGCTCCGGTCGGCCGTGCCGCATCGCGCGCACGCAAAGCGCCGGAGATCCCGAGCTGTGACGGGCCGGCACCGACCAGGCTTCGCAGGCCGCGTTCGTCGCCCCCGGCAGAATCCTCCTCCACAGGTCGTGACCTGCGCGGCCGGTGCCCCGCTGGTGCCATCTCGTCTCCTCACCGGCTGATCCCATGGTCGCAACGAGCGGTCGGGTGGCCCGCTGTCGGGAGGCCCGCTGTCGGGAGGCACTGTGCCTGAGGGGCACACCATCCATCGTCTCGCCCGTGATCATAGGCGGCTGCTTGGCGGGCGGGTGGTCGTCGCGTCGAGCCCCCAGGGCCGATTCGTTGCAGGAGCCGCCCGTATCGACGGCCGGGTGCTGGAACGAACGGAGGCCTACGGCAAGCACTTGTTCCACCGCTACGAGGGGGTCGGCTGGCTGCACGTCCATCTCGGGCTGATCGGCAGTTTCGTGACCGGCCTGGGCTCGCCGCCCGCCCCGAAGGGCGCCCTGCGGCTGCGCCTGGTGGGTGAGGGCTGCTGGTTGGACCTGCGCGGCGCGATGGTGTGCGAGCTCATCACCGCACCGGAGCGCGCGGTGTTGCTGGCCCGGCTCGGCCCCGACCCGTTGCGACGCGGAGCCGACCCGCAGCGGGCCTGGGAGCGGATGTCGCGCAGTCGGCTGCCGATGGGTCGGGTGCTGCTCGACCAGACCGTCGTGGCCGGCATCGGTAACGTCTACCGCGCCGAATTGCTCTACCGTCATCGGGTCAGCCCCTTCACCCCCGGCCGGGAGTTCGATCGGCGGGTCTGGTGGCAGATGTGGCCCGACTTGATCGAGTTGATGCGCGCCGGGGTGCGCTCCGGCCGCATCGTCACCACCCGTCCAGCCGATCGGTCGGGCCGTCGCGTCACCGCCGAGGACGCCTGCTACGTCTACCGGCGCGCCAACCTGCCCTGCCGGGTCTGCGGGACGCCGGTCATGACGATGCCACTGGGCGGGCGCAACCTCTTCTGGTGCCCGAGCTGTCAAGCGGAACCCACCGGCTGGCCGCAAGGCGCCGATGCCAGGACAAGGCATGACCACATGTAGTTGACTGGCTACACCAACTGGCTTGGGACGAAACTGGGGGTAGTGACGGTGAAGCAGTTGATCCTCGTTCCGGTCTACTGGGGGCAATGGTGGGTGCCGTCCAGCGGCAACGTCTACAGCTGGGCGGCCGTCAGCGCGGCGATGGGGGCCGTGGTGCGCGGCCGCTACATGGACGGGCTCAACCAGTACGGGTTCGGTCGGGGCGCGGTCAGCAAGACCTACGTCTACCCGGTCGACCCCCCGGCTGGCGGGATCGACGAGGCCGACCTGCAACGCATGCTGCAGACCGCGGTGACCGCCGGCCACCTGGCGAAGCCGGACGAGTTCGACCTTCAGGTGCAGCAGCCCTTCTACTCGGTGATCTTGCAGCCGGGCATTCAACGGGAAGCTGACGAGTCCTACCAGTTCACGTTCAGTTACGACTACGACGACGGCCGGGAGCCGTGGGCCGGCCAGGCGTGCTGGATCAGGGGCGACATGACCGCCGCCGGCACCGTGCGCCGGTGGGTGACAGAGATGGCCGAGGCCTGCACCCGTGGCCGCGGGGAGATCTCCGGCCGTTGCCAGCACCGCCCACCGGTCTTCGTCGACCGCGTCAACGTGCCCCAGTACTGGTCGGTGCTGGACAACGCCTGCTGGCCACCGTCAGATGTTCATCCCGTGGAGCGCCGCAGTCAGCATGCCGTCGACCAGGAGACGCAGCGTCAACTTGATGCGCAGTTCGAGCGGCAGCTGCACGATGCCCGCCACCTCGAGGGACGACGCGGTCTGCACCGGCGGGAGGACGACACCGCCTGAGCTCCCGGCGGGCCCGTGAGCCGCCCTCCGATCATCACTACGCTGGCCTGGTGGTGGCTGCGTCCGTTCACGTTCAAGCGGTGAGTCACCGGTTCAGCCGAGGTCCGCTCGTGTTGCGAGCCGTGGATCTGCGGGTCGGCCCGGGCGAGCTTCTCGTGGTGGGCGGCCCCAACGGCAGCGGCAAGACCACCCTGCTCAAAGTCGCGGCGGGAGTCTTGCGGCCGACTGTGGGACGGGTGACCCGCGCAGGCCCGGTCGGCTACCTGCCGCAGACCGGGGCCGAGCCGCCGCCACGGCTCACGGCTGCGACGTGGTTGAGCTTCGTGTGCCGCAACAGCGACCTGCCCCAGCCGCTCGACCTGCTGGCGGCGCTTGGTGGCCCATCGCCGGCGAGTCCCCTTGCGGCTCTCAGCGGCGGATCACTGGCCAAGGTCCTGCTCTCGGCTGCGCTGTCCGGCGGACCCGGGCTCGTCGTCCTCGACGAGCCCTTCGCCGCCCTGGACGCGCGATCCAGGACGGTCGCCGCGGGGCTCATCGGGCAGGCGGCGCAGCAGGGCTCGGCGGTGCTGGCCAGCGACCACGAAGGAGGTCTGACGCAGTTCGCCAGCGCAACGGTAGAGCTCACCGACGGCGCTCTGGTCCCGCGTCCGGCATCGGTTCCCGGGCCTGGCTGGCGGCTGGTGGTAGCCGAATCCGGCGGTGCTGCCCGCGAGGTCGTCGTGGACTGTGCCGAACGGGATCGGACGTTGCTCGGCGTGTTGTCCGCGGGTGGCCAGGTGCTCGGCGTCGAGGAACTGCGATGACGGCAGCCTGGTATCACTTGCGGCTGGTGGCGCTGCGGCAGGCAGTGGTCGCGCCGGTCTTGGTCTACCTCGGCCTCGTCGCGGCCGTCTATGCCAGCGACGCCGGGCCGCCGGTGGCCGCAGCCACCGTCACGGCCGCCGCTCTGATGCCGGTCACCGCGTGGCTGTACCGGCTGGTCGCCACTGCGGAGAGTCCGCCCTTCGCCGACATCACCCTCGTGCGCCTGCACGGTGCCGCACGGCGGCAACTGGTCTGGACGAACAGCACCGTACTGCTGGCCGCCGCGCTTGCCGGGGCGGGAATGCTGTGGGCCGGTGTGGCGAACCCGTATCCCTATCCGGCGCGGATCGTCGCGGTCATCGCGATCCTGCACATGGTGCAGGCTTTCGCCGGCGTGGGGCTGGGCTGCCTGGTGTCCCGGCCGCTGCCGGTCCGGGCCGGTGCGGCGGTCCTCGTCGTCACCGCCGTCGTGATCGCGTCGCTCATACTGCGCTGGCTACCGCCACTGGGCCCGATGCTGTCCGCGTTCTACGGCAATCAGACCCGCTCGGCCCAGGTTGCCTCCCTGGCCGAGGCCGCCGGATTCGCCGTCGCCCTCGTCGGCACCGGATGGGCACTGGCCCGCCGCACCACGTAGGCCGATGTTGGAGGACGCGTCGTGAGCGAGCCGTACCAGATCGCCATCGTGATTCCGGACGGCCTGCCGGCGGAGATCGCGATTCGACGCTGCCATCGGGTTCTCGGCGAGGAGGGGATCAGGGTGGCCGCGGACAGCCTGCTCCTGCTGGGCGACACGGGCGCGGCGGAACCGGACCCGGAGCCTGTCCCCGACGAAGCTTCCGCACTGCGCCGCCTGATCGCCTGGCCGACGTTGGGCTCGATCGACTACGCCGGCCCGGAAGGCATGGTCTGTGTCTCCTACCATGGCCCACCCGGGCAGTCGCTGCTGACGTGTGTCGTCGTTTCTGCCCAGCAGCGCGCTTTCGAGCAGACGGACGCGCTGCCGCGCTATCGACTGCTCGCCGCGCGGTTGCACCAGGAGTTGGGAGCACGTCGCACGGTCATGGAGTGGGGACTGGAGATGATGCAGGGCCTCTCGCCTGTCGAGGAGATAGCGCGGCTGCGCCTCGGAAGGTTCGACGGCGCCTATTCGCTGCTGGACCTGCGGTCCTGACGCCCCCCAGGCATAGTCAGAACACCTCCAGGCTGCATGGCGGCTGGGCCGCCCGGAAGGCTGCCGCTGCGGCCGCCAGGCCGCCAGAGCGGTGCTCGGTGACCAGCCCCGCGCCGGCCAGCGTGGTCAGCGTGGTACCGCCCAGGTAGGCGGCGCCGAGCGTGGTGGCCGACAGGCTCAGGTCGGCGGCGCCGTCCGTGCGCCTACATGTAGCCGAATCGGCGTCCCCGGTGAGCCGGTAGCGACCTGCGTTCCACGGGCACGTCTCGTCGCGGATGTCGAGCACGGTGTCGATCGGGGTGCTGTACCGGCGGGCGCCGAGCGCCCGGTCGACGTCGACAACGCGGATCCACATACCTGCCGAAAGTGACTGCTGGACGCAGTCGGCATTGTCCAGCAGGTGCGGCAGCGGCTCGTCTGGTGCGGCCCGGTCCCATCGCACCTGCCGGACCAGGTCCATCTCGACGAGGAAGCGCCAGACGGCGGCATACCCCGCCGGCGTGCTCGCCTGCATCTCCCGCACGCCGACCTCGCCGCGCGGACCAGTGATGTCCCAAGCCGGCTTGGTGTTGAAGATGGCGTATGCGTCGGGCTGGTCGTGGTCGTCGTAGTGCACCGCGAAGCGCAGGCTGCTGGCGCCTTCCCGCCGGCGCTCAGGGTCGAACAACCGCTGCTGCCACCATTCACCGCGCCGGTCGAGCAGGCCCACCCGGCGCGCGCGTACGGCCTCGTAGACCGTGCGCATGGCCGGCAGCGCCTCGTCGGCCGGCAGCATCCGCAGCCGGCCGGCAGATCCGGCGCCCGCCCGCACACGGGCGCCCTGCGTGCTGACCGTGATCCGGCAGCTCTGGCTGGCGACTCCGTACCCGAATCGGCCGTAGATCGCGCCTTCGGAGGCCCAGAGCACCGCCACGGCCTCGCGCCCCTGGTCATGCCACTCGGTCAGCTGACGGCGCATCAGCCGGGTGAGCAGCCCGCGCCGCCGGTGGGTCGGCGCGACCGCCACCCAGGACACGCAGGCGGCCGGGACCGGGCCGCCGGGGACGGTGAGGTCGCGCGTCAGGGCCACCGCCGAGGCCACCGGCGTGCTGCCCTCGAAGATCACCAGGCTGCGGTCCGGCTCGTACAGCCGGAGCTCCGGATCCCGGTCCTCCTCCCGCAAATCGGTCAGGAAGATGCTCTCGACGAGCCGTGCAACGGTCGGAATCTCCGGCACCCCGATGGCGCGCAGGGTCAGCCGGTCGGCCTCGTCGGGCATTCCCTCTGTCTACCGGCCGCCGCCAGACGCGCCAAACACATTCCGCGCGCGGCGGGTCATCGGTCAAGCCGGCGGCCGGCCCTTGCCAGGGTCACTAGGGTCTACTCGATGCGTATCCACCCGGTCATCAGGCGTGTACGCAGCGCGCTTGTCGGTGTCAGAGGCACCTTCGCCGCCCTGTGCGTGCTGGTCCTGGTCATCGCTGCAGGGCGATTGGCCGGACAGCAATGGGCCCCCGTCGCCCTGCAGGTCGGGCCGCTCGTGGCTGGTGGCCTCCTGCTGCCTTGGCGGTATGTCGTGGGACTGATCAGCGTGGTCGGTCTCGTGCTGCTGGCCGAGTGGGAGTTGGCACCGCTGGTCGCCGGGGACGTGCCGTCGGTGCTCGCCGCCGGGATCGCGGCGCTGGGCAGCCTGCAGGTCGCCCGGCGCCGCTACCGTCTCGGCCTGCCGACGATGCGCTCGGAGGCGATGCTGGTCGAACTCCGCGACCGGCTGCAGGCACAAGGCGAGATCCCGGCCCTGCCGGGCGGCTGGCGGGTCGAGCGGGCGATGCGATCCGCAGGCGGTGCGGCCTTCGCCGGCGACTTCGTCACCTCCAGCCTGAGCAACCACGAGGGCCCACCGCGGCTGGAGCTGTCGCTGGTCGACGTGTCCGGCAAGGGCGTGTCGGCCGGCACCCGGGCGCTGCTGCTCTCCGGCGCCCTGGGTGGCCTGCTGGGCGCGGTGCGACCCGACCAGTTCCTCGTGGAGGCCAATCGATACCTGCTCCGGCAGGGTTGGGCGGAGGGCTTTGCCACGGCCGTGCACGTCACGCTCGACCTGGACACCGGCGAGTACGCCCTGGAGTCGGCCGGCCATCCGCCGGCGGTGCACTTCACGGCGGGCAGCGGGCAATGGCGGGTGTCGTCGGTGACCGGACCCCTGCTGGGTGTGCTGCCGGAGGTGTCCTACGAGCGCGACCACGGCGTCCTCGGTCCGGGCGACGCGCTGCTGCTCTACACCGACGGGCTGGTGGAATCTCCTGGCCGCGACATCGACCTCGGGCTCGACCGGTTGCTCGGTGCGGCCGAGCGGCTCGTGCCCCAGGGGGGCTTCGGCGGGGGAGCGGACCGGCTGGTCGACGAGGTGGCGCGCGGCGGCACGGATGACCGGGCCCTGGTGCTGGTCTGGCGTAGCTGACGCGCCCGGCCGGCACCGAGTTGTCACTGGGTTGGCGCAGCCCGCACCTGATCAGGGGCTGCCTCCAGTGAGCCGAAGCGGGCCAGCGCCAGGGCGCCGGCACCGGCCAGTACGAACCCGGCCACGCCGGCCCAGGCGAGACCGGGACGGGCCGCGTCGCCGAGGGCGACGATCCCGACGACCGCCGGCGCGACCGTCTCGGCCACCACGAGCGGCCCGGTCGCGGTGGTGACCCGGCCGTGCTGCAGCGCGGTGAGATAGCACAGGAAGCCCAGCACAGCGGCAAAAAGCAGGGCGTAGGCGGCCGGGTCACGGAACAGCCGGCCGGGATGCAGATCGGTGATGACCCGGACGGCGACGCCGACGACGCCGTAGGCCAGGCCCGCCACGAAGCCGAGAGCGGCGCTGCCGTAGCGACCGGAAACCCGGGCAGCGACCGCGGCAGCGGCGCCCAGCGCCAGAGTGGTCACCAGCAGGCCGACCGCGAACGCCCGGCTGACGTGCACCGGCGTCTGCCGGCCGGCGCTGACGACCAGCAGCACCAGCCCGGCGCACACCGCCCCGACGGCCACCCACTCCCTGCGCAGCAGAGGCACCCCCAGCACCCGGGCCGCGAGCACCGCCACCACCGCCAGGTTGCCGGCGATGATCGCCTCGACGACGAACAGCGGCAATTGACGCAACGCCGCCAACGACAGGACGAAAGCCACCGTGTCGAGCAGCAGGCTGGCCAGGAAAGGCCACTGCCGCAGGACGCGCAATAGCAGGCGCGGGTCGAGTCCGCCGGTCCTGGGGGTTCGGGCGGCGGCCGCCGCCTGCAGGACGGTGGCCGCGCCGTAGCAGACCGCGGCGAGGATGGCTCCGGCGATTCCGAGCATCCGCCCATCCTGCTGCATGCCCCACCCGCGCAACGTGTGACGATCGGCTTACGCCGCGGCCAAACCGCTGCCAGTCCCGCCGCCGGCGAGGACGATCGGCAGCATGGAAGATGGCCGGCCGATCGGCCGCCGGATCGTGCTCGGCATGCTCGGCCTGGGCGCCATCGGTGTCGTGGGGGGCCGCCGACTGCTCGACCTGGAGCAGCGCCTGCTGGCGCCGGTCCAACTTCGCGATCCCACCGGCTTGAGCAGCTTGGTGCCGGCCGGGGCGGGCTTCCGCTTCTATTCGGTCACCGGGGGTCAGCCGGAGCGATCGTCGCAGGACTACGGCCTCACCGTGAGCGGGCTGGTCGGCCGGGCGGTCAGACTGAGCCTGGCCGACCTGCAGGCCATGCCACAGAGCACCGTGACGCGCGACTTCCAGTGCGTCACCGGGTGGCGGGTCCCCAAGGTGCCGTGGTCGGGCGTCCTGCTCGCCGACCTGCTCGATCGAGTCGAGGTCGCGCCCTCCGCGCGGGCCGTGCGTTTCGTCTCCTTCGACGGCGCCTACACCGAGAGCCTGACCCTCGACCAGGCTCGTAGCCGCGACGTGCTGGTCGCCACGAGCATGCTCGGCGCCCCGGTCACGCGAGCGCACGGCGGCCCCGTGCGCTTGTACGTCGCGTCGATGTACGGCTACAAATCGTTGAAGTGGCTCGGCGGTATCGAGCTCACCAAGCGGGTCGTGCCCGGCTACTGGGAGCACTTGGGCTATGACGTCGACGCATGGGTCGGCCGATCCAACGGCCGCGGCGATGCCCCGACCTGAGGCGGTGGTGGCGCGATTCACCGGTGGCGAGCGGTGGGTGCACCGGAGCACCGCCGGCCTGATGGGGATCTGCCTGCTGACCGCCGCGATCCTCTACATCGGGCCGCTGTCGGTGCTGGTCGGCCGCCGGGCACTGGTGGAGCAGGTGCACGTCCTCGCCGGCATCGCCCTGCCGCTACCGATCGTGCTGGGCTGGCTCTCCCGGGCCTTCCGGGCCGATGTCCGCCGGCTCAACAGGTTCGGCCCCACCGACTGGGCTTGGCTGCGCAGTCGAGGCTGGCGCGGCAGCAAGCTTCCTGTGGGCAAGTTCAACGCCGGGCAGAAGTTGAACGCGAGTTTCAGCTTCGGGGCCATCCTGGTCCTGCTGGGCACCGGGCTGATCATGCGTTATGCGAACGGCCTGCCCCTGTCGTTTCGGACGGGTGCCACCTTCGTCCACGACTGGCTCTCCTACGCGGTGGCCGGCGTGCTGCTCGGCCATGTGATGTTCGCCGCGCGTGATCCCGAGGCCCGCAACGGGCTGCGTACCGGTTTCGTCACCACCTCCTGGGCGCGGGAGAAGCACCCGGACTGGGCCGACGACGTCGCCGCACGCCCCCCCACACGGCAAGTTCCGGGAAACCGTCGCAATGAGCGACGTTGAGGCGACGGTTTCCCGGACCTGGCCGCAAGGAGGTGCCTAACTGTGCCTAACTGGCCACGGTCAGGGACTGATCCTTTGGTGTCTGCCAGTCCTGCTGCCCTTCTGCGGCTGTGCCGTCATCGGTCGCGCCGCCTGCCCCTGCTGCGTCGATCGTTGCCGGGACGGTGACGTAGAAGGTCGAGCCCTCGTCGACCCGGCTCTCCAGCCAGATGCGACCGTTCATGCTCTCGACCAGCCGCCGGGCGATGTGCAGCCCGAGCCCGCAGCCACGGGTCTTGCGGGTCAGGTGGTCGCCGAGCCGTCGGAACGGCTCGAAGACCTCGGCCTGCTGCTCTTCCGGGATCCCTGATCCGAAGTCCTGCACTGCGATCTCGACCTGCTCGGCGTACCGCAGGTGTACTACGACCGGCTTGCCGGCAGGGGAGTACTTGTCGGCGTTGGACAGCAGGTTGGCGATGATCTGCTGGAGGCGGGCCGGGTCGCAGAGGGCACGGGTCGGCCGGCCGCTGGCGCGCATCGAGATCGCCCGGCCACTCGCCGACGCGAGATCGTCCGCCGCCCGCTCCACGACCTGGGCCACGTCGGTCGGCTCGGGCCGCACGCTGAACTCGCCGTGTTCCATCCGGGAGGTGCTCAGCAGGTCCTCGACCAGCCGCTCGAGCTGGTTGGCCCGGTCGAGCATCTGCCCGAAGATCACCTGCTGCTGCGGCTTGTCCATGTGGAAGTCCGGCCGCAGGAACAGCGACAGGAAGCCCTTGATCGGTGTGAGCGGCGTGCGCAGCTCGTGGGAGACGGTCGCGATGAAATCCTGCTTGGCGAGTTGCACCTCGCGGCGCTCGGTGATGTCCCGGGCGACCAGTACGGCGTATTCGCAGGCGCCGCTCGGCGCACGCACGGCGGAGAGTGAGAGCGATGCGTCCCGGGTCGATCCGTCGGCCAGGCCGAGCTCGACGTCGAGCGTCAGATGGTCCGACGCGGCCAGCCGGTCGAGCTGGTCGAGCGCGTTGGCGATGGTGAACTCCGTGCCGTCCGTGCACTTGCCGGTCAGCGCGCGGTCCAGCGAGCGGCCCAGCACGCTGGCCTCGGTCCGGTGGGTCAGCCGTGCCATGCCCGGATTCCAGGAGGCGACGGCGCCGTCGGCACCGACGAGGACGACACCGTCGGAGGCGTTGTCGATGACGGCCGACAGCCGGCTGCGCTGCTCGTCGATCTCACCGAACAGCCGGGCGCGCTGCATCGACACCGAGGCATGGTTGGCGAACATGCCCACCACCTGGAGCTCGCGCCGCTTGAGGTGGGCCGGCCCACGGAAGCCCACCAGCAGGGCGCCGGCCGGGCCGTCCACCCCCTCGAGCGGCGCGATCACGCACTCGACCACCCCGAGGGAGTCCAGCTCGCGCTGCAGCCGGGGGGGCTCGTCCTGTGACCTGACGATGACCGGCTCACGCGCCTGGACGCCGGTGGCGAGGATGGCCGGGTAGTCGACCACGTCCTCCGGTGCGTCGGAGAGCAGCAGCATGGTGATCTCGGCACCGAAGAGCGCCTCGGCACCGCGTTGCACCGAAGCGGTGACCGCCCGGGGGTCGATGTGCTGCAGCTGCAGCGTCGTCGCCTGCAACTCACGCCAGCGGTCACGCTCCAGCTGAGCTCGCAGCGAGTTGTTGTATACGTAATAGACGGCGAGCAGGAAGAAGGGCAGCGCCAGCAGGGTCGCGCGGCTCAACTGGCCGACGATGACCGCGGCGAGCCCGGCACCGGTGTTGCCGAGGAACATCAGCGTTCGCAGCCAGGCACCCTTGGCCCAGACCTTGCGTACCGACATCCCCTGCGACCACCCGACCGCAGACGAGACGACGATGCTGTTCCAGGCGAAGTGGGTGGCCGCGGCCGCGGCGAGGGCGAGCAGCGCCAACGCGCCCAGGTGTGGATCAGGACGGGACGCCCAGTGTTGCGTGATCACGCCGAAGGTGAGCCTGGCCAGGGTCGCCCCCACGGCGAAGGCGCCGGAGTTGAACAGGAACTTGCGTTTCGCGCGGCGCAGGAGAGCGTGATGCAGCAGCACGGTGAGCGAGCCCACCGCGATCAGCAGCGCCCAGCCGCCCACCATGGCACCGACGATCAGCGCTGCTTCCATCCAGGTGAAGCTGTTGCCGTGTGCGCCGAATCGGATCCGGATCAAGGAGATGTCGCCGACCAGGACTATGGCCACGATCACCAGCAGTTGGCCGGGCTGTGGTCCCGGCGTGTTCGCGAGTTCGAGTACGGCGGCGAGGACGCAGAGGAAGCCGCTGAAGGACACCCCGCCGACCAGTAGCCGGACCCGCCGGTCACCGCGTGCTGTGACCTGTGTTCCCAAGCTCACTTGTGTCCGTCCTCGTGGTCGCTCAGCCTCGCCATCGCCCGCGGTCGGGCCGGTTGGATCTGGGCCGGTTCGCCGGGGATCCGATTCCACCACGGCGTGCGGTCTCCCCAAAAGGCGGTCTGGAAGGAACTTGTCCACGAATCGCTCGTCCAGGAGTCGCTCGTCCAGGAATCCGACGTCCACGAATTGCTGGACCACGATGACGCGGTCCATGAGTCGGAGGTCCAGGAGTCGGAGGTCCAGCTGTCAGAATTCCATGGCTGGCACAGTGCATCCTGCTCACCGGCGATCCTGCTCACCGTCTGGGTTCCCGCGCAGACCGTCTCGACGTGTCGGCCGCCCCGGCTCTGCTCGATCGATCCGCGGCCGCTCGCGCTGAACTGCTGACCGGGGACGGTAGGCAACTGCAAGTTGAGCGCCACAGGCAGCCACAGCCTGCCGCGCCCCTGAGTCGCCCGGCCGGCACCGGAGATCGGCAGGCTGGTCACGGCGAGGCCGAACTTCACCTGGTCAGGAGTCAGCCGGCCGTGACTGCTCAGCATCAGCGCCACCCCGCCGGACACCACGGCGGTGGCCTGCGACGTGCCGCTGCCGCGGATGTAGGCCGAGCCGATCCGGGCCTCGGGGAACGTCGTGTCGACGTAGGACCCGGGGGACTTCGTGGCGACGATGGAGCGGCCGGGCGCGACGAGGTCGGGCTTTGCGAAGCCGGCAGCGGTCGGACCCCGGGAGGACCAGGCAGGCACGGTGTCGTCGGAGATCAGCGCGTTCAGGCGGTCGTCGTAGGCACCGGCGGTGATCACGAGCGGGTCGTCTCCCGGCTTGGTGACGGTGCCGCCGGCCGGGCCGCCGTTGCCTGCTGCCGCGACGACGACGATGCCGGATCGCCACAGCCGCTCGACCGCGAAGTTCAACGGGTCGACGGCCGGAGACTGATGAGAGGTGGTGCCCCAGGCCAGGTTGAGGACCCGGATTCCGTACGTCGAAGCATACGAGCCGACCCACTGCATCGCGGCCAGCACCGTGGAGACGTCGGTGGCGCCGTTGCGCCCGGCGACCTTGACGGAGAGCAGTCGGGCGGCCGGCGCCATGCCGACATATGCGCCGCCGGCGGCACCGGCGGAGCTCGCACCGTCGCCGGCGATGATGCCGGCCATCACCGTGCCGTGGCCGTAGGTGTCGGCCCGGCTGTCACCCTCGCCGGAGAAGTCCGGGCCGGCCACGACCCGCCCGGCCAGGTCGGCGACCGGCGCAATGCCGGTGTCGATCACCGCCACGGTCACCCCGCCGCCGCGGTCGGCCCTGCTCCACGCGGTCCGGGCGCCGGTGCTCGTCGGGTAGTTGCCGGCCACCGGTGCGGCGGAGGTGCTGAGAGAGGAGAAGTGCACCGCGGTGTCGGGCGTCACGCGACGGATGGCCGGATCGGCCGCCAGCCGTTGCACGGCGCCGGCCGGCAGTTGAGCCGCGAAGCCGTCGACGATCGGGAGGCTTCGGCCGATCTGAGCGCCGGCTGATCGCAGCGCCACCGCCGCCTGCTGCGCCTGGCCAGGCCGGGCCTGCACGATCACCCTGACTGCCGAGCCTGCGGCCGGCAGCCCGCTCACGGCGGGGTGGGTGGCGGCTGGGCTGCCGAGCAGGCCCGGGCCGGACAGCGCGCCCGTGGCGGTGAGCGCGCCGACGATCGCGAGGGGGAGAAGCGCGGAAACCGGCGGTCGGAACCAGCCGCTCATCGCCGACTCCTCTCCCGTCCGCTGGCGATCAGGTCGAAGGCGCGCCGACTCCGATAGTGATACACGTCAGAACCATCATGGCTAGCCCCAGGCGACCACGGAATGCGTAAATCGGGCAGTCCTACTAGCTAGATGTAACTAGCTGCACCCGGCGGGGGCTGAACGCAAAGGCAATGAGGTAGAGCACGCCGGCAAGGATCAACAGCGTGCGATAACCGGTAATCAGCGCAATGTATTCCAATGTGCCGCCGAGCAGCGCTCCCAACAGGTTGGCACCGAAGGCCGACGTCGACTCCGCGGTTTCCGCCAGGCGTTTCGAGAAGATCAGGTTGGCGCAGAAGATCGGCGCGAACGCCAGCGCCGCGGCCGCCGCGAGCCGGATCCCCCACGGCAGCGGCAGCAGGCTCTCCGCCGGCACCGCCCAGCCGAGCGCCAGGGCTGCGGCCAGCAGCCCGTAGAGCACGGCCGGGCGCGGCAGCCGCACCCGTCGACTCACCTCCACGGCCGCCAGCACCGCGGCCAGCACCCCGCTGAAGACCAGCGCGTTGACCAGCCAGGTGGTGCCGAACAGCAGGGCGAAACCGGCGACGTTCTTGGTTTCCAGGAGCAGGAAGGCCGTGCCCAGGAAGAACAGGTCCGCGTACTCACGCATCGGTCTGATCGGGCCGCCGACCACCCGGACCGTCACGCAGGCCGCGACCAACACGAAAAGCAGCACCAACAGGTAGAAGCCGGGAATTCCCGGCCGGCGAAGATAGGGAAACGGGTGGTCGTCGGTGGCCGCCGTCGGCGCCGGATGTGTTTGCAGTCGCCAGGTCGTCGAGCACTTCTGCTCGCTGCCCGCGCCCGCGACTACCAGCGCCGCGCGGTGCCCGACCCCGCCGACGGTGTCGATGCACGGCGCGTGACCGAAGACCTCGGCCAGCGTCCCCGCATAGCGGTCGATCAGCCACTGCGAGCGGTAGGTGTTGTACATCGCGAAGGCGCCGCCGGGGCGCAGGTGCGCCCGCGCCGTGGTGATGGCCTCCCGGGTGAACAGATAGCTCTCCAGGCGCAGCGAACTGTTGCCGGACACCAGCGTCTGGGAGTCGGGCAGCGCGAAGACGATCAGGTCGTAGGTGGTCGTCGTGCGCTGCATGAAGGCGCGGCCGTCGTCGATGTGCACCGCCACCCGGGGGTTGGAGTAGGGCCGGTTGGGGTGCCGCTCGCGGCCGATCTGCGCGATCCGCGGGTCGATCTCGACGGCGTCCACGGACCTGGCGCCGCGGTCGAGGGCCACCGCGACGTCGTTGCCATTGCCCGCTCCGATCACCAGCACGTGGTCGAGCGGGTTGCCCGGGACGCGTTCGTACGGCGATGTCCGCAGCCCGGGGTTGAACGTCTTGATGTTGAGGATGCTCTGGTGCGGGATGCCGTTGACGAAGATGTCGACGTACTTCGGCCGGTCCTTCGTCACGATCTTGTAATACGGCGACCAGGTCGTGTTGGGCCACAGTGACTCTCCGGCGAGCAACCCGACCAGGATCAGCAGGCAGGCCACCGGCAGCCACATGGATCGCCGGCGCAGCCGCCGCCCGTGCATGGCGGCGAACCCGGCCGCGGCCAGGGCGGCCCAGGCCACCGACGGGGCACGCAGGAAGGACAGCAGCGTGAAGGCCCCGATGCCCGCCAGGCTGCCGATCAGGTCCAGCCGGTAGGCCTGCAGGGCGGGAAACCGGCCGAACAGCCGGGCCACGGCCTCGCCCAGCCCGCACATGACCGCCGCGACCGCGAGGAAGATCACCGGCAGCGTCACCCAGGCCGGCAGGCCGCTGGGGTGCACGCCCTTGAAGTACAGCAACTGCTCGGTGTCCTGGCTGATCCGGACCGGGAAGGCCAGGACGAACCCGACCAGCAGCACGAGCACGACGGGCCAGCGAGTTGACAGGTCATGGGGCTTGTGGGCGCGGAGGAACCCCAGGCCGACGCCCAGGAAGGAGCCGAGGAGCACGAAATTGGAGAAGTAGCTCAGGTGCAGGATGTTGGAGCCGGTCCACCGGATCAGCGCGAGCTCGACGAAGAGCATCAGCGCGCTCGCCAGGACGAGCTTGCCGGGTGACGGTGCCTCATCCGACCTCGGGGACGGCTCCCTGCCGATGGACTGCGGGGCGACCTCGGACTCTTCGGTCAGCTCGCTCATGGGCGCGGCGGCGTGGTGGGTGTCGGCACGGACGCCAACGTACCCAGGGGTGGCGGGGCGATCGGTTACGGCCCCCTGTCGGCCAGGCCTGGACGTCAGTAGACGGCAGTGACTCGCTGTTCGAGGGTGCGGCCGTCCTGGATGAGTGTCACCCCCTCAGTGCTGACTTCCGACCGGAGTCGAGAGTTGAGACGGGAACGGCACGCGCCGCGTCGGCGGCCAGTGGACCACCCAGGTGCGCACGCACCTGGGGATCGGTGTGCAACTCGGCGAGCGCGCCCTCGTCGCCCGCTCGGGCGGCCCGGATCCGCAGCCGGGTCGTGACGATCGGTGCCGCGGGCCACGTGTCGGTCACAGCGTTATCGCTCGGGCCCGTACGCACGCGCGGCGTTCTCGGAGCCGATCAGCCGCGCGGCCCGTACGGCGTCGGCGGCCGGCCACTCGCCCGATTCGACCAGGCCGGCGAGGAGCCGCCCGAGCGAGCGCCGGAACACCACCGCCGACAGGTGGTGGAGCTCGGGCAGCCCGAACGCATCGGAGGAATACAGCAGCTTGGCGAAGGGGGTCAGCTCCAGGACCTCGGCCAGGATGGCGCCGGCCCGGCCGGGCCCCACGAAGTTCAGCGCCAGCCCGACGTCCACATGCACCTGCGCATACACCGAGGCGAGGTAGCCGGCTTCCCGGTGGTACGGGTAGCAGTGCAGCAGCATGATCGGCAGCCGCTCGGGCACCGCCCGGACGAAGTCGGTGAGCAGCACCGGATTGGCCCGGTGCAGGGTGAGGTCGCGGTCGCCCAGGCCGCAGTGGAACTGCATCGGCAACCCCACTTCCACCGCGGACCACAGCAGCGCACGGGTCAGGACCGGATCGTCGAGCCGCCACCCGTGCGATCCGGGCCCCCGGCCGAGCCATCGCCTGGCGGCCACCTTGACCTGCTGCCGGCTCGGCGGATCCGGGTCGAGGTCCAGGCCGACGCGGTAGGCCGCCACCGACTTCACCCCCACCGCGTCGGCGGTCACCACGGCCGCGCCGAGCGCGGTGGCATAGTGGTCGGCGAACTCGCCGGCCTCGACGCCGCTCTCGGCCAGTGTCTCGGCGACGGCTTCCAGCCGCACCACTTCCCGAGCGGTCGCGCCCGCAGCGACTCCGAGCTCGGCCGGCGACAGCAGCTCCGCGCCCCGGTAGCCGGCATCGACGTAGAGGGTCCGGACGTGGGCGGCCCGCATCAGCCGCCTGGTCACTTCTTCGGCCCCGAGCTCCGCCCGGCGGTCCAGGTAGGCGCGGGCGGGCGCGTGTGGCTCCAGGTCGAGCACCGGTGCGCAGTGCCGGCGCAGGGCCAGGCCCACGGGACTGTCCAGATTGGACCGGCCGGCCGGAGCGGCGCCGCCCTCGGACAGCAGGGCGTCGAAGCCGGCGACGTCGAGATCACCCCGGACGACCCCGTGGCATTGGTGGTCGACCAGCTCCAAGCTGCCCACCGTGTTGTCCACGGTGCTGGTCACCCTGCCGTCCACCGTGCTGTCTACTCGGACATCCACGGCTCAGAACACCCAGCGCAGCGCGGCGACCACTTCGGCCGCGGAGGCGCCGTGGAACCGCTCCGCCTCCGCGCGGCGGACGGCAAGGACCGCGTCGGCGAGGGTCTTGCCCATCTGCTCACGGAGGAAGTAGCAGCCGGCGAGCTCCGTCACCGCCTCGTCCAGCGTCGTGGGCAACCGCCGGATGTCCAGCTCGGCCTGCTCGTCGTCGGAGTAGCGGGCGGGATCGCCGGTGATCGGCTGCGGCAGCGCCTGCCCCTCGCGAATCCCGTGCAGCCCGGCGGCCGTCAACGCGCCGACGACCAGGTAGGGATTGGCGGCGAGGTCGAAGCACTTCACCTCGAAGTTGGCCGCATCCTGCTCCGTGCCGCGCACCCCCGTGATGAAGCGCAGCGCGGCCTCCCGGGTCTCGAGGCCCCAGCAGGCGAAGGCGCCGGCCCAGTGCGAGGGCACCAGGCGAAGGTAGCTGGCCGGGGTCGGCGCGCCGACGGCGCACAGGGGGCGCAGCGCGGACAGGATGCCGGCCGCGAAGGCGGCCCCCTCCTCCGCCATGCCGTACGGTCCCGACCCGCCGGCGTAGAGGTTCGCACCGTCGCGCCAGACGGACAGGTGCACGTGGCCGCCGTTGCCGAACCGTGTCGGCCACGACCGAGGGCGCGAACGACGGCCGTAGCCCGTGCCGCGCGGACACCGCGCGGATGGTCTGCCGGACCAGGATGCTGCGGTCCGCTGCGGTGACCGGGTCGGCGGCGCTCACCGACACCTCGAACTGCCCGGCGGCGTACTCCGGATGGATCTGGTCGACCTCGACGCCCTCCTCGTCCAGGGCGACGAGGAGGTCGCGGGTGTAGTCGCTCAGCTCGACCAGCCGGGTCATGCCGTACGCCGGTCCGCTGACGGCCGGCACGAAGTCGGCGCTGCCGGCCTTCCCCAGGCACCACTCGATCTCGATGGCCATCCGCAGTGACAGGCCGGCCTCCGCCGCCCGCCCGACCATCGTCGCGGCGAAGGATCGCTGGCAGGCCGGATGCGGCTCGCCGACCTGCGTCAGCCGGTCGACCGGCGCCCAGGCCCACCCCGGCTGGGCGGCGAGGACCACGATCCGGTCCAGATCGGGGAACAGCCGCAGGTCCCCGTCCGGGCTGCCCAGCTCGGACGTGCTGGCCGCCGAGTCGTCGGAGAGGAACGTGTCGAAGACCGGCGACATCCCGACGCCCAGCTCGGTCGCTCTGGCCAGCCGGCCGATCGGGATCGCCTTCACCCGGTCGACGCCAGCGGTGGCCACGTAGGACAGCACGACGCCGTGCACGCTGCGCCGCTGCAGTTTGGCCGCGATCTCCTTGGCGTGGGTGCTGCTGCGTGCGTCCGCCGGCATGAAGCCTCCCTCGGCTGGCTGCTGTCGATCCTCCGACAGCAAACAGTCGGCTTGGTGGCCGGTCAAGATGTGGCCGGCCGCTACCATCGCCGGTGTGTCCCGGTCACCTGACCATGTCGCCGATCCGGCCTGCGCGATGGCGCACGGCGCTCTCCGGCCGGACGCCGACGGCCGGACGCTCGTGGCGGTGTTCGCCTCGCCGGTGGCTGCCTGCCTTCTGCACTTCGCCCGGGACGCGGGCTACCGCACGGTGCTGATCGAGCCGGATGCCGAGCTGCGGTCGTGGGTGAGCGGCCCGCATTCCGCGGCACCAGATGTCGCTGCCGCCGAGGCTGCCGGCGCGCTCGGGGAGCGGGCCGACGTCGTCGTCACCGACCACGACCGCGGCGAGTTGGGGGATCTGCTGGCGGACGTGCTGGGTCGGCCGACCCGGTGGGTCGGTGTCATGGGCAGTCCCCGCCACACCGCGCCGCATGTGGCGGCACTACGTCAGCGTGGCGTGTCCGAGCACGACATCGCCCGGGTACACCGGCCGATCGGACTCAACATCGGCTCCAAGTCACCGGCCGAGATAGCGATCTCGACGCTGGCCGGGCTGATCGCCGACCGCAACGGCCGCCCAGGCGGCTTCGCCTTCTCGCCCTGACTGGCCTTCCAGTCGGGTCAAGCGACCGGGACCGGCTCCTGTTCGTAGTGGCCTGCCGACGCGGCGGCGTTGGCCTTGGCGCGTTCGTCAAGCACGGCCTGCGCCGCCGAGGCGTTGCCCTGCTCGCCCCGCCAGGTCTGCAATGCCGTGGCGATCAGTGCACGGCCGTAGGAGAAGGTCAGCGACCACGGGTGGGTCCGGCCGGCGTTCATCGCCTGGAGATGGCGAGTTGCCGCGTCGTCGCTCTGGCCGCCGGAGAGGAATGCGACGCCCGGCACCGCCGCCGGCACAGTGCGATACAGCACCCGCAGAGTGGCCGCGGCCACCTCGTCCGTCGAAGCTTGCGCGGTGTCCGTCGACGCCCGCCCAGCTACCTGGCCGGCGGCGTCCTCACCAGGCAGCACCATGTTGGGTTTGAGCACCATGCCCTCGAGGAGCACGTCCTGCGCAGCCAACTCCGTGAACACCGCCCGCAGGGCCGCCGTCGTGACCTCCGCGCAGCGTTCGATCCCGTGGTCACCGGTCATGAGCACCTCGGGCTCCACGATCGGTACGATCCCGGCTGCCTGGCACAGGGCGGCGTAACGCGCGAGGGCGTGCGCGTTGACGTGCAGCGCCTTGGTCGACGGCAGCGCCGGGCCGATGGCAATCACCGCCCGCCACTTGGCAAAGCGCGCGCCCATCCCGGCGTACTCCGCGAGGCGCTCCGCCAGGCCGTCCAGCCCCTCGGTGATCTTCTCGCCGGCCGAATTGACCAACGGCTTGGCGCCGGTGTCGACCTTGATGCCGGGGATGATCCCGGCCGCCTCGACGAGCTCGACGAAGGGCATGCCGGTGCTTGTCGTCTGCCGGATGGTCTCGTCGAACAGGATGACGCCGCTGATGTGATCACCCAGGCCCGGCGTCTCCAGCAGCATCTGCCGGTAGGCCAGGCGGACCTCCGGCGTGCCGTCGAGGCCGACCTTCGCCAGCCGGGAATTCATCGTCGCGTTGCTCTCGTCGGCGGCCAGGATCCCCCGGCCCGGTGCCGTCATCTCGCGGGCGGTCTCGGTCAGGCCGGCGGTCGGGCCGGTGTTGTGCGGGGCGCGGACCGTACGGGCGGCGTTCGGGGCGGCGTGATCGGACATGGGCACTCCAAGGCCGGCGGTGCACTGTGTGGCCAGTCTGGCACCGTACGCCGGGGGCCCGACTCCCTCGGATGGATGAATCCAGGGCGGAAGCGGAGTTTCGTGCGGGGCCTAAACTGCCAATACGTGGGCAGACAGGGAGCATCGCGACGGCCGGGGGTCTGGTGAAGGCGCACGCTACCTATCGAGAGACCTTTGCGGTTTCGGAGTTCCGGGCGCTCTGGATCGCGTCGGTCTTCTCGATCGTGGGCGATCACCTCGCCCGGATCGCACTGTCGGTGCTGGTCTTCAACCGCACCGGCTCACCGCTGCTGACGGCGACCATCTACGCACTGAGTTTCCTGCCCTCGGTGCTGGGGGGTCCGGTCCTCGCCGGGTTGGCCGACCGCTTTCCACGCCGCACCGTCATGGTCGTTACCGATGTGTGCCGGGCCGTTCTGGTGGCGGTGATGGTGCTGCCGCACATGTCGATTTTCGCGTTGTGCGTGGTCCTCTTCTGCACCGAACTGCTCGCGTCACCGTTCAGCGCCGCCCGGTCGGCGACGTTGCCCGACGTGCTGCCCGGTGACCTGTACGTGATGGGCTCGGCAGTCACCAACATCACCTTCCAGGCCGGGCAGATCGTCGGCTTCGGAGTCGGCGGTGCCGCGGTGGTGGTCCTGGGCACGCGAGGGGCCCTGGCCGCCGATGCCGTGACCTTCCTGCTCTCCGCCGCGGTCGTGCGGCTGTGGGTCAGGCGCCGGATCACGGTGACCGACGGGGGCACGCCGGGTGACTCCCTGCTGGGCCAGGTCGTCCAGGGGGCAAGGCTGATATTCGGAGTGCCTTCGTTGCGCGTGCTGGTGTTCCTGGCCTGGTTGTGCGCCTTCTACGTGGTCCCGGAAGGACTGGCCGTGCCCTATGCCGCCGGCCTGGGCGGTGGTGCGGGGGCCGCCGGGCTCCTCCTGGCCGCCAACCCCGTGGGTTCGGTCATCGGCGCTGTCGTGGTGAGCCGATTCGTCCCGCCGGCCGGCCGCCTGCGATTCATGGGCCCGTTGGCGATCTTGTCCTGCCTGCCGTTGCTGGGATTTGCCGCTCGACCCGGGCTCGCCGGCGCCTGCGTGCTGCTGGCGCTGTCCGGCCTGGGCAGCTCGTTCCAGTTGCCGGCCAACGCTGCGTTCGTCGCGGCCGTGCCCGCCGACCGGCGGGGACAGGCGTTCGGCCTCGTGCAGGCCGGCATTCTCTTCTTTCAGGGGCTGGCCCTGCTCATCGGCGGGGCCGCCGCCGAGCGGATCGCACCGCACCTGGTGATCGTCGTCGCCGGCTCGCTCGGGCTGCTGGTCGCGCTGGCGCTGGCGTCGACCTCGTTGCGGGCCCGGCGGCCGGCTCTCACCCAGCTCTCGGCGGCCCTGACGGGCGATCCGGTCGGGAGATAGCTGGCGTGTGCCGGCGCGCATTATCCATCACTTAGTCTGGTATAAGCCATGCTCCGTCCGCCCAGCCGGAATGGGAGGGGGTGACCAACATGTTCGCTGCTCACACCATCTGGGGCTAAGTTCTCACTGCTACCAAGCTGAGAAGTTCACTTACCGAGGTCGTCCAACGGCGCAGAGTCGTGGGCTCGTCACGGGCGTTTCCGCACGGCATGATGGCACCGGGTGTGAACATGCCCCGAGACCGTTTTCTGTGCTGAAGGGCGGGGGCAGCCAGTTGCCTGGGCAAGTCGAACGGCCGCGGAGTGTGCGGCTCGACGCCCTGATCACGTCCGCTACGACTGCGATGGTCGTGGTGCTGCTGGCCGCCGGCTGGCTGATCACCCGGACCGAATCACCGCCGGCCGGGCGCGTGGCGGTCTACGCGGGCCTGGTCGTCATCTGTGAGTTGTTCATCGTCTCCGCTCGCTTCGGTAGTCACCGGGTCGAGTTCGGCTGGGGGGAAGCCGCCCTGCTCGCCGGCCTGGTGTTGCTGCCGGCTCCGTGGATGATCGCCTGCGCCGCCGGCGCGGTTGCTGTCACCCACATATCCCGTGGGCTGGCGATGCCGAAGGTGCTGGTCAATGTCGCGGCCACGACGTTGGGGGCCGCCCTGGCGGCGACCGTTGCCACCGTGGTGGCCAACGCGTCCACCCCCTTGCACGTCGGCACGCCGCGTGGGTTGGTCGCCGCCGTCGTGGCCGCGCTCGCCTTCGCCGTCGTGACGGATCTCGTCGTGTCGGCCGCCATCGCCTTATCGCAGGACGTGCCGTTCCGCTCTGTGGCGCTGGAGTCGGTCGGGGCCAAGGTGCTCGTGTCGATCGGCAACATCTGCGCGGCACTGGCCGGTCTGGCCATCTACCACCTCGACCGTTGGGTCCTCCTCGCCGTACCCCCGATGCTCTTCGCGCTGCACTATGCCTACGAACACCGACTGCGGGCGCAAACTGAGCGCAGCATGTGGGAGCAGTTGGGAGTGGCGACCCGCGCCCTGGTGCGGCTCGACGGGCAGGAGGTGGCCCGTAGCGCGGTCAAGAGCGCCACCGAGCTGTTCAGCGCCGATGACGTCGAGGTCGTCGTCTATCGGCGGAACGGCTCCCAATTCGAGTTCGGCGGTGAGGCACGTGCCGGGCAGCCGCGGCCGGCGTCGCAGATGGTGCTGTGCACGCCGCTGCAGGACGGCGAGGCCGTCATCGGTGAGCTGCGCCTGTGCTTCGGGGGCGAGGTCACGCTGACCGACCGGGAGCGGGCAACGCTCAGCACATTTGCCTCCGCTCTCAGTGCGGCCCTCAACAATGCCTGGTTGCACGAGACGACGCGGGAGTTGGCCGACACCAAGGCATACGAGGCGGCACACGACTCCCTGACGGGTCTGTCCAACCGCTCGGCGATGTTCGAGCACGGCGAGGCGGCGCTGGCCGAATCGGCGGTCAAGGGACAGCTCGCCGCCCTGCTGCTGCTCGACCTCGATCACTTCAAGGAGATCAACGACACGCTGGGCCACGAGGCGGGCGACCAGCTGCTTCAGGCCGTGGCAGCCCGCCTCGAATCGTCGGTGCGCAAGGGAGACGCCGCGGCCCGGCTCGGCGGCGACGAGTTCGCGCTGCTGCTGACCGACGTCCGCGACCCGGCGGCGGCCACCACGATCGCCACCGACCTCCTTCGAGATCTCGGCGCCCCGGTTGTCGTCGATGGCCTCCGGCTGCCGGTCGAGGGGAGCATCGGTGTCGCCTGCGCGCCGACCGACGCGACCGACATGCGCGAACTGCTGCGCTGTGCCGACGTCGCGATGTACCAGGCGAAGGCCACCGGGGCCTGCGTCGAGCGCTACGACTCCGCCCGCGATGGCGGCGACGTCGGCCGGTTGATCATGATCGATGAGCTGCGCAACGCCCTTGATGCCGGCCAGCTGCTGCTGCACTTCCAGCCCAAGATCGACGTACGGACCGGCCGGGCGATGGGCGCTGAAGCACTGGTGCGCTGGCAGCATCCGCGGCGTGGCCTCCTGTTGCCGACCGACTTCATGTCCGTGGTCGAGCATTCCGGGCTGGTCCGGCAGTTCACCCTGCACGTGATCCGGCTTGCGCTCACCGCCTGCGCCGAGTGGGCCAGGCATGGCACGCCGGTGCCGATCGCGGTCAACCTGTCCACGCGCAACCTGCTCGATCCCGATCTGCCCCGTGACGTCGAGGCGCTGCTGGAGCAGTACGGCGTGCCCGGCGAGCACCTGGTCCTGGAGATCACCGAGACGGTCGCGATAAGCGAGCTCGATGTGGTCGAGACGGTCCTCGACGGCCTTCGCGACCTCGGCGCGCTGCTGTCGGTCGACGACTTCGGTACGGGCTACTCCTCGCTCACCTTCCTCTCCCGCGTCAGGCTGCACGAGGTCAAGATCGACGGGTCGTTCGTCTCGACGATGATCGCCTCTCCGGGCAACGCGGCCATCGTCCGCGCGACCACCGAGCTGGCGCACAGCTTCAACATGTGCGTGATCGCCGAAGGCGTCGAGACCGAGGAGCACTACCGCGCCATCGCCCAGATCGGCTGTGACGGTGCCCAGGGCCACCATCTCGGCGCTCCGGTGCCGGCCGACGAGATCCGTGCGGCGCTCGGCACCCAGCGGGCGCCGGCCGGCGCCGAGCAGGGCAACGTGGTGCCGCTGCGGCTGGCCTGATCGTCTCCGGCCGCTGATTCTCCCCGGGCGTGATTCTGCTGGGCGGCACGCTCAGGATCAGCCGGCGTGCCGGACGGCCGAGATCGCGACA
Source organism: Mycobacteriales bacterium (assembly GCA_038237645.1). Taxonomy (GTDB): domain Bacteria; phylum Actinomycetota; class Actinomycetes; order Mycobacteriales; family QHCA01; genus QHCA01. The sequence goes on from JBBRYN010000004.1 coordinate 83,311, forward strand.
CGGAGTTGGTCCGGCACGTCGGTGAGCAGGGCGTGCCGCCCTCCCTCGACGATGCGCCGGCCACCGACGACGACATCCTGCAGGTCGGTCGCGATCGCGGCGAAGACCGCTGCCTGCAGGGCCGTGTCGGCCTCCGCCCCCGCCGAACGCACGGTGTCCAGGCGGACCGTGACGAAGTCGGCCAGCTGACCGGACTCGATCCGCCCGGCCTCCGGCCAGCCCAGCGCCCGGTGCCCGGTGCCGGTCGCGGCCAGCATGAGTTGGTCCGGCCGCCAGACCCCCCGGGTCCGGCCGGCCAACCGCTCGTCCAGCTCCACGGCCCGGGCCTCTTCGAGGATGTCGATCACCGCGTGGCTGTCGCTGCCCAGAGACAGTGGCACGCCCGCCGCGGCGAGCAACCGCGCCGGTCCGATGCCGTCGGCCAGGTCGCGCTCGGTGGTGGGGCAGAGGCAGACCGTCGCGCCGGTGGTGCCGAGCAGGCTGATGTCGTGCTTTGTGAGGTGGGTGCCGTGCACGGCCGTCGAGGCGGGGCTCAGTGCGCCGCTGTCGTGCAGCAACTCGGCCGGGGTGCACCCGTGGGCCGCCAGGCAGGCTTCGTTTTCCGCGGGCTGTTCGGAGAGGTGGAAGTGCAGCGGGGCATCCCGCTCGGCGGCCCAGCCCGCGACCCGGCCCAGCGCGTCGGCGGGCACCGTCCGCACCGAGTGGATCGCGGCGCCGACCCGGGCGTGCGGCGCGGGGGCGAGCCGGTCGACGCGGGCCGCCCACGCCTGCGCCGACCCGTCACCGAAGCGCAACTGAGCTCCTGTCAGCGGCTCCCCGAAGCCGCCCGCGAGGTAGCAGGTGTCGAGCAGGGTGATCCGGATGCCGGCGTCCGCCGCGGCGGCGACGAGGGCGTCGCCCATGGCATTCGGATCGGCGTACGGCACGCCGTCCGGGCCGTGGTGGAGGTAGTGGAACTCACCGACACAGGTGATGCCGGCCAGCGCCATCTCGGCGTAGGTGGCCCGCGCCAGCAGGTAGTAGCTTTCGGGGTCCAGCCGGTCGCTGATCCGGTACATCTGCTCGCGCCACGACCAGAACGTGCCGGCCTGACCCTGGGTCCGGCCACGCAGGGCCCGGTGAAATGCGTGCGAGTGGGCGTTGGCCAGCCCGGGCAGTGTCAGGCCGGTCAGCCGCACGGCGTCGGGCGGGCAGTCGGCTCCCGGCGTCACGGCCCGGATCCGCTCACCCGCCGTCTCGATGAGCACGTCGGGTTGCGTCCGGTCGCCGCCGAGCCAGGCGAGGTCGGCGTACCACCGGGTCAGCACGGGAGCTCCCCGAGCACCAACTCCTCGAGCACCAACTCCTCGAGCACCAACGCCAGCGCCCGCACCCCGGCCAGGCAGTCGGCGCGGTCGGCGTGCTCCGCGGGGCTGTGGCTCACGCCGGTGGGGTTGCGCACGAAGACCATGGCGCTGGGGACCTGGCCGGCCAGGATCCCGGCGTCATGCCCGGCGCCGGTGGACAGCATCGGCACGTCGCCCAGATGCGCGGCGAGGACTCGCCGCAGGCGGTCACGAAGTGGCCGGTCGAACGTCACGGCGGCCGTGTGTGACTCGCGCGCCACGTCGACCGCGACCCCGAACCGGTCGGCATGCTCACGCGCCCCGGCGACGACGGTGCCGACCAGCCCGCCAGCGTTTCCTCGTCGGGTGCCCGCGCGTCCAGCCAGCCGAGCACCTCTGCCGCAATCGCGTTCGCCGCTCCGGGATGTGCCTCCACCTTGCCGAGGGTGGCCAGGGCGCCGGCCGCCTCGGCTGCGACGCGGGCGGTCATCACCGTCTCGGCGAACGGCAGCATCGGATCATGGCGGTCGGCCAGCCGGGTCGTGCCCGCGTGGTCGGCCACGCCGGTGAAGGTGAGGCGCCACCGTCCGTGCGGCCAGATGCCACTGGCGACCGCGATGCCGGCGGTTCCCTCGGCCAGTGCCCGGCCCTGCTCGATATGCAGTTCCACGAAGGTGCCGATCCGGGCGAGCGCGGCCGGGTCGGGGCCGATCCGCTCCGGCTCGATGCCGGCGTCGCTCATCGCCGCGGCCAGGGTGATCCCCTCGCCGTCGCGCAGCGCACGGGCCCGATCGGGATCCAGGCCCCCGGTCATCAACCGGCTGCCGACGCAGGAGACACCGAAGCGCGCTCCCTCCTCGTCGGCGAAGTGCACGACCGCGATCGGCCGTAGCGGCTCGATCCCGCGACCACGCAGATCGTCGACGGCAAGGAACGCCGACGCCACGCCCAGGGGCCCGTCGTAGGGGCCCCCGCCGGGAACGCTGTCGAGGTGGCTACCCGTGACAACGGCATCCCTCACGTCATCCGGGGAGCCGGCTCCCCACCAGGCCCACTGGTTGCCGTTCCGGTCGGTCTCGACCGGCATGGACCGGGCGCCGGCCTGGCGTCGGAACCACTCCCGCAGCAGGCCGTCCGCATCGGTCCAGGCGCTGCGGTCGTATCCACCGGTGCCTGGATCGCGCCCGATCGGGGCGAGCTCGCTCCAGATGGCGTCGAAGCGTGCATTCAGTGGTAGGGCCCCTCGATGAGCGTCGCCGCCGAGCACAGCAGCAATGCTGTCACGCCCTTGACTGACCCAGCAGGTGGTGGGCGCGATCAGCGCTCGTTGCAATACACCTTGGGCCTGGCCAGCATCGCCGCGGTGAAGGCTTCGATGACACCCGTCAGCCCTTGTTTCAGTGCGTAGATCACGCCGGGCCCGCGGCACACCTGTGGGTAGGAATAGAAGTCAAGCTGGTTGGCGTGCCGGCCGGCGAATGGCCCACGCAACGTGATGATCGTCGTGCCAACCAACTGGACGTCGGTCATGTCCCCATGGGGTGGATAGAAAACCGTGCAGTAGTCGACCACGTCGCGTGGCGCCGGCGTGCGCAGCGTCAGCCAGCCGGCGGGCGGGCCGATCGGGCTCGCCGGCAGCAGCCCGCACAACTGCTCGGTGCCGGACACCGGCTGGGGACGAGGTGTTGCCGGCAGGCGAAAGGCGCGGGTTACGTACGGTAGTCGGCAGCGCTGTCGCTTCGCTATCGCTGCCGCGAAGTCGTACAGGACCTGAACGGCTTGCTCGGTGCCGCCCGCGTCGAGCCTGATCAGCAGTTGGTCGGCCCCCGTCGCTGCGTCGCAGTTCATGGCCAGCCAGCTGAAGTCGTCGCCCGTCGTCCCGGACAGCCCATTGCCGATGGGCACCTGGTCCGGATACAGATCCCCCATGAATCCACCGTTGGAGTCCGAGGGTCCTGGGAACGGGACGACGGTGAGGCGCCGGTGGCCGAGCCGGCAGGAGTAGTGGGAGAGCCGGCTCGGATCACTCTGCTCCCACGTCCACCCTTCCCGCCCGACGCGTTCCTCAACTGGGTGCCGGAGAAGAGGCCGTCACACACCGGCCGGCGCAGGACATCGCTGGTCCATTCGCTCCCGTTGCGGCCCGGAAAGAGCGGCCCGAGGTACAGGAAGCCGGCGACGAAGAGGACCAGCGCCACTCCCGCGGTGATCAACCGCCGTCGTCGACGTTGCGCCACATGGGACTCCTGCTCGGTCGTCGTCCGCCACACCAAGGAGCCGCATCGTAGCCGTGGCGCGGCAGTGTCCCCGCAGGCGGGCATGATGGAAACAGACCCGGGTAGCCACGCGTTAGAGATGATTGAAAGTTCATCTCTGTCAGGAGGATCCGTGCCCGCCGTCGTCGCCGACACCATCACCCTGCCGCGCATCGCGGCCCCGGGGCCGGGCGAGACCCGGCGTTCGGTGCGCTCCGTGACCACCGCCCCGCGCGCTTTCGAAGGCGAGGGCTTTCCGGTGCGCCGGGCCTTCGCCGGGGTGCAACTGAGCGACATCGACCCCTTCGTCCACATGGACCAGATGGGCGAGGTCGAATATGCCCCGGGCGAGCCGAAGGGCACCAACTGGCACCCGCACCGCGGCTTCGAGACCGTCACCTACATGATCGACGGCAGGTTCCAGCACCAGGACTCGCACGGCGGTGGTGGCCTGATCACGAATGGCGCGACGCAGTGGATGACGGCGGGACGCGGCATCCTGCACATCGAAACGCCGCCGGAGGACCTGGTCGTCTCCGGTGGGCTCTTCCACGGCTTCCAGTTGTGGGTCAACCTGCCGGGGTCGGACAAGATGATCGAGCCCGCCTACCAGAACCTGGATGCCGACGAAGTCACCCTGCTGTCCTCGCCCGATGGGGGCGCCCTGGTGCGCCTGATCGCCGGCGACCTTGCCGGGCATCAGGGACCTGGCTCCACCCACACGCCGATCACCCTGGCGCACGCGACTCTCGCGCCGGGTGCCGAGCTGGACCTGCCGTGGCCCAAGGAGTTCAACGCGCTGGTCTACGTGCTCAGCGGCTCCGGCACCGTCGGGGCCGGCGGGGCGACCATCGGCGCAGGCCAGCTCGCGGTGCTGGGAGCAGGTGACGCCTTCACCCTGCGCGCCGGTGCCGCCCAGGAGTCCCGGAGCCCGGCATTCGACGTCCTGCTGCTGGGCGGCCGACCGATCGGCGAGCCGGTTGCGACCCACGGGCCATTCGTGATGAACACCCGGCAGGAGCTGATGCAGGCGATCGAGGACCACCAGGCCGGCCGGCTCGGGGTCGTTCCCCCGAATGCCCTGATGCCGCATGTCGTGGGGTGAGCCGACGAGCTCAGCTCAGGGCGGTCATGGCCTGCCAGCCGATGCCGATGACCGACTGGCTGCCGAGCCGGGCACGGTCGCCGCGATAGAGCATCAGCGAACCCGCTGTGGTCCGGGCGAGAAGGTCGGCCCGCCCGTCACCGGTGAAGTCCCGGCTGCCATCGAATGCGGTCATGCCGTTCCAGCCGATGCCGATCGTCTGGGTTCCCGCCAGCCTTACTCCGGTGCCGGTGTAGAGCCGCAACGTGCCGTCGCTGGTGCGGCCCACGATGTCGGCGTGCCGATCGCCGTTGAAGTCGCCGGTGGAGAAGACGGCGTTGAGGACGTTCCAGCCGATACCGATGATCCGGTAGCTGCCGAGCGCCGAGCCGGTGCCAGGGTAGAGCCGCAGGTAGCCGGCGGCATCCCGGCCGACGATGTCCGGACGGCCGTCGCCGGTGAAGTCCCCGGGTGAGAACAACGCCGTGAAGCCTCCCCAGTTGGTCCCGACCTTGGCGCTCCGGCTGAAGTGCCGGCCGTCCCAGTAGTAGATCAACAGGTCGCCACCGGCGGTACGGGCGACGATGTCGGGATGGCCGTCGCCGTCGAAGTCACCGGGGGAGAAGACGGCGGTGAAGCCGTTCCAGCCGCAGCCGATCACCGCCGACCCGGCCAGGCCACTGCCGGTGCCGTGGTAGAGGTGCAGCAGGCCGTCCGGTGAGCGTCCCACCACGTCGGGATGGCCGTCGCCGTCGAAGTCGTACGACATCCCGCCGGGTGGCGCGAGTGAGCCGTGCCATGTCCCGGGGGGACACCCGCGGGCGAAGGTCAGCAACTGGCTGAGGGTGCCGTTGAAGTGGTCCTGGTCGCCCGGAAAGATGCCGGCGTCGGCGTACTGCCAGATGGTGTAGGCAGCCCAGCCCGCGGGCAGCGTGCCGACGGCGCTGGAGTAACGCGCGATGAACAGCGGGTTGGTCGTGCCGAAGCTGGCGTTGTTACCCGCGCAGGTCGTCCACCAGTTGGTGGTCGTGTAGATCGTCGGGTAGCGGTTGGTGCGCGCGTGGATCCGATCGCTGAATGCCCGGACCCACAGCGCCATGGAGTTCTGTGACAAGCCGTAGCAGGTGGCGCCGTAGGGGTTGTACTCGATGTCCAGCATCGGCGGCAGCGTCATGCCGTCGGGTGCCAGGCCGCCACCGTTGGCCAGCAGGTAGTCGGCTTGCGTCGCGCCGGAAGACCGGTCGGGCAGCGCGAAGTGGTAGGCCCCCCGCGCCAGCCCGGCGGCGCGCGCGCCACCGTAGTTCTGGCTGAACTTCGGATCGGTGTAGGTAGTGCTCTCCGTCGCCTTGATGTAGGCGAAGCGGGCGCCATTGCCGTACACCGATGACCAGGCGATGTCGCCCTGGTGATGGGAAACGTCCAGCCCAGGGGTTTGCGTGGTGGCCAGTGCCAGCAAACGTGCGGCGGCCGTGCCGGTCCGGCCGGTCCGGTCAGGGCCGGCGGTCTCGTGGGCGGCGATGGTGGATCCGGCGTAGTCGTCCTGTGGATGGCTGAGCGCGGCCGGCGAGTGCCCGGCGGCAGGTGTCAGGCCGCCGGTCCCGGCGGCGCCGGCAGGTGTCGGGCCGCCGATCCCGGCGGGGACCGCCAGCGCGGCGGCGGTGACCGCCATGGCCAGCCGAGCGGTGGCGCGATGCGTTGCGGGGAGGAGCTTCAGCTCGAACTCCTCCAGTCGACCGGCACACGGCGCGTTGGGCGCCAACTAACCCGATCGGTCTGCTGGTCGTCGGTCTAAAGCTTCGGGAAGCGCTCGGCGGGGCTGGCTACCGGTACGGCTGCTGCTCCATCGCCCCGTGCTGACAGGCCGGGCCCATGGTCCACGGCACGGTCAGGGACGTCGTTTCGTCGGGCGGGGTCACCAGGGCGAAGCTCGGTGTGGGCTCGCAGGCCCCCGTCGTCGGCTCACCGGCGCCCGGCACCGCCGTCCAGTGCAGCGCAGAAGTGGCTGATGCCCCTGGCGGAAGTGTGACCCGGCCCGGAGTCGGCGGCACGCGGTGGACTCGCGTGGGCAGCGCGTGCCGGGCAGCGTTCAGCAGTTGCAGGCCGCCGTACCCGTAGACCACGCACGCCTTCGCCGATCTGTTGGTCAGCCTGATCATGGCGTAGCGTTGCCCGGCTCCGGCGTCCGGCCGGACCAGTGCGGCCTGCAGCCCGCTGGCGCGGCACACGGCCGGTCCGCCACTTGCCGGGAGGTCGGCGGAGCGGGACGGGCTCGCCGATCCGGCCGCTGTCGGGCTCTGCGATGCGGGAGTCGACGCCGGCCGAGGAGCAGCGGAATGCTTCTTCGACGACCCGCAGCCCGTCAGCAGGACAGCCAGCAGCGTGGTAGTGGCTATCAGGACGACTGGTGATCGTCGGTCCGCTGTCACGGCCTTCTCTCTGGCGCTGGACCTTATACATTATGTGCGGACGTATAGACTGAGAGTAGTCGCTATGCTGTCGTCCGGGGGGAGGCGCCCGCATGGCGAGCCGGGGCGGGGCCACAGGAGTGTCCCCCGCCCCTCGCCGGCCCCGCCCCACCCGGCCTCCCGCTCCGCCCCCCCGACCCCCGCCCGCCGCCGCCGCCTCCCCCCCCCCCCCGGCCGGGCCCGCGCCCACCCCGCGCCCCCCGCCCCGGCTCGCCATGCGGGCGCCTCC